>JAAUYU010000010.1 GCA_014804965.1 Desulfovibrio sp.
CAATCAGGATATGGGACGCACAAAAGGGGGCTCAACTCCAAGATACATCTGGCCGTGGATGCGCATGGTATGCCGGTCAGAATGTTTATTACAGCAGGTCCCGTTGCAGATTGTTCGCAAGCTTGCAAACTTATCGAGGGAATAGATGCCGAGTACCTTTTGGCAGATAAGGGATATGATAGCGATGGGCTGGTCGAGTCGCTCCAACAGGCCGGCGTAAATCCTGTCATCCCTCCTCGTAAAAGCCGGAAACGTCCACGTCCTTACGATAAATATCTTTATCGACTTCGGCACCTTATTGAAAATGCCTTTTTGGAATTGAAGCGCTGGCGGGGTATCGCCACTCGATATGCGAAAAATACGGCTTCATTCCTGGCTGCTGTGCATATCAGATGTATAGCGATTTGGGCGAATATCAAATGACGACACTATCTAAAAATATCAAAAAAATCTTGGGGTATTCTCCAGGGTATTATACGCTAATGCAAACAAAATATATTTATAATTTCAACATATTATAGATGATATTCTCATTCCTCCCTCGCCAAAGAAGTTTTCAGCAAAGTACGAAGAAGCCCGCAAAGCCTTGAGCAGAGCGGGCTTTTTCTGTTTTTGCCGTTCAGTGGTGTTCGCAGAAATCCGATGAAGGCCACGAAAAACGGGGCAACCATGGGGCAAGTTGCAGACGACAGCCATTTTTTGCGTCCTTTAGCCACATGGGATCGCGAACTCCAGGTCTTGCATAAAGCGGGTTTGTCCCCGTGATTGGCAACGCATCCGCGCGGTCCCCCCTTCTGCCCCGCATGGGGAGGAGCAGGTGCGGCAACAAAGCCTTGCCCTGCCTGGGGAGCCATTGTGAGGACTGACCGCCCCTGCTTCCAGAGGGCCGCAGCAAAAACTTTGTCCCGGTCCACCACGGGGTGGACTGGAACCGGAATTTTCCCCTTGCGCGGCTTTCTTTCCGGTGCGTATAGATAGCGCCATGGAGACCACACATTCCACACAGCAAAAACGGGCTGCCGCACGGGGCAAGGGCCCCGGCCATGAGGCCCCGGAGGGGGGCCGGACCCTGCGGCTCCTGCACATCATGCGGGAAATCAGGAGTTTTCCGGCACAGAGCCTTGAAACGGTCCTGAACACCTTCGGCATCTCCCGCTCCCAGTTCTACAAGGACAAGGATGCCCTCGCCTCCCTGGGTTTTTGCTTTGAATATCGCAAGGGCAGCGGCTTCCGCATCACCGAGGACCGCCTCACGCCCCTGCAGGACCTGAGCCTTTCCGACCGGGTCATCCTGCTGTTCGCGCTGGAATACCTCAGCACCTCCGCCGACGGCCTGCTGGCGGCCAAGGCCATCGAGGTGGGCCGCAAGCTGGCCTATGGCCTCGAAAGCCCTTTCCGGGAGCAGTTGCTCCGCTGCTTCGACAATGAAGTCACGGAAAAGGCCTATGGCGTGCAGCCGGAGATCTTCCAGGCGCTCACCGCCGCCATCGGCGAAGGCCGGCGCATCCGGATGCGCTATTGCCGCAGCGGCACCTGGACGGAAAGCTGGCGCGAGGTGGACCCTCGACACCTCTACCTGCGGCAGCGCACGCTCTATCTCTATGCGCGCACCGTGGACGAACAGCCCCCGGCGTGGAAGGTCTTTCGCGTGAGCCGCATCCGCGAGATCCAGCCCACGGGCATCTGCCTGCCACCGGATACACGCGGCGACGACGGCTTCCATGAGCGCCAGAAAAACGCCTTCATGGCCTTCCTCGGGGAGACGCCAAAGACCATCACCCTGCGTTTTACGGGCGAGGCCATCCCCTATATCCGCGAATGCCGCTGGCATGAGAGCCAGCGCCTTGAAGAGCAGCCGGACGGCAGCCTGCTGCTCACCCTGTCGGTGGCCGAGCCGCAGGAGGTCATCCGCTGGGCGCGCCAGTTCGGCAACAACGCCAGCGTGGTCGCCCAGCCTGTCGACGAGGACAGGTGAGCGCCGCCGCCACTGTGAACACATTTTATACCCGCGAGGTGAAGCATGGGACTCATGGAAATGCTGGCAAACAAGTTGGCGGATTCCAAGGGAAAAGACTACATCAACCAGCACATCGCCAAGTACGGCAGGCTCAAGAGCCTGTTTTTCAAGGACGGGCAAGTCAGGGCAAGCCTGCTCCTCAATGGCCTTGAGGACCGGGAAATCACCATTTCCTGCGCATCTGTGGACATTGCGGAGGACGGGAGCGCCATCAGCCTGAGGGACTTCAGCTCCAACCTGCCCTGTGTGGAGCAGGCGCTCAATGACTTCTGCACCCGAACCTTCCCGGTGGACTCCAAGGGCGCGCAGGTCGCCCTCGTGGGCATCAGGAAGCTGCTCTTCTGACATCGGCATGAACCACGTCTCGCCCGGGACCATCGCCCTGCTGGCCTTCCAGGTCTCCGTTCTCCTCGGCCTCTCTCTCGGCGTGGCGGCCCTCCTGCTGCCGCTCGCCAACAGCGTCGCCATCCTCGCCCTCGCCTTCACCATGCTGGCGGGCTATGCGCTGCTGGTGGGCTATGTGGGGCTTTCCAGCATCTATCTTTTCCTCCACTGGCGGGAGATGCCGCGACGGCAGGCGGCGTGGGCCTGTGTTGCTGTCGGGCTTTTTGCGCTGCTCTGGGGGAGCGTCTTTGAGAGCGGCCCCAATGCCATCGTCCACGAGACAGGGGCCATCCTCAGCACCTTTGAGACAAGGAAGGGGCTGCTGACACGGCTCTGCATCGTCAATGAAGTGCGGGAGACATACAAGCGAGCGCTCCACCACAAAATCGACCGCGACATTTGCAAGAATGAAGCGGACTTTCTGCAGCATCTCGCGGTGGTGCGGGACGAGGACGTGCCCAGCGCAAAACTTGTCCGGCAGCTTGAAGCAAGGTACCGTTCCGTTTCCTGTTTTTAAGCCCTTTTCGGAGGATATATGGCAGGCTTTTTCACAACCATCGGCGTGGCAGTGGCCATCATCCTTGTGCTGTGTGTGCTCTTTGCATCCGTGACACGGGGTTTCAAGGCCATGTTCCTCGGCATCGTCGCCCGGCTGCGCGAGGCCCTGTCCGGCACTCAGGAGTCCGCGCCCGGCAAGCCCGGTGGGGGCATCTTCACCACCGGCGGCAGCCAGGGCGAGCCATTGATGAAGGAGATCGTCATCACCGCAGGCCAGTGCCAGTGCTGCGGGCGCACCTATATCGGCACCAGCGCTGACAGCGAGTGTCCGCTGAAGGCGGTACAATTCATGGGCGCGAGCAAGGTCCTCTGCCAGGACTGCCTCACGCGGCTCATGGCCGATTTTCAGCGCTCCGAAAAGAGCAGGGAAAAGAAGTATTCCTCCAGCGCGCAGGACCTGCGCGACCTGCTCTCCAACATCGGCAGCAACAACTAGCGGAGGACGCGCAGGCAGCGGGACCTGACCGGACGGCGCTAGCCGGGCAACCCGGCGCCATCGGGGAAGCCCGTACTTCATCGCCGGAGCAGGCTTGTGGAACCGGGGGAGCGGTGGCATCCCCATCGAGCTGCTGACGCTGTTCTGCTTTTTCTGCTTCTCGCTGAACGCCATCCTTTGCCGTTTCGCCCTCATGACCTATGGCATGGACCCGCTCAACTATGTGGCGGTGCGCTGCTTTTTCGGGCGCGGCCATGCTTTTCGCGCTCTGGGCGCCCGCGCGGCTTCGGCGGACACGCGCCCCCAAGGGCACGGCCGGCGTTTATTCAATGATAGTAAAGCGGCCCGGCCTCCTCGGCTTTTCGTGCGGATATTCGCCCCGGCAATAGCCCAGCAGCACAAAACAGCAGCCGGAATAGCCGTCGGGCACGCCCCACCCGCTCGCGAGGGCCTGTCCCTCCGGGCTCGCGAAGGTTGCCCTGCCACGGGCGACGATGCAGGAGGCAAGCCCAAGGGCGCTTGCCATCAGGACCATGTTTTCCGCACAGCAATAGGCATCGGGTATGCCGTAGACAAAACTGTCGGCCGCAAAGATGGCGCAGACACTGGGCGCATCATAAAAGGCATTCTTGATATCCGGGTCATCAATGATGCTGGGCTGCTCTCTGGAGACGAATCTTCCCGCAAGGTTTTTTCGTTCAAATGTCGCCACATTCATGCGACCGATGCGCGCCGCGAGCCCGGCATCGTGAACGGCAACAACGTAGGGGCTTTGCCTGCCACCGGCATTGGGGGCGTAGAGCCCGGCCTCCACGACTTTTTCCAGGTCCGCCAGAGCAATCTGCGCCGGTTCATACTTGCGAATGGAACGACGGTGCTTTATGAGCGCGAGCAAGTCCATCAGGCTACCTCCTTCCAGCATTGAGGGTCCGCGGCATAAAAGTCTCCGTTTCCAGCACCGGCAACGGCGGGGCAACCCCTGCACCAAGGCAGCAGTTCACACTTTCCGCATTTCTTGAATTCAGTATATTCCCGGTACTTTTCCATCTCATTCAGCCACAACTGCGCGAGGTCGTGCCGAAGCACATTCCCCACCACGCTCTTCCTCACGCGCCTGCATGCGAGCACCTCCCCGTCGGGCAGGATGGTCAAGTGGCAATTTCCGCAATTGCAGCCATCATAGATGAGGCCCGGCTCTAAGGCATCGGGAATCGTGAATTCGCCAGTTTCATATTCATATAATTTCCATAGATGGTCTTTTTTATTAAAATACGTGGCACATCCGGAATTTTCATAGGCTTTGAATTTCTCACTACAGATTTTCAGAAACTGCCTGTATTTTAAGGGGGAAATCTCGAGCGGCCCGTTTTCCGGGCAAAAACGGGCGAAAGAATACACATCCACCCCATGCGCCACGACCACATCGATTAGTTGCGGGACCTCATCCAGGTTCAGCCCGGAAACTGTGGTCATGATGACAGAAGTTATGCCCGCTTTCCTGAGGCTGGGAATCTTGTCAAGCGTGCACGCAAACGATCCGGGTTTGCGGATAAAGTCATGGGTGGCCTGCAATCCATCGAGGGAGAGCTGGTATTTTTGACAGCCACACTCTTTTAACCGGGCACAGACGGCATCATCCAGATGAAAAGGATTGCCCAGAATGGCAAAGGCAATTTTCCGGTTTTTGAGATGTTCCGCCAAATCCCAGAAGTGCGGATGCAGGAGGGGGTCGCCCCCTGTCAGATAAAAATACGGGACGCGCCCGAAAGTGTCGGCCATGCGCAAACACTTTTCCACGACCTCGCCCATGGAGCGCCACGCCATGCGCCTGGCCTCTTTCAGGGAAGCGCCCGCGTAAATGTAGCAATGCTTGCAACGCTGGTCACATTCATCGGTAATGTGCCACTGGAAGGAAAATGAAGGCCGCATGGCAGCAACTCCCATGAAGCGGAGGAAGCGGCGCTTTCCCAAGATGAGCGCAGGGGAAAGCCCTTGGCCCGGGAAAGCGCCGCACGCGGGATTATTGGCCGCCTGCGCCGCACGATGCGGGCTTTTCGGCCGGCTTGTCCGGCGCGCCGCAGGCCGAGCCGCAGGCAGCGGGCTTCTTCTCCGGCTTGTCGGGAGCGCCGCAGGAACTCCCGCACGCGGCGGGCTTCTTCTCGGGCGTGTCACTGGTCCCGCACGAAGCGGCGACACCGCCCGCGAGCACGGCGCTGCCTGAAATTCCCGACCATTGCACAAGATTTTGGAGAGCCATGAGAAACTCCTTGGTAAAAGGTGAGGAGGACGACTTGCCTGTCACGCGGAAACAACACTTGGTCCACGACTGCACCTCCCCGGAACCTGTTGGGAACAAGCATATAATTGGGGCAGACCGACCTTGTTGAGCGGCCCGCAATACTCAGAGCTGGCCGCGCTGCATGGTGCTTTTCAAAAAGGCCGGGGGAAGTTGGCGCCGTTTCGTTTCAAGATAGTCAATCATCTTTTCCTTTTCGGCAAAGACGCCGCTTACCGGAACAGCATTGTAGGGATGACTGCCGAAAAAGAAACAATCGGCATCCATGTCCAGTGCCTTGAGAAGCATAATCTCTTCTTCCAGCATCTCACCTTCGGTAAGCTCCACATATTCCCCGGCATCGCGCATACCGGCAAGGGCGCTTCCAGGTGAAACAGCCGTGGCCACGGCTGCGATGGTGAAGGGCTTGAAGCGGTTCAGCAATTTCGCCGTCTCTTCCACATTGACCTTGCTGTTGCCCTTTCCGCCTACACCCATCATCAGGAGGGCGGCATAGCGAAAGCCCGCATTCGTTATGCGCTCGAGGTGCTTCCAGGCATCATCAATGGTGAAGCCCTTGCGCATGAGCGCCACTGCCGGTCCCCACCCGGATTCAAGCCCCATATACAGATCGTTATAGCCCGCCTCGCGCAGCTCTTGCAGTTCATAGTCGCTCTTGTTGAAGAGGTCATTGATGGAGGCGTAACAGGTGAGCGTTTCAATGGCGGGAAAGTGGCTGCGCACAAGGTCTGAAATCTTCAGCAGCCTGTTCGCGGAAAGCGCGAAAGGATCGCCATTGAGCAAAAATATGCGCCGCACATCCTCACCCAGGGTATTGCGCATTTCCACAAGGTCAGCCTTGATGTCCTCAAGTTTCGATGTGCGGAAGGGCGTCCGGTCATACATGGTGCAGAAGGCGCAGCGATTGTGCGAGCAGCCGCAGGTTATTTCCAGCAGTGGCGTGTCGCTTTCCATCGGCGGCCTGTAAACCTGTCCGGTATAGTGCATGGAAGCTCCCTCTCAAAACAGCGTGGCTGCCCGCGCCGGGCCCTTATTCAAACATGGCCTTGTAGCGCAGGCCCCATTGCTCCAGCTGGCCTATGATGGGGCGCATGGTCTCGCCCAGCTCGCTCAGCCGGTATTCAACGCACAGCGGCGTCTCCTCATAGACCGTCCTGGTGAGGAGGCCATCCGCCACCATCTGCTTCAGGTTTTCCGTCAGAACCTTCGGATTGATGCCGTCCAGGCTTTTCAGCAGTTCACCGAATCTTTTGGGTCCTCTCAGTACATCCCGCAAAATGAGCAGTTTCCATTTGTTGCCGATGAGGCCCACCGTTGTGGCCACCGGACATTCCGGCAAATCCTTCTTCGCTTTCATCTGTCATTTTTCCTGAAATAAGGGGAAGGCGTGCTACGCCGGAAAGGAAAAGGGAGTCCTGCCGTCGCCTGCATAGAACATGATCACTTCAGCAGGCGCGTCGCCACGGTTCTCCCCATGATGGACTTCGCCGTCTATCTCGATGACCGCCTCCCCGGCATGGACGGTCTTTTCCTTGCCATTTTTGCACACAAGAGTGAGCTGGCCGCTCGTGACCACGCCGCAGTTGATTATCTTGTGGAAGTGATCCGCAGTTACGGTGTGAGGGGGAAAAACATACCTGTAGATGGAGAGCAGCGGCTTTCCTTCCGGGTAGTCAGGAAGTGGCGATCCATCCCAGCCACAGGAACTCTCCACGAGGCAGTCGGCCGTGATGCCGCTTGCATCAAGCTCCGCAAATCTCTTGTCCTTTTCTTCCATTGTGCAAATTCTCCTTGAGGTAGAGGATTCAAGTATATAGGGAAATGAAGGGCACATGTCAATCTCATGGCTTCCCGCTTACTTAAAAGTAACTGGTTGATTCTTCGCCGCAAATGGGGGATACCTGTATCCAGATGTGCATTCAGCCATAGGAGGCGGTAAATGAGAATCGTTATCATAACAGGAAGCCACAGGCCCGGCAGCAATTCGGGAATCCTGGCGGACCATTTCCAGAAGGGCGCGGAAGAAGCGGGACACGCCATTTTCCGGTTCAACGCCGCGCACAAGAATATCCACGGCTGTATCGGCTGCGACCATTGCCACATGAACGGCCCGTGCGTCTTTGACGATGATTTCACGTCCTTGCGGGAGCCGCTCATCGAGGCGGACATGGTGTTCTTTGCCACCCCCATGTACTATTTCGGCATGTCCTCACAAATACGTTCCGTCATTGACCGTTTTTACGCCATTGACCAGCGCATCATGGGCGGAAAACTGGCCGCCCTCGCCGCCACCTTCTGGACGACGGACCTTGGCAAGGCTTCCGGCATCGTGGAAAGCTACAGGAACATGCTCGCCTATCTGCGCTGGACCGACAGGGGCATCCTGCTGGCCGGGGGCGTGAACGCGGAAAACGAAGTGATGCGGACCGCCTATCCGCAACAGATATACGAATTTGCAAAAACGCTGTGACAGCATGACGGAGCCGGACCAATGGATTCCACCTATTTTATCTATATCGCGGATGTATTTTGCCCCTGGTGCTATGCCTTCGCGCCGGTGATGAAAAAGCTGGCCGGAGAAAATCCCGACATTCCCGTGCGTGTTCTCGGGGGCAACCTCATATCGCGACCCATGACGCTTGCAGAGGACGCCGCGCAGTCACCCGGACTGGTGGATTTCTGGCACGAGGTCGAGCACGCTTCGGGACGCTCGCTGGCCGGGGCCATCAACGCTGTCGAAACTGGCCGGGACGTGCGCCTCTATTCCCCCGGCGCGGATGAAATCCTGGCCGTGCTGAAAAAAATGGCTCCCGGCCATGAGCTTGAGCAGCTTTTTGAGCTGGAGGAGCTGTTTTACGGACAGGGCCGGGACATGTTCACGGACGAGGCGCTTGCCGAAATCGCCCGGCGCTGGAAGATTGACCCGGCCAGCTTCGCCTCGGCGCTGGACGAGCCCGCGGCGCTCGCCGCGACAGAAAGGAATCTTGAAATGGCGGCGGAGCTGATGGGCGAGATCACCGCCTACCCCAGCGTGCTTCTCGTGCGCGGCGACAGGTATGACGCGGTTTCCCGCGGTTTCGTGCACTATGAAACGGTGGCCGCGCGTCTGGCAGATGCCATGCGCGATCTTGGCGTACCGCTTGAGGAATCGGCTTTTTGCTCCAGACACAACGGCTGTTCATTGCGCAGGCGATGAACCGAAACACAAAGGAGAAGCAGATGGCATTTAAGGTGATCATCAGTTATGACGGAACGGCACAGGATCGTTTTGACCGCGAATATTATTGCAAAAACCATATCCCGCATGTGCGCCGCGTGTGGGAGCCCTTTGGCCTGCTCGACATCCGCCCCTTTTTTCCGGGTATTGAAAACGCCGCCAGGGGCACCATCTGCATCAGCCAGTGCGTTTTCCGCGACAAGGCGGCCAAGGACGCGGCCTTTGCCGCACCGGGTACCCAGGAACTGATGGACGACATCACAAATTTTACCGACCTCACCATGCAGGCAGGCATCCTGAACCCCATGGAATAAGGTGCAGGAACCTGAAGCAGCCATGACCGCCGCGCCCTCCGGGGATGCCCCCATGTCCGGGCCCTGAGCATACCCAGACACTCCGGCAAGAGGCGGTCATGGCTGGTTTAACAAGGCTTTGGCGGGCCGCGATGAAGCCATGCGACCCGACGCACAGGAAAAGCGCATGAAATTTACCGAACCCCCCATGCGGGCGCCCCAAGAAATACGGTCCCTCATCCTTCAGGCGACCCAGGGCTGTACCTACGGGAAATGCAATTTTTGCTATACATCCCGTGGCTACCTGTTCATGGCTGTCAAACCGGAGGAGATGGAAAAAGCGGCTATCGCCATGAAGCCGTATTTCCCCTCCACCACTCCCATATACCTGACGGGGGCAAATCCTTTTGCGCTCCCCACATGGAAATTAAAGCAGTATATCGCCGTGCTTCGCAGGCACTTTCCCCATTTTTCGCGCATCAGCCTCCAAAGCAGGATAGGCGACATCGCAAAAAAATCCGACGCGGAGCTGGCGGAACTGTGCCGACTGGGGCTGAGCCATCTCTATATCGGCACGGAAAACGGCAACGATGAGGCCCTTGCGCTCATGAACAAGGGGCAGACAGAGCAGGAGACTGTTGAGCAACTGAAAAGGCTTGACAAGGCGGGGTTCACCTACACGACTTTTTATATTCTCGGGATGGCGGGCAGGGGCAAGGGACAGCAAAGCGCCAAGGCGACAGCGGCCATGTTCAACCAGGTGCATCCCCGGATGATAACCTCCACGGCCATCACGCCCTTCGCCAGGGCCCCCATCGCAGAAATGGTGAAAACCGGGGAATTCGCCATGCCCTCAGAGAGGGAAATGATCGAGGAACTGCGGACCTTCCTCGCGGAATTGAACATCGACACATTTTATGACGGCATCCATTACCTCAATCCGCTCAATTACCGCTTTGAGGTGGGCGACCCGCTCCAGAAGCAACATGTTCTCGATGATATAGATCAGGTCCTTGCGAGCTGTTCCGATGAGGAACTGGAGGCCATGGTGAACAGAAAGGCAAAAATCTCGTTGTAGGACCTGGCAGCTGTATTCTTTGCCGCCATGCCCATGAGGTATGCAGCTTTTTTCCAAAGCCAAAAAACGGCGTCCTTCCTGTCGATAGAAGAGGACGAAGCCCGCAAGGCCCTGAGCCTGGCGGGCTTCATCCTGCAGATACGCACGGGGGCTGCCCCACTGCCCTGATGGGCGGCACGGTTCCCGGTGCGAAGTATTCCCGGTGAAAGAAAGGGCAAAGGCGCCCCAGCGGCGCGACCCGCGCACCCTACTTGTAGGACCGCACCTTTGCCAGAAGCTCGTTGCCGTCGATTTCGCCGCTATAGCGCCACATTTCCTGCCCTTTCCGGTAAATGATGAAGGTGGGTACGCCGCTCACCCCGTTTTCCTGCGCCGTGGCGCTGTTCTGGTCGATGTCGAGCTGGATGACGGGCGTTGCGTCTCCGAGGGCCGCCCTCACCTGGTCCACGATGGGCATCATCTTCTGGCAATGGGGGCACCAGGTTGCAAAAAACTCCACCAGGACGACCGGGGCCTCGTTGATAGCTTGGGAATAGGTCATAACTCCTCCTGAGGAAAAGAGTCGAAACAGGGCACGGAATGCCGGGCACCCGCGGCTTGCGGCCACAGGGCGGCGCTGTTCCCGGGCCATCCTCCATCACTATCCCACTTCCGGGCCCATCTCAAGCTGCCCCTGCCTTCGCCTCGCCCACAGCCGGGCTTGCGCCACGGCGGGATTTGGAGGATACTCTTGGGCCAACGCAAAGGGAGTGCACCATGCCTGACATCAAAAAAGTCGTTCTTGCCTATTCCGGGGGCCTCGATACCTCCGTCATCCTCAAATGGCTCATCGTCACCTATGGCTGCGAGGTCATCACCGTCACCGCGGACCTCGGCCAGCCCGAAGACCTGGCGGGCGTGGAGGAAAAGGCCCTGCGCACGGGCGCGTCCAAGGCCTATGTGCTCGACCTGCGCGAGGAGCTCGCGCGGGATTTCATTTTCCCCATGAACCGCGCGGCCGCGCGCTATGAAAACCGCTATATGCTTGGCACCTCCATTGCCCGGCCCTGCATCACCAAGGCGCTCATCGAGGTGGCCCGCGCCGAGGGCGCGGACGCCATCGCCCACGGCGCCACGGGCAAGGGCAATGACCAGGTCCGCTTCGAGTTCGCCGCCAAGGCCCTCGCGCCGGATATCCGGGTCATCGCGCCCTGGCGCGAGTGGGACCTCATGTCGCGCACTGCCCTCAACGCCTTCGCCGAAAAGCACGGCATCCCCATTTCCAAGGGGGCCAAGCGCTACAGCATGGACGCCAACATGCTCCACACGAGCTTTGAGGGCAGCGAGCTGGAGGACCCCGGCAACGCCCCGCACGAATCCTGCCACGAGCGCTGCGTGCCCGTGGAGCTTGCGCCGGACACGCCGGAAATCATCGAGGTCGGCTTCGAGCGCGGCAACCCGGTCTCGGTCAACGGCGAGCGGCTCGCGCCCTACGAAATCATCCGCACGCTCGCGGAAATGGCCGGCAGGAACGGCATCGGCCGCGACGACATGGTGGAAAACCGCTATGTGGGCATGAAGTGCCGCGGCGTCTATGAAAACCCGGCGGGCACCCTGCTCTTCGCCCTGCACCGCGACCTCGAGGGCATCTGCATGGACCGCGAGATGCTCGCCATCCGCGACATGCTGGCCGTGCCCTATTCCCACGCCGTCTACAATGGCTACTGGTTCTCGCCCGAGCGCGATGCCATGCAGGCCTTTTTCGACAAGTCGCAGGAAAACGTCACGGGCACTGTACGCGCCAAGCTCTACAAGGGCGGCGTGTGGCCGCTGGCCCGCACCTCGCCCACCTCGCTGTTCTCCGAGGACCTCGCCACCTTCGAGGGCGGCAATTACGACCACAAGGACGCGGCGGGCTTCATCCGCCTCAACGGGCTGCGCCTCGGCCTTTTCGCGGCCGTGCGCGACCGCGCGGGCAAATAGGGGGAACGGATGGCAGCGCACACCAACAGCACCTGGGGCGGCCGCTTCAGCGCCGGGCCCGCCGAAGCCGTGGCGGCCTATACGGATTCGCAGCACTATGACCGCGCCCTCTGGGAGCAGGATATCCGCGCCTCCAAGGCCCATGCCCGGATGCTGGGGCGGCAGGGCGTCATCACCGCCGACGAGGCCGACTGCATCATCGAGGGGCTGGACAAGGTGGCCGATGAGATCCGTTCCGGCGCCTTCGAGTGGCAGCCCGCGCTGGAAGATGTGCACATGAACATCGAGGCCCGGCTCACGGAACTCATCGGCGATGCGGGCAAGAAACTCCACACGGGCAGGAGCCGCAACGACCAGGTGGCCCTGACCTTCCGCCTTTTCGTGGCGGACGCGCTGGAGGACTGGCACAAGGGCCTCGTGGCTCTCTGCGGGGCGCTTACGCGCTGCGCCGACGACCACCGGGGGGACATCCTCCCCGGCTACACGCATCTTCAGCCCGCGCAGCCCGTGAGCCTCGCCCAGCATCTGCTGGCCTATGCGTGGATGTTCCGGCGCGACGCCGGACGCCTTGAGGACACGCTTTCGCGCGTGCGTGTCTCCCCGCTGGGGGCCGCGGCGCTGGCCGGGACCACTTATCCGCTGGACCCGCAAGCCGTGGCGGATGAGGTGGGCTTTGCGGGCATCCTCGCCAATTCCATGGACGCGGTTTCGGACCGGGACTTCGTGCTGGAGGCGCTTTTTGACGCCGCCACCATCATGATGCACCTTTCGCGCCTCTGTGAGGAGATCGTGCTCTGGGCCAACCCGGCCTTCGGCTTCGTGCGCCTGCCGGACGCCTTTTCCACGGGCTCGTCCATCATGCCGCAAAAAAAGAACCCGGACGTGGCGGAGCTCATGCGCGGCAAGACGGGCCGCGTCTATGGCGCGCTCATGGGCCTTTTCACCGTCATGAAGGGCCTGCCGCTGGCCTATAACCGCGACATGCAGGAAGACAAGGAAAGCTTCCTCGACGCCAACACCACGGTGTCGGCCTCCCTCTCCATCATGGCCGCCATGCTGGGCGAGCTCGCCTTCCGCACGGAGCGGATGCGCGAGGCCTGTTCTGCGGGCTTCCTCAACGCCACGGAACTGGCCGACTATCTTGTGGCGCAGGGCCTGCCCTTCCGGGAGGCACACCACGTCACCGGCGAGGCCGTGGCCGCTGCCGAGCGCGAAAACAAGGGCCTCGAGGACCTTACCCTGCCCGAACTTCAGGCGCTTTCGCCGCGTATCGGCGAGGATGTCTACAAGGTGCTCCAGTGCGCCGCCGCTGTGGAACGCCGCGAAACGCCGGGCGGCACGGGCCCCCGCTCCGTGGAGCGCCAGCTCGAGGATATGCGCCGCTGGCTCGAGGCGGCCACCCGAAAGGCGCCCGACTGATGCCTCCCGCAGGGCACGACGACGCTGCGGCCTTTGTGCCGCCGCCGTGGCCCGCATGGCTCGAGGCGGCCCGCGTGGCGGACGGCCGTGTGGCGGCCGCCTACGAGGCCACGCCTCCGCGCTTCCGAGCGGCCCTCAAGACCGGGCTGGCGCTGGCCCATTTTCATTTCGGCGAAAGCGCATCGTGCCGGGACGAGGCGGAAACAAGCGCCCGCCTCGGCTTTCAGTGCGCATCTTCGCGCGCTCCCGCGCCCTGGGCGCTTATCATCCTTTCCCCGGCCTATGCGGCCGCGGCCAGGCTCACGGCCGCCTGCGCCGCAGCGAGGCTTGCGGGCGTGCCCCATGTGGCTGCCCTCTGCCCCGGGGAGGCCCCGCAGCAGGCAGCCCTTGTCAGCCTCGAACTCAGCGGCGTGGAGGATATTTTTTCTCCTGCTGCGGACCGCGTGCCCGCCCTCCTCCATGAGCTTGCCGCCCACCCCGGCCCCGCCGGCCGCATTGTCCTTCTCCATAGTGGGAATCTGGACGACATGGCGCAGGCCGTCCGCGCCTGGCATATTCCCTGTTATGAGGAACGCCGCCCCCCGCGCCTGCGTGTGGAGGAGGACGCCGACATCGACCGTGAGGTCCTCGCCTTCGCCCACGGCGGAAAACGTGCCCTTGAGGCCGCGCTGGCGGCATCCGGCCTAGCCGATGCCGTTTATCGCCCGGCTGGCGTGGAACTCACGCCCGCGCCGGATGCACCCCTGACGCTCGCCCCCGGCTGCGAAGGCTTCTGGCTGCATCCGGGCCTGACGCCGGAATTTTTCACCGTTTCCCGGTTGGCCTTCGCCCCCTGGCCGTACCGGGATTCCGCCCCCGACGCATCCTGAACCGCGCCACGGCGCAACGGAGGCCCCGCCATGCCCCCAGCCGCAGACACGCGCCCCGCTTCCCCCAAAAATCCCGACAGCCCGGCCCTTCGCGCCATCCGGCGCATCCGCAATCTGGGCATCATCGCCCATATCGACGCGGGCAAGACCACGCTCACCGAGCGGATGCTCTTTTACAGCCGCAAGATCCACCGCATGGGCGAAGTGCATGACGGTTCGGCCACCATGGACTACCTCCCCGAGGAGCAGGAGCGCGGCATCACCATCGCCTCGGCCTGCACCACCTGCACCTGGGGCGCCGCCACGCTCAACATCATCGACACGCCCGGCCATGTGGACTTCACCATCGAGGTGGAGCGCAGCCTGCGCGTGCTCGACGGGGCGGTGGGCGTGTTTTGCGCCGTGGGCGGGGTAGAGCCACAGTCCGAGACGGTGTGGCGGCAGTCGGAGCAGTTCGGCGTGCCGAAAATCGCCTTTGTCAACAAGCTGGACCGCCTCGGCGCGGACTTTGCCGCCGTGCTCGAGGCCATGCGCGGCCGCCTCAAGGCCAATGCCGTTGCCGTCACGGCCCCCCTCGGCCAGGGGGAGGCCTTTTCCGGCGTGCTGGACCTTGTCAGCGGCGAGACCGTGACCTTCAGCCCCGACGACCAGGGGAGCACCGTGACGCGCGCCTCGTGGACCCCCGAGGAGGCCGCCGTGGCCGCGCCGTGGCGCGAGCAGTTGCTGGAGCGCCTCGCCGAGGCGGACGACGCCTTTCTCGAGCTCTGGCTCGAAGGCGCCCCAGCTGAGGCCGACATCCGCGCTGCCCTCCGCCGCGCCACGCTGGCGCGCGCGCTGGTGCCGGTCTTTTGCGGCTCGGCATTGCGCAACATGGGCGTGCAACCCCTGCTTGACGGTGTGCGCGACTATCTGCCCTCGCCGCTGGAGGTGCCGCCGCCTCTGGCCGAGACCCCGGAGGGGGAGGAGGTGCGTATCGAGCCGGACCCGGAGGCCCCGCTGGCCGCGCTGGTTTTCAAGGTGCTGGTGGAGAACGGCCGCAAGCTCGCCTTTGCCCGCGTCTATGCGGGGAGCCTGCGCGAGGGGGAGACCGTGCGCGTGCTTGGCACGTCCCCTGACGGCGCGGCCACCGAGCAGGCCGAGCGCGTAGGCCGCATCTTCCGCCTCCATGCGGACAGGCGCGAGCAGCTGGAAAGCGTGGGCACGGGCGACATTGCCGCCCTCGTGGGCCTGCGCTCGGCGCACACGGGCGACACCTGCTGCGGCCGCGGCCTCGATGCGCGGCTGGAGGCCATAGCCGCGCAGCCGCCGGTCATCACCTTGGCCCTTGAACCGCGCAACGCCGACGAGGGCAAGACCCTTGACGAAGCCCTCGCCCGCTTTGCCGAGGAGGACCCCACCCTCACCTTCAGCCTGGACGAGGATTCGGGGATGCGCATGGTCTCCGGCATGGGCGAGCTCCATCTTGACGTATTGCAGGAGCGCATCCGGCGCGAGTACGGCATCAGTCCGCGCGCCGGGCAGCCGCAGGCCGTGCTGCGCGAGACAGTGAGCCGCGAGGGCTGCGCCCATGCAATCTTTGACCGGGAATTCGGCAAGGAGCGCCAGCAGGGCGACGTGGCCCTGCGCGTTTCCCCGCGCCCGCGGGATGCGGGCAATCTCGTCCTTGTGGGTGACTTCCTGCCGAAGGATGAGCGCGAGGCGCGCAAGCTGCTGCCCGCGGCCTTTCTGGAGGCGGCGCTGGAAGGCGTGCGCGACGGCCTGCAAAGCGGCGTCGCCACCGGCTGGCCCGTGGTGGATGTGGAGGTGGTCATCACCGGCGTTGAGCGCACGGAAGGGCTGACCACCGTGCCCGGCTGCCGCATGGCGGCGGCGCAGGCGCTGCGCGAGGCGCTCACGGAGGCGCGGCCGCTCACGCTTGAGCCCATCATGAAGACGGAAATCACCGTGCCCGAGGAATTCCTGGGCGCGGCCATCGGGCTTTTCACCACGGCGTCGGGCAAGGTGGAGGATGTGGAGGACCAGTCGGGCCGCAAGCTTTTGCGCGGCACGGCCCCCCTGCGGCGGCTCTTCGGTTTTTCCACTTTCCTGCGCTCGGCCACGCAGGGCCGCGCCGGGCTCACCCTCAGCTTTGACCGCTTTGACGCGCCCTGAGGCCCCGCCGCGCCCCGGCTAGCCGCCGATGAGCTGCATGGCCATCTGCGGCAGGGAATTGGCCTGCGAGAGCATGGCAACGGCGGACTGGGTGAGGATCTGGTTGCGCACGAACTCGGTCATTTCCGTGGCCACATCCACATCGGAGATGCGGGACTCGGCTGCCTGAAGGTTTTCCGCCTGGGTGGCGAGATTGGTGATGGTGTTTTCCAGCCGGTTCTGGATGGCGCCGAGGTGCGCGCGTATCTTGTCCTTGGAGACGATGGCCTCGTTGATGCCGGCGAGCGCCCTTTGCGCGGCCTCCTGCGTGGAGACGGTATAGGCGTCGGCACGGACGGTTTCCGTGCCGCCGATCTCAACCTCCTTGGTGATGACATCGGCAGCGCCGTACCTGTTGCCCTGGGCGTCCGTATATATGTCGCCCACCACCACAAGCTCCAGCGGATGGTTCCCGGCCTCGTCGGCATAGGCGGGGACCATCTTCCCCTGATAGTTGACGAGATGGGCCTCATACGGACCGTTCCCGAGGTACTGCGCGCCACCCTCGATATATGCGTACTGGTCGGGGGCCGGATGCTGGCTGACCAGGGCGTAGCCTCCACCATCCGGCACCCTGTATACGGGATGGATGTCATCGGTGCTGATCTTCGGGGTGAAGGGCTTGCCGTCGAGGGTGACATAGCCCTGTGTCGGCGTCAGTTCCTCCCCGGCGGCTGATATAACGACCGTTTTCGTCCTCGGGCGCACCGTTATGGCCTGGTTGCCCACGCCGAGCGCCGCGGCCGTGCAGTCGCCGATCTGGATGTAGTAATAATCCTCGGCGCTGTCGTTGCCGGAGCCGAAATGTATCTTGAGCCTCCCGGTGGAGGTGATGCCGGAGCCGTCATGCGCGCCGGAGAGGGTGCCGTCCAGGAGCTTGACGCCGTTGAAATCCGTGGCGTTGGCGATGCGCGTGATTTCGGACGCCATCTGCTGGTATTCGGACTCGATCATCAGCCGCTGGGTGGAATCATAGGTGCCCGTGGCCGCCTGCTCGGCGAGCTCCTTCAGGCGCACGAGCTTTTCATCGATGATTCCCAGCGCGCCGTCCGCGGTCTGGATGAGGGAAATGGCGTCATTGGCGTTGCGCGAACCCTGCATCATGGCCGCAATGTCGGCGCGCTGCAATTCCCTGATGGCAAGCCCGGCGGCGTCGTCGGCCGCGCTGTTGATGCGCATCCCTGTGGAGAGCCGCTGGGTGGACTGCGCAAGACGCCCGTAATGGGCGTTGAGCGAGCGGGCCACATTGCCCGCCATGAGGTTGTGATTGACGACCAGCGACATTTTTTCCCCGGGTTTTGCTGCAACGCAGAAATGCAAAATCTATGCAAAACCTGGGAAAAGCGCAGGGGAGGGGAAAGAAAATGAGCCCCTGTGAAGCCACAACGACAAAGGCCCGAGCGCCCGGAAAATCCGGGGCATCCGGCCCATCCGGGGCGGCCGTGCGGGAAAGGCCGGAGTCGGGGCTCGGAACTGCGGCCGCTAGATGCGGTCGCAATAGACGTTTTCGAGGAACTGCTCCATGGCCTCGTCGGCGTTGCCGATGAAGTCCTTGAGCGGAAAGCTCTTGCCGCAGCCGGGGCAGCGCATCCGCACTTCGCGGCAGGAGCGCTCGATGGTGAGGGGCGCCCCGCACGAGGGGCACGGAAGCGTGGTTTGCGCCTGTCTGGGGCCGAAATAGGACATTTCTCCCCCTCCTTCGGGATGCCCCGCACTGGGAGCCCCCCAATGGGGCTCCCGGCGGGCATTTCAGGGCCGAAGAGGCAAGCCCTGAAAAGGTATGGCGTGCGGCGCGGGGGCCGCGTTGCTCTCAGGCTTTCATCCGGCCCCGGCTAGTTGGGCTGGGTCCTGATGAAGGTGGGAATCTCGAAATCATCCTCATCATAGATGAAGTCATCGGCGCCGGGGCGATGCGGCCGGCGGCGCTGCTGGCCCTGGGCCTCACGCTTGACCACATAGGGCGGCCGGTTGTCCTGTCCAGCGTACCAGCGCTCCACTTCTTCCCGGCGGGTGGGACGCGCCGGGCGCTGCTCGGCCGGGGCTTCCTCCTGACGCACAAGGCTCCCCTGCTGGAGCGGGCGCTGGCGCGAGGACGCGGAGAGGGCACCGGGGCCGGGCTTGCTGAAATCCGTCACACGGGCCTGGCCTTCCGGCGCGGCCGCGGGTTCGGCCGGGGCCTGCGCTGGCTCGATGCCCGTAGCGATGACCGTGAGGTGCAGCTCGTCACCGATGGTGTCGTCCAGCACCACGCCGAAGATGATATTGGCCTCCGCGGGCGCGGCTTCGTCGATGAGGGTGCCGATTTCCTCGATCTCCTCGCCGGAGAGGTCCATGGGCGCGGTGATGTTGTAGAGGATGGCCTTGGCGTTCTCCAGCGAAACATCGTCCAGCAGGGGGCTGTTGATGGCGCGCTGGGCCGCCTCGCGGGCGCGGTTCTCGCCCGAGGCCATGCCCGTGCCCATGAGCGCCGGGCCCGATTCCTTCATGGTCGTGCGCACGTCGGCAAAGTCGAGGTTGATGAGGCCCTCGCTGCCGATGATGTCGGAAATGCCCTTGACGGCGTAATAGAGCACGTCATTGGCGCGGTGCAGCATCTCGGTGAAGGGCACCTTGGACATCTTGGGCGCGCCGGTGCGCAGGCGGTCATTGGGGATGGTGATGAGGCAGTCCACATGCTTGCGGAATTCCTCAAGCCCGGCTTCGGCCGCGCGCTTGCGCTTGATGCCCTCCCAGCTGAAGGGCGTGGTGACCACGCCAACGGTGAGTGCCCCAAGTTCCTTGGCGGCCTGCGCCACCACCGGGGCCGCGCCCGTGCCCGTGCCGCCGCCCATGCCGGCGGTCACGAACACCATGTCCGCGTCGCCGATGGCCTCGCGGATGGCGCTGACGCTTTCCACCGCCGCCTCGCGCCCGATGGCCGGGTTGGCGCCCGCGCCGAGGCCCTTGGTGAGCTTTTCGCCAAGCTGCACCTTGAGCGCCTTGTCATTGGCGTTGAGGGCCTGAAGATCCGTATTGGCGCAGACGAACTGCACGCCGCGCAGGCCGGAATCGATCATGTGGCGCACGGCGTTGCCGCCGCCCCCGCCGACGCCGATGACCTTGATGTCGGCGTTGCCCAATTTTTCGGTATCAATGTCGTCAACGATGGACTGGGTCATCTTGCCTCTCCTTGGTTGCTGTGCCCGCGTGCCCGCCTGTGGCGTCCTGCCTGTGCCGGACGCCTATGAAATGTCCGAAAACCATTTTTTCATGCGCGCGAGGACGCCGTCGAAAATGCCGGTCTCGTTGCGCACGCTGAATTTCTTCTGGCCCGAGAGCTCCCGCTCCGCTCCGTAGCGCAGAAGGCCCACTGCCGTGGAAAACTTGGGGCTGTTGACCACATCCTTGAGCCCGGTCACATTGCGCGGATAGCCGATGCGCGTGGGCAGCCCGAAAATCTGTTCGCCAAGCTCCTGGCAGCCGTCCATGAGGGCCGTGCCGCCGGTGAGCACCACGCCCGCGCCGATGAGCTTCTTGTAGCCCGAGCGCTCGAGCGACTGGTCCACAAGGTAGAGGATCTCCTCCATGCGCGGCTCGCATATCTCCGCCAGGAGGCGGCGCGAAAGGCGCTGCGGCTCGCGGCCGCCCACGCTCGGCACCTCGATGAACTCATCGCCGGGGCCGAGCAGGTCGGTGAGGGCGCAGCCGTACTTGACCTTGATCTTCTCCGCCGCGGCCACGGGCGTGCGCAGGCCGAAGGCAATGTCGTTGGACAGGTTCTGCCCGCCAAGCGCCAGCACCGCCGTGTGCTTGATGGCGTCATTGGCGAAGATGGCGATATCCGTGGTGCCGCCGCCGAGGTCCACGAGGGCCACGCCGATCTCGCGCTCCTCCTCGGTGAGGACGGCCTTGGCCGAGGCCAGCGACTCGAGCGCGATGTCGGCCACCTCAAGCTGGCTCCTGTGGCAGGAGCGCACGATGTTCTGCGCCGAGGAAACGGCCCCGGTGACGATGTGCACGTCCACCTCGAGGCGCACGCCCGCCATGCCCAGCGGGTCGGCGATGCCGCGCTGGCTGTCCACGATATATTCCTGCGGGAGGATGTGGATGACCTCCCTGTCCAGCGGGATGGCCACTGCGCGCGCGGCGTCCAGCGCCCGGTCCACGTCGCGCTGGGTCACCTCGCCACCCTTGACGGCGATGATGCCGTGGCTGTTGATGCCCATGATGTGGCTGCCCGCAATGCCCACATAGACCGAATGGATCTGGCAGCCGGCCATGAGCTCCGCGTCCTCCACCGCCTTGCGGATGGACTGGACCGTCTGCTCGATATTGACCACCACGCCCTTCCGCAAGCCTGTGGAGACGCTGGTGCCGATGCCCACCACGTCCACCTGGCCCGTATCCGTGAGTTCGCCCACCACGGCGCAGATTTTCGTCGTTCCGATGTCAAGGCCGACGATGAGCGCGGATTTGTTCATCTTCCCTCTCCTCACTGGCCCGGGGCTCCGCCCTGCGGCATGTCGCCGCGACGCGCGGACTGGTTGCGGATAACCCAGACATTTCCATCCACTGCGCGCGCTTCCCGCACCCCGCCGAGTTCGTGCCGCCGCGCCAGGTCCCCCAGGGCCATGCCAAGCCGGGCGAGGTTGCCCTCCCAGTCGTCCGTGGCGATGGCAAGGCGCATTTCCCGGTCTTCCAGATAAAGCTCCACCCCGCGCGAGGGGCTCAGCGTCACCTGCGCGATGGCCCCTGCCTCGATGGGCAGCCGCCCCGCCTGCAGGTCCTTGAGCAGGCGCGCGAGATAGGGCGTCGCGTCCTCCGCCCCCGGCTCGATGCGCAGGGTCGGCAGGGAAAGAAAATTCCTGCTCTCCACCGGGGCGATGATGCCGCCGCGCTCATTGGCGTAGTAAAGCACGCCGTCCTTGTGCACCCAGAACGAGGGCATCCGCTCCTTGAGCTTGATGACGAACCTGTCCGGCAGGAGGCGCTTGACCGAGGCCTCCTCCACCCACGGGGTGTCGCGCAGGTTGCGCTCCACGTCGGCGATGCTCACCGCCAGGCTGTTGTCCCCCTCGCCGATGCCGCCGTATTGCAGCACCATCTCGCGCGAAAGCCGCACATTGCCCGCCACGTCCACATGCTTGGTGGCGAAAAAGTCACTGGTCAGCGCCTTGCCGTACAGCCAGAGCGACACCGCGCATATCCCGGCAAGCGTCACGGCCGCGGCGGCGAGCACCAGAAGGCCCACCAAGAGGTTACGCCAGTTGATGCCCAGCCCGGCGCCTGTGCCGCCCGCCTTTCCCTCCCCGCGCCGCATCCCCGGCAGCCGCAGGGAGGAGAACATCCGGCCAAGGCCCGCGAAGCGCGACTCCCTGGGCGCGGAATACACATTGCGGGACTTGCGGCCGCTGCGCCTCAACGCAGTGGGCACGGCACTATCCTGACCTCCGGCTCAAGCTCGTGGCCGAAGCGCCGGAGCACGGCCTCCCGCGCCTCATCGAGGAGCGCCAGCGCAGCCTTTGCGCTCCCCCCGCCCTCATGCACGAGAAAGTTGGCGTGCATGGGCGAAAAAGCCATGCCCCCCAGCCTGCGCCCGCGAAAACCCGCCTGCTCCAAAAGCTTTCCGGCAGGGACGCCGGGGGCCGGATTCCTGAAGGCGCAGCCCGCGCTCCACGCGGTGACGGGCTGTTTAGACTTTTTCTCAAAAAAGTTGAGACGCATGGATTTAGCAATGTCATCCTTTCGGGCGCAGGTCAAGCCAAATATGGCTTCCAGCACAAGAAAATCGCGTATTTTTCCGCTTTTCGCATCCTCGATGGCAAGGTTACGGTAGGATGCCCCAAGCGCCGGGGCACCAACCTCGTGGATTTGCCCCCCCGCGGCGATGGTCAGCCGCTCCACCCGGGCGCAGGTCTCCACCCCGAAGGAGCCCGCATTCATGGCCACGGCGCCGCCCACGCTGCCGGGGATGCCCGTGAGCCCTTCGAGGCCCGAAAGGCCCTGTTCCGCGCAAAAGCGGAGCAGGCGCGGCAGGGGCACCCCGGCTCCCGCGCGCACGAGGATCTTGCCCCCCGCCTCGCCCACGATTTCCGGCCCCTGGGTGAAGTGCGGGCGCACCAGCACCAGCGGAAGCTCCCCGTCCCCGGCGAGGAGGTTGCTGCCCCGCCCGATGTAGAGCGGCTCGCCCCCGAGGCGCTTCAGGTGCTCGGGCAGCGCCAGCGCGTCCTCGAAGGTCTCGAGCACGAGTTCGGCGATGGCCCGGCCGCCGAGGCGCAGGGTGGTGCGCTCCGCAAGGCTGGGGGCTGCGATCTCACGCATGGGGCGTTCCCTCAAGCCACGCAGGCCCGAGGCGCGTGATGGAGCCCGCGCCAAGGGTGAGCAGCACGTCGCCGGGCTTGAGCTCCTCCCCCAGCGCGCCCAGCAGGTCGTCCAGCGTGCGGCAGTAGCGCAGGGGCGTCGCGCAGACCTGCCCTATGCCGTCGGCGAGGCTCTGGCCCGAGACGCCGGGGATGGGCTTTTCCGAGGCGGCGTAAATTTCCGTGAGCAGGAGGGCGTCGGCGAGGTCGAAAACTTTGCAGAACTCGCCGAAATGCGCCTGGGTGCGGGTGAAGCGGTGCGGCTGGAAGGCCGCCACGATGCGCCGGCCGGGAAAAACCTCGCGCGCGGTATGCAGAGTGGCCGCGATCTCGGCCGGGTGATGGCCGTAATCGTCCACAACGGTGATGCCGTCGCGCTCGCCCTTGAACTCGAAGCGCCGCCCCACGCCGCGAAAACCCGCCAGCCCCTCGGCGCACACCTCAAAGGGGATGTCCGCGGCGAGCGCCGCCCCGATGGCGGCCAGCGCGTTGAGGATATTGTGCCGCCCCGGCTGGGGCACCGTGGCCTCGCCGAGCCTGCGGGTGCCATGCCAGACGGCGAAGCGGCTCTTGGCGCCGCATTCCAGCGGCTCGGCGCGCAGGTCGTTGCCCTCGCCGAAGCCGTAGGTCGCCACGGGCCGCTTCACCCGCGGCAAAAGCGCGCGCACCCCGGCGTCGTCGCCGCAGACGATGTTCATGCCGTAAAACGGCACCTTGTTCATGAAGCGCACAAAGGCCTCATCCAGGGCGTCGCGGTTCTGGTAGTGGTCCATGTGGTCGTCGTCCACATTGGTGACGACGTTGATGATGGGCAAAAGGCAGAGGAAGGAACCGTCCGACTCGTCGGCCTCGGCGATGAGGTAGTCGCCGCGGCCGAGATGCGCGTTGGCCCCGTAGACATTGAGNCGNCCGCCNATGATGACCGTGGGGTCGAGCCCGGCNGTATCGAAAATGGAGGCNGTGAGCGAGGTGGTGGTCGTCTTGCCGTGGGTTCCCGCAATGGCGATGCCCTGCCGAAGNCGCATGAGCTCNGCNAGCATCTCCGCGCGNGGGATGACCGCNATNTTGCGCCGCCGGGCNTCCACCACTTCCGGGTTGTCCTCGGCAATGGCCGTGGACTTGACGAGCACCTGCACGTTGCCCACGTTTTCCGCCGCATGGCCCACNGCCACCGTGGCCCCGAGCCCGCGCAGGTGGCGCACCACGGCGGATTCCGCCATGTCCGANCCGGAAATNCCGTANCCCTCGCTGAGCAGGACCTCGGCNATGCCGCTCATGCCCGCGCCGCCGATGCCCACCATGTGGATACGCCGGACCTTGCTCTTCATGTCTCCCCCAGCAAATAGCATCCCTGAAAAATCCCGGCCGTTCAGCGTGCNACNGCCGCGAGCGCGTCGGCCACGGCCGCGGCGGCGTCCGGGCGCGCCAGCTTTCGCGCGGCCCGGCCCATGNNCNCGAGCCCGTCNGCATCNCGNANCAGNNCCGCNAGAAGTTCCNCCATGTCCGTGCGGGCNAAGTCGCGCTCCTGCACNAGNCGCCCNGCCCCGGCGGCCGCCACCACCTCNGCGTTGCGCGTCTGGTGGTCATGGATGGCCGCGGGAAAGGGCACGAGGACGGANGGCAGCCCNGCGGCGCANAGCTCGGCCACGGTGCTCGCGCCCGCCCGGCANAGCGCCANGTCCGCCCAGGCNTAGGCTTCGGCCATGTCGTCGATGAAGGCNCTCACNCATTCGGGCGCATAGCCCGCCGCCNCATAGGCCGCCCGCGTGGCCTCAAGGTCCTTNTCGCCGCACTGGTGCCGGATTTCCACNCCTTCGTCGCGGAGCCGCCCGAGCAGGCCGGGCATCAANGCGTTCAGGCTGTGNGCNCCCTGCGAACCGCCGAGCACGAGNAGNCNTTTCGTGCCCCNGCCCGNAGCGNCCTCNCGCAGCTTTNCCGNCTGGNNGATGGCCGCGCGCACGGGNTTNCCCGTGAGCACGCATTTTTCCGCAGGAAAGCCNTGCGTCCCNGGNAGGGAAANGCACACCNTGGCCGCGAGGCGCGACAGCAGCCGATTGCTCGTGCCCGCCACGGCGTTCTGCTCGTGAAGCANCGNNGGCACGCCGGANAGCCGCGCNGCCANCANGGGCGCNAAGGCCGCNNAGCCNCCGAAGCCNGCCACGGCGTCNGGNCGGAAGCNNCGCACNAGGGCGAGNGCNNTGCCCACGGCCACNCNCATNCGCGCCGCNGCCCCGAGAGCCCNGAANCCCCGNCCNAGAAAGCCCCGCACNGGAANGCCCGCAAAGTCGATGCCCGCGCGGGCGCAGAGCCGCCCCTCGGGCCCGTATTCCGAGCCCACGAAGAGCAGCTGCGCGCGGGGNTCACGCCNGCGCANCTCCTCGGCGACGGCGAGGGCGGGNAAGATATGNCCGCCCGTGCCCCCCGTGGTCAGGAGGATTTTGTCCATGCGNCCGCCGTGCGTGAAAAGTTGAGCAGAAGGCCCACGCAAAGCATGGTGGCGATAAGGTTGCTGCCCCCGTAGCTCATGAGCGGCATGGGCACGCCCTTGGGNGGNGCCACGCCCATGACCACGGCGAGGTTCATGACCGCGCCCATGACGAGGATGGTGGTGATGCCGAAGGCCGTNAAGCGGTCGCGNANCNCNTNCTGGCCCATGATNATGCGGTAGCAGCGCCAGAACAGCAGGGCGAACAGGGCCATGACGATGGTCACGCCCACAAAGCCCATTTCCTCGGCGAGCACGGCCATGATGAAGTCGTTGTGCGCCTCGGGCAGGTAGAACATCTTCTGGCGGCTCGCGCCCACGCCCACGCCGAAAAAGCTNCCCGAGCCGATGGCNAGNAGGGACTGCACGAGCTGGTAGCCCGTATTATGCGCNTCCTGNAAGGGGTCGAGAAAGGCCAGCANNCNNCGCAGGCGGTAGGGCTCGGCNATGGCGAGGGCCATGGCGCCGCCGCAGGCCAGCGCCACGGANAAGAAAATGTAGATGAAGCGCGTGCCGCCNGCCACGCACATGAANAAGAGNATNCCCGCGAGCACNACGGCGCTGCCGAAATCCGGCTGGAGNAGCAGCAGGAAGCAGAAGAGCCCGGTCACGGCGAAGGGCGGGATNACGCCNCNGCTGAAGGTCTTGATGAGNTGCTGCTTGGTGCTCATGAAATAGGCGAGGTAGAGCGCCAGCGCGATCTTCACNAATTCCATGGGCTGGATGGANACGGGCCCGAGCCNNATCCAGCGCTTGGCGCCGTTGATGGNGGGNGCCAGCGGCGACAGCGTGATGAGCACGAGCAGAAGCGCGAAAAAGAGCGCCGGATACTGGAGGCGNTAGAGCCAGTCCCNGGGCATGAGCGCCGCGCACCAGAGGGCCACGCCGCCCAGCGCCGCAAACAGCACCTGGCGCTTGAAGAAATGGTANTTGTCGCCATTGGCCTGTTCGGCCACGATGCCGCTCGCCGAAAGCACCATGACGAGCCCCACGCCGAGGATGGCGAGGGTGATGGTGAAGAGCCACCAGTCAAAGGAGGAATGGCCGGCCGCATCCCCGGCATGGTTCACCGCCCTGGCGACGGGGCTTTTGGCCGGAGCGGCCGCGGGCGACGGTTTCACAAAAACATTCTTCATGCCAGTTCCCCCACGATGCGCTTGAAATCGTCACCACGGGCCATGTAATTTTTGTAGAGGTCAAAACTCGAAGTCGCCGGGGCGAGCAGGACGGCATCGCCGGGCCTGGCAGCGGCGGCCAGTTCCGCCACGGCCTCGGCAAGGGTGGGATGCCAGCTCATGGGCACGACTCCGGCCCAGGCGCGCTCAAATTCTTCGCGGCTCGCGCCGAACAGGCCCACCTGCACCACCTTTTCCCGCAAGAGCGGTACAAGGGCCGCGAGGTCCCCGCCCTTGAACTTGCCCCCGCAGAGGAGCCGCACCGGGCGGTCAAAGGCGCGGAGCGCCACTTCAAGCGCGGCCACGGTAGTGCACTTGGAATCATTGACAAAGAGCACGCCCCCCCGCTCGGCCACGCGCTCGAGCCTGTGCGGCAGCGGGCGGAATTCGGCCACGGCGCGGGCGGCATTGGCCTCGCTCACGCCGAAGAGACGGCAGGCCTGCCACGCGGCCTCGGCGTTGAAGGCATTGTGCGCCCCCATGAGGCCGCTTTGCGGAAAGCGCGAGGGGCCCTCCTCCACCCAGACCTTACGGGCGCGCACGGGCCAGTCCGCGGCGAACTCGCGCACGCTTTCGCCGAGCACGGCAAGGTCGCCCTCGTCCTGACAGCGGAAGAGGCGGAACTTGGCCTCCACATACTCGTCCATGTCCTTGTGGTAATCGAGGTGGTTGGGCGAAATATTCAGCAGGATGGCCGCGCGCGGGCAAAAGGTGGTGCAGCCCTGGAGCTGGAAACTGGAAATTTCCAGCACCAGCACATCGGCCTTGCGCCCCCCGAGCACATATTCCGAAAGCGGCGTGCCGATATTGCCGCCGAGAAAGACGGTATAGCCCTGCGCCTGAAGCATGGCCGCGGCCAGCGAGGCCGTGGTGGTCTTGCCGCTGGTCCCGGTGACGGCGATGACGGGCTCATCGTCGAGGCAGCGCCAGGCAAGCTCCATCTCGGCGAGGATTTCCGGCGCTTTCGCCCCGGGGGCCACGGTGGCCTCCACCAGCGGCTCGATGGCGACAATGGGAAGCCCCGGACTCGGGATGACCCAGGCTGCGCCCGCAAACTGGGCGGGCGTATGCTCGCCAAGTTCAACCTCGATGCCCTCGGCGCGCAATTCCGCCTGTTGCGCGTCGGTGAGCGCGTCCGCCTTCCTGTCGAGCAGGCGGACCTCGGCCCCGAGTCTGCGCAAGAGCCTTGCGGCGGCAAGGCCCGAGCGCCCGGCGCCTACCACCACGGCAAGTTCGCCCGCTTGCGGCCGCGGGCCACGGCTGTGCTCCAGTGCCATCATTCTCCTCAGCGCAGTTTCAGGACAGACAGGGCGACGAGCCCGAGCAGGATGGAAAGTATCCAGAACCGGATGATGATCTTGGACTCCGGCACGCCCTTGAGTTCAAAATGATGATGCAGCGGGGCCATGCGGAAGATGCGCTTGCCGCCCGTCCAGCGGAAATAGCCCACCTGCAGGATGACGGAGAGCGTTTCGGCCACAAAGATGGCCCCCACCACGGCGAGGATGAGCTCCTGCTTGCAGAGCAGGGCGAGATAGCCGAGCACGCCGCCGATGGAGAGCGAGCCCACATCGCCCATGAACACCTGGGCCGGATAGGCGTTGAACCAGAGAAAGCCCAGCCCGGCCCCGGCGAGCGCCGCGCAGAACACCGTCACCTCGCCCACGCCGGGGATATAGGGCACGAGCAGGTATGCGGAGAAGCGCGCATTGCCCGTAATGTACAGAAAGATGGCGAAAACGAGGGCCGCGATGATGGCAGGCCCGATGGCGAGCCCGTCCAGCCCGTCCGTGAGGTTCACGGCGTTGGAGGCGGCCACCATGAGAAAGATGCCGAAAGGCAGGTAGAACCAGCCGAGGTCCGGGGCCCAGCTTTTGACAAAGGGAATGGTGAGGCGCGTGTCGAAGGCCGGATTTTCCCACAGCATCCAGATGGCGCAAAAGGCCACGAGGACCTGCGCGGTGAACTTGGCCTTGGCCGAGATGCCCTTGTTCTGGTGATGCCTGAGCTTGGAGAGGTCGTCCCAGAGGCCGATGGCCCCGAAGCCCACGAACACGAAGAAGGTCTGCCACACGTATCGGTTGGCAAGGTCTCCCCAGAGCAGCATGCTCACCGAGAGGCTGAACAGGATGAGCAGGCCGCCCATGGTGGGCGTGCCCGCCTTGGCGGCGTGGGCGGCCACATCCTCGTGAATGTACTGGCCGCACTTGAGGCGCCTGAGCCACGCGATGAAGCGCGGCCCCACAAGGATGGAAATGACGAGTGCCGTGATGAGCGCCGCCATGGAGCGGAAGGAAATGTAGCGGAAGACGTTGAACGCCGTCCATTCCGCGCTCAGGGGGGCGAACAGGTTATAGAACACGCCCTTGCTCCCTTTCCTTTTCTTCCAGCGCCGCCAAGAGCTCTTCCAGACGGTTGGCGCGCGAACCCTTGAACAGCAGGACCCCGCCATCGGGGAAGTCCCCTGCCGCCTGCCACGCCGCCGCAAAATCTTCGGGGCCCTTTACCTCGGTCCACACCCGCACCGCCTCGGGATGCGTGGCAGCAAGGCCCGCGTACACATTCCCGCCGTGACCGCCCTTCCAGAAAACGGCGGCCACCCCGAGTTCGCCGAGCAGTCGGCCCAAATCCTCGTGGTGTCTGGCGGATTCAGCGCCGAGCTCGCCCATTTCGCCGAGCACCGCCACCAGCGGCAGCGATGCCGCCCCGGCCTCGGCCGCCGCGGCCTCCAGCATCCGCCGCATGGAAAGCGGATTGGCATTATAGGTGTCGTCAATGACGCGCCAAGGGCCGAGAACTTTGCGGGCGCAGCGCTGGGGCGGCAATGTGGCGGCGGCAAAACCGCGGCGGATCTCCTCCGCGTCAAGGCCCAGCAGGTGCGCGGCGGCAGCGGCGGCGATGGTGGTCTCCGCGCCAAAGGCGCCGCGGAAGGGCGTGTCAACGCTGAAATTCTCGCCATCCAGCTCAAGCCGGCAGCGGCCCGTGCTGCCGACCTCCATGCGCGCCCTGTAGGGCGCAGCCCCTGCGGCACTGAAAAAGGCCGGTTCCGTGCCAGTAGCGCGGGCTTCGGCAACCAGATCGCCATAATCCGCACTCACGAGGGCCCTCCCCCCAGGGGCGAGATAGGCGAGCAGCCGCGCCTTGTTCCAGGCAACGCCCTTTTCGCCAAGGCCCTCGGTGTGGCAGGGGCCCACATTGAGGATGACGGCGAGGTCCGGCCGCAGGATGGCCCCGAGGTCATCCATGTCGCCCGCGTGGCTGATGCCCGCCTCCATGACCCAGAATGCCTCGTCGCCGTCCGTGTCCAGCACGGCGCAGGGCATCCCGATCTGGTTATTGTGGTTGAGCGGCGTCCTGGCCGTCTTGCCGTGTTGGGCAAGGATGGCGGCCAGCGTCTCCTTGAGAGTGGTCTTGCCCGCCGTACCGGTGACGCACACCACTTTCGCGCGCGTCTTGTCGCGCCAGCGCGCGGCGAGCCGCCCGAGCGCGCTCACGGTATCCTCCACCACGAGCACGGGCGCGCCCAGCGCCGCCACTTCCGGCAAGGGCCGAGAGGCGAGCACGGCCCCGGCGCCCCGCTCCACGGCCGAGGCGGCAAAGTCGTGGCCGTCCACGCGCGCGCCGGGTACGCACACAAAAAGCGCGCCCGGCCCGGCCTCGCGGCTGTCCGTGACCGCGCGGGTGAGGATGCGGCCCCTGCAGTCCGGGACCGCTTCCGCGCTGATGCCCAGGGCGGCCGCCATTTCGCCGACGCTCATTCGCACCGCAGAAGCTCCCGCACCACTTCTTGATCGCTGTAGTGGTGCTTCATGCCCTTGATGAGCTGGTAATCTTCGTGGCCCTTGCCCGCGATGAGCAGGGCGTCCTCCGGGCCAAGCATGGCGAGGGCCTTTTCGGTGGCAGCGCGGCGGTCCGCCTCCACCACCACTTCGCGCGCCGAGGCAAGGCCCGGGAGCACATCCTGAAGGATGGCTTCCGGCTCCTCGTTGCGCGGATTGTCCGAGGTGAGCACAGCCACGTCCGCGTGGCGCGCCACGGCCTCGCCCATGAGCGGGCGCTTGGTCCTGTCGCGGTTGCCGCCGCAGCCGAAAACCGTGACGATGCGCGCAAAACCCGCGCCGCGCAATGCCGTGAGCACATTGACGAGCGCATCCGGCGTGTGGGCGTAATCCACAAAAACGTGCAGCCCCTGCGGATTGTCCACCCGCTCGAGACGGCCGGACACTCCGGTGAACGTGGCGAGCGCCTGCATGGCCGAAGGCGCGAGCCCCAGCTCCAGCGCCATGGCCTGCGCGGCCAGCAAATTGGCCGCGTTGAAGGCCCCCACAAGCGGCGAGCGCAGTTCCCACTCGGCGTCGTCTGCGCGCATCCGCAAATGCACTCCCCCGGTGCCGGAGGCGAGAAGCTGGCCCCAGAGATGCCGACGCCCCGGCACGCCGCGCCCGAGGCCATAGGAAAGCGCACCGGGGCAGAGCTCCAGCAGGCGGCGCCCCCAGGTGTCGTCGGCATTGATGGCGAGCGCCTTGTCCTTGCGCGGCAATTCCAGGAACAGCCGGGCCTTGGCCTTGAAATAGCTCTCCATGTCGGGATGGAAGTCGAGGTGGTCCTGCGTGAGATTGGTGAACACGGCCCCGGCGAAGGGTACGCCGGAAACGCGCTGCTGCGCCAGCGCATGGGAGGAGACTTCCATGAACACCATGTCCACCCCGGCTTCCGCCATGCGCGCCAGCATGGCGTGCAGGGAGAGCGGGTCCGGCGTGGTGAGGGGCGCGGCTTCGCTGTGGCCGGGCCAGCGATAGGTCACCGTGCCGAGCACGCCCACGCGATGCCCGGCAGCCGTGAAAAGATGCTCCAGCAGGGCCGCGGTGGTGGTCTTGCCGTTGGTCCCGGTGATGCCCACCACGCGCAGCGGCAAATCTTCCGTGCCGAAGCGCGCCGCGGCCAGCCGCCACAGGGCCTCGCGCGGGTCCGCGTGGGGGATGAAGCGGCAGGTTGCCCCGTCGCCCACGGCCGCGCGGGCGGTCTCCGGGCGGCAGACGACAATGGCCGCCCCCGCCGCCACGGCATCGGGGATATAGCGCGAACCGTCCTCGCTGGCGCCGGGCACGGCCACAAAGATGTCGCCGGGCCGGACCTTGCGCGAATCCGCCCGCACCTCGCGGCCGTCGGTCCGGGCCTCGGCAAGAAGTTCCGTGAAATCCCGCTCCATCATCAGCGCTCCGATAGCCAGAGGATATAGTCGGCCCGCTTGCCCTCCTCGGGCCACGCCGTCCCGGCAGGGGGGCTCTGGCGCACCACGCGGCTGCCCGTGCCCTTGAGCTCGGGCACAATGCCCGCGCGGGCGAAAAGTTCCACGGCATTGCGCACGGACTTGCCCATGACGTCCGGCACATGGCTCGAGGCGCGCGCCCGGTGCCCCGGCAGCCGCATGGATTCCTGCGGGCGCCCCGGTACTGTGGCTGCGGGGAGCGCCGGGGCTGCGGCCTCGCCCCCCGACGCAGTTGCCACGGCCTTGGGCTCCAGATAGGGCGCGTCCATGCCCACGAGCTTGAGGCCGCGGCGCCGCACCGTGTCCTTGCGGGCGGCCTCGGCCACCTGCACCTCGGTGAGCGCGCCCGTATAGGTGAGCACGCGGCTCGCGATCTCCTTGAAGGCCGGCGCGGCCACCACGCCGCCGTACTGGTTGCGCGTGGGCTCGTCCACAAAGACCACCACGAGATAACGCGGGTCACGCGCAGGCAAAAAGCCCACGAAGGAGGCCACGCGCTTGACGCCATAGGTGCCGGCGCGGGCGTCGGCCTTCTGGGCCGTGCCCGTCTTGCCCGCCACTTCCACGCCGGGCACGCGCGCCCGCTTGCCCGTGCCGTCGTTTTCCTCCACCACGTCGCGCATCATGTCCATGACTTCGCGCACGGTCTTTTCATTGAAGACGCGCTCGTGCGCCTCCTCCACGCCGCCCTCCTCGCGCACGAGGCGCAGGGGCTTGTAAACGCCGTGATTGAGCAGGGTAAGGTAGGCCTGGGCCATCTGGAGCGCCGTGACCGACACGCTCTGCCCGAAGGCCGCGGACATGACGTCGGCCTCGCCCCAGTCCCTCGGGCGGCGCAGGATGCCCCGGCTCTCGGCCACGGGCACGCTGGTGCGCTCGCCGAAGCCAAGCGCGTGCAGGTATTTCCACGACTGTTGCGCCCCCAGCTGGAGGCCGATCTTGGCCATGCCGATATTGGAGGAATAGCGGAGCACCTTGCTCGCCGGGAGGATGCCCTGAGTGGAGGTGTCGCGGATGGAGATATTCTTCCGCTCCCACTTGCCGCCCTCGCAGTCGATGAGCGTATTGGGCGTGACCTTGCGCTCCTGCAGGGCCGCGGCCATGACGAAAGGCTTGAAGGTGGAGCCGGGCTCCAGCGCGTCCGCGGCGAGGCGGTTGCGGTAGATCTGCGGCGAGGATTCCCTGTAGGTGTTGGGATTGAAGAAGGGGTACTGCGCCCAGGCGAGGATGTCGCCGTTTTCCACGTCCACCACGAGCGCGCCGCTCCAGCGGGCGTCGAACTCGCGCGCCACGCGGGCCACGGCCTCCTCGGCGATAAACTGGATCTGCATGTCGAGGGTGAGGGTCACGTCCTGGCCGCGCGGTTCGCTCTGGCCCTCCTCGTTGAGGTAAAAGCGGCGCCCCATGGCGTCGCGCTGGACAATCTGGCGCACCGGGATGCAGCCGAGTCGCTCCTCCAGCGAGCGCTCGATGCCCTCGAGGCCCTTGTCGTCAAGGCCCACGAAGCCGAGCAGCTGCCCAGCCATGTGCTTGAAGGGATAAACGCGGTCATATTCCTTGCTGAGGCCGATGCCCGCAAGGTCGGCCTTGCGGATGGCCGTGGCCGTGGAATCGTCCACTTTGCGGCGGAGCCAGACAAAGCGCCTGCGCGTGCGCGACAGGTCGTCGTGGAGCTTCTGGGCGTCCATACCGAGCAGGGGGGCGAGGGTGGCCGCCGTGCGGGCGAAATCCTCGATTTCCTGCGGCTTGGCGTAGACCGAGCGCGCTTCAACACTTCTGGCGAGCACCTGGCCGTTGCGGTCATAGATGAGGCCGCGCTTGCCCGAAACGAGCTCCGAGGCCATGTGCTGCCGCCGGGCCTTGTCCGCGAGCCTCGGCCCCTCCACCATCTGGAGGTGCCAGGCGCGGCCCCAGAGGCCCACCCAGATAAGGCAGAAGATGACGGCCACGGCATTGATGCGCCAGCGGCTCCAGTCCACGCGGGCGGCCCATTCCGCAAAACGCGAGGGCTTGGCTGGGCCGGACGCCGCCTTGCCGCCGGACCATTTGGCGGCCTTACGCGCATCCCTGCGGGGCGTATAGGTGGCGCGATTGCGCTTGCGTGACGAAAATCCGAGCATCCGTTCCTCCGCCTGGGCCCGCATCCTGGCAGGGCCCCGGCATGATGGTGGCCCTTGCGCCGCTCTCGCAGCAGGCGCCCGGGCGCGGCAACACCGGGGCGCGACGCACCACGGCGGTTCAACTGTCTGACTAAGGCCGGTCCATGCGGCGCACCTGACCGGGGCCCGGCTCGCGCATGTCCAGTTCCTGCGCGCGGCGGCGCAGCTCATAGGGCGAGAGCAGGCGCTCCCGCTCCACTTCCAGCTTGGCGCGCAGGGCCTGGCGCTCCCGCACCTCGTTCTGCGCGATATTGATGAAATACGTCGTATCCGTGCGCTCGATGCCGCTCCAGACGAGCACGAGCCCCATCACNGGNAGNCCNAGCAGCTCCAGCGCCANNACNGCNAGCCAGCCGCGCCCNCCCTGGGGCTTGCCNGCGCCCCGNGTGCGGCTGTTCATGNCNGNCCCCCGGNGNTNNCGGNCCGGGGCNCCTCGGCGATTTTTTCCACTGCGCGCAGCTTGGCCGAGCTNGCGCGCGGATTGGCCGCCACNTCCGCCGNCTGGGCGANGAGNGGCTTNTTGGCGAGCAGNCGCACNTCGGGCACATGGCCGCAGCGGCAAACAGGCACATGCCGGGGGCAGCGGCAGCCTTCGGCCCAGTGCCGCATGGCGTGCTTGACCATCCTGTCCTCCAGCGAATGAAAGGTGATGACCACGAGGCGCCCGCCCAGNGGGAGCCANGCGAGGATNNNGTCCAGAAAACGCTCAAGCTCNCCGAGCTCNTCATTCACGGCCATGCGCAGGGCCTGAAAGGTGCGCGTGGCCGGGTGNCGCCTNGCCTTGGCGCGCCATGCCGNGGGATANGCCTGNTCCACCAGCGCNGCCAGCTNNNCNGTNGTGNCGATGGGCGNCTTTTGCCGCGCATCCACGATGGCGCGGGCGATGCGCCCGGCCTGCGGCTCCTCCCCGAGGGTNCTGATGCACTCCTTGAGGCGCGCNAAACTNTCCCGGTTGACCCAGTGCCANGCGGANCGCTCNCCGNAGGCCGCGTCCATGCGCATGTCGAGCGGCCCGTCGCCCAAAAAGCTGAANCCCCGCTCCGCCTCNTCGAGCTGGAGGGACGANACGCCGATGTCGATGAGNGCCCCGTNGACGAAATCCCAGCCCAGTTCCTCCAGCGCGCCCGCAAATTCGCTGTAGCGGCGGTGAAANAGGCNCACNCGNTCCCCGAAGGGGGAAAGCCGCTCCCGCGCGAGGGCCAGCGCCTCGGTGTCGCGGTCCAGNCCGCAGAGCCNGCTTTGCGGGGCGGCCTCGAGGATGGCGCGCGCATGGCCCCCCAGGCCCACNGTGCCGTCNAGGTAGCGGCCGNCCGCCACGGGCGCGAGCGCCGCCAGCGTCTCCTCAAGGAGGACCGGCACATGCCGGGGCCTTGCCTCAGAAGCCATGCCCATGTCCGCGCGCATCAGAGGTCAAGGACCACATTGCGGGCCGCCAGNTCTTCGCTCACGTCCTCNTCCGGNAGGTCGTCAAAGCGTTCCTGGGCCCAGACCTCGAACTTGTCGAGCATACCCACGAGCACGGCTTCGCGGCCGAGGCCCGCGGCCCGCAGGAGNGGCTGCGGGATGCGCACCCGNCCCTGCCCGTCGGGGATGAGCTCATGCGCGAGGCCGATGACCTTGGTCTTGAAGTGGGCGAGCGCGGGCGGCGGCATCCTGATGCTGCTCAACTGCTCCACNATGACGTTCCACTGCGCGGGNAGNTAGGCGGTGAGNTGGCCGTANTAGGCGGTCAGCCAGAAGGCCCCGGCNGANGGGTCAGCGGCGTCCCCCCCGTGACCNGCCGCGCCCAGCGCGTCGAGAAATTTCGGCGGCAGCACAAGACGCCCCTTGGCGTCCATGCTGCGNAAATAGCTGCCGGAAAAACGTGCCGCCATAATCTACCACTTTTTTNACCGGAATCACCACTTTTTTCCACTTATGCCCCAGAGNCCGGGGGCTGTCAAGGCAGAGAGGCCGCCCGCTGCGCATCCCGCAGGCAGGCGGCCTCAAATGAGGTATGTTTTCACNGNCTTGCGCGNGGATTTTCTCGCNAAGCCCTCGGGAAGGAAAAACTCGNCCCTACGCGGAGAGCGCGCGGCCCTCGGCGCGGCGCGCATCGGCCTCGCGGTCCAGCGCGCGNAGNGCNCGNGCGAGCAAAAGCCACGCCTCGGGCCTGTCATGAAGGCGCACGCTGCGGCGCGCCAGCATTTCGGCCATGCCCGGGTCCTCGCCGCCGTCGAGATAGAGCTCCGCNAGCTGGAGCAGGGCCTGGGCGTCGTCGGGATTGCGCAGCAGGGCGTCNTGGAGCAGTTCCCGCGCTTCCGCCCCGCGGCGCTGGCGCGCGGCAAGGCGGGCAAGCTGCCGCCGGGCNGTGGCGGGCGTGCCGNGNCGCGCGTCCTCCAGTTCGGCGGCGCGCTCATAGCAGCGCCGGGCCTCGGCGCGCCTGCCGCGCTGCTCATGGAGGCGNCCGAGCTTCAGCCAGACATAGCGGTATTCCGGCGCAAGNNCCGCGCTGTGNCGNTAGTGCCGGGCCGCGGCCCGGAAATCCCCGANATTCTGGCANANCGCGCCGAGATTGTAGGAAATCTTGGCGGCCAGCGCCGGNTCGTCGGCATGNCGCAANGCGGTCTGNANCTGNCGNCGCGCCTCCGCGCCCCGGCCGAGCGCNGCAAGACAGACACCGAGGGAATTGCGCGCCATGGCGTTCTTCCCGTCGGCCAAAAGGGCNAGCTTGTATTCCTCCATGGCCCCGAAGGCGTCCCCCAGGCTGTAGCGCCTGTCCGCGCTGATGTTGAGCGCCACGGAATCGCACAGGCCCACGCGCGGCCCGCTTTCCAGCAAAAGCGCGAATTCCAGCGCCTTAAGCGCGCAGGCCTCGCTCTCATCCTTGCGAAATTCCAGAAAGGGATACGCGGCGAGGCCCGCAGCCGCGGAAAGCCCGGCCTGCTCGGCCACCCCACAGAGGGCCGCGTAGAGCGGGAGGCAGGCCTCCCCCTTGGCGCCGGGATGAAAAACGATGAGGCTGTTGCTGCCGTAGCGGCCCACGAGCGCCGGGGCCGGGGCCTTGAGGCGCTCCGCCGTATCGGCAAGGAGGCGCGGGGCGCCCCGCAACCACGCTTCCAGCCCGGCGGGCGCGGCTGCGTCCTGTTCCGCGCCGTCCGCACCTTTGTTCTCCCCTTCCGGCGCAAGGCGCACAATGGCGAGGGTGAAGCGGCGCGCGGCTTCCCGTGCCATGGCAAAACGGCGCAAAAATTCCCCGTGGCTCATGGGGCCGTCGGCGTTTGCGCCTGCCTCGGGTGCGGCCGTTGCGGCGGATGGCGCGGCATCCTCCACGGGCGCTCCCATTTCCGGCTCCGCCGCGAGTAGGAGGCGGTCACCCGCTTCGGGGGCGGCGGCCGGGTCCTCCAGATGCATGATTTCCGCCAAGGCTTCACCGTTTTCCACCCGCAGAAGCACGATGTCGCCCTTGAAGGCCCCGGCGCGGCCGTCGGGCGTGCGCGCCCGCACCTGGAAACGCTGGCCCTCCTCCGCCTTGGCCTCCCGCCCGAGGCTCACCCGGAGCCGGTCAAGGGCCGGGCGCTCGAGCACCACGCCACCTTCGCGCAGGATCTGGGCAAAGGGCATCACCGCGTCCCGAGCGTTGGCCGCGTCCGCGTCATTTCCGGCCAGGGCCCGCTCGGCGGCGTCGGCGGCGAGCCGCGCCCTGTCCCGCAGCTTGCGCGCCTGGTCGAACATGGCGAGCGAAAGCTCGGGTCCAAGCATGTCCTGCGGGTACAGGGCGTGCCCCGCGCAAAGCCTGGGCCTGAGCTGAAGCCCGGTCACTGGGTCCTGCACGCGCACGGCATCCATGCGCGAAAGCGCCTCCTGCGCGAGCCTGTGACAGGCGCCGCGCCCGATGGCGGGGAAGAGCAGGCCGATCTCGCAGGGGCCGATGCGCCCGGCCCTGGCGTCCGAGGGCAGTTCCGCAAGGCAGGCGCGGGCCTGGGCACGCATCATCTCCTCACAAAAGGCGTAGCCGAAGCTGCGGGTCAGGGCCTCGCCGTCGCGCCAGCGCAGGACGGCCATGCCGAGGCAGAGGCGGTGCAGGGGCGCGGGGCCGCCCGCGGCTCGCGAAGGGTCGCGCATGGCGGCGCGCAAGAGCTCCACCTCGGCTTCCATGCGCGCCAAAAGGGCGCTCTCGGTGATGAGGTCCGTACCGGGGTCGCGCTCCATGGCGCGGGCACGGGCGAGATTTTCGAGGCAGAGCGCCGCAATGGCCGGAAGCTGCGGCAGGAGACGCCGCGTTTCGCGCGCGCGGACGCCGTGGAGCATGAGCACCCCGAGGTTCTCCCCCCGCCAGATGAGGGGCAGGAGCACGCGGCGCTCGCCGCTCAAAAGTTCCGGCCCGGCAGGACCGCCGTGGGTGGGGAAATAGAGGGCATGACCGTTGAAGGAGAGGAATGCGCCAAGCCCGGCGCACAGCAGGCCCTCCATTTCCATGAGGTCGCCGCGGGTGAGAACGAGCTCTGCCTGATGGTGTTGCATCCGCAGAGTCTAGTCACGCGCAGGCGGCTTGTCTAGAAAATATCTTGAAAATCGCCGCGGCCGAGCCCCTCCTCTCCGGCTCTTCCGTTGCGCCCCGTTCCGCATTGACAAGGGGCGGCGGCCATGTTTTTCTCAAGGCGGGCCAAAAGGCCCGGAAATCGGGGGCCGGCCCGCATTGCGTGAGCCCGGCAAGCAGTTACTTTCCAAGGAGCAGACATGCCCATCCAGAACGGCGATACCATTCGCGTCCACTATACAGGCACCCTTTCCGACGGCACGGTGTTCGATTCCTCGAAGGAGCGGGAACCGCTGGAATTCACCCTCGGCGCGGGCTCGCTCATCCCCGGCTTCGAGGCGGCCGTGAAGGGCCGCGAGCCGGGGGAGACCGTCACCGTGACCATCCCCCCGGCCGAGGCCTACGGCGAGGCGGACCCGGAGCTCGTCTTTACCGTGGCGCGCGCCCAGGTCCCCCCGCACATCCCGCTAGAAGTGGGCACGCCGCTCCAGCTCTCCAACGAGCAGGGACAGATGGACGTGACCATCACCGAGGTGGGCCCGGACGAGATCACCCTTGACGCCAACCACCCGCTGGCGGGCAAGGAACTCACCTTCGAGATCGAGATCCTCGACAAGAAATAGGTATAGATACGGAAGCACCACTGCACTTGCANCAGAGGGAAATTCCTTAATTCCGTCTGGAGCGAAGCGAAAGACGGGTGCTGGTGCCGGAAGAATCCTAAAAAATAAGATTTTTNGGTTCCGGCAAGGAAGATAAAAATTTCCGCAGGGAGTGTACTCAAGTACTCGACCAAGGAAATTTTTATCTGACGCAGCCGGAATCTAAAAGGCTGTTTTTGACGGATAATTTCGGCGTTCCCGCAAAGCGCAGGCTCACCACCAACTCAGAAAACAACAATCACAAGTGCGGCAACGCCACACGGAAAGCCCATGAGCAGCAATACCGGGCGCCACAGCGCCATCCAGGCCATCACCACCTACAAGCCGGACGTGGCGCCNCTGAACTTCGCGGACACGCGGCCCACGGACATCTTCGGCTGCAACGTGTTCAACGACCGCGTCATGCGCGAGCGCCTGCCNAAGGAGGTCTANCGCTCGCTGCACAAGACCATCGCCTTNGGCGAGCGCATGGACCCCTCCATCGCNGACACCGTGGCCGCGGTCATGAAGGACTGGGCCATCGAGAAAGGCGCCACCCACTTCACCCACATCTTCTACCCGCTCACCGGGCAGACGGCCGAAAAGCACGACAGCTTCCTCATGCCNGACGGCACGGGCGGCGTCATCGCCGAGTTTTCCGGCTCCATGCTCATCCGGGGNGAGCCGGACGCCTCCTCCTTCCCCTCCGGGGGNCTGCGCTCCACCTTCGAGGCGCGCGGCTACACGGCCTGGGACGTGACGAGCCCGGCCTANATCATGGAAAACCCCAACGGCACCTTTTTGTGCATCCCCACCATGTTCCTTTCGTGGACGGGCGTTGCGCTGGACAANAAGACGCCGCTTTTGCGCTCCAACCAGGCGGTCAACCGNGAGGCGCAGCGNCTGCTCNCGCTCTTCGGCATCGAGACGGATTTGCCCATCCTCTCCTANGCGGGCCTGGAGCAGGAATATTTCTTCATCGACCACAATTTCAACTTCGCCCGGCCGGACATCCAGATNGCGGGCCGCNCGCTTTTTGGCGCAAGGCCCGCCAAGGGGCAGGAATTCAGNGACCAGTATTTCGGGGTCATCCCGCAGCGCGTGCTCTCNTGCATGATGGAGGTGGAGCGCGAGCTCTACAANCTCGGCGTNCCCGTGCGCACCCGCCACAACGAGGCCGCGCCCAGCCAGTACGANATCGCGCCGCTCTATGAGCCGAGCAACCTCGCNGTGGACCACAACCACATCATCATGTCCACNCTGCGCAACGTGGCCAAGCGCTACGGGCTCAAGTGCCTGCTCCANGAAAANCCCTTCAGCGGCGTCAACGGCTCGGGCAAGCACGTCAACTATTCGCTNGGCAACAGCGAGCTCGGNAGCCTCTTCGACCCCGGCGAAACGCCGCACGCCAANGCCAAGTTCCTCGTGTTCTGCGCGGCCATGATNCGCGCGGTGCACAAGTTCGGCGGCCTTTTGCGGGCCACGGTGGCGAGCGCCAGCAATGACCACCGCCTGGGCGCGCACGAGGCGCCNCCCGCCATCATGTCCATCTTCCTCGGGGACCAGCTCACCGAGGTCTTNGAGGCCTTCCGNGCCGGGCGCGCCGAGGATGCGGCCAATGGGCGCCAGCGGCGCATCATGAACGTGGGCGTGGACACCCTGCCCCCGCTCCCCACNGACCCCGGNGACCGCAACCGCACNAGCCCCGTGGCCTTCACNGGCAACCGCTTCGAGTTCCGCGCCGTGGGCTCCGGCCAGTCGGCNGCNGGTTCCATCACGGCGCTCAACGTGATGATGGCCGATTCNCTCGGNTNCGCCGCGGACTGGCTGGAGCGGGAGACNGCCGCNGGCGCNGACTTCAACGCCGCCGTGGAATCCTTCATCACCCATGTGATGGAGGAGCACAGCGCCGTCATCTTCAACGGCGACGGTTATTCCGAGGTCTGGCANCAGGAGGCGCGCCGCCGNGGCCTGCCCGACCTGCGNACNACGCCGGAGGCNCTCCCCGAGCTNACNANGCCGGAAGTGGTCACCATCTACGAGCGCGCGGCNGTGCTNNGGCGCGACGANNTNCGCGCCCGGCAGGANATCTATCTCGANCAGTANTGCAAGACCGTGCGCACGGAGGCNANNCTCGTCATCCGCATGGCGCGGACCATCATCTTCCCCGCGNCCATGCGCTATCAGGGNGAGCTCGCGGCCACGGCNGGGCGCCTGCGCGACCTCGGCATGNACTACCGCACNACNACGCTTGAGGNNGTNACCGCNAGCCTGCGCCAGCTTNAGGACGCCACGGCGAANCTGGAGACNGCGCTCGCCGCCTGCGGCGAGCTGGGCGAAGGCCTCGANGCGGCCGAGCACTACTGCNANGACGTGCTNCCGCTCATGCTGGAAGTGCGCGANCACGCGGACACGCTGGAGACCATCGTGGCCGACGACCTNTGGGCGCTNCCCAANTANCAGGAAATCCTGTTCGGCAAATAGGGCCTCAGCGCCCGCGCNCNCTTNCGGCCCCGTTGTCCGCATCATCGCCCGCGGGCANNGGGGCCTTTTCCGTGCGGCAGTATTCCTGCGCGGNGGGCANNGTGCCCTTCAGGAGNGCGCGNCCGCGCGAGCGCACAAGNCCGGCCAGCGTCANNGCCCAGGCCCCGAGCGCNAANAANATGNANACGNCGGGCACNNCCATNAGCCCCGGCACGCCAAAGGCGTCGGAAATGGCCGAAGTGCANGCCGTATACATGCCGAGCGGAAAGACCATGCTCCAGTAGGCGGGGGTATAGGTGAAGGGATAGCGNAGNACGAAATGCCGCCAGAAGCCCAGCAGCANGAGCATGGGCACCCACCANGAGGCCGCGGCCCAGGCCAGCATGGTGATGCCGGAAATATAGGGNAGCACCAGGCCCATCAGCGGCGCGGCCCCGGCGCGCCCCATGAGCGCCGTCCCGGCAAGGGCNGTGGCNGCGGCGGCGCTGGCGTTGATCCAGTAGGTNGGNTCCAGNTCCGCGGCCAGCATGTCCGTGAAGCAGAAGCGGAAAAAAATACCCGTGATGACAAAGAGATAGAGGACAACNCCCACNGANAACAGCGCGCAGAGGCAAAAATAGACGAGGGGCGCGTCCCACGACGCCGGTGCGCCGAGTGTCGTCCCGAGGATGACGAGCGCCTCGGTGCTCACCGTGGCGAGAAGCCACGCGCCGTTGATGCCGCAGCCCAGGGAGGGCTTGGGCACGCGCGTGAAAATGGCGAAAAAAACGCCCCAGAGGATGAAGACCCAGCACGCCGCGCCAAGCCAGAAGAGCGCCGCCGCGGCCGTGACATGATGGGCGAGCAGCGCGGATTGTGTACCGAAAATGGCCGTGCCGGCCACGATGGTGAGAAAGGCCGGCCCCTTCAGGTGACTCGTAAAATCCGCGGCCACGGCTGCCGGATAACGGATGATCCTTACGAGGAGCAGGGTCCACAGGCTCGCGTACAGGCAGGCATTGACGCCGTGGAAGAACCAGGCCCCTCGCGGGCAGCCAAGCCTGAGCAGGGCCACGGAAATGATGCCCGTAGCCATGACCATGGCGAAATTATTGGGGGCCATGGCCTTCACCAGCGCAAAAAAACGGCTGCCCAGGCTGTTCATGCCGCCTGCCCTCCCAAAACGGCACATTCGGAAAACCCCCATAATGGTACTCATCCACGCGCCAGGGGTCAATTTTGCGGGCGCCACCTCTGCGGGCTTGTATGTTTTGCAAGACGCGGCTAGACTCGCCAAAATCGCGGGCGTTTCCGTCGCGCCGACGGCCCCCGCAGTTGCCAGCGAGGTTTGCCATGCCGCAGCCGGATGCGGATTCCCTTTTCCACTGCCAGATGTGCGGGCATTGCTGCGAAGGCCGCGGCGGCATCGTGGTCAGCCCCACGGATTTAACGCGCCTGGCGGCCTTTCTCGGGCTCGCGCCGGAAACGGTGGTGGAGCGCTACGGGGAAATTTCCGGCGGCAAGCTCAAGGTGCGCAACGGCGAGGACGGCCGCTGCATCTTTTTCCGCGAGGGCGCGGGCTGCTCAGTGCATGAGGGCAAGCCCTCCATCTGCCGCGCGTGGCCCTTTTTCCGCGGCAATATCGAGGACCCGGTGAGCCTTGAGCTCGCCAAGGAATTTTGCCCCGGCATCGCCCAGGACGCGGCGCACGAAGAGTTTGCGGCCGCCGGGCGCGCCTACCTCACGGAGCAGGGCCTCCTCGCCAGTGACCCGGCATGCGAGGCCAATGCCCTCGTACTGCCCTGACCTTTTTCCGCAACCCAGCAAGCGTTGACTGCCATGCGCCGCCCAAGCCGCCAGCTCTCACTCAAGGAATGCTACGAGGTCCTGCGCCTGGAAAAGGGCGCGGACCTGCAGGCCGTCAAGCGCGCCTACCGCAGGCGCGCCTTTGAGCTGCACCCGGACCTCAATCCGGGCAATCCCGAGGCCGGGCGCCAGTTCCAGCTCCTCAACGAGGCCTATGTGGCGCTCACGGCCCTGCTCAAGCCCGAGGAGGATGCGCGTCGCGCTGCCGAGGCGCAAAAAAAGCCGGACGCGGCTTCCGGCGCGGAAGCTGCCTCCGGGAAGAAGCGGCCCGAGGAGGCTTCTGCGGGCGGCGCGGAAGAACAGAAGGACGGTGCGGAGCAGGCAAGCCACAACCGTGAAGGGGAGCGGGCGCAAAAGGCCTATGCAGAGCAGGACGTGCTCCGCGACCTGCTCAATGATCCCTTTGCGCGCCGCGTGTTTGAGGACATTTACAGTGAGCTCAACCGCCAGCAGTCGGGCCCGCGCACCGCGCCCAACGAGGAGCCCCGCGGCCCCTCCGCGGCCCAGCAGCCGCGCCGCGAGCCCCCGCCGCGCAAGGAAGCCCCGCCGCGCAAAAACACCAAGCTCCATCAGGGCAATATCGCCTGGGGCACGCCCAACTGGAACCGGGACCTCAACAAGGGCGTCACCGGGGTGGTCAAGGACTGGCTCAGGCGGCAGATCGACGAGGAACAGACCCTGCGCTTCCCCGCCGCGCACCTCGTGCCCGGGAGGCGCATCCGCCTCCAGATACGGCGCGGCCTTTCCGACGAGCTGCACACCGTGGAAGTGACCCTGCCCGCGGATTTCACTCCGGGCAAGCCCGTGCGCCTCAAGGGGCTCGGCAAGCGCGTTGGCCCCTGGCAGGGCGACCTCTACCTCACCATTTACAACGAATAGCGCGGCTTCATCAGCCCGGACGCCGTGGAAGCGCGCGCCACAGAGCGGAGCGCGCCGCCCCCTACCCGCCAAAAGCCAGCGAGACAAAGTGGAGCACGGGTGCCAAGCCCGTGACCCAGTAATACCAGTCATGGACGCCGCTCCGCATCCGGTAGCTCAAGGGGATGCCCTTCGCTTTCATGGCGAGGAAAAATTCCGTATTGCCCTCATAAAAGTAGTCGTTGTCGCCGCAATCGGCGTACCAGCGGACGCGCTTCCATTTTTCCACGTCCTCGGGGCCCGCGTTTTTCACCCGGCCCAGGGGGTCGTTGGCAATGAGGGAGGCCGCATAGTCCTTGTCGGTCTCCGCCATCCGGCTCTGCTCCGGGTGGCCCAGAAGGCCGCTCAAGGCACAGGCCGCGCCGTAGAGGTCGGGATGTTTCTGCGCATAGGCCACGGCCGCCTCGCCCCCCATGGAAGCACCGAGGATGGCGCGCTGCCTCCTGTCGGCAGCGGTGCGGTAGGTCCCGTCGATGAGCGGCAGCAGTTCTTCATGGAAATACGCCTCATAGTCCCAGCCGGGCACGGAAAAGAAGCCCAGGTGCTTGCCCAGATGGTGCTCCCCCATCCCGCTCGCATCCGGCATGACGATGATTATGGGCGCTGCCATGCCCGAGCGGATGGCGTCGTCCGCCACCTGCGGAAGCTGGCCCAGCCTCACCCATGTTTCATGGATGCCCCCTGCCGGGTGCAGCGCATAGAGCACGGGATAGCGCCGTGCGCCCTCCTCATAGCCGTGCGGCAGGTAGACCGAGAACTCCTTGGTCGCCCCCAGCACCTCGCTGCTCATGCTGCAATGTTCGACGCTGCCACTGTCGGGCAACGTGGCAAAATGACTCACCGCCTTGCGCCTTTCGAGGAGTTTGCCCATTGTTCCCTTCCTCCTGTGCGGATTCCATACCCGCAGCATAGCCCATGTGGCGCCGCAGCACAAAGGCCCCCCGGCAATGCCGGAGGGCCTTTTTTGTTCACGCATCACGCCCCAGCGGGCGCGGACATTCGGTCTAGTACATGCCGTCCATGCCGCCCATGCCACCCATGCCGCCGGGCATACCGGGCATATCCTTCTTGGGCTCGGGCTTCTCGACGATGGCGCACTCCGTGGTGAGGAGCAGCGAAGCCACGGAAGCGGCGTTCTGCAGGGCCGTGCGCGTCACCTTCTTCGGATCGATGACGCCGGCCTTGATGAGGTCTTCATATTCGCCGGTGGCGGCGTTGAAGCCGAAGCCGTCCTTGCCGGCGCGCACCTTCTCGACCACGATGGAGCCTTCAAAGCCCGCGTTGTGGGCGATCTGGCGCAGGGGCTCCTCGATGGCGCGGCGCACGATGCTCACGCCCGCAAGCTCGTCGTCGTCGGCGGGCTTGATGTCGTTGAGCACCTTGGAAACGCGGATGAGGGCCGTGCCGCCGCCGGGGACGATGCCTTCCTCAACGGCCGCGCGGGTGGCGTTGAGGGCGTCCTCCACGCGGTCCTTCTTTTCCTTCATTTCCACTTCGGTGGCCGCGCCCACATGGACGACGGCGACGCCGCCCACGAGCTTGGCGAGGCGCTCCTGGAGCTTCTCGCGGTCGTAATCGGAGGTGGTCTCCTCGATCTGGGCGCGGATCTGCTTCACGCGGGCCTTGATGGCGTCGGGCTTGCCGGCGCCGTCCACGATGGTGGTGTTGTCCTTGTCCACCACGATGCGCTTGGCAGTGCCGAGCTCGTTCAGGGTCAGGCTCTCGAGCTTGGTGCCCGTGTCGTCGGAGGCAACGGTGCCGCCGGTGAGCACGGCGATGTCCTGGAGCATGGCCTTGCGGCGGTCGCCGAAGCCGGGGGCCTTGACGGCAACCACCTGAAGGGCGCCGCGCAGCTTGTTGACCACGAGGGTGGCGAGGGCTTCGCCTTCCACATCCTCGGCGATGATGAGCAGCGGACGGTTGACCTTGGCGACCTGCTCAAGCACGGGGAGCATGTCCTTCATGCTGGAGATTTTTTTCTCCGTGAGCAGGATGTACGGATTGTCCATCTCGCAGATCATCTTTTCCGCGTTGGTCACGAAATAGGGCGAGAGATAGCCGCGGTCGAAGCGCATGCCTTCCACCACGTCCATGGTGGTCTCGAGGCCCTTGGCCTCTTCCACGGTGATGACGCCTTCCTTGCCCACCTTGGACATGGCCTCGGCGATGATGTTGCCGATGGTGGCGTCCGCATTGGCGGAAATGGTGCCGATCTGGGCGATTTCCTTCTGGTCGCGGGTGGGCTTGGCCAGGTTGGCGAGCTCGCCGATGAGGGCGTCCACGCCCTTGTCGATGCCGCGCTTCACGGCCATGGGATTGCGGCCGGCGGCCACGAGCTTGATGCCCTCATGGTAGATGGCCTGGGCCAGAATGGTGGCGGTGGTGGTGCCGTCGCCGGCGGCGTCGGAGGTCTTGGAGGCCACTTCCTTCACGAGCTGGGCGCCCATGTTCTCGAACTTGTCGTCAAGCTCGATTTCCTTGGCGACGGTCACGCCGTCCTTGGTGATGACGGGCGCGCCGAAGGATTTCTCCAGCACCACGTTGCGGCCCTTGGGGCCGAGGGTGACCTTCACGGCGTTGGCGAGCTTGTCCACGCCGCGGGCGAGTTTTTCACGGGCTTTGACGTCAAAAAGAATTTCCTTGGCAGACATAGGTAGGCTCCTCCTGAACTTTTGGCGGAAAAAAGGGACAAGGACATCCGGCGCCCTTACGGGACGCGGAGTCGGCTAGTCGATGATGGCGAGGATGTCCTCTTCACGCATCACGAGATGGTCAACATCGTCCAGCTTGACCTCGGTGCCCGCATACTTGTTGAAGAGCACGTTATCGCCGGGCTTGACGGCCATGGGGATGCGCTTGCCGTTCTCGTCCATCTTGCCGGGGCCCACGGCCACGACCTGCCCCTTGGAGGGCTTTTCCTTGGCGGTATCGGGAATGTACAGACCACCCGCGGTCTTTTCCTCGGATTCGAGACGCTTGACCAGAACACGGTCATTGAGGGGTTTCAGCTTCATTGCTTATCCTCCAGGGAAAGGGTGTTATGGCCCAGGGGGGCGAAACGGCGGCCGTTGCCACGGACGCGCCGCATAGTTGCGCGTTGCGGGCCGCAACGGAGCCGCTTGCGCGGTTCCGCACGGGCAAGAGATAAGTCATGCTTCGCGCTTGAAAAGGGGGGAAACGCAAAATTTTTTCATTTTTCTTGCTCTCCGCGCGGCGCACGGCCGCCCTTGCCGTTTGCCCGCCATAGCGCTATGGATGCGGCGACGGCAAACGCAAAGGAGGCCCCATGACCCACAGCGCCGCCCTTATCCTCGCCGCGGGCAAAGGCACGCGGATGCACTCCGCAAGGCCGAAAGTGCTTCAGGAGCTTCTGGGCGAGCCCATGCTGGCCTATGTGCTCGCGGCCTTGCGGCCTGTGTTCACGCAAGCCGACGGCCGCGAGGCCGTCTGGGCCGTGCTCGGGCACGGCGCGGACATGGTTGCGGCTTCCTTCCCCGATTTGGCCGCCATCAGGCAGGAGCAGCAGCTCGGCACGGGCCATGCGCTTGCCACGGCGCTCCCCACGCTCAGGGAACAGGGCGTCACCCGTGTGCTGGTGGTCAATGGTGACGTGCCGCTCCTGACTACCGACATCGTGCGCCGTTTCCTCGCCGATGCCGAAGGGGCGGCCATCGCCTTCGCCTCCCTGAGTCTGGAGGACGCCGGGGCCTATGGCCGCGTGGTGCGCAAGGGCGGCGACGTGGCGGCCATCGTGGAGGCCAAGGATTTTGACCGGGCACTTCACGGGCCGGACACGGGCGAGGTGAACGCCGGGCTGTACCTGCTCGATGTGGAGGCCGTGGCGCGGCTTTTGCCGCGCATCGGCAACAACAATAAAAGCGGCGAATATTATATCACCGACCTTGTGGCCCTCGGCCTCGCGGAGGGTCTTTGTGTGCGCGGCGTCAACTGCGGCGCGGACGAGAGCCTGCTCGGCGTCAATTCCCCGGCAGAACTCGCGCGCATGGAGGAACTCCTGCGCGGCCGCATCGTCCGGCGGCTGCTCGCCAGCGGCGTGACCCTCCATGCCCCGGAGCTCGTGCGCGTGGGGCCTTTCGCCGAGGTCGCGCCCGGCACGGAGATCACCGGCCCCTGCGAAATCTACGGCCACACGCAGGTGGAGGCCGGGGCGCGCATCGAATCCCACTGCGTCCTCATGGACAGCGTGGTCCGCTCTGGCGCGCGCATCCGCTCCTTCTCGCATCTCGAGCGCGCCGAAGCGGGCGAAAACACGGTGGCGGGGCCCTTCGCCAGGCTCAGGCCCGGGGCGCTGCTCGAGCCGGAATCCCATGTGGGCAACTTTGTGGAGCTCAAGAACGCGCGCCTCGGCGTCGGCGCCAAGGCCAATCACCTGAGCTATCTCGGCGATGCGGAAATCGGCGCGGCCGCCAATATCGGCGCGGGAACCATAACCTGCAACTATGACGGCAAGCACAAGCACCGCACGAGCATCGGCGCCCGCGCCTTCATCGGCAGCAATACGGCGCTGGTGGCCCCCGTTGAGGTGGGCGACGGCGCCCTCGTGGGCGCGGGTTCCGTCATCACCAGGGATGTGCCCGCTGGCGAGCTGGCCGTCGCGCGCGGACGTCAGAAAAATCTTCCCCGCAAGGCTTGAACGCGCTGGCGTTCCCACAGCGGAGAGGCTCGCCGCGGCTTGCCTTTTCCGCCAAAATCCCTATAAATGACGGAGTGACAGAGAACATTCCCGTCGGGAACCACCCAACCGGAGTTGCCATGAAGATCAGCGCCCTTTTCGCAGCCCTTGTCATCCTTCTCGCCGCCTTTGCCCTTGCGCTGCCCGATTCGTCCGAGGCCGCGCGCATGGGCGGCGGCCGCTCCTTCGGGAGCCGCCCCTACATGAGCACGCCCGCGCAGCGCCCGGCCATGCGCCAGCAGGCCCCGGCCGCCAATGCCCGCAACGCGCAGGCGACAGCCCAGCGCCCCGGCATGTTCGGCGGCATGGGCGGCCTCTTCGGCGGCCTGCTCGCGGGCACCCTGCTCGGCTCCCTGCTGTCCGGCAACGGCCTTGGCGGGGGCGGCGGCTTCCTCGACATCATCATCATCGGCCTGCTCATCTATGTGGGCCTCAAGCTCTTCGCGCGCTTCCGCAACCGCCAGTCGCAGGAACCGGCCCCGGCGGGCGGCGGCCTCTTCGGCGGGAGCCGCCCCGACCTCACCAACGACAGCGCGAACCAGCCCTTTGCCCGCAGCAATACCCAGGCTTCCGGCTGGGACGCCCTGCGCAACCTCACCGGACAGGGCAGCCAGCCCCCGGCGGCCGACCAGGGCGTTGACGTGCCCGCGGGCTTTGATACGGAGGAATTCCTGCGCGGGGCCAAGATGGCCTATACCCGGATGCAGCAGGCTTGGGACAGGCGCGACCTTGACGACATCGCCCAGTTCGCCACCCCGGCCGTGATGCAGGCCCTACGCGAGCAGATGGCCGCCGAGCCCGGCCCGAGCCATACCGAAATCATGCTCGTCAATGCCCAGCTGCTCGGCGCGGAAAACGAGGGCGATGACCAGCGCGCCCAGGTGTTCTTCGATGTGCTCCTGCGCGAGCGGCCCGATCAGGAGACCCCCTCCTCCGCGCGCGAGGTCTGGCACTTCCTGCGCGAAGGTGCCAATGGCAGCTGGAAGCTCGACGGCATCCAGCAGGTGGAATAAGCGGACCACTTCAGACATGATACGGCTGGCCGGGGGAACTCTCTTCCGGCCGGCCTTTTTGGCGTAAAGAGCGGAAGCCGCCCCAAGGAGCAGCAGATGGCGTCCCCCGAGACGATGCGGAACATGGACAACTATGTGGCGAGGCATGACAGGCTCGTGCGCCATCTGCAAATGGAGGTGGAGGTCGCCACGCCGGAATTTTCCCGTGTCACCATGCCCATTTCGGAGCACCACAAGAACGGCATGGGCGTGGCCCACGGCGGGGCCATCTTCGCCCTGGCCGATGTGGCTTTCGGCGCGGCGGCCAATGCCGGGCGCAAGACCGGAGTGGTCAGTCTCACCTCCAGCATCGAGTTCCTCAACCCCGGCCGGGTGAGCCCGCTTGTTGGCGAGGCGCGGGTGGTGCGCGCGGGCCATCATGTGGTGAGCTATGACGTGCGCATCCTCGATGGCGACGGCGCGCTCGTCGCCCGCGCGGTCTCCACGGGCTTTGTCACCGATATGCCGCTTCCCGAGTGAACCCAGGCACAACGAAACGAGCAGAGCATGAACGCCCGCAAGATCCGCGAAGACCTCGGCCGCATCAGGACCTGCATCCAGCGCCGCGACTATCCGCGCGCCGTCTTTCTCCTCACCACCGCGCTCCATGATCTCGGCGGACTTCAGGCCCCCACGGACCTGCGCGGGGATTTCCGCACCGCCATCACCGACATCTGCGCGGACCCGGCCTACAAGAAGGAATATTCCCAGCCGGTCGCCTACCAGCCCGGCAAGGAACGCGAGCTGCTCGCCTTCTTCAACAAGTTCTACAAGCAGGTCATGGGCCAGGAGGACGAGGAGGACTACGAAACCACGCTCCAGCGCAAGCTCAATCTCGACCGCTGCATCAGCAACGGCAAGGCCTTCCTCGCCGAGCGCAAGGTCCATGAGGCCGACGAGTGCTTCACCGAAGCCTTTAAATATTACAAGAACGAATTGGCGGCCTATGGCATGATCGCCCGTGCGCTCATGGAAGCCGGGGAATATGTCCGCGCGCTCGGGCATGTGAAGAAGGGCCTCACCGAAAAGCCTGACGACGCCGAGCTTCGGCGCATCGCCGAGGAATGCCTCCGCCTCAGGGCGCAGGCGAACCGCTAAAGGCCCGCGCCCTACAGATTCCCGTCTCCGCACCCCGTATCCGCCCCGCCTTTTCCCCGGCTTGCTGCTCCGGAAGCCGTATCCTGCGTCTTGCACCTCGCCTAGAAAAAGTCTAGACTTCTTTTTTCTCTCCTCATCCGCGCAGTGAGGCGCAGCATGGACGAAATCCGCTATATCCACGCGGCAGATCTGCATCTGGACACGCCCTTCCGCGGGCTTGCACAGGAAACAGGCCAGGGCGGCCGCCTCGCGCGCCTGCTCCACGATGCGACCTTTATCGCCTTCGAGCGGCTCATCGGCTGCTGCGAGCGGGAAAAACCGGACTTCCTCGTGCTCTCCGGCGACATCTACAATCAGGAAGACCACAGCGTAAAGGCGCAGCTCGCCCTGCGCGACGGCTGCCTGCGCCTTGAGCGCCTGGGCATCCCGGTCTTTATCGCCCACGGCAACCATGACCCGCTCTCCTCAAGGCTCACCTCTGTGGAGTGGCCGGAAAATGTGGTGATTTTCGGCGCCGAGCCCGAGACCCGTCCCCTCCTGCGCGACGGCGAAACGCTGGCGCTCATCCACGGCATAAGCCACGCCCGCCCGCGCGAAGGCCGCAATCTGGCGCGCCTTTTCCGGCGCGACGCCGGGGAGGACTGCTTCCAGCTGGGCGTGCTCCACTGCGCCGTTCAGGGTGAGGGCACGGCGGACCGCTACGCCCCCTGCTCGCTGGAGGACCTTGTGGCAACGGGCCTCGACGCCTGGGCACTCGGCCATGTGCACGAGCGCTGCATCCTCTCCGAACAGCCCTTCATCGCCTATCCCGGCAATACCCAGGGCCTGCATATCAACGAGACCGGGCCGCGCGGCTGCCTTGTGGTCACGGCCTGTCCCCACGCCGGATCGTGGCGCTGCGAGGCGGAATTTCGCGCCCTCGGACCAGTGCAGTGGGAAAAGCTCGCGCTGGACCTTGAGGGCGTTGACCACCTTGATGAGGTGGAACGCCGCATGGCGGCCGCCCTCGCCCGCCTGGGCGAGGAGGCCCCGCCCACCTGCGAGGCCGTCATGGCCCGCGTGACGCTGGCCGGGCGCACGCCGCTCGATGCCGTGCTGCGCAGGCCCGACGCCGCCGAGGACCTGGCGGAACGCCTCCAGCACCTCGCCGGGGATACGCCGGGCATCTGGCTCAAGGATTTGCGGATGGAGACGCGGCCCCTCACGGATACCGGGGAGCTGCTGCGCCGTGAGGACCTGCTCGGCGAGACCGGGCGCGTCGCCCTTGCCATGCGCGAGAGCCGCCAGTCTCTCCACGAGTTGGCGGACCCTGCGCTGGAGCCGCTTTTCGGGCATAGCCGTCTCAGAAAGGCGCTCACCGCGCCGGACGAACAGCAGCTCCTCACGCTGCTCGACGAGGCCGAGCGCCTCTGCGTTGACCTGCTGGAGGAACGCTGATGTATATCGAATCCTTCCACATTGACGGCTTCGGCGTCCTTTCCGGCGTGGAGGTGGCGGGCCTCGCGCCCGGCCTCAGCATCTTTCTCGGCCGCAACGAGGCGGGCAAGTCCACCTGCCTGGAATTTCTCCGCACCATGCTCACGGGCTATCCCAACCCGCGCGCGAGCGAGGCGCGGCGCAGCTTCGCACCCGTGGGCGGCGGCCTCGCCGGGGGGAGCCTCGTGCTTTCCACGCCCGCGGCCGACGGCACGCGCGAGACCATCCACCTCACCCGCAGGCCCGGACCTTCGGGCGGTGTGCTCACCCTCAACCGGCCCGACGGCGCGCCGCTCTCACCCGAGATACTGCGCCAGTTGCTCTTCGGCGTCAGCCGGGAGGTCTACCGCTCGGTGTTCGGCTTCAGCCTCGGCGAGCTGGAAAATTTCGCCAGCCTTGACGGCGAGGGCGTGCGCAACGCGCTCTACGGCGCGAGCTTCGGGCCCGGCCTGCGCGCCCCCGGCGAAGCCCTGAAACTGCTGGAAAAACAGGAGGAGGAGATCTTCCGGCGCGGCGGCAGCAAGCCCGCGCTCAACGCGGCACTGGGTCAGTTGGAGGCCTTGCGCGCCCGCATCGAGGACGTCACCGCCGAATGTGCGGGCTTTGACGCCCTTGCCGAGGAATTTTCCCGTAAAAAGGCGGAGCTCTCGGCCCTGCGCGGCCACAAGGCCGGACTGGAGGACGAGCGCCGTCATCTGGAGCGCCGCCTCGGCGTCTGGAAGCAGTGGGACGAATGGCGCATGACCGGGGCGCGCCTGGGCCGCCTCAGCCCCGTGCGCGAGGACTTTCCCGAGGACGGCGCGGCGCGCCTCGCCCGGCTGGAGGAAGCGCGCGAGGCCTGCGAGCGCCAGGTGGCGGCCCGCGAGGAAAAGCTCGGCCGCCTGCAGCAGCGCCTCGAGGCTGTGGCCGTGGATGCGGCCTTGTTGGCCGCCCTCCCCGAGCTGCGCCGCCTTTCCGAGCGCAAGAGCGGCTATCGGCAGGCGCTCGCCCAAATCGGCAGCCTGGAGGAAAATTGCCGCCGCGCCGAGTCCACCCTGGCCCACGGCCTCACCCAGCTCGGCCCGGGCTGGAGCTGCGAGCGCATCCGCGGGACCGACCGCTCCCTCTTCGCCCGCGAGGGGCTGGAAAAGCAGGCGCGGGAAATGACGGCCGCCGTCACGGCGCACCAGGCGGCCATCGACGGCCTCACCCGTGCCAACCGGGATGTGGAGACCACCGAGCGCGCCGTGAGCGCCGCGCGGGACGCCCTCACCGTGCTCCCCGCACCCGTGGCCGAGCTTTTGGACGAGGCGCGGGACGAATTGCGGCAGACCATGGCGCGCCTCGAGGAAAACCGCCGCCTGGCCCCCGGCCGCGAGCGCGCCGTGGAGCAGGCACGCACGACCTTCGGCCGCGCCTTTGACCAGTTGCGGCTCACGGGCGTTGATAGCGGGGAGCCGCATGAGGCCTGCGCCCTTCTGGACGGGCTTCTGGCACGGCAGGAGGACGCGCTCGGCGTGGCCCGCACCATGCAGGCGCGCCTCCAGGAAGCCACGGACATGGCCCAGGCCGTGCGCCAGGCCGAGGAGCAGGCGGAAGCGGTCAAGAAGCGCATGGACGAGCTCCGCGAGGCGCAGCGCAATGCCGGCGGCCAGAGCCGCGAGGCCCTGGACGCCCGCTCTGCGGCCCTGAGGGCCCTGCGCGCCCTTTCCACCACCATGACCACCGAGCGCGAGCGCCTCCAAGAGCTGGATAACCGCATCTCCTCGGAGCAGGCCCCGGCCCCGGTCAAGAGCATCCCGCTCATCGTGGTGGGCGCGTTGCTCATTCTCGGCGGCGCGGGCATCCTCGCGGCCCACTGGCTGCTCGGCATCAGCGAATACCCGCTCACGCCGGACCTGAGCCTGCCGGTCACCCTCTGGTCGGGCTATCTCGTGCTCGCCTGCGGCGTAGGCTTCCTCGCCGGGGGGCTGCCGCGCAGCGGGCCCGAGGCCCGGCGCTTCCAGCACGAAATGGCCCAGCTCCAGAGCAGGCGGGAGACCTGCGCCCTCCATGTGGCGGAACTGGGTGACCAGGCGCGCCAGCTCTGCGCGGCCGCGGGCGTGGACAGCATGGACCTTGTCACGCTCGAGGCCACGGAAATGCTGCTCGAGCGCGAGCGCGAGCTCTGCTTCCACGAAGAGCGCTCCCGCAGGGACATGGAGACGCTCAAGCGCGAATACGGCGCAGCCCGCAGCCAGATCGCCGTGCTGGAAAGCCGCGCCCATGAAAAGGAAGGCGAGGTGCAGCAGGCGCGCCGGCAATGGCACGGCCTCATGCAGGCTCTCTCCGTGACGAGCGTGCCCTCGCCGGAAAGCGCGTCCACCTTTTTCGCCCGCGCCGAGTCCGCGCGCCTGGCCTTCGGCGGCGTGGCCGCGGCCCAGGCGGAACTGGACGCCCTCAGGGACGACATGCAGGCGCTGGAGGCGCGGGCCTCCGCCGTGCCGCCCGTGGCCGCCCGCCTTGCCGAGGGCGGCCTCACGCTGGAAGATGCCGTGCGGCAGGTCATGGAGGCCTGCCGGGAGGCCGACGCCGCGCGCGAGCAGCGCATCCGCGCAGCATCGGCCCTCCAGAACCATGAGAACGAGCTGGAGCGGGCGCAAACGCGCCAGCGCGAAGCCGCGGAGCGGCTCAGCGCGGATGAGGCCCGGCTCGCCGAAGCCCGCGCCTCCTGGGCGACCTGCCTCGAGGGACTGGGCCTTGAGCAGCACCTTGACCCGGAAACCGTGCGCGAGGCCTTCAAATACATGGAAAGTTGCCTTGCGGCGGAAGCGCAGCTTGCGCGCGCCCGCGACGAGCTGGCCCAGGGCCGCGCCGAGCTGGCGGCGCTGGAGGGCCCCCTCGGCGCCCTTGTGGACAGCCTTGAGCGCACGCCGGAGCGCGACGGCGACGCCGCGGCCGACTGGCTCACCACCCTTGACGCCCTGCTGGCCGATGCCGAAGCAGCCGCGCAGGCAGAGGCCGAGCGCCAGCGCCTCGCAAGCCTTGTGGCCGAGGAGGAGGACGAACGCCGCGCGGAAACGGCGGCTCTGGATATGGCCCGCGAAAGGGAGCGCAATCTGCTCGCCCGGGCCGGGGCCAGTGACGCGGAGGATTTCCTGCGCCTCGCCGCGCTTTTGACGGAATACCGAGACCTTACCCGCCAGCGCCAGCAACTCGAGGACGCCCTCAAGCTCGCTGCGGACTCGCGGCCGCTCCCCGAATTCCTTGCCTCCTTCCAGGAAGGGGACCAGGAGGCCCAGGAACGCCGCCTCGCCGCCATCCAGACGGAACTCACCACCATGACCGACGGCGAGCAGGAGCTGGCCGCCCGCGTGGCGGAGCTCAATGCGCGCGTCACCGCCCTTTCGCGCGACGACGAGCTGGCGCGCCTGCGTCAGGAGGAGGCCAGCCTTCTCGAGCGCATGGAGCGCATGGCCCTTGCCTGGAGCCGCCGCGCCCTCGCCGCCGCCCTGCTGCGCAAGGCCAAGCTCAATTTTGAAAAGGAACGGCAGCCCGAGGTCATCCGCGAGGCGTCTTCCATCTTCGCCCGCATCACCAATGGCCGCTGGCGGGGCATCAGCGCCTCGCTGGAGGATGCGAGCCTGCTCATCCTGCCGCCCACGGGCGAACCCGTGGAACCGCAATTCTTGAGCCGCGGCGCGCAGGAGCAGGCCTATCTCGCCCTGCGCCTTGCCTATATCAAGAGCCACGCCATCCACGCGGCGCCCCTCCCGGTCATCATGGACGAGGTGCTCGTCAACTTTGACCCCGAGCGCGCCGAGCGCACGGCCCGCGCCTTTGCGGACCTCTCGGCGGGCCGCGACGGCCACCAGATTCTCTACTTCACCTGCCAGCCGCATATGGTGGATATGCTGCGCAAGGCCGCGCCCGACGCCCCGCTCTTCATGGTGGAAAACGGCAGCATCGCGGCCGCCTGAACGCAAAACGTGCCCCGTGCATCGGCACGGGGCGCGCTCCGGGTATAGCGGCCGCGCTGCGCTTCCTAGAACTGGTAGCTGAAGCTCGCCGTCACGCCCTGGGCCGTGGTCTTGAGGCCCGCCTGAAAGCTGTAGTTGAGGCCGAAGGCCACATCGCCCCCGGCAAATTCCACGCCGAGCGCGCCGCGCCAGGTGATGTGGTCGATGATCTGGTTTTCCAGTTCCACATCAGTGTGCGTGCCCGTAAAGCGCACGTCGCCCCTGGCGTCCATGTCCCCGGCGGCGGGGATGACCGAAAGATCCAGCACGGGGCGGCAATGCCAGCCGCGCGGCAGTTCCAGCTCACGCGAAAGCGAGAAGCCCACCGGGAAGGTCCAGATATTCTGGCTGGTGGCCTCCGCTTCCAGCACCGTGCCGTTGCTCTTGGCGTCGTAGCTGCCTGTATAAAGATAGTGGTAGCGCACTCCCGCATGAGGCGTCACGTCCAGCCAGGGCGTGGCGAAGGTGTAGTCCGCGCGCAGGCCGGCGCCGAGCGCCCAGGAGGAAACATCGGCCTTGAGCGGGCGCATCTCCATGCCCGCGGGCAGGTCCTGCTTCAGGCTGTTGTAGGCGGAAGTATAGGCCACATCCGCCGCAAGGCCGAAATTGCCCTGGCGCCAGCCTGCATAGGCCCCCAGGCCCCAGAAGCCCATGTCATTCTCGGTGGACGCGAGATCTCCCGAGCCCCGGGCATGGCCGCCGCCCACGTTGAGGCTCACGCCGAGGCGCAGGGCGCTCTCGAAGGTATAGTCGCAGCCGAGCGCGATGCCGCCGAGAGCCCCGCTGAAATCGAGGTCCCAGTTCCCCGCGGTCATGCCGAAGCCGTTGGTGCTCTGGAAGATGGGCATCACCCAGAGCGCCCAGCCGTGGCGGTGGAGCGCCTCTTCCTCGGAGGTGCCGTCCTCGCCCACGGCCTGGACGCCACCGCCGGGTTCCACCCCCAGGCGCTGGCCCATGCCGTTGCTTGCGGCCTGATTTGCGGCCAGCGTCATTTCCGGGACGGCCCCGAGGGCGGCCATGCGCGCGGCGCTCTCGATGGTGATGGCCGCAAGACGCGGGTCATTGCCGATATAGTCCCTACCTGTGGCCCGCGAGAGGAAGCGGATGCCCGCGATATCCGAATCCGCATGGGTCGGCCCGATGCTGTCGTCGGCAATGCCGGCGTCCGATACGCCGCCCAGGCCCGGATCAAGTCCGGGGAACACGGACGTGGCCGGGACAACGCGTGTGCCGATCATGCCGAATTGCGGCAGGCGCACCAGTTGCAGGAGGGGAGTGCCGGAAGCGAGGTTGTCGCCGCTCCAGGCGCTCGCGTCCGCGTAGGAGCCCGCGCCGCTGAGAACCTTGTAGGTGGCCCCATTGACGGCATCGGGGATGTAGAGCTTTGCGCCGGAGCGGACATCGAAACTTCCGCCGGAAAGCGCGCCGGCCCCGTTTTGGGCGGCGGCCGCGGCGTTGACCACCAAAAGAGAGCGGGGGGCAAGAATGGCATGGCCCGGCGCCACCCCGGCGGGACGGCCCATCACCGCNCCGTCCACCACGATGCCGGGAAGNGNNGNNAGCGNNTGCGGCNTNGNCACGGCNAGGGCGGCNGNGACCGGNCCGAGNGAACTGGCGTCNGCNGTGTCGAACTGGCGCACNATCCAGTCCGCATCCGCGGTACCGAGNNCCAGNGCCGCATTATTGCCCACAACGGCGCTGGCGGCCGCCGAATCCTTGAACTGCTTNACNGCCAGGCGGCTGTTGACGGCGAGCAGGGTGCCNTTTTCCAGCGCCAGGGANTCGATGCCCGCGCGNGCGTGGTNATTGACCGTGAGGCCNCGCTGCGCCACAAGCTCCCCGGCTGTGAGCTGGCCNCCGGAAACCACCGCNGNGCCGCCCACGCTCAGGCCCGCAATGGATGAGTTACTGTTGGTAAGCGTAAGATTGTCGGTGATGATGTTGTNGTTGGCGGCNTGGTCAAGAGCCCCGGTCAGNGTGAAGCTGCCGCCCTCCATGGTGACGTTGTTGGCATAGAGGCTGTTGGCCAGCACATTGGTAGCCANGATGTTCTGGGCGGTGATCTTTCCGTTGGGGGCGTTCAGGGTCAGGGTGGCACCGTCCCGCTGCGTAAGGCCATCCTCCATCCTCGCGAAAATATTGCCGNNGGTGGAGGTGACCACTGTGTCGCCGCTCACCACCTCAAGACCGCCGTAGAGGGTGATGCTCCCCGTCGCGGTAAGGACNCTGTTGTTATGCTGGTGCGGGCCATCGGGGGGAGCNGCCGCCTCGTTGAGGAGATAGTCCCAGCCCAGCGAGATGATGTNNGCCTCGATGTGGCTGTTGTCCGTCACCATCCTGCCNGTGGCGGAGGACTGAAAAATGNTTCCTGCCGTGAGCGTGCTGTTTTCCACATACATGGGGCCCATGCGGAAATTCTGCGTGGAAGTGATGATGGCATTGCGCGCGAGCAGGTGCACCGTCGCGCAACTGATGTCGCTCGCGCTGACGCGGGCNCCCGTGACCGTGAGGTCCCGGCTGCCGGAGCCGGTGATCTTGTTGTACTCCGCATCCGAGGTGATGGTCATGTTCTTGTTGATGGTGAGGTTGCCCGCGGCGGACGCCGCCCCGGCGCCCACGGCAAGATGCAGGGCGAGGCAGAGAACGGCGCAACGCCAGGCTCCGGCAAGGATGCTGGAAAGCGCGGCTGCCGCTTGNCCGGTNCGGCGGATGCCGCCGTGCCGCAAACACACGCCCCTTCGGACGGCCGCAGNCGAAAACGCGCAAACAGGGCCCATGCTCAGGCTCCTTTGCCCTTTGACGGGATGCATATTGGCATAGGCGGCCATTCTTACCCGGCGCGGCGCAGGAGTCAACGGGGAACGGCCCGGAAAAATCAGTGGCCCGGCTCCGCAGGCAGCCGGGNCGGGGAGAAGGCGTAAGCAGGCCGTTCCCGCTTGGCGGGCGCCCCCTCTGTACTGTTTCAACAGGGAGGAACAGCGCCACAAGAATGCCCAACTTGGGTCACNTGGCCGGAAAGAAATGATGCGTCGGCNGGGGACTGAGCCTGCCTGCGCTGAGGCCGCAAATCTTCACGGCCAGTCGCCGCCCTCGTTTGGGGAAAGCATTTGACAGGAGTTTTTTAATCTGNAACGCTAGAACTCTANCTAAGCGCTTNCNGGCTTGGCTGGTTTTATTTTGCGGCAGGGGTCNGNNTGAAGNCCNGCCGGTCCCCNCCNGNTGAATGNCNCANTCNGCTNCANTTCCGTTCTCCCCNNATATGCCCACNGAGGGTATGGCTTTCCGCACCAGAGGCCCCAAAAAAGGAGTTTTGCCTTATGGCACCTGATGAAACCACGCGCACGACGTCGCTCATGCAGTTTCTCCCGGTTCTCCTCTGTTTTTTCGCCATGGGCTTTGTGGACCTTGTGGGCATTGCCTCCAACTATGTGCAGAAAGACCTGGCCCTGCCTGATTCGCAGGCCAATATGTTNCCCTCACTGGTGTTTTTCTGGTTTCTCATTTTTTCCGTTCCCGTAAGTATGCTCATGAACAAGATCGGGCGNAGGCGCACGGTGCTCGTGAGCCTTGCCATCACCTTTGTTTCATTGCTCATTCCGCTTTTCGGCAATTCCTTCGNTGTCATGCTGNTGGCCTTTTCCCTNTTGGGCATCGGCAATGCCTTTATGCAAACGTCCCTGAATCCGCTGGTGAGCAATATCGTCAATCCCAAAAAGTTGCCGAGCGCGCTCACTTTCGGNCAGTTCATCAAGGCCATCGCCTCGTTCATGGCGCCCATCCTCGCCATGTGGGGGGCCACCGCGGTCATTCCTACCTTCGGGCTTGGCTGGCGCGCACTGTTCCTTATCTATGCCTGCGTTTCCCTTCTGGCTACGCTGTGGCTCGGCGTGACGCCCATTGCGGAAGAAAGGGCGGACAAGGTTTCCGGCTTTCGTGAATGTCTGGCACTGCTGGGCAAGGGCCTGGTTTTTCTCTCCTTCATCGGCATCATGTGCCATGTGGGCATCGATGTGGGCACCAATACCACCGCGCCCCGCATCCTCATGGAGCGTTGCGGGCTGGCGCTGGAAGACGCCGGCATCGCCACCAGCGTCTACTTTATCTTCAGGACCCTGGGCTGCCTTGTGGGCGCCGGCGCACTGCAAAAGATAGCCGCCAAGATCTTCTTCCTCATCAGCGCGGCCATGCTTGCCCTGGGGCTTTTCGGCCTCTTCTTTGTGGATGGGCGTATCGCCATCTACATTTGCATCGGCCTGATCGGCTTCGGCAACAGCAATATCTTTTCCATCATTCTTGCCCAGACCCTGCTGCGCCTGCCCGATGAGGCCAATGAGGTGGCCGGCCTGATGATCATGGGGCTTTTCGGCGGCACGCTTTTCCCGCTGGCCATGGGCTTTGCCAGTGACATGATGGCCAGCCAGATCGGCGCAATCCTCGTGATGGTGGCCGGGGCTCTCTACCTGCTGTGTTATACGGCGGTCATCCGCTCGCAAAATGTATAAAAAGGGAGCTGTCATGCAGATGAACAATGGCGACATCGTTGTGGGCCTTGGCGAGGCACTGTGGGACATTCTTCCTGACGGCAAGAAACTTGGCGGCGCCCCGGCGAATTTCGCCTATCATTGCGCCCGTTGCGGCCTGGATTCCTGGGCGGTGAGCGCCATCGGCGACGACAAGCTCGGGGAGGAAATCGCCGAGCAGCTCAGCGAAAAACAGGTCAACTATATCATGGAAGTGGTCCCCTATCCCACCGGAACGGTGCAGGTGGAGCTTTCCCCAGCCGGTGTGCCGACCTATGAAATCAAGTCGGGCGTGGCCTGGGACAACCTGCCCTTCACGCCGCGCATCGAGGAACTGGCGAAAAAGACGCGCGCGGTGAGCTTCGGCTCCCTTGCGCAACGCAGCGTGGTGACGCGCAACTCCATTGACGCCTTTCTGGACGCCATGCCGCAGGATAATGACCGCTTCATCGTTTTCGACGTGAATTTGCGGCAGAACTTCTATACGCCGGAATGTCTGGAAAGCTCCATGGAGCGCTGTAACATCCTCAAGATCAACGATGAGGAGCTCATTGCGGTCAGCCGCATGTTCGGCTATCCCGGCATTGACCTGAAAGACAAGTGCTGGCTGTTGCTGGGGCGCCACAATCTCAAGGTGCTGGTGCTCACCTGCGGCGTCAACGGCAGTTATGTGTTCACGCCGGGGCATGTTTCCTTTTTGCCGACGCCCAATGTGGAAGTGGCGGACACCATCGGCGCGGGCGATTCGTTCTCCGCGGTGTTTGTCTCAAGCCTGCTCAAGGGCTGTTCCGTCAAGCAGGCGCACCATAACGCGGTCTATTATTCCGCCTTTGTCTGCACGCAGCACGGCGCCATGCCGGAATATCCCGAGAGCCTCAAAGAGCAGGTCTCCGTGCTGCCGTAAACGCAGCGCAACCCGAGCCCTGAAAAGGGACTCCTCGTTGCGGCGGGAGGTCCCTTTTCAGGGCGCGGGCAGGTGATGCCGATGGCGATGCTGACGCGCACCCGCCAGCGCGCGTGTGAAAAAAGAGGCCCTACCCGGGCAGCCGCTTACCCTGTTTGACTGAATTTGATCAAGCATGAAAAAAACGACCCCACCCCTGCCCACTCCCCCGCTGACCGTCCTCGGCATGGCCGACACCAATGCCGATGCCAACGCCACATGCCCGCTCTATCTTGCGCCCGTCAATGCGGGCTGGCCCTCGGCGGCCGAGGACTATATCGACGGGCAGATCAACCTACACGAGCTCATTGTCCGCAATCCCGCGGCGACCTTTTTTCTCCGCGCATCGGGTGAATCCATGCTGGGCGTGGGCATCCACGACGGGGACCTCTTGGTGGTGGACCGTTCCGTCGAAGCTGCGCATAACCGGGTGGTCATTGCGGCGCTAGAGGGCGAGCTGCTTGTCAAGCGGCTGTGCCGCCGGGACGGGCGTGTCTTTCTGCAATCCGCCAACCCCGACTATCCCGAATTTGACATCACGGAAAGAGAATACGCCCATATCTGGGGCGTGGTGAGCCATGTGGTGCACAAGTTGTGAGGCCGCCCCATAACAATCCAACACCACCCACGATACCACAACAGGAGGCCCATGATGACCAGGAAAGTGCTTTTTGCCGTGACGAGCCACGGCCAACTGGGCAATACCGGAAAGCCCACGGGCTATTATCTCTCCGAGGTGACGCATCCCTGGAGCGTGGTCTCCAGGGTGTTTGAGATCGACGTGGTGAGTCCCAAGGGGGGCAAGCCCCCGGTGGACGGCTTTGACCTCACCGACCCCATCAACAAAAAATACTGGGATGACCCGGCCTGGCAGAAAAAGATGGACAACACCCTCACCCCAGCGCAGGTGGACCCGGCCGACTACGCCGCCATCTTCTATGCCGGGGGCCACGGGGCCATGTGGGACTTCCCCGACGACAAGGGGCTCGCGGCCATCGCCGAGACCATCTACAGGAACGGCGGCATCGTGTCCGCCGTCTGCCACGGTCCGGCCGGGCTCGTGAACCTCAGGCGCGAGGACGGGAAATACCTCGTGGACGGCAAGAACTTCACCTGCTTCACCAACGAGGAAGAGACGCTCAACGGCACGGAACATATCGTGCCCTTCATGCTCCAGACCGCGCTGGAGGGCCACGGCGGCATCTTCAAGGGCGGCAAACCGTGGTCGGACACGGTGGTGGTGGACGGGCGGCTCCTCACCGGGCAGAACCCCATGTCGGCCCTGAGCCTCGGGAAGAAGCTCTTGGAACTGCTCCAGAAAGCCTAGGCCCGGCGGCAAGTATCCGGTTCAAGGAAAGGAGGGGGCTCCGGCCCCTTCCTTTTTTTATGCGCGGCGCGGCTCTCGTTGCCAGCTTTTGGTCGCGCCCGCTTTCTGCTATACTCCCGCCATGCCCATGCCCGACTACGGCAGCGCGGCCGACGGCTCCCTCATGGCCCTGGCCGACTGCGATTCCTTCTACGCCTCCTGCGAGCGCGTCGCGCGCCCCGACCTCGCGGGCAAGCCCGTTGTGGTGCTGAGCAACAACGACGGCTGCCTCGTGGCCATGAGCCGCGAGGCCAAGAAGCTCGGCCTGCCCATGGGCAAGCCCGCCTTCGAAGTGAAAAGCGAGCTGGAGAAGCACGGGGTGGCCGTGTTCTCCTCCAATTACACCCTCTACGGCGACCTTTCCCACCGGGTCATGCAGACCCTGGAAAGCGTGGTCCCCAAGGTGGAGGTCTATTCCATCGACGAGGCCTTCCTGCCGCTCACCGGGGCCTTGGCCGCCAATGCCCGCGAAGTGGCCGCCACGGCGCGCGAGCGCGTGCGAAAATGGGTGGGCCTGCCCGTTTCCATCGGCATCGCGCCGACGCGGGTGCTCGCCAAGATCGCCACGCGCGTCGCCAAGAAATACCCGGCCTATGGCGGCATTTTTGACCTCAGCCGCTGCCGCAAGGTGGAGGAACTGCTCGGGAGCGTGGACGTGGCCGACATCTGGGGCGTGGGCCGCAAGAGCGCACTCAAGCTCCGCTGCGAGGGCATCCGCACCGCACGGGACCTGCGCGATGCGGATGCGGACATGATCCGCAGGCTGCTCACCGTCCACGGCCTCAACATCCTCATGGAGCTGCGCGGCATCCCCTCCATCGGCGAGGACATCCCGGCCACGCACACCTGCATCATCTCCTCGCGCTCGCTGGGCTACAAGGTGACGACGCTCGAGCCCATGACCGAGGCCGTGGCCTACCACGCCGCGCGCGCCGCCGAAAAGCTGCGCGGCAAGGGGCTAGTCGCGCAGATGGTTTCCGTGCGCATCCAGACCGCCTATTACCGCCACGACCAGCCCGGCCACGACGAAATGACCATGACCCGGCTGGACCGCCCCAGCTGCGACAGCTCCGTCATCATCGGCGCGGCCCTGCGCGGCCTTGGCCGCATCTTCAGGCACGGCTACGGCTATGCCAAGGCCATGGTCATGCTCACGGACCTCTCGGACCCCGCCAAGGGGCAGGCGCAGCTCATGGACATGCTGGACGAAAACGCGGAACGCCGGGCCCGGCGGCAAAGGCTCATGGAAGTGGTGGACCGGATCAACAGAAGGGAAGGCCGCGAGACCCTGTGCTTCGCCTCGCAAGGGGGGAAGAACGCCAAGTGGCACATGAAGCGGGAGCGCCTCTCCCCGGCATGGAGCACGGATGTGCGCCAGCTGCTCAAGGTCAGCGGCACAAGCGGCGACTATGCCGCGCAAAACGGGTCCGTCTCACAGGGGGGCGCCTAGCGGAGGAGACTCCCCTGCAAGCGCCTCCACGAGCAGACCGCGGGCATCCACGCCCACGGGACGGGCCGCCACCAGGCGCCGCCGACCCTCGGCGCCCCCCGGCAGGAGCGCGGTGAAAAAGCACGGCACATAGTATTCATTGACGCCCTTGCGGACGGCGGCGCCGCGCGCCTCCCCGTCATCGGGGGCGACCAGCATCCGCGCGAGCCCGAGCTGCCTCTCCCGGAAGCGCTGCGTCTGCCGCTCCACCACGGCCCTTGCTGCCGCCGCCCTTTCCTGCCGGAGCTTTTGCGGCAAGTGCCCGGCAAACTTGGCCGCCGCGGTGGCCGGACGCCGGGAATAGGGGAACACATGGGCGTAGCTTAAGGGGAGCCGCTCCAGTGTTTCCAGCAGGATACGGAAATCTTCCTCCGTCTCCCCCGGAAAGCCCACAAGAATATCCGCGCCCAGGCCCAGGCGCGGCCAGAACGCTGCCACGCGCCCGAGCGCCTCTTCCAGGTCCGCGGCCGAATAGTGACCCCTGCCCATGCGGCGCAGCACCTTCGGGCTCGCGTGCTGGAGCGAAATGTGGAGGTGCGGGCAGAGCATCCCACAGCTTGCCAGCGTCTCAATGCCGCGCGCGTCCAGTTGCGAAGGCTCGAGGGAGCTCACCCGCAGGCGTGCCCGCCCGGCAAAGTCCGGGGCGAGGCCCGCGTCCAGAAAGCGCAAAAGCTGCCAGAAATCGCCGTATTCCGGCCTGTCACGGCCATATTGGCCGAGATTGATGCCCGAGATGACGAGTTCCGCATGGCCCGCGGCCAAAAGGGCGCGCGCTTCGGCAAGCGCCTCCTCTGGCGGGCGGCTGCGCGGCGCTCCGCGCGTCTGCGGCACGATACAATAGGTGCAGCGATGGACGCAGCCGTCCTGCACTTTCAGCACGGCTCTGGCGCGGTTGAAGGCAGTGATGCGGTAGGGCGCCCACGCCGGAGACTCCGCCCCATCAAGAAGCAGGGTCCAGGGGCCGGCCAGCAGGAGGGGCTTTTGCTCGTTGCCGAGGCAGAGGTCCGGCGCGGCCCATTCCGCGCCGGGGCGCGGCCGGAAGGCCTCGAAAAGGCGCGCCGCGCAGCCCGCGAGGAGGATGCGCGCCTCGGGGGCCGCCCGGCGCGCGCGAAAAACAGCGTTGCGGGCGTCGCGCTCCCCGCGGCTCGTCACGGCGCAACTGTTGATGAGCACCACGTCCGCTTCTTCGGGGGCCGCGGCCTCAATGCCGCCTTGTGCCCGCCACGCCTCGCGGATGGCCTGGCTTTCGTACTGGTTGACCTTGCAGCCGAAGGTGAGGATGTGGAATGTCCAGGGCGCCATGCCCGGTGGTGTATGCAAAAGGCCCGGCCTTGACAAGCCGCCGCGGCCGGACGCATGGTCGGCCATGCGCCTCCAGTACGTCAACCTTTGGGCCGCCAGCCTTTGGGCCGCCATCCCTTGCCCCGTCATCCTGTGCCTGCTGGGCATCCTGCTGGCCTTGCCGCCTGCGGCAAAGGCCGCGCCGGAGGCCGCCGATGGCCCGCCCCCTGCTGTCGCAGTGGAGGATGAGGCGCTGGACCTCCATTGCCTCCGGGAGGCTTATCCCACGCTCAAAGAGCTGGAGCAGGACGATGCCGGGCGGCGCTGGCTGCGCTTCGCGGACGGGCGCCGCGTCCTCTATCGGGACGCGCAGCCGGGCTCGGCGGATGTGGCGGCCAGCATGGCCGCGCCCTATCCGCTGGAGCCGGAGCGGCCGCCCACGCCGCCGGGTGTGGCTCCGGGCAGGCTGCGCCCCTATGACCTTTTTGCGTCGCTCTATGGCGCGAACCGGGCGGACGTGGGCGCGAACCTTGTGGCCGTCCCCTGGCTGGGGCGGCAGGTGCGCCTGAGCCCGAAGGCTGCCGAAGCGCTGGAACGGGTTTCGCGCAGGCTCGCGCCCATGCTGGCCGCGCGGCCGGACTTGCGGCCCTACCTCACTTCCGAGGGCGGCTTCGCGTGGCGGCGCATTGCCGGGGAGGACAGGCTGAGCGCCCACGCCTTCGGCATCGCCATTGACCTCAATGCCCGGCGCGCGCCCTACTGGCGCTGGAGCCGCCAGCGGCCGCATCCGCGCCAGCGGGACTATCCGCCGGAAATCGTGGCCGCCTTCGAGGCCGAGGGCTTCATCTGGGGCGGCAAGTGGCATGAGTATGACCTCATGCACTTTGAGTACCGCCCGGAGATCATCTGCAAGGCGCGCCTGCGCGCCAGGGCGCTCCCGCCCTTCTGAGCGGCGCCCTCAGCTCTACGCGGGTTCCGGCTGCCAGCCCTTGCACACGTCCACCCAGTCCGCCGCGCCCGAATAGTTTTCCAGCTCCTGCATATCGAGCTCAATGGCGCTGTTGCTGCTGCCGCAGGCGGGAAAGACCGAGGCGAAACGCCTGAGCGAAACATCCAGATACACGGGCACGCCTTCGTTGACGGCAAAGGGGCAGACGCCGCCCACCGCATGGCCCACCAGGGCCTCGGCCTGCTCAGGACTGAGCATCTTGGCCTTGGCGCCGAAGCGGGCCTTGTAGCGCGCGTTATCGATGCGGGCGTCCCCGGCCGCAACCACGAGCAGAGGCTTGCCGTCGGCCATGAAGGAGAGGGTCTTGGCAATGCGGCACGGTTCGCAGCCGAGGGCGGCCGCGGCCAGCTCCACCGTGGCGCTGGAGACGGGAAATTCCCGCACCCGGTCCGCCATGCCGTGCCTGGAAAAAAAGGCCCTGACCCTTTCGATGGACATGGCATCCTCCTAAAATGGAAAGCGGCGGAAATGAGAAAGGGTTGCGGCGACTGCCGCAACCCCGGAAATTGTGGTCGGGATGGCGCGATTTGAACGCGCGGCCTCAGCGTCCCGAACGCTGCGCTCTAGCCAAGCTGAGCCACATCCCGCCAACGGTGTTTTTAGGCTATCGGCAAAAAATTGGCAAGTTTTTTTTGTTTGTCAAACGGACGCCCGTGGCGTACTATGCCGAAAACATCGCGGAACAGACAAGACCTTCATGTGGAGTGGATGTTTTCATGATCCGTGTTCTTGTGGTTGATGATTCGACCTTTATGCGTCACGCCCTCGTCTCCATGCTGGAGCAGGACCCGGAAATCAAGGTGGTGGACACGGCGCGCGACGGCCTGGACGCCCTGGAAAAAGCCGAAAAGCTCGATGTCGACGTGATCACCCTTGACGTGGAGATGCCGCGCCTGAACGGCCTCGAAACGCTCAAGAAGCTCATGAAGACCAATCCCCTGCCGGTCATCATGGTGAGTTCCCTCACGGAAGAGGGTGCGGTGAGCACCCTCAAGGCCATGGAATACGGCGCGCAGGACTTTATCCCCAAGACCCAGAGCAACGACAAGGACGCCTTCGCCGAGGACCTCCGGCGCAAGGTCAAGGCCCTCGCCCGCCGCAAGAGCATCATCCGCCTGAAATATCACCACCATGCCGCGCCCCAGGGCGCAGCGGGCGCGGGCCAGGCCACGCAGGGCGCCGCCGCGCACACGGCCTCGCGCATCAGCGCCTCCGCGGGCGCCGCCCAAGCGGGCGCGGCGGGGGCCTGCAAGGGCCCGCGCGACCTCGTGGTCATCGGGGTTTCCACGGGCGGGCCGCCGGTGGTCCAGAAAATCCTTTCCGCCCTGCCCGGATCGCTTCCCGCGTGCGTCCTCATCGCGCAGCACATGCCCGCGACCTTCACCGGTCCCTTTGCCCAGCGGCTCAACANCGTGAGCCAGNTNNCCGTNNCNGANGCNGTNGACGGGGANAAGCTCANGAACGGCCATGCCTATGTGTGCCCNGGNGGGATGCATATCGGNGTGCGCCAGCGCGGNCCNCTGCCCGAAGTGTCCGTCACGAGAGCAGCCCANGGACGCCCTCTACAAGCCCACGGTCAATGTGCTGATGGANACCGCGGGCAATGTCATGGGCCGGCGCACNNTNGGCGTCATGCTCACGGGCATGGGCTCGGACGGGGTGGACGGCGCGCGCGTNCTGCGCGAAAAGGGCGGCTGCCTCATCGCGCAGAACGAGGCCTCCTGCGTGGTNTACGGAATGCCCAAGGCAGTGGTGGACGCCAACCTCGCCAACCTGGTCCTGGACGCTGACGAGATCGCCAGCGCCATCATCGCAACGGTCAAAGGCTGACCCTCCCAAACGAGAAGACACCATGAGCATGGAAACTCCTCAAGCGAGCGCCCCGGACATCCTGGATGCCCTGAAATCCGGCGACAACGACGCAGCCCGCAGCGCGGCCTTCGGCGCGGGAGACCTGGGCCTCAAAGAGGCCATCCCCTACCTCTGCGAGCGGATCAAGAGCGGCAACATCGGCGTGCAGGAGGCGGCGGAATACGGCCTGCGCAAGATACGCGGGCCCCAGGCCGTCGCGGCCCTTTTGCCGCTGCTCGCGAGCGACGAGGCCCCGGTGCGCAACGTGGCCATGGACATCCTGCGCGAGATCGGCGTGGACGCCATCGACGCCATGCAGCCCTATTTGCGCGGCGACGACGCGGACCAGCGCATCTTCATCACCGACATCCTCGGCTATTGCCGCAGCCACCAGTCCGCCCTGCTCCTCGGCGAGGCGCTCCTCAAGGACCCGGAAGTCAATGTGCGCTACCAGGCCGCGGTGAGCCTCGGCAACCTCGCCTATCCCGAATCGGTGGACAATCTCTGCCACGCCATGCATGACGAGGAATGGGTGCAGTTCGCCGTGGTGGAGGCNCTCGCCAAGATCAACGACCCCACGGCCATCAGCGCGCTCATCAAGCTTTTGCCCATGTCGTCGGTGCTCGTGAGCGCGGCCATCGTGGACGCCCTCGGCGAGCTCGGCGACATCAAGACCGTGCCCATGCTCTTCAACGCGCTGGAAAAGGTCAGCGACATCCTCCGGCACAAGATCGTCAAGGCCATCGTGCAGATCCTCAAGGGCCGCGCGCTCACGCTGCTCGCGCCCAAGTCGCAGGAGCGGCTCCGGGAATACCTCCTCGACGCCCTCACGGACAATGACGAGGAAATCCAGATCGCCGCGCTTGAGGGCCTGAGCTCCATCGGCACGAGCGAGGCGAGCAACGACATCCTCACCCTCGCCCGCACCATCGACCCCGAGCGCCAGGCCGAGCTCTACGAGGCCGCCATCCGCGCGCTGGCCGCCATCGGCTACAACGAGGTCGTGCGCGACGCCCTGCGCAGCGAGGACGAGACCAATATCACCATCGCCATGGAAGCCTGCCAGCTCATGGACGACAAGAGCCCCCTCGAGGAGTTCAAGAACCTCTTCTGGCGCGTCGGCCGCGAGCTCCAGCGCGCCGCCGTGGCCGAAGTGGCCCAGATGGGCACCTGCGACGACGTGCCCTTCTTCCTCTCGGTGATGGATGAATGCAAGGACGCCGAGGTGCTCAAGAGCGCGCTGGCCTTTTTCGGCAACCAGCACTCCTGCCCCGATGTGGAGGATGTGGTCTTTGCCCAGCTCGACCACCGCTATGTGGACGTGAAGGAAATGGCGCTGGAGGCCTGCATCAACCTGCACAGCCCCATGCTCAACGAGCGCTTCAAGAAGCGCGCCCACAGCGACGACGTCATGCAGCGCATGATGGCCGTCTATGCCCTCGGGCGCTACAGCGTCACCGAAAATATCGCCGAAATCAGCGACGCCCTGGAAGACGCGGACCCNTCCATCCGCCGGGTGGCCGTGGAGGCCTTCCTGAACATGGGCGCAGCCGCCGAGCGTTACCTGCCGCGCCTTCTGCCGCGCCTCTTTGACGAGGACAAGGACGTGCGCCTCGCCCTCGTGGACCTGCTCGGCCAGATTGGNACCCCGGCGGTCATGCCNCACCTTGTCACGGCACTNCGCGACGAGAACGACTGGGTGCGCATCCGCGCCATCGAGGCCCTGGGGGTCAACAAGAACCATGAGGCCGTGCCCACGCTGGCGGGGATGCTCGAACACGCCGAACCCATGGTCGTGTTGCGCATCATCGAGGCCCTGGGCCGCATCGGCGGCAATGTGGCCTTCGGCGTCCTTTTGGGCATGACCGACCACGAAGACCCGGAAATCCAGCGCGCGGCGGCTGACGCCGTGGCCGCCATCCAGGCCGAACAGGAGTAGCTATGGCGACCTCTCCTTCGCAAGACAAGCCCTCGTTCCTCAAGACAGGCGACGCAGCCCAGCGCCCGGCCACCACCACGGGCGCGACGGCAGCCGGCCGCGGCACGGATGCGGACAAGCCCACCTCCCTCTACAAGCCACGGCCCACCTCCGCCTTTGCCGCAGGCGCGGCCGGCAAGGACGCGACGCAGCGCCCCTTCGCCACCGACCGCAGCCAGTCCCCCTTCGGTGCGGCGGGCAAGGACGCGGCGGCGCAGCGGCCTTTCTCCTCGCTGCGCACCGGGGCGCAGACGACAACCACCGCCACCGCCGAGCGCCCGGCCTCGCGCTTTTCGACGCTGACGCGCACCACGCCCCCGGCGACGCAGGCCGCCGCGCCGAGGCCCGCCACCACGGCGGCCAGGCCCGTTTCCCTGCGCACCAACACCGGGGGCGAGCCCACGCCCTCGCCCGCCAGCGCCTTCCGCAGCAAGACNGACGCCCAGGCCCCGCGGGCCACGTCGCCCTTCCGCAAGGACTTGCAGATCAGCGACGAGGAGTTCCTCCTGCTGCGGGACTTCATCTACCAGCAGTGCGGCATCTTCATTGCCGAAAACCGCAAGTATCTGGTGGAAAACCGCCTTTCCAACCGCATCAAGGAACTGAACCTCAAGAGCTACAACGAGTATTACAACTTCCTCCGCTTTGACGCGAGCCGCAAGCAGGAGCTGAACAAGCTCTTTGAGGTGGTCACCACCAATGAGACGAGCTTTTTCCGCAATCCGCCGCAGCTCGAGGTCTTTCAGCGGGTGGTGCTCGCCCAGGCGCTGGACCAGGCCCGCAAGAGCGGCCAGAAAAAGCTGCGCATCTGGTCCGCNGGCTGCTCCACCGGCGAGGAGCCCTATACCCTCGCCATCATCCTGCACGAGACGCTGAAAAACGACATCAGCAACTGGGACATCAAGATCACGGCCAACGACCTTTCGGAAGCCGTGCTCGCCGCGGCGCGCCGGGGCATCTACAACGAATACGCCCTGCGCACCACGCCCAAGGAAATGGTGGACAGGTATTTCCACAAGGACGGCAACGTCTACAAGCTGGATGCGGCGCTCAAGCGCCTGGTCTCCTTCGGGCAGATCAACCTGAGCGACAAGGAACAGCTCAAGCGGGTGGAAAAGTCGCAGATCGTCTTTTGCCGCAACGTCATCATCTATTTTGACGATGACATGAAGCGCAAGGTCATCAATGCCTTTTATGACAATCTCCAGCCCAACGGCGTGCTGCTCATCGGCCATTCGGAATCGCTGCACAACATCAGCCGCGCCTTCCAGCTTGAGCACCACAAGGGGACCATCCTCTACAGGAAAATGAGCTGAGCCCCCTGCACGGGCAGGGTCGGCCGGCCGTCGGAATGTGCGTGAATGCGAAAGTCCTGAGCATTGCCAACCAGAAAGGAGGTGTCGGCAAGACCACCACTTCGGTGACGCTGGGAAGCGCCCTTGCGCGCGAGGGCAGGCGCGTGCTCCTGCTGGATCTGGACCCGCACGCCTGCGCCACGCTCCATGCGAGGATATTCCCCGAGGANGTGTCCGAAAGCCTCTATGACGTGTTCCTCGCCGAGGAGGGGGCCTGGCCCGCGCTCTGGCCGCGCGTTATCCGGCCNGGGGCCTTGCAGGGCATGGACGTGGCGCCGGGGCATATCCGGCTTTCGGAGCTGGAGGTGGACTTCCGGGAGCGCCGCGCCAAGGGGGCCGTGCTCGCGCGCAGCCTCGAGGGCCTCAAGGGGCAGTATGACTTCATCATCCTGGACTGCCCGCCCCATGCGGGCATCCTGCTGGTGAACGCGCTGGTGGCCGCGGACTTGCTGATCATCCCCATCCAGACGGACTTTCTCGCGCTGCATGGGCTGAAGCTGCTCTTCGACACGCTGCATATCCTCAACAAGGTGCTGCCCGCGCCCATCCGCTACCGGGCCGTGCCGACCATGTATGACAGGAGGGCCAAGGCGTGCACCCGTGTTCTGGAGCTCATGCGGCAGAAGATGGGCGAAGCCGTTTTTCAGACGGTCATCAGCGTGGACACGCATTTTCGGGAGGCGAGCGCCCGCGGCTGCTCCATTTACGATATTGACGCCCGCTCCCGCGGGGCGCTCGGCTATGCGAGGCTGGCGCAGGAAGTGCAAAGTTTATGGTAAAGACGCCCGAGGAATATTTCTCCGCCCTTGACCTCGCGCCCGGCGGGGGCCCCGGCCTCAACGAGGCGGAGCGCGCCTTTGTCGAGAAATATGTCGGCGCGGACATGCTGGCCGGGCTGCCCGCCCTCTCCCCGGAGGGGACGAAGCTCACGGCGCCGAAANCGGCCCCCAGCCTGCGCGAGCGGCTNCAGGGCGAGGCGCGGGTCCAGATGGTGTCGTTCTATGTGCAGGACCAGCTCTTTCTGCTGCCCGTGGCGGGCATNCAGGAGGTCCTGCGGCATATCGAGCTCGTCAAGGTGCCCATGGCGCCCTCCTTCGTGGCGGGCGTCATCAACCTGCGCGGCCGGGTGACGCCGCTCATCCTGCTCGCCGGGCTGCTCACCTTCACGCGCGGCGANTATACGGAGCGCAGTTCCATCATCGTCTGCGGCGCGGACATGCTGCAACTGGGCCTCATCGTGGACAGGGTGCACACCATGCACATGGTGGAGCAGGATAAAATTCTCTGGAACGTGGAATCCAAGTTGGGAGAAAGCGCGGACTTTCTTTGCGGCGTTGTGGACCTTGACGATCATGTCTGCGGCATCGTGGCCCCGGAAATGATCACGCAACGCCTGCTCGCATCATGATGCGGAAAACCATGCGGGAAACTCGGGCAGGAAGGTCGCCACGCGGGCGCACATTCCTTCAGCGCACTTCATGCCGGGCATTCGCGGAGCCCGACACTCGGGAACAGGTGTCAAAATGAAACATATCATGGTCGTCGATGATTCAAAGACCATTCGCAACCTGGTGGCCTTTGTGCTCAAGACCGAGGGCTTCAAGGTGACCACGGCCGAGGACGGCCTGGACGCCATCGAAAAGCTCTACAGCCTCGAGCCCGTGGACCTCATCGTCTCCGACGTCAACATGCCGCGCATGGACGGCTTCACCTTCATCAAGACCCTGCGCACGCAGGACGCCTACAAGGACATCCCCATCATCGTCCTTTCCACCGAGGGCCAGGAGCAGGACATCCAGACGGGCATGAGCCTCGGGGCCAACCTCTACATGGTCAAGCCCGCCCAGCCCGAAAAAATGGTGCGGAACATAAAGATGCTTCTTGGCTAGCCGATAAGACCAGCAGTATCACCCCCGGGAGCGGGACTGCGTTTTAGCCAGATGAGGAATGGGTATGAGCCAAGACTTCTTTGATCCGGAACTCGTTGCCGACTTCATTGCGGAAGCCAAGGAACATCTTGAGACCATCGAACCCAACCTCCTCGAACTGGAGAAGGCTCCCGACAATCTCGCCCTGCTGAACGATATTTTCCGCCCCATGCATTCGCTCAAGGGGGCATCCGGTTTTCTTGGCCTCAACCGCATCAACCATCTTGCGCACAAGTCGGAAAACATCCTTGACGAGCTGCGCAAGGGCAGCATGCAGGTCACTTCCGAAATCATGGACGTCATCCTGGCCTCCACCGATGCGCTGCGCCAGATGATCGAGAACCTTGAGAGCACCAATTCCGAGGGCGACGTCGAGACCGAGTCCATCATGGCCCAGATCGACGCCATCATGGCGGGCGAAAGCGCCAGACCCGCCGGCCCCGAGGAGGGCGCCCCGGAAGAAGTGGCGGAAGAAGTGGCCGTTGAGGAAGTGCCTGCCGATGAGGCCGCGCCCATCGAGGTGGAGGCGGAAGTGGTGGTCGAGGAAGAGCCTGCGGAAGCCGCCCCNGCTGACGCGGCCCCCGCGGCCGATGCCGCCCGGCCGCCCCGGCCGACGCCCCNGCGCAGCCCCGCCCCGGCCCAGCCNGCTCCCGAGGACGGCGAAAAACAGCAGGGCATGAGCGCCAAGGAATGGGTGGCGAGCCTGCCCAGCGGCGCGCCCTATGCGCTCACGGCCTTCGGCGAGGGCCACCTCAAGGACTTTATCGACGAATCCTACGAGATCATCGCCAACCTCAACGACGGCCTCTTGGAGCTGGAGGAAAACCCCACCGGGCGCGACGACCTCGTGAACGACCTTTTCCGCTATTTCCACAACATGAAGGGAAACAGCGGCATCATCGGCTATAATGAGCTCAACGGNCTCACCCACGAGGCCGAGACCCTGCTCAACAATGTGCGCCAGGGCAAGATCACGCCGAGCCACGAGCTTATCGACCTGCTCCTCCTCACCGTGGACGTGATGGAGGGCCTGGTCCAGACCATCGACGTGCCCTCCNGCCAGGCCACGCCCTTTGACACCAGCCCCATCGTCAAGCAGCTCCAGNTGGCGCTGGCGGGCGAGGGNATNGCNCTNCCNCCGGCNCTNCGCGCCGCCCAGGCCCCGGCNCCGGCCGCGGAAGAGGCNGCGNCNCCNGCCGAAGCCGCCGCGGCCGAAGTGGAGGTGGTGCAGCCGAGCATCATCCCCGTGGGCCTCGAAAATGACGATGCCGANGTCTTCCGCGTNACGGTGAAGCAGCAGCNGGAAATCATCAATGCCGCGCTCGCCACGCTGAANAAGGACGGCACNCACAAGGATTCCATCGACGCGCTCTANCGCTGCCTCATNGCCATCAAGAACGCNTGCAGCTTTGTGGGCNTGGACGAAATCAAGGTCTATGCGGAGCGCACGGCCGGCATCGTGGACCAGGGCCGGAGCACGGGCACGGATTTCGCCTTCCTGACCGACCTTCTCNGNCAGGAGACGGAAATCATCAACGACATGGTGCAAAANGCCCTTGACGAGGGCAAGNTCNGCGCCAAGCAGGAGGANGCCGCCCCNGCCGCAGCTNGCGACGNCCCAGGAAAAGCCGGCAGCNGCTGCCGCCGCTGCGGCACCAGCGNCCCCCGNCANGGAGGCCCCGCAAGCCNCTGCCTGANGCNCCCGCGGCNCCNGCCGCNNCGGAAAAGCCCGCAGCAGCAGCNNCTCCNGCCGCGCCCNGCGCCCCGGCTTCCGCTGCCGCCAAGCCCGCCGCCCCCGCGGCCGCGCCCAAGGCTGCCGCGGCCGCCCAGCCTGCCGCGCCGAAGCCCGCTCCCGCTGCCAAGCCCGCGCCCAAGGCCCCCGCCGCCCCTGCATCGGCGCCCGCAGCTCCTGCAGCTGCAGCTCCCAAGGCCCCGGCGGCCGCAGCCGCCCCCGCGCCCGCCAATGGCAAAGCCCCCGCCGCGGGCAATGACCACAAGAGCTCGTCCACCATCCGCGTGGACCATGAGCGGCTCGACCACCTCATGAACCTCATCGGCGAGCTCATCATCAACCGCAACCGTTACACGCTTATCGCCCGCTCCCTCGAGGGCAGCGAGGACAATATCAACGTGGCCGAGGTGGCGCAGAGCCTTTCCGAGACCACCTATGCCATGGCGCGCATCTCCGATGACCTTCAGGACACCATCATGAAGGTCCGCATGGTGCCCGTCTCCTCCGTATTTTCGCGCTTCCCGCGCCTGGTGCGCGACCTTTCGCGCAAGAGCGGCAAGGAAGTGGACCTCATCATGGAAGGCGAGGAGACGGAACTGGACAAGAGCGTGGTGGAGGTCATCGGCGACCCGCTCGTCCACCTCATCCGCAACTCGGTTGACCACGGCATCGAGCCCGAGGACGTGCGCATCGCCGAAGGCAAGCCCGCCAAGGGCAAGGTGGTGCTCCGCGCCTTCCACAAGGGCAATTCCGTCGCCATCGAAATCGAGGACGACGGCAAGGGCATCGACCCCAACAAGATGCGCGAAGTGGCCATCAAGAAGGGCATCATCACGCCCGAGGAAGCCGCGCAGCTGGACGACCGCGAGGCCATTGAGCTCATCTTCGCCCCCGGCTTTTCCTCCGCCGAAAAGATCACCGACATCTCGGGCCGCGGCGTGGGCATGGACGTGGTGCGCACCAACATCAAGAACCTCAAGGGCAGCGTCAACACCTATTCCGAAGTGGGCAAGGGCACGCGCTTCACCCTGAGCCTGCCGCTCACGCTCGCCATCATCGACGCGCTCATGGTCAATGTGTCCGGGCAGATGTACGCCATCCCGCTGGACGCGGTCTCGGAGACGACGAAAATCGAGACCGTGCGGCTCACCGACGTCAAGGGCCGCAAGGCCGTGACCCTGCGCGGCGAGGTGCTGGGCATCGTGGAGCTTTCCGAGATGCTGGGGCTGCCCCGCTCCACCGAGACCCTGCCCGAAGTGCTTTCCGTGGTGGTCATCCACGACAATGAGCGCCGCCTCGGCCTTGTGGTGGATGAACTTCTGGAGCGGCAGGAAATCGTCATCAAGCCCCTCGGCGCCTACCTGGGGGACCTCAAGGGCATTTCCGGCGCCACCATCATGGGCGACGGCTCGGTCATCCTCATCCTCGACCCGCACGAGATCTACCTCATGTCCACCTCCAAGTCCGCGGGCATCAGCCCCGGCATGGACCAGAGCAAGCAGCAACTGGCCGCCAAGTAAGGCGGTCGCGCAAGGCCGCNNTTCANGCGAAAGAGCCCCCGAAAATTTCGGGGGCTCTTTCNTTNNGGGNCGCAATTNCNNCNGGCGNGANGCCCGGGCCANNATGCCCNGCGCTATTTNCCGGCAAAAAACTCCGCGCCGATGCGGTCNACGATATTGTCGCGNATCCACTTGGGGTCTATCCACTCGAGCGGNGTCACCTCCACNCCGCCCACGAGGATGCCGAAATGCAGGTGGTCGCCGAAGGCGAGCCCGGTGCTGCCCGTGCGGCCGATGGTCTCGCCCTTGTTCACCACCTTGCCGGGCTCGGTGAGNATCTCGCTNAGGTGCGANTAGAGCGACATGACGCCGAGNCCGTGGTCNATGACGATGAGNTTGCCNTAGATGCCGAGNTCCGCCGTGAAGATGACCCGGCCGCTGTTGGCNGCGGGCACNTCGGCNTTGCGCACCGAGGCGAGGTCNAAGCCCAGGTGGTAGGACTCGCCCACGAGCTGCCCCTGGTANCGGAAGAAGCGGTGGTCCGCAAAGCCCGCGCGCGCGGCGGAACGCGGCAGCCGNANNAANGGCCCNCGCCAGAGGATGGCCGCCGCGGTGTCGCGGCTNAGGTCGCGCAGGCTCTGCACATTGGCCGCCCGCACCTGGTTGTTGATATAGAGGTANCATTCCAGCGGGTTGGCGGCATCCGGGGCGAGNTGCCGCAGCTTGTTTTCCACNGTCTGGAGGAAATTGTCCTTGAGNTCCAGNTTGTCGCTCTTGAANGTGCGCTCAAAGGCCATGACCGAAAGNCGGCTCTTGGTGGTGTTNCCCGCNAGGTCCGTGGCNGTGATNTCCACGGCATTNTTGTAGTCCTTGGCGGTCATGGTNTAGGGGAAGGGGAAGAANCAGAGGTAGCTGCCGTCCTTCTGCAGATAGCCGGGCACNAAATACCCGGCCACGAGCACGCCGCTTTTGCTCACTTCCTCGTCGATGGTGTAGCGGATGACCGCCGNGCCGCCCCGGCGCACATTGGGGGGCAAGGTCTTGACGGANATGCGCGGNGCNTGCGTATCAAGGCGCATGGGCACGAGCTCNGTGCGGGTATTGCCCTGGCCGAAGCCGGCCAGNGAGCCGTCCGTGGCGCGGATNTCCATCTCGAAGGCNCCTTCNCGCANCTGGGCGTCCTTNAGNGGCACGCTCACCNTGCGCTCGGGGAGATACTGGTCAAAATGGCGGTTGAAGATGACNTTGAGGACATTGTTCTTGCGGATGCCCACCACCAGCGAGCGGATGCCNGCCGGGTCCTTCATGGTGACTTCGAGCACCGTGGCGGGCGAAACGCGCCCGGTATCCGGCGAAATCTGGATGGAGGGNCCGTCCAGGTCCTTGAAAAAGACATAGCCGGCAANGGCCAGCGCCCCGATGACGACGACCGCCAGCGCCGTGGACAGGATGCTTGTGGTACGCATCGGCAACTCCTTGNATCTGCGGCAATGGTTGCACAGCGGGCATATTTTTTCAAGATGANCGCATNNCGCCCGGCNCTCCCCGGCACGGCCGCTNCCNNGCNGCGCCGCCGCCTCACATTGACTTGGACGAAAAAATCTGTTCTCACTTCCGGCATATGTTCAGCGGCAGACATCCTGAGCCCGGCCATGCGCCNCGGCGNGNCGCGGGCGCNAGCCGGGTGGACCCCCGGCGTCTCAGGCAGCGCATGGTGGAGGGCCTCGCCGGAGAGCTGGCCCGGCGCGGGGTGGAGGCCCCGGCGGTGCTGGCGGCCATGGGCACCGTGCCGCGCCATCTTTTTGTGGAGGAGGCGCTCCGCGCCCACGCCTATGAGGACACGCCGCTCCCCATCGGCTTCGGGCAGACCATTTCCCAGCCATCCATCGTTGCGCTCATGACCGCCATGCTCGCCCCGGAGCCGGGGATGCGCGTGCTGGAGATAGGCACNGGCTCCGGCTACCAGGCGGCCGTGCTGGCGGCCATGGGCTGCACGGTGTTTTCGCTGGAGCGGATGCCCGAGCTGCACACGGCCACGCGGGCCCTTTTGCAGGAACTGCACCTGGGCAACATCCGCACCTATTGCCGCGACGGCACGCGCGGCCTGCCGCTGGCCGCGCCCTTTGAGCGCATCATCGTCACCGCGGGGGGGCCNGAGGTGCCCGCGCCCCTCCTTGACCAGCTCGCCGAGGGGGGTATCCTGCTCATCCCGGTGGGCTCGCGGCCGCGCACCCAGCGCCTTTTGCGGGTGCACAAGCGCCAGGGCCGCGCGGATACCGAAGACCTCGGGCCGGTCATCTTTGTGGACCTCGTGGGCGATCATGGCTGGCGGCACTGAGCGCCCCTCTTCCTAACATTCAGCCTCAAGGAACTGCCATGTCCTCCTGCTCCTCCTGCCCGTCGGGCGCATCCTGTTCGCATTCCACCTCGCATGGCGGCGACGGCAACTGCAATGACCAGTTCGCCCTTCAGGACAGGCGCATCGCCCAGACCCTCGCCGGCATCCGTCACAAAATTTTCGTCATGAGCGGCAAGGGCGGCGTGGGCAAAAGCTCCGTCACCGTCAACACCGCGGCCGCGCTCGCCAAGAGGGGAAACAAGGTCGGCATCCTCGACGTGGACATGCACGGCCCGAGCGTGCCCAACCTTCTCGGGCTCAAGAGCCCGGTGGANATCGACCCGGANACNGGNCTCATGCTGCCCGCCGTGTGCACGGACAACCTCTCGGTCATTTCCATGGATTCCTTCCTGGAGGACCGCGACCAGGCCATCCTCTGGCGCGGCCCCAAGAAGACCTCGGCCATCCGGCAGTTTCTCGCCGACGTCAAGTGGGGGGCGCTCGACTACCTGCTCATCGACTCCCCTCCCGGCACCGGCGACGAGCACATGACCGTCCTCAAGAGCATCCCGGACGCCCAGTGCGTGGTGGTGACGACGCCGCAGGAGATTTCGCTCGCCGATGTGCGCAAGGCCATCAACTTCCTCCAGTATGCGGACGCGGCCATCCTCGGCATGGTGGAGAACATGAGCGGCCTTGTGTGCCCCAACTGCGGGGTGGAGATCGACCTCTTCAAGAAGGGCGGCGGCCGCGAACTGGCGCAAAGCTGCGGCATCCGCTTCCTCGGGGCCATTCCGCTGGACCCGGCCACGGTGGTCGCGGCCGACCGGGGCGTGCCCGTGGTGAACCTGGAGGGGAGCTGCCCGGCCAAGACGGCCTTCCTTGAACTCGCGGACGCCATTGCCGAAGCCTGCGACGGCAGCCTCGAGGGCCTGTCGGCCCCGGCCGCCCGGAAGTAGGTTTCAGCGGACAGGGAAAGAGAAGAAAGGCGTTGCCCGGCCGCGGGCGGCGCCTTTTTCCTTCATGTGGCCTCGCGTGCGCCCGATGCACAAAAACCTTGACAGCCGGGCCTTTCCGNCCTACCAGTACCGACGTGCGCTCGTAGCTCAGTTGGATAGAGCGATAGCCTCCTAAGCTGTAGGCCGCAGGTTCGATTCCTGCCGGGCGCACCATGAAAATAGCGCAGGGCNCATCAACTGATGATGTGCCCTGCTTTTTGTTTTGTGACCAAAATGTGACCACTCTACGCGGCAGGGGCGTCAGTCGCNAAAGTCCTTGTCCTCCCTGCCCGTTGCCGCAGGCTCCATGTGGATGCCCACATGCGTGTTCTTGCCGAGGGCGCCCTGAATCTTTTTTTCCACCGCGGTGGCNATGTCGTGCGCCTCGCGCAGGGGAANGTCAGGGGCGAGCTTGATNTGCGCCTCCACGGCCCGGTTGACGCCCATGCGCCGGGTGCGGATGCGGTGATAGCCGAGCACGCCGGGCGTGGAGGCTATGCTCTGCTCGATCACCTCTCTTTCCGCATCGGGGAGCGATTTTTCCATGAGCTCGTCGATGCCCGGCTTCATGAGCGAAAAGGCCATGAGGATGATGAACACGCTGATGAAACACGCGGCGAGCGGGTCCAGGATGCGCCAGGTCTCTCCCGGCAGCATGGCCCCGCCGATGCCGATGACCGTGGCAATGGAGCTCAGGGCGTCGCTCCGGTGATGCCAGGCATTGGCCTTGAGTGTGGCGGAATCGAGCTTTTTGGCCGCCGCCACNGTATAGTGGTAGAGNCCTTCCTTGACGACGAGGGAGATGAGCGCCGCCGCAAAAGCCAGCCAGGTGGGCGTGGCGAGGGCGCCCCCGCGCGCGAATTCGATGATGGACGCCAGCCCCTCCCAGAACAGGCCCGCGCCCGTGGCCAGCAGGATGAGGCCGATGGCGACGGAGGCGAGCGTCTCGAACTTGCCGTGGCCATAGGCGTGGTCCTCGTCCTCGGGCTTGCCGGAAACGCGCAGGCAGAGGAGCACGATGACATCGGAGGCGAAATCGGAAAGCGAATGGGCGGCGTCGGCGATCATGGCGGAACTGTTGCCGAGGATGCCCGCAATGAACTTGAATACCACCAGGAGCAGGTTTACGGCGCTGCCCACCAGTGTGACACGGCGAATGGCGTTTTCCCTTTCCAAGGCCTGCTCCTCAAAAAACGTCCTGCAGGGGGCGCGGGGCTCCTCGCCCGCCCCCGGAGANTGGTNCATTTCNCGCNGGAANGCAACCGGAANNCCGTGATTTTCAAGNCACTCCTGCGCTGGGGAGCCNANGGCNCGCTGCCGNGAGCGCNNTTGNCCNGCNGCGCGANGNCCCAGGGCGCGGAACGCGCGTTTTTCCCCTTTTCTCCNGCCGGGCTTTATGCTATTCCTGAGCAGGAAGCCAGAATCNCCTAGCGCGGGCGACAGCCGATGCTCAACCTTGCCAATAAAATCACCCTGCTGCGCATCCTCATGGCGCCGCTCGTCGTCATCCTNCTNTATTTNCAGGGGCCGACGCTCTGCATTTTGGCCGCGCTCGTCTTTATNTTTGCNGCCATCACCGACTGGATGGACGGCTATATCGCGCGCCACGCGGGCATGGTCACNAGNATGGGCAANTTTCTNGACCCNCTCGCGGACAAGGTGCTCATCTGTTCCGTGCTCATCATGTTTGTGGAGCTCAACTGGGCNCCNGCNTGGGTGGTCATCGTCATCGTCTGCCGCGANCTNGTNGTNACNGGGCTNCGNGCCATGGCCATCGACGAGGGCATCGTGCTCGCCGCCGACAAGTTCGGCAAGGCCAAGACCGTGCTCCAGATCGCGGCCATCATCCCCATCACNCTGCACTANCCCNTCTTCGGCCTNAAGCTCTGGCCCGTGGGCGAGGCNTTGCTCTACGCCTCCATGGCCGTGGCCGTGTTNTCGGGCATCAATTACTGNCGTTACTTTTACCGCCACGCAAGGGCCGGCNTCTCCACGGGGACATCGGCATGAGCAGGTTGCAGATCCGCCTCAAGAACTGCATCCAGACCATCCTCGAGCTGGAGCCGGGGATGCGCGCGGCGGGCGCGGGCNCGAGCTTCGATGAGGATTTTGCCTCGCTCAAGACCTTTCTTTCCCGCATCGACAGCATGAACCTGGCTGAAGAAGACGTCCGGCGGCTNGAGGGCGTCACCGGAACCCTGCTTGCGGAACTCGGGCTTTCCCGCCGCTGGAACGCCCAAGGCGAGCGGCTGNTGCAATAATGTTCTGGCGCGTTTCCATCCTNCTCATCCTGGGCATTTTCAATCTCGCCCTGTTCGGCCGCATGATCTGGGGCCNCACCGGACTTGTGGAATACCGGGACCTCAAGCAGCAGCACGCCGCCCTGCTCGCCGAAATCAGCAGTCTGGACGCCCAGAACAGGGCACTCAGCAAGGATATTCGCCTTTTGCAGTCCGACGGCCAGTATGTGGAAAAAATGATCCGCCAGCGCCTGCACTANATGCGGGACAATGAGGTNCTCTACCTCTTTGGAAGCTCGGCCCAACAAANCCCCGGAGCCCCGGCCCATGACGGAAAAGATTGAATGGTATAAAGAGGTGCTCGANCTCGAGCCCAATTCCAAGGTCTTTTTTCCCCTTGCGCGCCTGCTCGCCAAGGCNGGGCGCGACGANGAGGCCATCGCGGCNCTGGAGCACGGNCTGGAGCGCCACGGGGAATTTCTCGAGGCNCGNCTCTTCCTCATCGAGCTGCTCTACAGGACAGGNAAGCAGGACGCCTGCGCCCGGCAAATCCAGCGCCTCAGCGCCATGTTCGCCTCCTATGCGGGCTTCTGGCAGGCNTGGGCGGCCTGCCTCTCCGGCGTGGAAGGCGAGGCGGACACGGCCACGGTGCTCCGNTTCCTCGCCGCCCACTTCCTCAACGGCCCCATCACCCTGCANGAGGTGCTCAACCGNGGGCTGGACACGCTGGAAGGNCNNGCTNNNGNGAAANCGGCNCCCGCNGCNCAGGANCCCGTGANCGCAGCCTNCGGCCGCGCCCGTGGCCCCGGCGGAANCTGCGCCNGAAGNNNCCGGCCCCCNCCGTCAGNGAGNNGCCCGCGCAGGCNGCCGCCCCCGTCTGGGANGAAGAACCCGCGGAGAGCGAAGCCGCCGCNCCNCTGGATGAGCCCCNTGCCGAGCATACCGAGGAGGACNGCGAGGAGCATTTCTCGCTGAGGACGCGCTCCATGGCCGAAGTGCTCGCCGAGCAGGGCGACATTCGCGGCGCGCTCGACATTTACAACGAACTNGCGGCGGCNGCCACGCTGCCCGAGGAATGTGCGGACCTTCAGCACCGCATCGCCACGCTCACCGCGCGCCTNGGCCACCAGACCGAGGCCCCCGAGNCCGCNCCNGCCCCTGANGCGGAAANCGGCAGGAGCACCGACAAGCTCATCAGTATGCTCGAGGCCCTGGCCGAGCGCGTGGAAGCCCGGGCGCGGGGCTGAGGNNGCCTTCCGCGCACATGCTACGGGAGAATCGGAGAAGCACGGTGTCACAGTATTGCTTTCGCGCCTTCCTTGTCCTGCTGCTGACAGCCTTTCTTTGCGGCTGCAATTCCTTCCAGCCCACCAAGAATGTCTGGAAAACCACCAAGGGCCTCTGGAACACCTATGTGAGCCCNCCNGCCAGNGTGGACTATGAGGAAAAGGGCAACCTGCCGCCGCAGGCGCTGGCGCTCTCCACCAGCATGATCGGCATCGANGTGGAGCTCGGCAAGCTCGAGCGCGTCATGCAGAATGCCGACAAGCCGCCCACGCGCGAGTGGCTGAACGGCCTTTTCTCCTCCTTCCCGTGGCTCAGCGGCTTTGCGGGCGTCAAGTACGACGGCACCATCCTCGGGCAGGAGCCNGCAGGCGGCCTCAAGGAACTNGACTTCATCCCCNTGCTCTACGAGGACAAGAAGCAGAACAGCCGCGCCCTCAGNGCCGATGTGGAGCCCAGNCCNCTNGGCCCGGANATCATGCTGGCNACGCCGCTCTATGACGGCGTGGATTTTCTCGGCATCGTGGTCGCCTATTTCGACATGCGCGCNCTGATGCAGTATTCCGAAAANCCGCAGGACATGGTGGTGCTCTGCCCNTCGGCNCTGCTCTGGCCNGGCAAGTATGANTTNGCCGCCACGCCGCTCGCCGGCCTCGACTGGAGCGANATCGTCAAGCACAGCTCCGCGGGCACCTGCACCAACGCCACGGGCTCCTTCTTCTATCTGGTGCGNTATCTCGGCAACCTGCCGCTGGTCTTTGCCGTGCCGGAAAAGGGCGNCTTCCCCGANGGCAATGGCGATGTGCAGCANGGCGCGCANTTCTTCCCGCAGGAGCGCGAAAAGCTNCCNCCNCCGCCCATGCCCGAGCGCNCNANNAAGGAAGAGGGCGCNGTGCCCGCNTTCGAGCCCNCNGCNGAGGCNGCGNNNAGCGCGGANCTGGAAGGCGCGCCNTCCGCCCCCACCCCNGCNGACGCNGTTTCCGGCGCCGAGGNTGCGCCGCGCACGGGCAAGGCTCCCAACGANATCGAGCCNGGCAGCCGCGACAGCGTGCTGCTCAAGGGCAAGGCCAGGGAGCGCAGGCGCGTGCAGGAACGCCAGCTTGAAGGCGAAAATGTGCAGGTGGAGCGNGTGCAGCGGCCNCGCCGTNCNGCCGCGCCCANGCCGCAGCNGAAGGCCCCNGCGCTCGAGCTCATCCCCGACGAGGAGATGCCGAGCCTGCCCGGCGGCAGGCCGAGCCCCTTCGGCCCGCGCGAGGAGCAGACGGCCCCGGCGCGCCCGAGCCCCTTCGGNCCGAGGGAAGCGGCCACGCCCGAAGCNGCCGCGCCCGCGGANGCCNGCGAGGCTGCNGAGNCNGCTGCGGANGCCNCTGNCGCAACGNNGGCGCCGGNNNCNGCCGCGACGANNGNNCCGGAANCNGCCCCGCCCGCCCCGGCGNCNGAGCCGAANGCCGAACCCGCGCCGGAGGCAAAGCCCGANGCNGCCGCGCCNGCNGANAACACCGNACCCGCGCGTGAACCGGCCCTGCTCCCGGGGGGCAGGCCGAGCCCCTTCGGGCCACGCAACTGAGGATATATCANGGATNCCCGGCCGCCACCCGCCGGCCGGGCCNTGCCGGGNCACGCCGCCCGGCCCACAAAGGAGGCTCTCATGGCTGACATTACGGTTACCGAGCACCTTCTCCTNCACCAGAAAAAGTCGCCCCATGCCACGGGCCAGTTCACCGGCCTGCTCTATGACCTCATCCTTTCCGGCAAGTCCATTGCCCGNCGCATCAACAAGGCGGGCCTGCTGGACATTCTCGGGGGCACCGGCGAAGTCAATGTNCAGGGCGAGGATGTCCAGAAAATGGATNCCATCGCCAACCGCATCATGATCTACCGCATGGAGCGNTGCGGCGCGCTCTGCGCCATGAGCTCCGAGGAGGAAGCCGAGCTCATCCGCGTCGGGCCGGAATTTCCGCGCGGCGACTATATCCTCATCTTCGACCCGCTGGACGGCTCCTCCAANATCGACATCAACGTGGACGTGGGCACCATNTTCTCCATCCTGCGCCGNCCCGCGGGCAACANGGGCGAAGTGACGGTGGAGGAAGTGCTCCAGCCCGGCATCCAGCAGGTGGGCGCGGGCTATATCCTCTACGGGCCCTCCACCATGCTCGTGCTCACCACGGGCCAGGGCGTGCACGGCTTCACGCTGGACCCGGGCGTGGGNGAGTTCCTCCTNTCNCATCCCGACATGCAGATNCCCGAACAGGGCTACATCTATTCCGTCAACGAAGGCTACTGGCGCTACTGGGACCAGCCCACGCGCGAGGTNGTNAAGTGGTTCCACAACTGCGAGAGCCCGGACGGCAANCCCTATTCCGCGCGCTATGTGGGCGCNNTGGTGGCGGATTTCCACCGCACNCTGCTGCGCGGCGGCATNTACATGTANCCCGCGGACCAGCGCAAGCCCGACGGCAAGCTGCGCATGTTGTGCGAGGCCAATCCGCTGGCCTTCCTCGCCGAACAGGCGGGNGGCAAGGCGAGCGACGGNCGNCACCGCATCCTTGAAAAGAAGCCGGACCGCCTGCACGCGCGCACCCCGCTCTTCATCGGNTCGCGNAAGGATGTGGAGGCCGTGGAGCGCATCTACGCCGANCAATCCTAGCGAAACNNANCGCGNNTCAGNCNNTCTCCGCCCCCTTCCCTGCCGCGCATGGCCGGGAAGGGGGCTTCCGNGCCCNCAGCATCAGACACGCCATGCTCGTTCTCGGNATAGAAAGNTCCTGNGATGAAACGGCCNTNGCCCTNGTGGANGACGGNCGCCCCGTGGCCTCCGTGCTGGCGAGCCAGGCNGANATCCATGCGCTCTTCGGNGGCGTGGTGCCNGAGCTCGCCTCGCGCGAGCATTACCGCTACATGGGNCCGCTCTTTGACGANCTCNTGCGCCGNGCTGGCCTTGAGCCCNGNGCGCTGGACCTTGTCTGCGCGGCGCGCGGCCCCGGCCTNCTGGGCAGCCTGCTCGTGGGCGTGGCCTTTGCCAAGGCGCTGGCNCTGGGCCTCGGCGTGCCCTTTCTGGGCNTCAANCACCTCCACGCNCACCTTNTGGCCGCGGGCATCGACCATGAGCTGCNCTTTCCCTGCATGGGGCTCCTNGTNTCCGGCGGNCACACCCATATCTACCGCATGGAATCCCCNTCGCGCTTCATCACCCTGGGGCGCACCCTCGACGACGCCGCCGGGGAGGCCTTTGACAAGGCGGCCAAGCTGGCCGGGCTGCCCTATCCCGGCGGNGCGCTGCTGGACAGCCTNGCGCGGGGNGGNGACCCCTCGGCCGTGGCNCTNCCCCGGCCCTATCTCGACAATGNCAACCTGGANTTCAGCTTCAGCGGCCTNAAGACCGCCGCNGCCCTCTGGCTGGAAAAAAGCTGCCCCGNNACCTGGCCNNGGCCCCTGCCNNCNGCGGANNCNGCNCCNCAGGNGCTGCGCGATTTNTGCGCCGCCTTCAACGAAGCNGTGGTGGACACCCTNTGCGCCAAGGTGGANCGCGCCTTGCGGCANAANCCGGACATCNGCACCCTCATTGTGGCNGGNGGCGTNGCGGCCAATTCCCTCCTGCGNGNGCGCATNGCCGNNCTCATGCNNAGCCGCGGGGGNGAGTGCCTCGTNCCCNCNCNCGCNCTCTGCACCGACAANGCCGTGATGACAGCCTATGCGGGCTGGCTNCTGGGGAAGGCGGGCTACCGCCANGACCTCGGCATGGANACCATCCCGCGCGGCAAAAAGATNCCGGACGACATGCAGNGGNCCGNGGCCNCCTGAGCNGGCACTGTCGCGCCCGCCGCGACGCCCCTGTGGCNCCTTCTTGACCGCAAAGCCCGTGTNGCCTATAAATAATGCTCTTTTGAGCGGNTTTNCGGNCNCCGGAGCCACCCCATAGCAGCCAAGGATCATTTCCANCATGAATTGGGACTGGGACAAACTTCAGGAAAAACGGCAGCGGCAGCAGGGCGCGCAACGNCCNCCNCNNCGCCCGGAAGAGCCGGACGGCGACGATGTGGAGGCCGGCCGCGAAAAGCCCCGCAACCAGCGCTACCTGCTCAANGGTTCNCGCGGGGGCGGTCCCAACAATCCNTTTGAGCGCCTTTCCCGCTTCANGCTGCCCANCGGGCGNCTNNTGCTGCTCATCGGCGTNGCCGCGGTGGNGCTCTGGCTGCTNTCCGGCATCTANATCGTCAATCCCGACGAGCAGGGCGTGGTGCTCCGCTTCGGNCGCTATGACCGCACGGTGGACCCNGGCCCNCACTATGCNCTGCCCGCNCCCTTCGAGACCGTCTACAAGCCNCAGGTCACCCAGGTGCTNCGCAGNGAGGTGGGCTTCCGCTCCGTGGGGCAGTCCNCCACNTTCCANCAGGGNCAGGTGCGCACCATCGCCGAAGAAGCCTCNATGCTCACCGGCGACGANAATATCGTCAATGTNCAGTTCAGNGTGCAGTACAAGATCAGCGACCCNGTGCAATATCTTTTCAANGTCAGCGCGCCCACGGCCCTNGTGCGNAACGCGGCNGAAGCCGCCATGCGCGAGGTCATCGGCAACAGCGAGATAGATTCCGCCATCACCGACGGCAAGCTCAAGATACAGAGCGAGGCCACCCAGCTCCTCCAGCAGATACTCAACCGCTACGGNGCGGGNATCCAGGTNATCGCCGTGCAGTTGCAGGATGTGCATCCGCCCAAGGANGTCATCGACGCCTTCAAGGATGTGGCCAGCGCCCGNGAGGACAAGAGCCGCATCATCAACCAGGCGGAGGCCTACCGCAACGAGCTTTTGCCCANGGCGCGCGGCCAGGCNGCGGCCATGAAGAACCAGGCCGAGGCCTACAGCGCCACGCGCGTNCGCAATGCCGAGGGCGACGCCGAGCGCTTCAACGCCCTGCGCGTGGANTATGACAAGGCCCCCAAGGTCACNAANCAGCGCCTNTATTACGAAACCATGGAAGACATCCTCGCGGGNTCCGGCGAAAAGGTGCTCATGGACGGGGCCGCGGCNTCCANGGCGCTNCCCTANCTGCCNCTGCCGAGCCTGAGCGCGCCCAGGCTTCCGGGNGANNNNTCNCGGCCCGCGCAGGAGGCGCGCCCGCAGGNGCAATCCGCCGCNCCCTCCGCCGCAGCCTGCNGGGGCGGCCGCAGCNGGAGAACGCCCATGAAAAAGAATCCGCTCCTGCTCGTGGTCCTCNTCCTCGCGCTGGCCGCNTTGGGAAGCCAGTGCTTCTTCACCGTGCACCAGACGCAGAAGGCCATCGTCCTCCAGCTGGGCGAGCCGCTCCCCGAGGTCTANGGNCCGGGGCTGCANTTCAAGCTGCCCTTTGTCCAGAACGTGGTNTATTTCGACTCGCGNGTNCTGGATTACGAGGCCCGCTCGCGCGAAGCCTTCACCGTGGACAAGAAGGCCATCGTGCTCGACAACTACGCGCGCTGGCGCATCATCGACCCGCTCCAGTTCTACCGCACCATGCGCACCATCCCCGGCGCGCAGGCNCGNCTCGACGACGTGGTCTATTCGCAGTTGCGCGCGCTCGTGGGCGCCTATACGCTCACGCAGGTGGTTTCCTCGCACCGCGCGGCCATCATGAAGGAAGTGACGGACAAGGTCTCGGAGCTCATGAAGCCCTTCGGCGTGGAGGTGCTCGACGTGCGCATCAAGCGCACGGACCTGCCACAGGAAAACCAGCGCGCCATNTTTGAGCGGATGCGCGCCGAGCGCGAACGCCAGGCCAAGCAGTACCGCTCCGAGGGCGAGGAGGAATCCACGCGCATCCGCTCCGACGCGGACAGGCAGCGCGCCCTCATCCTCGCCGAAGCCGCCCGCGAGGCGCAGGTGGAACGCGGCCGGGGCGACGCCAAGGCGGCGGCCACCTATGCCGGAGCCTACAGCAAGTCCCCGGATTTTTACGCCTACCAGCGCTGGCTGGAGGCCATGAAAAAATCCTTCAAAGAAAACAGCAAGATGGTCCTCACCAACGAAGCGCCGCTGCTCAACCTTCAGGAGTAGCGGCGTCAGGAGCCCCGGCATGTCCTCGTTTGCGGAAATATATGGCCGTATCACCCTGGCCACCAATTGCCGAACCCAGATGGAGCTGGCGGAAGTGCTCGGCATCCGCCAGTCCAGCATTTCCGACGCCAAGCGCCGCAACTCCGTGCCCGGCGACTGGTACATGAAGCTTTTTGAAAAGTTCGGCCTTAACCCGGACTGGCTCAAGCAGGGCATGGGCCCCATGTACCTGCGCACCGAAGAAGGCTATGCCCCGCAGGACGCGCCCGCCTTTCTGGCGGAAAATACCGCGGCCTACGGCGATGACCAGGCCAAGCACCTCGTCTGCACGGAATTTTCCATGCCCGCCGTCTGGGAGGACGCCGGGGACCGGCCCGAATTCACCCCGCGCGGCAAGATTTCCCTGCCGCTCTCCCTGGCACGGCCGGGGGTGCTGGTGTTTCAGATGCGCGGCAACAACATGGCCCCGCTTATCAGCCAGGGCTCGCGCTTCGGCGTGGACACCCGTGAAAACGCCATCACCTCGGGCATGATTTACGCACTGTTCGCGCCCAACGAAGGGCTGGTGCTCCGCCGCGTCTTTCTGGACGGGGCGCAGACGGCCTACCTGTTGCGCTCGGAATCCCCCGAGTTTCCTGAAACGGCGCTCGCGCCGGAACAGGTGCGCCAGCGGCTCCTCGGCCGGGTGGTCTGGACGCTCCAGGAGTTCTAGCATGGTGCGGCCGCTCCAACGGCATCCCCTGTTCCCGGCGCCCCGGTCGCACGGGGGGAGAGCGTCGGCGCACAGGCGCTCACGGGACCTGCTCGCCGTGGTCCTCTGCTGCGTCCTGCTGCTGGCGGCCTGCGGCAGCGCGCGCACGGCGCCGGACGCGGCCGCGCCCACGGAAGACCTGCTGGCGTCCGCTTCCTCCGCCGCGGCCAATACAGCGGCCGAGGAGAATCCCGATCTCTCCGGCGCACTCACTGAAGCCGCCCCCCAGGCGCCCATCGCCCCGTGCTGGCAGCCCCTGGCCGCGCGCCTCAAGGCCGACGGGCTTTCCGGGCCGCGCGTGGACGCGCTTCTGGCAACGCTCGCTCCCACCCCCACGCAATCGCCCATGGGCCGCAAGATTCGCGAGCTGTACCGTCGCCGCTTCCTGCCCCGCCCCCCTACGGCCAAGCCCGCGCCCCTCTACTACAAGGGAGTGGTCACCGAGGCCAATGCGGCCCTGTGCCGGGACTTCATCGCCGAGCACAAGGCGNCCTTCACCGCGGCCGATGCGCGCTACGGGGTATCCCCGGCCATCGCGGCCTCCCTGCTCTTTGTGGAGACGCGCCTCGGCAAGGTGCTGGGGGATGTGGCGGAAAACGCCTTCTATACCCTCGCCAGCATGGCGGTGAGCACCACGCCGGAATCCATCAGCGGCTGGCTCACGCAGCTTCCGGGCTACCAGAAGCATCTCCCCTGGCTTGAGGAGACCCTGCACAAGCGCGCCGACTGGGCCTATGCCGAGACCCGCGCCCTCGTGGCCCACATGCTCCGCGACCATATCCCGCCGGAGCGGCTGCCCGGCTCCATCTATGGCGCGGTGGGCCTCTGCCAGTTCATGCCCTCCAATATTTCCACCTATGGCGCGGATGGCGACGGCGACGGCCGCGTGGACCTTTTCACCGCGCCGGACGCCATTGCGAGCCTCGCCCACTACCTCGCCCGCCACGGCTGGAAGGCCGGGCTTTCCCGTGAACGCCAGCACAGCNTGCTTATGACCTACAATCACTCGCGCACCTACGCCAACACCATCCTGGCCCTGAGCGACCTTGTGGCGCACNCNCCCGCCACNGGGACGNCGACCACAGGGGAGGCGCGGCCATGAACGNCAGCCGCATCGTCATCACCGGCATGGGGGCCGTCACGCCGCTGGGCATTGGCGTNNCCGNCTACTGGCGCGCGCTCATCGAGGGNNAGTGCGGGGTGGGNCCGCTCACGCGCTTTGACGCCTCGGGCCTGCCTGTGCGCATTGCGGGCGAGGTNCNCGGCTTTTCCGACGACGGCCTCCCGCGCGCTCTCTCCCGCAACGCGGCCCGCTTCATGCGCTATGCCTTTGTGGCGGGCACGGAGGCNCTGGAGCAGAGCGGCCTCGACATTGCGGCCGCGCCGGAGCGGGTGGGCCTCACCATGGGCACGGCNCTGGCGGGCATTGCCGAGGCCAGCGCCGGGGAAGCGGCCTTTCTNGCCAGCAAGACCGGCAAGGTGAGCCCGCATTTCGTGCCCATGATCATCGGCAACATGGCNGCCGCNCACATGGCCATCCACTACGGNGTCCACGGGCCGGGCATGACGCTGGAAACAGCCTGNTCCGCGGGCGGNGACGCCGTGATGACCGCGGCCATGCTNNTNCGCGCGGGCGAGGCGGACGCCATGATCGTGCTCGGCGGCGAAAATATCCTCTGCCCCAGNGTGGTCTCCAGCCTNGCCCAGGCCAAGGCGCTCTCGCGGCGNAATGACGAGCCCAAGGCGGCCTCGCGNCCCTTTGACCGCGACCGCGACGGCTTTGTCATCGGCGAGGGCGGCGGCGCGCTCGTGCTGGAGACGCTNGNCCACGCGCGGGCNCGGGGCGCGCACATCCTGGCGGAACTGGCGGGCTGGGGCAACAGNCTCGANGCCCACCANATCACCGCCCCGGACCCCACCGGGGAAGGCGCGGCCGCCTGTATGCGCGCGGCNTTGCGNCGGGCCGGTCTTGCGCCTTCCGACATCGGCTATNTCAATGCCCACGGCACCTCNACGGGCCTNGGCGACATCGCCGAGACNGTGGCCCTCAAGAAGGTTTTCGGNGGCGTGGACACNGCCCCGCCCGTGAGCTCCACCAAGGGNGCCACNGGNCANCTCATGGGCGCGGGCGGCATCACNGAAATCATCGCCTGCATCATGGCCCTNNGCGAAGGCATCCTGCCGCCGACCCTCAACCTGGACACGCCGGACCCGCAGTGCGACCTNGACTATGTGCCGCGCACGGCGCGNGAGGCGCNNGTGGANGCGGCCATGTCCAATTCCCTGGGNTTCGGCGGCCAGAACTCCAGCATCATCGTCACCNGCCCCNCCNAGGAGCTCCGCCCATGACGCACACCTATGACGTNGANCAGTTCCGGGANAACTTNGAGCACGAATTCACCTGGCTCAACGGTTTNCTGCGCAATGTNGGCCGTTTNGGNNACCGNCCNGCCCTNTATGCTCCCGANCGNGACNNGCGCTGGACCTACCGGGAGCTCAATGCCGACGCCAACNGGCTNGCNCANGCNCTTCAGGCNGACGGCGTGGGCNNNAACAGCGTCATCATGTACATGCTGTTCAACAGCCCGGAATTTGTCTTTGCCTATCTTGCGGGGCACAAGCTCGGGGCCATCGGCTGCCCGGTCAACTACCGCCTTTCGGCCGGGGAGCTGGCCCTGCTCCTCGACGACAGCGAGCCCGCGGTCTTTATCTATGACGCGGCCTTTGCCCCGGTGGTGCAGCAGGCCCTGGCACTGGCCTCCTGCAAGCCCCCGCGCCTCGTGGTGGTGGGCGCCGACGGGGACCTCCCCGACGGGGAGACCGGCTATGCCGACTATGTGGCGGAGCGCCCGGATAGCGACCCGGTGCCGGACCACCGCAAGCACATCTACGACGAGACCACGCGCCTCTATACCTCGGGCACCACGAACCGCGCCAAGGCCGTGCCCATTAACGACATCAACGAGGTGCTTTCGTCACACGACGTGCTCATGCACTTTCCGCTCAATGCCACGGACCGCACCATGAACATGACCCCCTGGTTCCACCGGGGCGGCCTCCACTCCGGCGGCCCCACGCCCACGCTCTATGCGGGCGGCGAGGTGGTCATCCTGCGCGAGTTCAACCCGCGCCGTTGCCTGGACTTGGCGGAAAAGGAGCGCGTCACCTTCCTCATCGGGGTGCCCTCCATCATCGCGCTTTTGGCGCGCGCGCAGGAACGCGCCCCGGCGGACCTCTCCTCCCTGCGCGGCATCGTCACCATGGGGAGCCCCTTCGAGAAGGCCGCCTGCGAGCGCTACATGGAGCTCTTCACGCCCAATATCTTCAACGGCTACGGCACCACCGAAACCTTCTGGAACACCTTCCTGCGCCCCTATGACCTGCCGGAAAAGGCGGGCAGCGCGGGCATGTCCTGCACGGATGACGACGTGCGCCTCGTGCGCGTCCTTCCCGACGGCAGCCATGCGGAACCTGATGACATGGTCGCCAAGGATAATACGGAAATCGGCGAGATCATCATCCGCGCCCCGGCCAAGTCCACAGGGAGCTATGTGAACAACGAGGAGATGACGCGCAAGAAGTTCTACAAGGGCTTCCACTATACAGGGGACATCGGCACCTGGGACGAGAATGAATTCGTGACGGTGGTAAGCCGCAAGGACGACATGATCATCTGCGCGGGCGAGAATATCTATCCCACGCAAATCGAGGCCGCGCTCAACGAGCACCCCAAGGTGGCCGAAAGCGCGGTCGTGGGCCGCCCGGACCGCCTGCACGGCCAGTGCGTGGCTGCCTATGTGGTGCCCGCCGACGAGAGCCTCACTGTGGAGGAACTGCGGGCTCATTGCGTGGCCCATCCCATGCTGCCGCCCTTCAAGCGGCCCCGTTTTTACACCCTGGTGAAGGAATTGCCGCACACGGCCACGGGCAAGCTCCTCCACTACAAGGTGCGCGAGCAGGCGGAGCGCGACGCAAACGAGTGAAAACGCTTGCTTTTAGGAAAATGATACCCGGCGCGGACGATTTCTGAAATTTTTTCGGCAAAAGCTCTCAACTTTTTCTGGAAGGCGCCGATAGGACAGCATACGCAAGACGCGGGCCGCCCCTGCCAGCCACAGGGGCACCCCGGCGGAACCTGTGAGGTTCCACCCGCCCCGGGGTCCCGCGCCGCTTGATGCCAAAGATGGCATCCGGCCCGCTTCCCGTTGTCGCCGCCCCGGCCTGCGCTTTTGCCGTTCCCCAACGGCCGCGCACCGGGGCGGCATGGTCTTTAAAATCTGTTTGCCCCGCTCCCCCCGCACCGGAACCGCTATGCACGAGCCAGCACAAGACGCCCCGCGCGCCAAGAAAAGCCTCGGGCAGCACTTCCTCCGCAATGAGGGCGTGTGCCGCCGCATCGCGCAGCTCGTGCAGCAGAGCCCCGAAGACAGGCTGCTGGAAATCGGTCCGGGCCCTGGAGCACTCACGCGCGCGCTGGAAGCGCAGCCGCACAAAAGCCTGCTCCTGCTGGAAAAAGACCGTTACTGGGCGGCCGAGCGGCAGAGGCTGGCCGCCCCGCACACGCAGGCCGTGCTCATGGACGCGCTGCGCTTTGACTGGCGGCGGCTCAGCCCCGGTGCGGGCTGGAAGGTCGTGGGTAACCTGCCCTATAACGTGGCCTCGCCCCTCATCTGGGACATCGTTTCTCAAAGCGGGGCCGGGCGCTGCGTGTTTATGGTCCAGAAGGAAGTGGGCCTGCGCCTCGCCGCGGCCCCCGGCTCGCGCCAGTATGGCGCGCTCTCCGTGTGGGTGCAGGCCCATTCCCGGCCGCGCCTGGAATTTTCCCTCGGGCCCGGGGCCTTTTCCCCGCCGCCTAAAGTGGATTCCGCCGTACTGTCCTTCATGCCCGTGGCCCCGGAGGCGCGGCCGCGGCATCCTGCCCTGCTTGAGCGCCTGCTGCGCATCTGCTTTCAGCAACGACGCAAACAGCTTGGCGGCATCTTTGCCCGCGCAGGGCTTGGGTGGCTTGGGGCCAAGCTCCCCGCGCTGGGGCTTTCGCCGCAGCTTCGGCCCGAAGCTCTCCCCGTGGAGGCCTTCCTGCGCCTTGCGGAATTGCTGGCGGCAGGTCCGGCGGCCGATTAACGCGAAAGGCCGCCCGGCGCAAAATCCGGGCGGCCTTTTGTTGGAGGCGTGTGTCTCCGGCGCCGGGATTATTCCCCTTCGCCTTCCTTGAGCAGCTTTTCCAGAAAGTCGATGGCGTCCTTCTGCAGCGCGAGGAGGTAGTCCTCGCCCTTGAAGCTCTCCGTATAGACCTTGCAGATGGCCTCCGTGCCCGAGGGCCGCACGGCGAACCAGCCGTCCGCGCTGCTCACCTTGACGCCGCCGATGGGCGCGTCATTGCCGGGGGCGCGCGTGATAACGCTCGTCACCGGGGAGCCGCCCAGGGTCTTGAGCTTCACCTGTTCGGGCGTGAGCGCCTTGAGCAGGGCCCGCGTCCTGTCGTCGGCCGGGGCGTCGAGCCGCTGATAGATGGGGTCGCCCACGATCTTCGTCAGGTCCTTGTAAATCTCGCTCGGCGACTTCCCTTCCTTGGCCATGACTTCCGCGGCCAAAAGGCACATGAGCGGCCCGTCCTTGTCCGTGCTCCACGGCGCGCCGTCAAAGCAGAGGAAGGACGCACCCGCGCTCTCCTCGCAGCCCATGCCGCAGCGGCCGCTGAAGAGATAGGGCACGAACCACTTGAAGCCCACGGGCACTTCCACCACCGGGCGATCCAGATGCTTGCCCACGCGGTCCAGCGTGGCGCTGGTGACCACGGTCTTGCCGATGCCGCGCTCCGCGGGCCAGGCGGTGCGCGTGCGGAAAAGGTGCCATGCGGCCACGGTGAGCGAGTGGTTGGGGTTCATCAGTTCCTGGCGGGTGACGATGCCGTGCCGGTCCGAATCCGGGTCGCAGGCGAAGGCCAGGTCGAAGTTGCCGCGTATTTCGAGCAGGCGGCTCATGGCGTAGGGCGACGAGCAGTCCATGCGGATCTGGCCGTCCTTGTCGAGCGGCACGAAGCGGAAGGTGGGGTCCACCTCCTTGTTGACCACGGTGAGGTCGATGCCGTAGGTCTCCGCAATGGGCTCCCAGAGGGGCAGGCTCGCGCCGCCCAAGGGGTCCACGCCGAGCTTGAGCCTCGAGGCGGCGATGGCCTTCATGTCGAGCACCTTGGGGAGGTCCTCCACATAGGCGCGGGTGTAGTCGAATTCCTCCACCAGCGGCGACTTGCGGGCCTCGCGCAGGTGGACGAGCTTCACCGTACGGTTGCCCTCCTCCAGATACTCGTTGGCGCGCTTTTCGATCCAGCTGGTGACGTCGGTCTCCGCCGGGCCGCCGTGGGGCGGATTGTACTTGAAGCCGCCGTCGCGCGGGGGATTGTGCGAAGGCGTGATGATGATGCCGTCGGCAAGCCCGCGCTCGCGCCCGGCATTCCAGCGCAAAATGGCATGGGAGACCGCGGGCGTGGCCGTGTAGGCGCCATCCTTGGAAACGCGCACGCTGACGCCGTTGGCCACCAGCACCTCGAGGGCGGAGCGGAAGGCCGCCTCGGAAAGTGCGTGCGTGTCCCCGCCGAGGAAGAGCGGGCCGTCGATGCCCTTGGCGCCGCGATAGTCGCACACGGCCTGGGTGATGGCGTAGATGTGCTCCTCGTTGAAGGTGTGCAAGAGCGAGGAGCCACGATGCCCCGAAGTCCCGAAGGAGACGCGCTGCCCCGGGATTTTGGGATTGGGAAATTCGGTATAGTAGGCGCTCATCAGCGCGGGGATGCGCTCGAGTTTTTCGGGCGCGGGCAGATGACCGGCATCACAATGAACAACGGGCATGGTCCACCTCCTGAATAGGCTCTGAAGACGCTCCCAGATTTTATGCCGGAAAGCCGCGGGCCGCAAGAGGTGGCCCCGATGCCGTTAAAAACGCGGGGGCGCCGCTCAGGACGCCCCCGCACTGATGTTGAAGGTATGGCCGATGGTTACTTCCCGAGCGGCACCGCGCGGAAATAGGTGTCGCCGCGCCGCTGGATCTGGAGCATGACAGCGCCGCGCTTGACGCCCACCTCCTTGACGATTTTCGAGAGCTCGGCCGCGCTGTTCACCGGCACCTGATTCGCCTTGAGGATAATGTCGCCAGGCTGGAGGTCAGCCTCGGCCGCCGCCTTGTCCGGGTCCACGCTGACGATGAGCAGGCCCTCGTCCTTGCCGATCTTGAGCTCCTTGCGCTCCTCCTGCTTGAGCGGGCGCACGGAGAGGCCGAGCAGGCTCTCGTCCTGCTGCTTCTGGCTGCCGCCGTCCTTGCCCATGGCCTGCGCCGTCTTGCGCTCGCCGAGGGTGACGGTGATCTCCTGGGTCTTGCCGTCACGCCACACGGTGAGCACCGCGGTGCTGCCCGGTGCCTTGTCGGCGATGGCGCGGAGCAGCGCCGCGGAATCGTCGATGTTCTTCTGGTCCACGGCGATGATGACGTCGCCGTCATGCACGCCGGCCTTGGCCGCAGGTTCATTTTCCATGACGCTGCCGACGAGCGCGCCCGCGGGCTCCTTGAGGCCCAGGGCCTTGGCGGAGTTTTCGTCCACATCCTGGATGGTCACGCCGATCCAGCCGCGGCTGATCTTCTTGCCGTTCTTGATCTGGTCGATGATCTTGGCGGCCATGTTGCTCGGGATGGCGAAGCCGATGCCCTGGCCGCTGGCGATGATGGCCGTGTTGATGCCGACGACCTGGCCTTCCATGTTGAGCAGCGGGCCGCCGCTGTTGCCGGGATTGATGGAGGCGTCCGTCTGAAGGAAGTTGTCAAAGGGCCCGGAACGGATGTTGCGCCCCTTGGCCGAGAGGATGCCCGCCGTCACCGTATGGTCCAGCCCGAAGGGATTGCCGATGGCAAGGAGCCACTCGCCCACCTTGAGGTCGTCGGAATTGCCGAAAACCAGATAGGGCAGCGGTTTCTTGGACTCCACCTTGAGCAGGGCCAGGTCCGTCTCCTCGTCGGAACCGATGAGGGTGGCCTTGAAGTGCTGGCCCTTGCCGTTGCGCTCGTCAAGGGTGACGTGGATGACGTCCGCCTCGGCAACCACATGGTTGTTGGTCACGATATAGCCGTCCGCGGAAACGAGGAAGCCCGAGCCGAGCGACTTCTGCTTGCGCTGGGGGCGCTTGCCGCCCGGGGCCTTGCGGCCTTTCTGCTCGCCGAACTGCTCGAAAAACTTTTCAAATCCTGGCGGCATGTTGCGGAACATTTCGCCAAAAAAATCCTCTGCGCCGCCTGCGGAGGCCTTGCGCTCGGTGCCAATGTTCACCACAGCAGGGCCGCACTTGGCCGCAAGCTCGCTGAAATCGGGGAGATTCGCCGCCAGGCCCGTCGTGGCTGTGCCGAGAAAGGCCACGGCCAAGAGGGCCACAAGGCATTTTTTCATGCTCATGAACGCTCCTTGGAAGATTTTTGCATGGCCTTTTGCAAGGCTTGTGCCATGATGCCCCCAACAGGCGCGCCCGTCACGGCATGTTGCTTCCAGGAGCCCGCGCCCTGCCCCCGCTGGCCGCCCGCGCCCTGCTCCGGCGCGGCCTCCGCGCCTTCATAGGTGAGGCTTATGCGGCGCGCGCCCGTGTCAATGTTTTGGATGACAAGGGTCACGCTGTCATCCTTGGCAAGCCGGGCCAGCTCGGGCTTCTTGCTGCTCTTGATGACGCCCGCGGGCAAAAGGCCCGTGATGCCGGGCGCGAGATTGACAAAGACGCCGAACTTGCCGTTGCTCTCCACCGTGCCCTCCACCGTGGCGCCCACGGGAAAGCGCTGCTCCGCATCCTGCCAGGGGTCGCCCTCGGCGTCGCGCAGGCTCAAGGCGATGCGCCGCGTCTCCGTGTTCACGTCCTTGACCTTGACGGAGACCTCATCGCCCACGGAAAGCACGTCCTCAGGCTTGTTCACGCGCTTGGCCCAGGACATTTCGGAAATATGGATGAGGCCCTCCACGCCCGGAAGCACCTCCACAAAGGCGCCGAAGGGCGCGAGGCGGCGCACCTTTCCCTGCACGATGCTGCCCGCGGCGAGCCGGGCGGGCACGTCCTGCCAGGGGTCGCCCTCGGCCTGCTTGCGCGAAAGCGAGATGCGCGTCTGCCCTTTTTCGTTGGTTGTGATGTCGAGCACCTTGACGCGCACCGGGTCGCCCACGGAGACGGCCTCGTCAGCCGCGCCCACGCGCGACCACGAAAGCTCGGAGAGGTGGATCATCCCCTCCACCGCCGGGGCGAGCTCCACAAAGGCCCCGAAGGGCGCGAGCCGCGTGACGCGGCCCTTCACCATGTCGCCGGGCTTGAGCGTCTCCAGGAGCTTGTCGAGGTTCTCCCGCCGCTCGCGGTCCAGGAGCGCGCGCCGCGAGACCACGATATTGCGGCCGCGGTTTTCCACGCGCGTCACCAAAAACTGCATGGTGCGGCCGACCGGCCCCTCGGCGTCGCCGCCCGTGGCCTCCATCTGGCTGCCTGGACAAAAGGCCGTCTTGCCCAGCACCTCGACGAGGTAGCCGCCCTTGCAGGTGCCGCTGACGCGCCCCTCCACCGGGACCCCGGCATCCCGCGCCTCTTCCAGGGCGGCCACGCCGCTGCCGCTCATGGAGCGGGAAAGGACGATGCCCTGCGGGCTCGCCGACACCACCCAGGCCTCCACGGTGTCGCCCTGGCCCGCGATTTCCTTGCCGTCGGCGTCCAGCAGGTCTTTGCGGTCCATGATGCCGTCTTCCTTGAGGCCCACATCCACAAAAACACTTTCGCCCGTGACGGCGATGATGGTGCCCTTCACCTTCTGGCCGGGCTGCACCTGGCCGGACGAGGCCTCGTCATGGGCCGCCAGCATGGCGGCAAAATCTTCGGAGCCCTCTTCGGGGGCGGTGGTGCGCTGTTCCTCTGTGGTCATATGGTCTGCTCCTTGAAACTCGCAGTGGCGAGTGAAGTTGCCGATTCTACCGCAGCTCCGGCTGAAAAACAATGGAAGCCCGTGGGCTCCCCCCGTTTTTCGCGAGGGGCGCCCGCGAGACGGGACGGGAAAAATCCTGTAGGCTCTCGCTGCCGCGCCGGAGACGAACCTGCGCCCGGACGCGGCAGAGGAGGCAGCCATGCTCTATACGACGACCATCCCCTCCCCGCTGGGGGAGCTCACCCTTGTGGGTACCGACACGGCCCTGATGGGCCTGTGGCTGGAGCGGGATACCTTCCTTGCGTCCACAGGCGGCCGCGCGCTGGAGGAGCGCCCTGACGGCGCGCCGCTCGCGCAGGGCCGGGAATGGCTCAGCGCCTATTTTGCGGGGAAGCGCCCCGCCATCGGCGCATTGCCGCTTGCGCCCGAGGGCACGCCCTTCCGCCAGCTCATCTGGCGGCTTCTCCGCGAGATTCCCTATGGCGAGTGCGTGACCTATGGCGAGCTTGCCCGCGAGGCGGCCCGCGCCCTCGGGAAGGAGCGCATGTCGAGCCGGGCCGTGGGCGGCGCCGTGGGTGCGAATCCCCTTTCCATCATCATTCCCTGCCACCGGGTGGTGGGGGCGGACGGCAACCTCACCGGCTATGGCGGCGGCATTGCCCGAAAGATACACCTGCTCGAGCTGGAAGGCGTGGATATGCGCCGCTTCACCCTGCCGCGCCGCGGCAAGTATGCGGTGCGGTGAGTGGCGATTTGTGCTGCGTTTTTTGCGTTTGTGCGCGTATGTGCTGCGTAGGAAATGCCGAAATTATCCGTCAAAAACAGCCTTGCTCCAGCCGTTGCGACGAAGGAAGCTACGGATGGAGACAGCAGTTAGTTAGCGCGTCAGCCAGTCAACGCAATCGCTGTCGCTATCCGTAAGCCCGGCAAGCCGGGCAACGGCTAGCGCTTTGCTGCTTGCTGCGTCAGAGAAAAATTTCCTCGGTCGAGTACTTGAGTACACTCCCTTCGAAAATTTTTATCTTCCTTGCAAGCAGCAAAAAATCTTATTTTTTAGGATTCTTCCGGCACTAGCACCCGTCTTCCGCTTCGCTTCAGACGGCAGGCGGAAAACCCTCCCCCCACTTTCGTTCTCCCTTTCTCACCGAATCGACAGCAGAAAACCCGATTGTCACCCCGGCGCTTCGGGTTTAGGCTTGCGCCATGAAAAACCGCCTTTTTTATCCGGGAAACCGTTTCCTTATCCTTTATCTCTCCTTCCTGAGCGCCTTCGCCCCCATCTCCACGGACATGTATTTGCCCGCGCTCCCCTCCATCGCGCGCACTTTCGCCACCACCAACGAGCTCGCCAGCGCCACCATCAGCACCTTCATGCTCGTCTTTGCCGTCTCCATGCTCTTCTGGGGCCCGGTGAGCGACAGATATGGCCGCAAGCCCGTGCTGCTGGCGGGCTCCGTGCTCTATATCGTTTCCAGCGTCGCCATCTGCCTCACCGATTCCATCACGGGGCTGCTCGCCTGGCGCGGCGTGCAGGCCGTGGGCAGCGGCGCGGCCAGCGCCATGTCCCTCGCCATCGTCAAGGATGTGCTGCGCGGCGGCTCCATGGAAAAAGTGGTGACCATCATGCAGGCCACGGTCATCATCGCGCCGCTCACAGCCCCGGTGCTCGGGGGCTGGCTTTTGCTCATGGTGGACTGGCGGGGCATCTTCCTCTGCCTCGCCCTGTGCGGCGGCGTGGCGCTCGTGGGCACGCTCTGGCTCAGGGAGACCAATCCCCGCCGCGGCGGCCTCACCCTCGGCGCGACCTTCCGGCGCATGGGCGTGGCGCTCGGCAACAGGAATTTTCTCTATCCGCTGCTCATCTTTTCGGCCATGTCCATGCCCTTCATGTCCTACCTCGCGGTGTCGGCCTTCATCTTTCAGGACACCTTCGGGGTTTCCGCGCAGGAATACAGCCTGTTTTTCGCGCTCAACGCCGGCGCCTCCCTTTTGGGACCCTTCCTGCACATGGGCATTTTCCGGCACTGGAACCGGAGCCGCGTGCTCGCGGGGCATCTTTCCGCCATGTGCCTTGCGGGCGTGGCGCTCATCTTCATGGGCGGGCACGGCCCGTGGACCTTCGCCCTGCTGTTCGCGGCCCTCACCCTGTTCGGGAGCGCCCTGCGCGCGCCCTCGACCGTGCTGATGATGGAGAGCATCGAGGGCGACAACGGCATCGTCTCCTCGCTCATCAACTGCACGGGCCTGCTCTTCGGCGCGCTTTCCATGCTGCTGGCGAGCCTCTCGGTGTGGCCCGGCGCCATCCTTGCCGTGGGCTGCATTTCCACCTTTGTGTCCGGCCTGTGCCTTGCGGCGTGGCTCCTCCTCGCGCGGCGACGCGCGGCGGCGTAGGCTTTGCGGCGCGGACCTTTTCCGCTACAGTCGGGGCATGGATGTGAGGGTGCCACCCACCGCGCAAGAATGCCGCGAGTTTCGCGCCAGGGAAGGCCGTGTGGAGCTTTGCCTGCGCCTCATGCCGCAGGGGCGCGACCTCCATGCCTTCCTCCTGGGCGGGGAGGCCCATGTGGGGGCCGTGGCCCTGGCCTCACCCGGCGAAGCCGCCAAGGTGGTGCAGAGGCCCGGACACCGTGAGGGCGAACTCGCGGGCTGCGTTGCGGAGCGGCTTGCCGCGGCCCTCGGCTGCGCGGTGAGCGTGAGCAGCGGCATCCACTTTGCGGACATCAGCCGCGCGGAAATCACCACAGTGGAGAAGCTGGCCGAAAGGCTGGTGGACGACTGTCTGCAATGTCTGAGCACAAGGAGCGACGAGCCATGCTGAAGCTGGAGGACCTGACGGAACTGGAGACCTATCTGCGCTCCGGCGAGCTGGAAAAGGATTTTCAGGACGGCTGCGAAAACGACCGCAACTCTCTCCTGGAACTTCTGGAAAAGCTCATGGATCTGGGCGAACTGGCCGACGAGGCCGCCACGCGAATCATCTATCGCGGTATCGACCCGGCGCTCATGCGCGCCGCAGGCAACAAGGAGGCATAGGCCGGAGGCTCAGTCCGGGAGTCGCCAGGCATCCGCCGCCAGCGCGTCCACCACGGCGGCGCAAAGCCGGGCCACATCCTCCGGCGGCGTGATATAGGGCGGCATAAGGTAAATGAGCCTGCCGAAAGGCCGTATCCACACGCCGCGCTCCACAAAAAAGCGTTGCAGGCGGGGGCCGTTGACGGGCGCTGTCATTTCCACCACGCCGATGGCCCCGAGCGCGCGCACATCGGCCACATCCGGGAAGTTCCGACAGGGCGCGAGGCCTTCCGCAAGGCCGCGCTCAAGCCGCGCCACCTGGGCCTGCCAGCGGTTTTCCTCCAGAATGTCCAGCGATGCCGAGGCCACGGCGCAGGCCAGCGGATTGCCCATGAAGGTGGGCCCGTGCATGAAGACGCGGCCGCCGCGGCAAATATCTTCCGCCACTTCCGCCGTACAGGCCGTGGCCGCCAAGGTGAGCACGCCCCCGGTGAGGGCCTTGCCGCAACAGAGGATGTCCGGCGTGACGCCTGCCCACTCGGCGGCGAAAAAGCGGCCCGTGCGGCCGAAGCCCGTGGCGATCTCGTCGAAGATAAGCAGCGCCCCGGCCCGGCGGCAGAGGTCCGCGAGGCCGCGCAGGTAATCGGGGTGGTAGAACCACATGCCCCCGGCGCCCTGCACCACGGGCTCGAGGATGACGGCCGCCACCTCGTCGCCGTGCTCGGCGAGGATGCGGCGCGCGTCGTCCAGCGCGGCGGGGTCAAAGGGCGCGTCAAAGCGGCAGCTCGGCCGCTCCATGAAGAACTGTTGCGGGAGCATCCCGGCAAAGAGGCTGTGCATCCCCGTGACCGGGTCGCACACGGACATGGCCCCGAGCGTATCCCCGTGATAGCCGCCGCGCGGCGTGAGAAAACGGGTGCGCCGCCGCTCGCCCCGGCCCTGCCGGCACTGGAGCGCCATCTTGAGCGCCACTTCCACGGCCACGGAGCCGGAATCGGCAAAGAAGATACGCTCAAGACCCTCGGGCATGGCGGCGAGGAGCCGCTCGCCCAGAGTCACCGCCGGGGCGTGGGTGAGGCCGCCGAACATCACATGCGGCATGAGGGCGCTCTGCGCGCGCAGGGCATGGTTCAGGCGCGGGTGATTGTAACCGTGCACCGCCGCCCACCACGAGGACATGCCGTCAATGAGTTCACGGCCGTCGGCGAGCACGATGCGGTTGTCATGGCTCCGGGCGGCGGTTTCCAGCGGCGGCAACAGCGTCGCCGAGGCGTAAGGGTGCCAGAGAGCGGCATGGTCACGGGCTTCCAGGTCCACGCCGGGACGCGCGTCCCCAGCCCGTGAACCACTTCCCGTCTCAGCAAGAGCCCGCGCCAGCGGCAACAGGACCTGCGCCAATTCCTGCCAGCCTGCCGGGCCGGAAAGCTCCCCCCACGGGAGGCGGCAGAACAGCGCCTGCGGCCAGTGCGCCGCAAGATGCTCGGCCAGATAGCGGCTATTTTCCGCGAGCACGGCTTCCCCCGAAGCCTCGGCCACCGGCCGCGGCGGCTCCACGAGCACCAGGGCCGCGAGCTCGAGTCCCCGCGCCCGCACTGCTTCGAGGGACAGCAGGGCGTGGTTGAGGGCACCGAGCTCATTGCGCGCGACAAGGATGACCGGGGCCTGCACCTCGGCCATGAGGTCGATCATGCCCTCGCGCGCATTGAGCGGCGCGAGCAGGCCCCCGGCCGCCTCCAGAAGCAGCAGCCCGGCTCCGGGCGCGAGTCCCTCCCAGTGCTCCCCGATACTGCTTGCGAGGTCCGCGGCCGTGAGCCGGCCGCCCTCCCGCGCGGCCGCAAGCTGTGGGGACGCAGGCAGCGAAAAGGCGCGCAGCACGGCCGCCGGCGGCACGCCGGGCACGGGCGCGAGGTCAGCTACAGCCGCGGCATAGCTGATGGCATCCCCACAGAGCGTGGCCGGGGCCACGCCTGTCTGTACGGGCTTCACCGCCTGCGCCGCCACGCCAAGCCCGCGCAGCGCCCGCAGCAGCGCGGCCGTCGCCACGGTCTTGCCCACATCCGTGCCCGTTCCGGCCACAAAGACGGCGCGCAAAGGCCGGGAACCCTCAGTCGGCGTCATGCGTGGCGGCCTCCATGCCGCACCCGGCAATGAGGGCGAGGTCATGCTGGAGGGCCTCGCCGCTGGTGGTCAGGTAATCCCCGGTCATGAGCGCGTCGGCGCCCGCGGCGAACATTTCTCCCTGCCGCCGCCCCAGCACAAGGGGACGGCCGCCGCAGACGCGCAGCCGCGCTTTGGGCAGCACATGCCGGAAAAGGGCGATGATGCGCAGGGCCTCGCGCGCGGAAAGCGGAGCCTGCCCGGCCAGCGGCGTGCCCGCTTGCGGATGGAGAAAGTTCAGTGGCACATGCCTGATGCCCAGCCCGCGCAGGGTGAAGGCGAGGCTCACGCGGTCCTCCCACGATTCGCCGAGCCCGAAGATACCGCCGCAGCAGAGGCTGAGGCCCGTCTCAAGCGCGCGCCGGGCCGTATCCTTGCGCTGCGCCCAACGCTGGGTGGAACAGATGCGCGGGTAATAACGCTCGGAAGTTTCAAGATTGTGGTGATAGCGCGTGATGCCCGCGGCGAGCAGGCGCGCCATGCGCGCGGCGTCCAGCCGCCCGAAGGAGGCGCAGAGACGGCTTTTGACGCTTGCGGGCAGGCTCTCCACCACGCGGAGCACGCGCTCAAAATCCTCCCCGTCCAGTGCTGCACCGCTGGCCACAAGGCCGATGCGGCGCACCGGGCTCGCCGCCAGCGCGAGGATGCGCTCGCGAAGCACCGCATCGTCCAGCAGCGGAAAGGCAGCCTGCGGCGCGGCATTGTGCCGGCTTTGCGCGCAAAAGTGGCAATCCATGCCGCACTGGCCGCTGCGGATATTGATGATGGCGCACAAATGCACCGAAGAGCCGCTGGCTGCCTCACGCAGGCGCGCGGCGCGGGAAAAGAGCTCCGCATCGGGCAGGGAAAGAAGGTCCAGCGCTTCCGCAGGCGAAGCGACGGGGTCAAGATCCATGCACTGTCCTGTCACGTAAGGGGGAATGAATGTGTGGCGCGCCACAGGCGCCACCGAGGGTACGCCCGGCGCACAAAAAAGCCCGCCGGGGGGCGGGCTTGCCGATGCTTTCTAGCTGGCCTTGCGGCGCTTTTCCCAGAGCTTCATGTCCTTCATCTTCTTGCGGCGCTCCCGCTGGAGCGACTTGCACACAAGGGGCGTATCCTTCTTGAGGCCCCACTTTTCACGGTAGGAAGCGCTGTCGAGCCCGTGGCTCGCCAGGTGGCGACGGGTAAGGATCTTGAAGCTCTTGCCGCACTCGAGGCAGGTGACGGACTTTTCCTTGATGGACTTGCGCGCTTCCTGGGCCATTTCGGCGCAATCCATTTCATCCGGGATGACATCTTCAGCAATGGCGCGGATGCCGGCACTCAGTTTCTGGATATAGGCCGTCACTTCCTCTTCGCTCATGACGCGCACACCGGCCTGGGCCCGCGCGATTTCCAGCGCTTCCTTCAAATAGTCATCCATGATCCCACCTCATTCTTATTTTAAGGGGATAAAAACAACTTGCGGCAACATGGGCACAAAAAATACAGATGCGTCCGGCAACCACGCTGCCAGTTTCCACCGTCTTACCAAGTGCGACACTACACAATCTTTTGCGCAGCGTCAATTTTTCCCTGTGAATTATTTGAGAAAATATTCCACGAGGTGGATGTTCGGTCAGGCCCGGGGGCTGAATCGCTCCAGCGGATGCAGAAAAAGGCTCAAGACCGAAGGGCTGACGGATGCCTTCCCGCTGTCGGAGCGGCACGATTTCGCGTGCCCATGTTGCCCGCATACCAGTTCCGCGCCGCCGTGCTGCTGAGTTTCCGGCGCAGCTTGCGCTTCACCGTGGCAGGAGAGCGCACGGAAACACTCGCCTGCTGCAGTTTCCCTCGGTCGCACCACAGCGCTTTCAGGCGGCATGAAAGTCATATAATGGAAGTTTATATTTATCTGGCTAGAGGATCGTGTGCCTGCTCTTCGAAGATGCGGGGCGCGCCGCCGTCATGCTAGGCCACTGCATTCTCCGGCCCCTCGGCCCAGGCGGCCAGCGCGCGGGTGAGCTCGGGGCCCGGCCGCACCTTGAGGGCGCCATCCAGCCGCAGGTGGCACTGGCAGCCATCCAGGCAGACGATGGCCTGCGCCTCCACTTCTCCGGGATGGCTTTCAAGGATATGGCGCAGGGCGAGGATGTCCGCCCGGCCCAGCCGGTGCGCCGGTATCTCCACCTGGACGGGCTGGTCACTTTCCGCGCAGACATCCGCGAGCAGGCGCACCCTTTGCCCGAGCAGCTTGCACTCCACGCCGGGCGTTTCGGCATCCTCCTCCACTTCGGGATTTTCGCGGTTGGTTTCGCCCTGGCTCTCCAGCCTGGCGGTGAGCCAGAGCGGCTGCTCGCTTTTGATGAGCTCGCGCGCCTCGGCATAATCCCGCGGGAAGAAGGTCACTTCCGCATGGCCCGTGAAATCCTCCACGGCCACGAAGGCCATGCGGTCCCCGCGCTTGGTGACTACCTCGCGCAGACTCGTCACGAGCACCGCGCAGTTGACGCGCGCGCCCGCAAACAGCTCGTGCAGGGAGTCGAGCGTGGTGAGGCCCAGGCGCGGTATCTCGCGGCTGAAGGGCTGCAGCGGGTGGCTCGTGAGGAAGAAGCCCAGGGCCTCCTTTTCCGCCTTGAGCTTGAGGTCGTCGGCCATTTCCGGGAGCGCCGCCTCCGGGCAGTCGATGCCGATGCCGGGAAGCGGGGCACTTTCCTGCGCCGGGGCCATTGCCAGAAGCGAGACCTGGGGCGAGTTTTGCGCCCTGGCCTTTTTCTGGGCGCGCGCCACGACAAGGTCCAGCGCGGCGAGCATGGCCGCCCGCGGCACGCCGAAGCAGTCGCAGGCGCCGCCCTTGATGAGCGATTCCAAAACGCGCTTGGTCACCTTGCGCAGGCTCACCCGGCCGGCGAGGTCGAAAAGCGAGCCATATGCGCCGCCCTCGCGGCGCGCCTCGATGATTTCGCGAATGGCCTCGTCGCCCACATTCTTGATGCCGCCGAGGCCGAAGATGACGCGGCCCCCGCGCGCGGAAAACTCGCGCTCGCTCTCGTTCACCGAGGGCTGGCCCACCTCGATGCCCATGTCCTTGCAGGCGGCCACATACTTGAGCAATTTGTCCTGGTTGCCCATTTCGGAGGTGAGCAGGGCCGCCATGAACTCGACCTTGTGGTGCACCTTGAGATAGGCCGTGAAATAGGAAATGAGCGCATAGGCCGCCGAATGGGACTTGTTGAAGCCGTATTCGGCGAATTTTTCCATGAGGTCGAAAATCTCGTTGGCCTTTTCCGGGGGGATGCCGTTCTTTTCCGCACCGGCCACAAAGGTCACGCGCTCGCGGGCCATGGCCTCGGGCTTTTTCTTGCCCATGGCCCGGCGCAGCAGGTCCGCGCCGCCCAGCGTGTAGCTCGCGATGATCTGGGCGATCTGCATGACCTGTTCCTGATAGACAATGACGCCGTAGGTATCGCGCAGGCACTCGCCGAGCGAGTCATGCGGATAGACCACCGGGACCTGCCCGTGCTTGCGCTTGATGAATTCGTCCACCATGCCGGAGCCCAGCGGCCCCGGCCGGTAGAGGGCGAGCATGGCGATGATGTCCTCGAAGCAGGTGGGCCTGAGCATCCGCAGGTACTGGCGCATCCCCGAGCTTTCCACCTGAAAGATGCCGTCCGTGTCGCCGCGGGCGTAGAGCTCATAGGTGGGCGCGTCGGTGAGCGGCAGCGTGTCGAGGTCCGGCGGCTCGGCGCCCTGGCGCACGATATTGTCCAGCGTGTCCTGGATGAGGGTCATGGTCTTGAGGCCGAGGAAGTCGAACTTGACGAGGCCCGCCTTCTCGGTCATGGGGCCGTCGAACTGGGTCACGAGTTCGCCGCGCTTGCCGAGATAGAGCGGCAGATATTCCTCCATGGGCCTGTCCGAAACCACGAGGCCCGCGGCGTGGGTGGAGGCGTGGCGCGCGAGGCCCTCCAGCCTTTTGGCCGTGTCGAGGAGGCGGCGCACCTGCTCATCCTCCTCCTGCAGCCGGCGCAGCTCCGGCTCCTGCTCGAGGGCCTTGTCGATGGTCATCTTCAGGCTTTCCGGCACGAGCTTGGCGATGCGGTCGGTCTCCGCAAAGCTCATGCCCAGCGCCCGGCCCACGTCGCGCACCACGCCGCGCGCCTTCATGGTGCCGAAGGTGGTGATTTGCGCCACCGAGCCCTCGCCGTAGGTCTCCACCATGTGCTTGATGACGTCGCCGCGGCGACGCTCGCAGAAATCCACGTCGATATCGGGGAGCGAGACGCGCTCGATATTGAGGAAGCGCTCGAAGAGCAGGTTATAGGGCAGCGGGTCGAGGTTGGTGATACGGAGCGCCCACGCCACCAGCGAGCCCGCGGCCGAGCCGCGCCCCGGCCCCACGGGAATGGCGTGGTTTTTCGCCCAGTTGATGAATTCCTGCACGATGAGGAAGTAGCCGGGGAAGCCCATCTCGAGGATGACCGAAATCTCGTGCTGGAGGCGCTCCCGGTAGCGGTCGGCGTCGATGTGCTCACGGTCCGGGTGGGCCGCGAGGCGCTTTTCCAGGCCCTCCTCGGCGAGGCGCCGGAATTCGCTCTCCATGCTCGCGCCCTCGGGGAGCGGATAGACCGGGAAATAATGATGCCCGAAATCCAGCTCCACATTGCACGATTCCGCAATGCGCGCCGTATTGGCGAGCGCCTCGGGCACATGGCTGAAGGCGCGCTCCATTTCTTCGGTGGTCTTGTAATAGAGTTCGCGCGTCTCAAAGCGCATCCGCCGCGGGTCGTCCATGGTGGTCTGCGTCTGGATGCAGAGGAGCACCTCGTGGGCGTCCGCGTCCCCGGCCTCGAGATAGTGGCAGTCATTGGTTGCCACCAGCGGCAGGCCCGCGCTCTCGGCGAGCTCCATGAGGCCCGCGTTGACGCGCGCCTGCTCGTCAAGGCCGTTGGACTGGAGTTCCAGATAGAAGCGGCCGGGATAGATGGCCGCGTATTCGTCGGCGAGCGCGCGGGCCTTGTCCATGTCCCTGGCCGAGATGGCGCGGGGAATCTCGCCCGCAAGGCAGGCCGAGAGGCAGACAAGCCCCTCGGAATAGCGGCGCAGCTGCGCCTTGTCCACGCGCGGCTTGTAGTAGAAGCCGTCCAGAAAGCCGTGGCTCACCAGCTTGACGAGATTGTGATAGCCCGTGTCGTTCTGGGCGAGCAGGATGAGGTGGTTGCGCAGCTTGCCCGTTTCCGCCGTCCTGTCCGTATGGTCGGCGCAGGTATAGACCTCGCAGCCGAGAATGGGCTTGAGGCCGAAATCCTTGCAGGTGGAGTAGAAATAGGCCGCGCCGAAGAGGTTGCCGTGGTCCGTGATGGCGCAGGCCGCCATGCCGTTGTCCTTGGCGCGGGCGCACAGGTCCTTGATGCGGATGGCCCCGTCAAGAAGGCTGTATTCCGTGTGACAATGGAGATGGACAAAGTCGGACATGGGGGCTCCTGCGCGGAAGCTTGCGGCAATCGGCCGCCCTTTTAGCGGGCGGCTGTTCCCGGTCGCTTCCCGGCACTACTTGAAAAGTTCCCGCTCCTCGATGGTGCGGTCGATGCGGTCCTCCACCTCCACACCCTTGGGCGGCGTGAAGCGGAATTCCGCAGAGGAAATGCGCGCGTCCGGCCTGAAGGACGTGAAGCGCACGTCATTGGCATTGCCGTAAAAATCCACGATGTTCGCCCGGCGGATATAGCCGCTTTCCGGCTCCACCCAGAGGGTCGCCTCCACCATTTGCGGGCTCGGCTCATGCGGATAGAGCACAAGCCGCACGAGGTTCCCGTCCTTTCCCGCCGTCTTGACGTCAAAATCCCGGTTCATGGCGGCCTGGCCGGTGAGCACCTGGATGATGCTGCGCGAATCCTGGACGAGGTTCGGGGGATAGCGGTAGGCGATCTCCTCGTCCGGGAGATAGTCCCAGATTTCCTTGCCCGTGACCACAAGGGTCTCCTCATGTGGCTTGGCCGTCTGCCAGCGGATGAGGAGCGGCTTCTGGAAGAGCAGATGTCCCTTGCGCTTTTCCACCGAGCCGCTCTCCTTGTGGGTGAGGGTCTGCTCAAAGTCCGCGTCGAAGGACTTGAGGGCCTCATAGCGCGTGCGGATGAGGTCCGCGTAGCGGATGGCGTCGTCCCCCGCCCCGGCCGCGGGCACGGCCCAAAGCGTGAGGAGCGTGGCAAGAACGGCCCACGCGCACGCCGTCACAGTGGTTCGCATGGTTCACTCCTTTTCGGGGAGGATTTGTGCGCTTCGCAAGCGCCGGGCAAATGCGGCGCCTAGCCCCGGATGATGGGCCGGGGCTTGCTGCCGTTGGCGGGCCCGACCAGCCCCTCGGCCTCGAACTGGTCCATGAGCCTTGTCGCGCGGTTGTAGCCCACCTGGAGGCGCCGCTGGAGCAGCGAGGTGGAAATGGAGGAGCGGCCCGACTCCAGCAGGAAGGCGCGGGCCTCCTCATAGAGCGGGTCCTGCGAGGCGTCGCCCCCGCCGCCGGGGCCAGCGGCCGCGGCCGCGCTCCACTGCGAGAAGTCCACCTCATAGGTGGGCTGAAGCTGGCGCTTCCAGTGGTTGACCACGGCCTGCACCTCCTCGTCGGCGAGGAAGGGACCGTGCAGGCGCTGGAGGCGGCCGCCGCTGGGCTTGAAGAGCATGTCGCCCCGGCCGAGAAGCTGCTCCGCGCCCATCTGGTCGAGAATGGTGCGCGAATCGTGGCGCGAGGTCACCTGAAAGGAAATGCGGCAGGGGAAATTGGCCTTGATGAGCCCGGTCACCACGTCCACGCTGGGGCGCTGCGTGGCGAGGATCATGTGGATGCCGGCCGCGCGGGCGAGCTGCGCCAGACGCACCACGCTCGTCTCCACCTCGCGGGCCGCGGTCATCATCAGGTCCGCCAGCTCGTCGATGACGATGACGAGATAGGGCAGGCGCTCAAGGTCCGCGAGATCCGGCGGAAGATCGTTCCTGAAGGCCGCGAGCTTCTGGTTATAGGCCGCCACATTGCGCACGCCGAGGCGCGCCATGGCCCGGTAGCGGTTGTCCATTTCCTGCACGGCCCAGTCGAGGGCGTTCTTGGCGTCCGCCATTTCGGTGACAACGGGATGCACGAGGTGCGGCTCATCCGCATAGACCGCCATCTCGATGCGCTTGGGGTCGATGAGGAGGAGGCGCAGGTCTTGCGGCTGGGTGCGGTAGAGCAGGCTCACCAGGATGGCGTTGAGGCAGACGCTCTTGCCCGCACCCGTGGCCCCGGCCACCAGAAGGTGCGGCATCCGCGTGAGATCGGCCATGGCCGGGCGCCCGGCGATGTCCTTGCCGAGGATCATGGTCAGCGGCCCGCAGCCGCGCCGGAAGGCGTCCGAGGCGGCGAGCTCGCGGAAATTGACGGTCTCGCGCTGCTCGTTGGGGATCTCGATGCCCACGGTGTCCGAACCGGGGATGGGCGCCTGGATGCGCACGGCCGGGGCCTTGAGCGCGCGGCTCAAATCGTCGCTCAGGTTGGCGATGCGGTTGACGCGGATGCCGGGCGCGGGCCTCACCTCGTACATGGTGACCACAGGCCCCGGCGTGACGCGCACAAGGTCGCCCTGGATGTCGAAATCCTTGAGGCAGCCCATGAGCGCCGCGCCCTTGGCCTCCAGATTCTCGCGGCCACGTTGCGCCCCGGCCGGGGGCGGGGGGGTGAGCAGGTCGAGCCCGGGAAGCGGTATCTTGGCGCGCCGGGGGCGCGGGGTTTCCGCAGGGTGAGCAGCGGCTGGCGCGGGCCTCGGCGCGGCCGGAGCCTGCGCCGCTGTCGGGGCCTGCGCGGCAGCGTGCGGCGGCTCCGCCTGCGGGGCCGGACCGGCTTGAGGCCCGGCATCTTCAGCCTCCGCATCGGCAAGGGAAACTTCAGCGCCCGCATTGGCTTCAGGAGCGCGCGCCCCGGCCTCCCCTTCCGCGGGGAAGTCCAGTTCCGGCATCTTCCCGGCCGTGGGCCGGATGCTGCCGAGCGCGTCCCGCCACTTCGCAAGGCGCGCCTTCAGGTCCGTCACGTCCGGCAGGGGGAGCCGCGCGCAGAGGCGCCTCCACCACGGCTCGCCCGCCCCGGCGGCCACGCTATCGCCGTCGGGTGCCAGAAATTCCGCGGGCGCGTCAGCCTGTTTCCGCTCCTTGCGCTCCTCGAGGCGCGTCACCACCCAGTCCTTCAGGGCCGCGGCCAAGGTGAACCAGGAGAAGTTGCAGGCCAGTTGCAGGCCCACAAGCAGCACGAAACACCAGAGCATTGTGGAGCCCACGGGGCTCAGGTAGAGGCGTGCGTTGTCATAGAGGGCGCTCCCCACCATGCCGCCGCCCGCAAGGTCGCCGATGGAAAGGTCCCACCAGGAGCCGGCCACGAGCAGGCAGAGCGTGAGCAGGAAGAAGCCGCACCAGCGCCACCAATGCAGGGCATAGCCGGAGGAGACATAGGCCGCCCCCAGCGCCCCGAACACCAGGGGCCACAGGAAGGCGGCCACGCCAAAGACATCGTTGAGGAAGCCCGCGGCATAGGCCCCGAACAGGCCCGCCTTGTTGTGCACCGGCCCCGGGGAGCTCACCACATGGTTGAAGCTCTGGTCGGCCGCGTCGAAGCTCACAAGGCTCAGGAGGAGCAGCAGGGCCCAGAAGAGCAGGAACAGGCCGAAAAGCTCGCGCAGGAACTTGCGAATATCCGTGGACGTGTCCTCCAGCGGCAAGCGGGGCTTATTCCCGGCCCAGGTATTCCTTGGTGCGGGTATCGACCTTGATCCTGTCGCCGATATTGACAAAGATGGGCACCTGCACCACGAGGCCCGTCTCCAGCGTGGCGGGCTTGGTCACATTGCTCACCGTGTCGCCCTTGGCGCCGGGCTCGGTGTCCGTGATCTCGAGCACGAGGGACAGCGGGATGTCGATGTCGAGCGGACGGCCCTGATAGAGGAGCACGCGGCACTGCTGGCCATCCTTGAGGAAGCCCTCCTTGCCGCCGGTGGTGGCCACGGGCATGGAAAGCTGCTCATAGGTGGTCATGTCCATGAAGATGAGGTCGTCGCCCTCGCGATAGAGGAACTGCATGTCGCGCGTTTCCATGTCCGGCTTGCCCACCTTGTCGCCCGAGCGGAAGGTGATGTCCTGGATGCGGCCGGTGAGGATGTTGCGCAGCTTGGTGCGCACCATGGCGCCGCCCTTGCCGGGCTTGAAATGCTGGAACTCAACGATTTCGTAGGGGGTGCCTTCCACCTCGATCTTGAGGCCCTTGCGAAAATCAGTGGTTGAATACATGCTTCCTCCTGCGGAAGGCGGGCCATCCGCGAAAATTCGTGTCGTGGCGGTTGCAAGGACGGCCGCCGGGGGCTACCTTGGTCCCGCGAATCCGGGCACATCAGTCTATGCAAAAACGCCCCGCTGTCAAGGCGCGGCCCCTGCGGCGCGAGAGCGGCCGCCCCAATTTCACGGAGAACGCACATGGAAAGCACCCTTGAACTGGAAACCACGGCCTATGTGACCGGGCAGCTCCCCAAGGTGGACAGGCCGCAGATCGCCCTCGCCGGGCGCTCCAACGTGGGCAAGTCCTCGCTCATCAACGCGCTCGCGGGCCGCAAGAAGCTCGCCAAGGTGAGCGCCCAGCCCGGCAAGACGCGCTCGGTCAATTTTTACCGCGTTCGGCCGCAGGATTTCTATATCGTGGATTTGCCGGGCTACGGCTATGCCCGCGCGAGCCATGAGGAACGCCGCCAGTGGGCCAAGACGCTGGAGGCCTATATCAGCGGCGATGAGCACATCAAGGCGCTGGCGCTGCTGCTCGATTGCCGGCTGCCCCCGCAACAGCTCGACAGGGACCTTGCGGACTTCGCCGCGTCCAAGGGCCTCCCGGTGCTCCCCATCCTCACCAAGGCGGACAAGTGCAGCCAGCGCGAGCGGGAGGCCCGGCGGCGCGAATGGCGGGACATTCTCGGCGTGGCGCCCATCATCACCTCGGCCTCGCACCGGCAGGGCATCGACAAGCTCTGGCGGGCGCTCGACGCGGCGGCCCTGGGTAAGGAGGTCACGGACGGAAAGGTCGGCGAGCCTCTCGCCGCCACCGCTGAAACCCTGGCTGGCGCGCAAGCCTAGCGGCGCACCCGCGCCAGCACCTTCTCGGGCGGCAGGGTGTGGAGGTAGCGCACCCTGAGCCAGTAGGCCGCGGCGCTGAAGCCGAGGGCCGCCAGGTAGCAGATCCAGAAGCCCTCCGCGCCCATGGCCGGCACTATCCAGTCCGTGCGGGCAAGCGCGTAGCCCAGGGGCAGCCCGATGATCCAGTAGGCCACGAAACAGATGACCGAAATGATGCGCGTGTCGTTGTAGCCGCGCAAGACGCCGATGCCGGACATCTGGAGGCCGTCCACTATCTGGTAGGCCGCGGCGAACAGCAAAAGGCGCATGGCGAGGCGCGTCACCTCGGGGTCGTCGTTATAGATGTGGACGATGTTCCCGCGGAAGAGGATGGTCCCCCCGCAAATGAGGAGCGCGAAAACCACGCTGAGCGTCATGGCCGTGAGCGCGCAGAGCTTGGCCTGCGCCACCTTGCGCGCGCCGAGGCAATAGCCCACGCGGATGGTGGCCGTCATGCCGATGGCGAGCGGCACCATGAAGATGAGCGCGCTGAAGTTCATGGCGATCTGGTTGCCCGCCACCATGACCGTGCCGAGCGGGGCCAGCAGGATGGCGCTCAGCGCGAAGAGCGAGACCTCGAAAAAGAGCGCCATGGCACTGGGGAAGCCGATTCGCAGGGCCCGGAACATGAGCGGGAAGTCAAAGACCGGTCCCCCGGCTTCGCTGGACTTGCCGCCCCCGGCCCCGGCTGGTTCGCACCTTTTCCTGCACCACGGCAGCCACGGCGCGAAGAGCGGCCGCAAGTCGCGATATTGCGGGTCGCGCCGCAAAAAGCACATCATGGCGAGGCCCATGAACCAGTAACACACAGCCGAGGCCACGCCGCAGCCCACTGCCCCCATTGCCGGGAAGCCGCACTTGCCGTAGATGAGCATGTAGTTGCAGGGCACATTGAGCGCAAGGCCCAGAAGGCCGATGATCATGGCAGGCCTGGTGCGCGAAAAGCCCTCGAGGAAGCTGCGCTGGTTCACGAAGAACATGAAGCCCGGCAGGCCCCACAGCAGCGCCCGGAGATAACCCCCGGCGAGCTCGGCCATCCTCGGCGCGAGCCCGAAGGCCGTGAGCCGCCAGGAAATGACGTAGAAAAAGCTCATGAGCACCAGGGAGAGGCCGAGCGTGAGCCAGATGCCCTGACGCAAAAGGTGGGCGGCGCGTCGCCTTTTGCCGCCGCCCACGAATTGCGCGCTCAAGGGCGGGAGCGCCAGCAGGCAGCCGATGCCGAACACGGCCACAGGCCCCCAGATGGAGCCCGCCACGGCCACGGCAGCCATGTCCTCGGCATTGTATTGCCCGGTCATGGCCGTGTCCGCGAAGTTCATGCCCGTCTGCGAAAGCTGGGCAATGAAGATGGGCAGCCCGATGACAAAGAAGCGCCGGGCCTCGGCCCAGGAAAAAAAGCTCTTCATCTCAATCTCTTGCTGTGAACAGCTTCAGGCCGCCTCCGGCCAGAAGAGTCCCGCGCCGGGGAGCGCAACGCCGAGGCGCCTGGCCGAGCGTTCCACCAGGGTTGCGATGGCCTCGCGGCCCGCAGCTCCCAAATCCTCGCTGAAGGCGGTGACAAAGGTCTCGATGTGCGCCTTCGTCACCGCGTCGTCCAGTTCCTGCGCGTGGGCGCGGATGAAGTCGCGCGAAGCCTCGGGATGCGCCCAGGCATGGCGCAGGCTTTGGGCGATGCCCGCCTGCACGGCCAGCGCCACATCAGGCGGCAGGCTGCGCCTGCCCGCGATGGCCCCCAGTGGCAGCGGCAGATGGTATGCCCCCTCCCACCACTGGCCGAGGTCCAGTATCTTGGTGAGGCCGTGGCTCGCATAGGTGAAGCGGCCCTCGTGGATGATGACGCCGAGCTCCGTCTCGCCGGCTGCCACCGCGTCCATGATGTCGCTGAAGAGGAGCTCCCGGCGCGGCCCGCGAAAACCGCCGTTGAGGTCAAGGAGCAGGTTGGCGGTGGTCATGAGGCCGGGCACGGCCACGCTGGCCGTGGCCAGTTGCTCCGGCGTGAGCGGCTTCGCCGCGACAACGAGCGGCCCGCAGCCCCAGCCCAGCGCCGCCCCGGAGGAAAAGAGGGCATAGGCGTCCATGATGCGCGCGACGGCCCCCAGCGAGAGCTTGGTCACGTCGAGGCGCCCCTCCACGGCGAGGCTGTTCAGCTCCTCCACGTCGGCGAAATGCGGCGCAAAGCGAATGTGTCCCGTCCAGGGCGCGGGCGCGGGCACTCGCACCAGACCCTCGAGCAGGGCATGGAAGATGAAGGTATCGTTGGGGCAGGGCGAAAGCCCCAAGGTAAGCGTAAGCTCCTGCGCAGACATTTTCACCTCACGTTGACAATGCCGCCGCCGCGGCGATAAGCTGGCGGATGCTCCCGAGCGCCGGACGCCCCGGCATCCCCGGCCGCCGGAATCCTCCGGCGGAGCGGGCGGGCGCGCGCCCACAAGGACATCCATGCCAGACAAAGCATATTATGCGGCCCTCGGCCTTTCGTCCATCCTTGAAAAGGTGCTTTCCGGGGAGCGCCTCACCTATGAGGACGGCCTCGCCCTCTTCGCCTGCCCGGACCTCACGGCCGTGGGCGCGCTGGCGGCCGAGGTGCGCTTCCGCCTGCACGGCGACGCGGCCTTCTATGTGGTCAACCGCCAGATCAATTATACCAATGTCTGCGTCAACGGCTGCCTCTTTTGCGCCTTCAGGCGCGACCATGAGGACGAAACCGGGGCCTTTGTGCTCGGCAAGGAGGACATCCTGGCGAGGCTCGAGGCCGCCCAGGGCGGGAGCCTCAGCCTTGACGAGATGCACATGGTGGGCGGTTGCCACCCGAAGCTCGGGCTCGCCTGGTTCGAGGACCTGTTGCGCACCGTGGCCGACCGCTGGCCGGGCTTGCCGCTCAAGGCCTTCACCCCGGTTGAGATCGCGCATTTCGCCGCCCTCGAGGGCATCAGCACCCTCGAGGTGCTTCAGCGCCTCAAGGCCTGCGGCCTTCGGATGATGCCCGGCGGCGGCGCGGAGATTTTTGATTCGGAACTGCGCGCCCATATCTGCCCGCACAAGGCCGACGCGGAGGCATGGCTGCGCATCTCGGGCGAGGCGCACAGCTTAGGCATCGCGACCAACTGCACCATGCTCTTCGGGCATCTGGAAAGCCACGCCATGCGCGTGGAGCACCTCCTGCGCTTACGCGCGCAGCAGGACGAGAGCGGCGGCTTCACCTGCTTCATCCCCCTGCCCTTCCTGACGGAGAACAGCCGCCTTGAGCTCCCCGAGGAGCGCTCGGGCCCGGTGCGCGGGCTCGACCAGTTGCGCACCCTGGCCGTCTCGCGGCTTTTGCTCGACAATATCCCGCATATCAAGGCCTACTGGATCATGCTCGGGCCCAAGCTCGCGCAGACGGCGCTCTGGTACGGCGCGGACGACCTTGACGGCACCATCGTGGAGGAGCGTATCGGCCACATGGCGGGTGCGGCCTCGGCGCAGGGCATGACCATCGCCGAGCTTGAGGCCATGATCCGCGCTTCGGGCTTCCGCCCGGTGCGCCGCAACGCCGTTTTTGAGGCCGTTCCCGACGCGGAAAACGCCGCCTGCAAGGAGAGCTGCTGATGGACTTCGCGCCCGCGCACAGCCCCTTTGACGATGAGGCCCCGGAATATGCGGATGTGGCCGCCGCGGCCCACAAGGCCGAAGCAGGCGAGCGCCTTGAACGCGCTGACGCCGAGGCCCTCTATTTTCACGCGAGCCTGCTCACTCTGGCGCGGCTCGCCAATGCCATGCGCTTACGCTTGCACCCGGAGCCTGTCGTCACCTATGTGGGTGACAGGAATATCAATTATTCCAATGTCTGCGTCTGCGGCTGCCGCTTCTGCGCCTTTTTCCGGCCGCCGGAAAGCCCCGAGGGCTATGTCATCACCCGCGAGGATCTGACGCAGAAAATCGAGGAGACCCTGCGCCTCGGCGGCACGCAGATATTGCTTCAGGGCGGCCATCATCCCGACCTTCCGCTGGAATGGTACGAGGACCTTTTGCGCTGGATGCGCGCCACCTGGCCCAGCCTGCATATCCACGCCTTTTCCCCGCCGGAAATCTGGTTCTGGTCCGAAAAGTTCGGCCTCCCCGTTCCCGAGGTCCTGCGCAGGCTCAGGGCCGCGGGGCTGGACTCCGTGCCCGGCGGCGGGGCCGAGGTGCTCCAGAACGACGTGCGCCGCCAGGTCTCGCCCAACAAATGCTCGGCCGACGCCTGGCTTTCCGTCATGGAGGCGGCCCACGGCCTCGGCATGAAGACCACGGCCACCATGATGTTCGGCCATGAGGAGGAGCCGGGCCACCGGCTCGACCACCTCTTCGCCCTGCGCGCCGTGCAGGACCGCACCCATGGCTTCACCGCCTTCATCCCCTGGACCTTCCAGCCCGGGCACACGCGCATCCGCTGCCGGAGCCTGCCCGCGCCCGCCTACCTGCGCCTTTTGGCCGTCTCGCGCCTCGTGCTCGACAATATCCCCAATATCCAGGCCTCGTGGGTGACCATGGGACCGCAAATAGCGCAGCTCGCGCTGTTCTATGGCGCCAATGATTTCGGCTCGCTGATGATCGAGGAGAATGTGGTGGCCGCGGCCGGGGTTTCCTACCGCATGACCCGCAAGGAGATCGAGGCCGTCATCCGCGCCGCGGGCTTCACGCCCGTGCAGCGCACCATGGATTACCGCCCCGTTGCCCCCCTGGCCGAGGATGCCGCCTATGCCTGAGACCGTGCTGCGCATGGGGCGCATCAGTTACCTCAACGTGCTCCCCATCTATCACCCGCTGGAAGCGGGCATCCTGCCCCACGACTATGAGCTCGTCGCCGGGCCCCCGGCGCTGCTCAACGACATGATGGGGCGCGGGGAGCTGCACGTCTCCTCCTGCTCCTGCTTCGAGTATGCGCGCAGGCCCGAGCGCTACTATGTGGTGGAGGACCTTTCCATCGGCTCGCGCGGCCCGGTGATGAGCGTGCTCCTGCTTTCGCGTGTGCCCGTGGAGGAGCTCGACGGCCGGGAGATCCTCATCAGCGGCGAGAGTCACACTTCCGTGGCCCTTTTGCGCCTGCTCATGCGCGACCGCTACGGCCTGCGGGTGACCTACCGCACCGGGCAGGTCTCCCCGGCGGTGCGCTCGGCTACCCCGCCCGTGGCCTTTCTCGCCATCGGCGACGAGGCCCTGCGCCTGCGCGACCATCCCGGCTATCCCTACCGCGTGGACCTCGCCGAGGCCTGGCGGGACTGGACGGGTCTGCCCTTCATCTTCGGGCTCTGGGTGGTGAGCCGGGACGCGGCCGACCGCGGCCTCTTCCACGATGACCCCGGCGCGCTTTTGCGGCGCGGCCGCGACTGGGGCCTCGCGCACATGGACGTCATCCTCGACCTCACGGGCCACGGCTGCCCCCTGAGCCGCGAGGAGCTCGCCTTCTACTACCGCGAGGGCCTTGTCTACAGCCTGGGGCAGGAAGAGCTGCGCGGGCTTAAGCTTTTTTATGAAAAGCTCGCGGCCGCCGGGCTCATCAAGGCTGTGCCGCCGATGCGTTTTTTCTCCCTGTAAAGGTCCTCAACCTCGCGTCCATGCAAAACGGGCGCCCCGGAACTCCCGGAGCGCCCGCTTTTTGGCGAAATCGCAGGGAAAACCTATTTCAGCGCCTTGAGGATGGCATCGGCGGAAACCTTGCCGAGCACCTTGCCGTCCACGATGACGGCCGGGAGCTCGCGCACGCCGTAATACTGGCAGAGCTGCGTGGTCTGGTACAGGTTCACATTGCCTGCATTGTAGCAATATTTCGCCACAGTGAGCTCGTCGGCCGCCGGGACCGGGGGCTTCAGCCGCGAAAGATAGGCGTAGTGGATGGGATAATCCGCGGCCGTGGCCGTGGCGTCATATTCGTTCTTGAAGATCTTGACCGTGCCCGCGCGGCGCTGGGCCGCCTTGACCTCGTTCCAGCGGTCGAGCGCGTAGGTGAGATAGGGCATGGCCTGGCCGGGCCGGGAATGGGCGATCCAGATGGCGAGGCCCATGAGGTCCGTGCCGTAATTTTCCGTGCTGTTGGCGAAAACAGCGATCTTGCACTGCTGTGGCGAGAGCGAGCGGCTCGCCGTGTTCACGGCCTTCCACACCTCGACGCTCTTGGGGTTGGCAAAATTGAGCAGCACGAGGATCTCGTGCGGGGCCGTGCGCTCGCCGAACACCACGGGATAGATCTCCTCGCGCCAGTTTTTGCGATGGGCCGCCTCGCCCTCGATGGTGGGCTGGCCGCCCCCCATGGCCCCGAGCATCTGCTGCCCCTCGGTGGTGAACTCACGCGTATTGGGGAGCTTCGCCTGCATATAGGGGTTGAAGGCATTGGCCCCGGCGCCGGGCGCGCCGGAAAGGGCCGCCTGCTCTGGCGCGACGGGGGCGGCCTCATCGGGGGCGCCGCTGCCTCCGGCGGCGCAGCCCAGAAGCAGGAGCATCATCACAAGTACAGGCATACATTTCCCGAGCATCTTCCACCTCGTTGCTGAACGGTTCATCACGGGTTTGCGGCCCCGGCCTCCGCCGCGGCCCTCTCAAGATGGCGCAGCCAGATTTCGGCCACGCCCGGATATTCCGCAAGGCCCCTGAGCACGGGCAGGCATTCCCGGTCCTGACTCTCGATGCGCGAGCGCCAGGACAGGGCGCCCTCCCCGGCCATGTCGCGCAGGGCGTGCTGCCCCACCACGGAAAGCAGGGGCATGAGCCACACCCGCGCCGACGTGAGCCGGGGCAGGATGGATTCCAGCGCCAGGGCGTCGCCCATGGTGCCCACATGGAGGCGCGGGTCCAGCCTTTGCAGGGCCCCGGCCAGATCCGCATAGCGGGCCCCGCCCGCATGGCGCGCCCCGTGCCCCATGAGCACCACGTCCTCACCGGGCTCGCGCCCGGCGGGGAGATGCCCGGCCAGCGCCCGCGCTGCCTCCTCCACATCCTGCGCCGTGGCGAGGAGCGGCGCGCCCACGCGGCAGCACATGCCGAGGGTCCGCGCCGCTTCGTCCGCAGCCGCGCAGACCTCCTCATGTTCCGCGCCCGCAATGGTTTGCAGGGGCTGGAGCACCACTGTGCCGTAGCGCTCGAAATGGAGCCGGCCGAGCGCCTTGCGCACGGAATCGCTTTTCTGGCGCGCGCGGGCCAGCCGCTCCCGCAAAAGGGGCGAGGTAAAGGCCCAGCGCACGGACCAGCCTGCAAAGCGGGCGCGCACCATGCCGTCAAAGGCGTGCAGGGCCTGCCGCCCCTGCTGTGTGGCCGCGCCGAAGGCCACCAGAAGAATCGCCCTTCTCATGCCGTTTCTTTGTACGTCACTTGCCCGCGGGCCGCAAGCCGCAGTCCACCCCGCCCCGGCAAGGGCGGCACGGGCTCGGGACAGGCTGTTGACCGTGTTTTTTCTTGGCGCTAGAGTCACGCCAGACAGCTCTGGGCGTGAAAAACGCCGCCATGCGAAGGCAGGAGGTCCGGTATGGCGAAAGCATTGGTTCTCGGCGGAGCCACCGGCCTTGTGGGACAGGCGCTTGCGCGGACCCTGGCGGACTCCGGCTGGGAAACGCGCATCTTCAGCCGCACGGACGGCGACCTGCATGACATGCACTTTGTGCGCGCCCTGCTTGAAGACGCCGGGGCCGACGTGGTGTTCAACGCCCTCGGCTGGACGCGCGTGGACGCTGCCGAGGAGCACCCCGAGGAGGCCCTGCTCGCCAACCGCACCCTGCCGGACGCGCTGGCCCGCACCCTCGCCTCGCTGGGGCACGGGCATCTCGTCCACTTCAGCACGGATTTCGTCTTTTCCGGGCCCCACGACGGCCCCTGGCGCGAGACCGACACCCCGCATCCCGTGAGCGTCTACGGCCGCACCAAGCTCGCGGGCGAGGAGGCGGTGCTCCGCGCCCTGCCGGAGCGGAGCTGCATCCTGCGCACGGCATGGCTTTTCGGGCCGGGGCGCTCCAACTTCGTGGATGTCATCCTCAATGCCTGCCGCAGGCGGGATGCCGTGAGCGTGGTCCATGACCAGATCGGCTCGCCTACCTATACGCTGGACCTGGCCCGGTGGGCCGAAAAACTGGCGGCCGCGCGGGCCACGGGCATCTGGAACGCGGTGAACAGCGGCGTGGCGAGCTGGTGCGAGCTCGCGAGTGAAGCCATCGCCCTCACCTCCGGGCCCTGCCGGGTGGAGCCCATCCCCGGCTCCGACTGGCCGCAGGCGGCTGAGCGGCCCGCCAATTCCGCGCTGGACAACACCAAGCTCACGGAATTTCTGGGCGAAAAGCCCCGGCCCTGGCCGCAGGCGCTCAGGGAATACCTGTTCCGGGAATATTCCGCCGAGGCCGGGCGGGGTCACTGATGCGGCGCGCCCCCTTGTACCTGGCGTCTCTGCTCACCCTGCTGGCGGCGCTGTTCCTGCTGGGCCACGGCAGCGCCGAGGCGCGCCCGCAGAATCTGGAGCAGCTTGCCGACATCACCCGCTATCTCGTCGATGTGCCCATGCCCGGCACCATCACCGCCCTCTACCGGCCGCGCTATGATTCCGTCGGCGAGGCCGACCTCAAGATGACGCGCAACGAGCCCGCCTTCGTGGTCATGCTGCCGGGCGGCCCGCGCATCTATCCGCAGCGCTACATGGTGTGGCATCAGGTGGTCAACGAGCTCATTGACGACCACGCCTATGCCATCACCTATTGCCCCATCACGGGCACGCTCATGGCCTATGACGCCTCCATGCAGGGGCTGAACCTCATCTTTGACGTGGAAAGCCACAGCGGCACCGGCGGCACCGCGGGCTTTCTCTATGACGGCAACAGCGTGCTCACGGACCGCAATTCCGGGAGCCTCTGGCTGCAGGAAATGGGCATGGCCTTCGAGGGGCCGCTGCTCGGCCGCGGGATGCCCACCGTGCCCGTGTTCTGGACCACCTGGGGCGCGGCGAGCAGCGTCTTCCCGGAGGCGCGGGTGCTCGCCAAGCCGCGCGGCCGCCGCCCCTACGGGCGCGACCCCTATGGCAGCTACCTCAAGAAAGATACCTATTACGACAACGACACCCTGGCCTACCAGCCGCGCTTTCTGGACAGGCGCTTCCACCGCAAGGCGCCCATGCTCTGCCTGGAATACGACCACTTTCTCCTCGCCGTGGACATCGCCTATGTGAAAAAAAAGGGCGCGGTGAATTTTTTCCTCGGGCCCGCGCCGCTTTTGGCCGTTCACGACAAGCGGCTGGACGTGGTGCGCATCTACAGCCGCCAGGTCTGGGCCGAACCCTTCCTGTTTGTCATGCAGGACGGGCGCCTCATGGACATCAATACCAGAAGCACCTGGGATACGGCCACGGGCAAGGCCACGGACGGCAATATGCGCGGGGCCGCCATGAAGGAATTTTTCGGGGTCTATTCCATGTGGTTCGCGTGGTACAGCCTCAACCCCGAGACCCTGGTCATCCCCGGCCCCGGCGAGGTGCCCGCGCACCTGCTTTCCACCGACGCGCCGGGCGTGGGCGACGCCCCGGAGCCGCCCAGCGGCGGCGAGGGCGCGCACAGCCTTCCCGGTGGTCCGCGCTGGGAGCCTGCCCTCTGAGTGGGCGGCTCGGCCCCGCAAGGCCCGTGCGGCCGCTTGCCAGCACCGCGCTTTGCAGCTAAGAAATTTCCCGGATTCGTGAACCGGGGCGCCAAGACGCCCGAGCAAAGGAGCTGAGCCAATGAGCTATGTGCAGCGCGTGATGGACAACCTGAAGGAACGCTACAGCTGCGAGCCCGTTTTCCTTCAGGCCGTGCAGGAAGTTTTGCAGAGCCTGACGCCCATTCTGGAAAAGAACGACAAATACGAGAAAAACCGCATCCTTGAGCGCCTCACCGAGCCCGAGCGCATTGTCGCCTTTCGGGTGGACTGGGTGGACGACAAGGGCGAGATCCAGGTCAACCGCGGCTACCGCGTGCAGTACAATTCGGCCATCGGTCCCTACAAGGGCGGCCTCAGGCTCCACCCCAGCGTCAATCTCGGCATCCTCAAGTTCCTCGGTTTCGAGCAGATCTTCAAGAACTCCCTTACCGGCCTCGCCATCGGCGGCGCCAAGGGCGGCTCGGACTTTGACCCCAAGGGCAAGTCGGACATGGAAGTCATGCGCTTCTGCAACGCCTTCATGACCGAGCTCTTCCGCCACATCGGGGCCACCATCGACGTGCCCGCGGGCGACATCGGCGTGGGCGGCCGCGAGATCGGCTTCCTCTTCGGCCAGTACAAGCGCCTCACCAAGAGCTATGAGGGCGTGCTCACCGGCAAGAACCTGCTCTTCGGCGGCTCGCTCGCGCGCACCGAGGCCACGGGCTACGGCGTGGTCTACTTCGCCCAGGCCATGCTCAAGGCGCGCAACGAAACGCTGGAAGCCAAGGAATGCGCTGTCTCCGGCGCGGGCAACGTGGCCATCTACTGCTGCCAGAAGCTCCAGCAGATCGGCGCCAAGCCCGTCACTGTGTCCGATTCGCGCGGCATGATCCACGACCCCTCGGGCATCCGCGTGGATGTGCTCCAGCAGGTCAAGGAAGTGGAGCGCGCCTCCCTCACCCGCTATGCGGAGCTTGTGCCCTCGGCCAAGTACACGGCCGTGGCCGACTATCCCAAGGGCCACAACGGCGTGTGGATGGTGCCCTGCTTCGCGGCCTTCCCCTGCGCCACGCAGAACGAGCTCAACCTCGCCGACGCCGAGACCCTGCTCAAGAACGGCTGCAAGTGCGTGGCCGAAGGCGCCAACATGCCCTCCACGCTGGATGCGGTCCATGCCTTCGTGAAGGCGGGCATCGCCTACGGCCCGGCCAAGGCCGCCAACGCGGGCGGCGTGGCCACCAGCCAGCTGGAGATGGCCCAGAACGCCAGTATGCAGAGCTGGGACTTCGCCACGGTGGACGAAAAGCTGCACCGCATCATGGACAATATCTACAAGAACGCCGCCGACACCGCCAAGGAATTCGGCGAGCCCGGCAACCTCGTCATGGGCGCCAACATCGCGGGCTTCCGCAAGGTGGCCGACGCCATGATCGCCCAGGGGATTTAGGGGTCAGGCGCTTCCTTCCCCTGACGCCTGAGTCATAGGCTAAAAACAAGGTTGTGTTATACAGGGCAATTGATGGACCTTCCTTAAATCCGTCTGGAGCGAAGCGGAAGACGGGTGCTGGTGCCGTAAGAATCCTAAAAAATAAGATTTTTCGGTGCTGGCAAGGAAGATAAAAATTTTCGCAGGGAGTGTACTCAAGTACTCGACCAAGAAAATTTTTCTCTGACGCAGTCAGCACCGAAAAGGCTGTTTTTGACGGATAATTTCGGCATTACCCAGGCAGCCCAGGCGCACCACCAACTCAAAAGCATAACAAAGCCAAAAACAAAGGCTGTTCACCCCCGCGAGGAAGTGGACAGCCTTTGTTTTCAGGCGCCTGCCAAGCCTACATCATGCTCTTGACCACGGCAAAGACGATGGCCGCGGTCACGGCCCCGAGGATGGGCCCAACGATGGGGATCCAGCTGTATTCCCAGTCATTGCTGCCCTTGTCCTTGATGGGCAGCGCNGCGTGNGCGAGGCGNGGGCCCATGTCGCGNGCGGGNTTGATGGCNTAGCCCGTNGTCCCGCCGAGCGACATGCCGATGACCACCACGAGNANNGCCACGGGGATGGCCCCGATGCTGCCGAGGCCCACCTCGGCGGTGTTGCCCGTCTCGCTCATNTANAGGATGACGAGCACGAGCACGAAGGTGCCGAGCACCTCNCAGACGAGGTTGCGCCGATAGTTGCGGATGGCCGGGATGGTGGAAAANACGGCCAGCTTGGTGGGCTTGTCCTCGGTGGCGTCAAAGTGGTCCTTGTAGAACACATANACGGCCACGGCCCCGAGNAAGGCCCCGAGCATCTGGGCGATGATGAANGGCANCACGAAGNCCCAGGGGAACTTGCCCGCCGCGGCGAGGCCGATGCTNACCGCAGGGTTGAGGTGCGCNCCGGAATAGGGCCCGGCGATGAGCACNCCGCACATGACCGCAAGGCCCCACGCGAGGGTGATGACCACCCAGCCNCCGCCCTGGCCCTTGGAGCCCTGGAGNTTACAGCAGGCCACCACGCCGCAGCCCAAAAGGATCATGACAAAGGTGCCGAGAAGCTCGAAGATGCATTTCACGAACAGGCTGGTTTCCATAGCGCGCTCCTTGTTTTCGCGTCGGACATGTGCCTGGTGTTTCCCCGGCGCGGCGGCTCCGCAGGNCGGNCGCCNAACGCCGGGNNGCGTTGCTCGAAGCTGGTCCCGCGCCTACTTGGGATACTGGCAGATGACCGCTTCCACGGCCTTGTGCCAGCCCTCGATCTGCCTNGCCACGCGNGCGGTGTCGCCGAAGGGCGTGAAGGCGCGCTCCACCTGCCACTGGGACTGNATCTCGCCGATGCTGTCCCAGAAGCCCACGGCGAGGCCGGCNAGNTAGGCCGCGCCNAGCGCCGTGGTTTCGGTGATGCGCGGGCGCAGCACCTCGCAGGCGAGGATGTCGCTCTGGAACTGCATGAGCAGGTTGTTGCGCGAGGCNCCGCCNTCCACCTTGAGGTTGGCGAGCGTAAGGCCGGAATCGCGCTCCATGGCGCGCACGATGTCATAGGTCTGGAAGGCGATGCCCTCCAGCGCCGCGCGGGCGATGTGCGCCGTGGTGGTNCCGCGGGTGATGCCCGAGATGGAGCCGCGCGCGTACTGGTCCCACCAGGGGGCGCCGAGGCCGGTCAGGGCCGGCACGAAATACACGCCGTCCGTATCCGGCACNGAGGCGGCCAGTTCCTCCACCTCCTCGGAGCTGCGGATNCACTTGAGNCCGTCGCGCAGCCACTGCACCACCGAGCCGCCCACGAAGATGGANCCCTCNAGGGCGTANGTNACCTTGTCGCCNATCTTCCANGCGATGGTGGTGAGCAGATCATTTTCGGANCGGATGGGCTTGTCGCCGCTGTTCATGAGCAAAAAGCAGCCCGTGCCGTAGGTNTTTTTCACCGAGCCGGGCTCGATGCACATCTGCCCGAAAAGTGCGGCCTGCTGGTCGCCCGCCATGCCGGAGATGGGCAGCTTGTGCGCGAAGAGCGTCGTGGTGGTGTGGCCGTAAACCTCGCTGCTCGAGCGCACGTCCGGCATCATGGAGCGCGGGATGTCGAAGAGGTCNAGNAGNTCCTGGTCCCAGTCCAGCGTGTGGATGTTGTAGAGCATGGTGCGCGAGGCGTTGCTCACGTCGGTCACATGCACCTCGCCGCGGGTGAGCCGCCACACGAGCCAGGAATCCACGGTGCCGAAGAGCAGCTTGCCCTCCTCGGCGCGGCGGCGCGCNCCGGGCACATTGTCGAGNATCCANTTGACCTTGGTGGCGCTGAAATAGGCNTCGAGGATGAGGCCNGTCTTGTCGCGGATGAAGTCCACCTTGCCCTCTTCGCGCAGGTGGTCGCAATAGTCNGCGGTGCGGCGGTCCTGCCAGACGATGGCGTTATAGACGGGCTCCTCGGTCTCNTTGTCCCAGACGATNGTGGTNTCGCGCTGGTTGGTGATGCCGATGCCCGCGATGTCCAGGCCNTTGATGCCGATGNTNGAGATGGCCTCGGCCACCACGGAGGCCTGCGAGGCCCAGATCTGGTGCGGGTCATGCTCCACCCAGCCCGAGCGCGGGAAAATCTGCGGAAATTCCCGCTGCGCCGTGGAGCAGATATTGCCCCCCTTGTCGAAAACCAAGGCGCGGGAGCTGCTTGTACCCTGATCCAGTGCCAAGATGTACTTGCGTGAACTCATGGGCCCTCCTTGCGGCTCGATATGGTGGGATGCAAAAACGGTGCGGGCGCTGTCGTGCCCCTTTGCTTTNTGTTTACCGCAAAAANGNCNGCATGACCAGAAAAATGACCCCCCCTTTCGGGGGCGNTACAGAAAAATCAGAAAGNNGCANGGNNNGNANGACNGGTGNNNGCNGTCAGCGCTTCTTCCACGGCCTGATGACCGAGATGGCGACAATGNCTGCACCAAGGGGGTTTTTCTCACNCCGCGCGCCGAGGCGCTCCGGCCGCTCCTTGACGACGCCATCCGNAAAACCGTCGNCCGCGCCTGTGCGGACATGGNCGANGCCGAAGTGGAAACAGCCGTCCGCNTGCTGAAAAAAATCTNTNCGACACTTCATGAAAAACAGGGNNCGGNNNATNNCTGAGGNNCNGGGGAGGAGCTGGACCCGGGCNTCNCCGNGGGCANNAGGCCCGGCTTGACCNCNTTCCTTTTCCGGAATATAAATGACCATTCGGTCTGTTTTTTGGGGGAGCATGTCCAGACGTGACGAACAGCGCGCGGAGGCGAAAGAGAAAATCCTCGCNGCGGCCGCGGCCTGCTTTGCNGAAAAAGGCTATTCCGGCTGCTCGGTGCAGGATATCGCCGACAGGGCAGGCGTGAGCAAGGGCGCGCTCTATGTCTATTACAGCAGCAAGGAGGANNTCTTNAAGGCGATGATCGNCATCCAGTACGACNGGGCNNTCGANCGCTCGACAGGCGNCNCGNNAGTGNGNNTCGCANCTTTCGGGCGTCATCTGGTTCATGAGCGAGTGNATCCGCAANTGCGGCTTCCCCATGGATCACCGCCTNTGGGCCGAGATTCTCGCTGTGGCCTCCCGTGATGCCGACATCAGGAACTTTTTCATGACCGAAGACCGGGAAATGCGCTGCATATTCGCCAAGCAGTTGCAGCGCGGTGTTATGGCGGGAGAAATCGACCCCGGCTTGGACCTCAACGCCACCGCCATATGGCTGACGGCCCTTGGCGATGGCCTCATCATCCGGGCAGCCGATGATCCGGACTTTGATTTTCAGCAGCACTTGCCCGTGTTTGAAAAACTTGTTCGCAAGGCTCTGGCACCCGACTAAAGGCTGACGGATATTTTTTCGACAAATTAAAAAATGACCGGTCATACTTTATGATCGAGGAGGAAACAAAGACCATGAGTGATACGCGCTTCATCTACATCGCGGACGTCTATTGCCCCTGGTGTTTCGGCTTCGCGCCTATCATGCAGCGCCTTGCGGCCGAGCACCCGGAATTTCCCGTGCGCGTCATCGGCGGCAATCTCATCTCGCGTCCCATGACGCTTGAGGAGATCATTGAGCAACAGCCGGACATCGTGGAATTCTGGCACGGGGTGGAAAAAACCACGGGCCGCTCCCTCGCCGGCGCCATCCGCACAGTGGAGCAAAAGGAGCCCATCCGCCTCTACTCCCCGGGCGCGGACGAGCTGCTTGCCGTGCTGCGCCATCTCGCGCCGGGCCACGAGCTCGAACAGCTCATCATGCTGGAGGAGATGGTCTACACCGCCGGCCGCGACCTCTTCACGCCCGAGGCCCGGAGTGAAATGGCCCGCCGCTGGAATATCCCCGTGGCCGACTTTGAAAAGGCACTCGAGCAGCCCGAAGCGCTGAACGCCACGGAAAGGAACCTGGAAACGGCCTCCGAACTCATGGGCGAGATCACCTCCTACCCCAGCGTGCTCCTCGTGCGCGGCAACAAGGTGGATGCGGTCTCGCGCGGCTATGTGCATTATGAGACCGTGGCCTCGCGCCTTGACTGGGCCATGCGCGACCTCGGCCTCGAGCCGCAGGAGGAAAGTCACATGTGCTCGTGGCGCGGCGGCTGCACCGTCGGGCGGCACCAGAAAGCATCATAAATGCCAAGCGCCGGCCGAAAACACAGCACTTCACGGGATGACACATGACTGCTGAAAAAAGGCTCAATATCGTCAAAAAATCCGCCGGCTACTGGAACGTGGTCATCAGCAATCCGCCCACCAACATGTTTGACCCGCTCATGTTCGCGGAGCTCAATGTCCTTGTGGACAACATGGCACAGAGCCCGGAACTGCGCATCGTGGTTTTTGAAAACGCGGACCGGACTTTTTCATGAACCATCATGACATGGTGCACAGGCTCGAGGTGCCGGAAGTGCCCGGGGCGCAGGCCTTCTTCTACATCTGGCCGTATTTTGTGGAAAAGCTGGTGCATCTTCCGGTGCTCAGCGTCGCCAAAGCGCGCGGGCGCAGGGATTTGAGTTCGCGCTTGCGTGTGACATGCGCTTCGCCTCAAGGGAAAAGGCGCTCTTTTCCCTGGTGGAGGCGGCGGGCGCGTCCATTCCGGGAGGCGGCGGCATCGAATGGCTGCTGGCCTCTGCGGCCGCTCGCGCACTCTCGAAATCGTGTGCAGCGCCGAGGATTATGACGCGGCAACGGGCGAGCTGTATGGTTTTGTCAACCGCGCCCTGCCCGACGCCGAGCTGGATGGCTTTGTGGAAGCCTTCGCCGCGCGGATAGCGTCTTTTGACAGGAAGGTGCTCACTGCCTGCAAAAAGACCATCAACGAGCGCGCGTGCCTGCCCTCCCTGGGCGAGCTTCTCGCCTCCAACCACCAGCTGTACGAGGTGGACTACAACTGGCCCAAGCCCGAGGGCGCCTTTGAAAAGGTCATGGCCGCGGGCCTGGGACAGAAGGGGACTTTGAGCTCAACCTTCCCTATTCCATCAATAAATTGGGCTAAAAATTGGTGGCCGGATGAAGATATGCATTTTATCGGGCAGCCCCCACAAGCATGGCAATACCATGCAGCTCGTTGAACGCTACACGGCTGGTGCAAAGACGTCGGGACATGAAGTGACGTTTTTCGATACGGTCAGGATGGACATCCCTCCCTGCATGGGCTGCATGGCCTGCAAGAAAAAGAGCGACGGCTGCATCCAGCATGACGATATGGAAGAAATCTATCCCGCCGTCAGGGACGCCGACGTGCTCGTCTTTGCGACGCCCATGTATTGGTGGAACGTGAGCGGCCCGCTGAAAACGGCCATCGACCGCCTCTTCGCGCTGCCCTTCAATATCCGCCGGGGCGGCTTTGCCCTCAAGGGAAAGAGGCTCCGGATGCTCTTGACGAGCGGCGGGCCGCCTCGCCGAAACTGCAATCCGAACTGGAGAACCTGGGCAGCAAGATGTGTGACTTCACCGGCATGGAGTGGCTCGGCATCCTCGCGGGGGGGCAATACGGGAGATCAGCCGGTAGCGGATGACGCCGCCCTGCTGGAAAAGGCCTTTCACGCCGGGGCTGCCCTGAACTAGGGCAAGCCCGCAAGCCTGCCCTTGCCTCCGCCCTGCGGGGGCACGGCCTCTTTCCTGTCCTGCGCCCCGGGCTCGAAAGGTTCCGGGGCTTTCTGTTTCCGGCCGCGGCGGGTGACGGCCCGTGAAGAGGCGCCCGGCTGCCGGTTGTTACTGCCGCAAGGGGAAGATGCCCCGTCATTGCGCCCGCTTTTTGACAAAAGGGCGCTTGGGGGCTATGTGTTCCCTTTCCGCCTCCCGCAGGGACGCAGGGCGCGCCGTTTTCGGCGTTTTTCCGCCCGTATCGCCCGGCGTCGCAAGGCACGGGGCAGGCATATGGAACGGCTCCTCCTCACCCTCGGCATCATCTTCGCCAGCCTGGCAGCGGGCTATGCCTCGCGCCATGCCGTCGAGGCGGCCAGGCTGCCTTTCGGCGTGGCTCGCATGGAGGACGCCCGCAAGAAGATGCAGGTGGTGGCCGTTTTCGTGCTCATCCCCATTTCCGCCATGCTCTCCCTCTGGGGCCTGCCGAAGCCGGACCCGCGCCTCATCGCCCTGCCCTTCCTGGGCCTCGCGGCCTGGGTGCTCGGCGGCGCCATCGCCCTTGTGGCGGCGCGACGGCTCCATCTCGGCCGCCCGCAGACGGGGAGCCTCTATTGCTGCGGCACCTTCACCAATATCGGCGCCGTGGGCGGCCTCACGAGCCTGCTCTTCCTCGGGGAAAATTCCATCGCGCTGGTGGCGCTCTACCGCCTGTGCGAGGAAATTTATTATTTCAGCGTCTCCTTCCCCATCGCGCGCTGGTACAGCCCGGAGAACACGGCGACGAAACTCTCCTTCCGCGCCTTCCGGCTCGACCCCATCCTCTGCGTCATCGTGTGCGCGCTGGCGGCGGGTTTTGTGCTCAACTGGGCCGAGGTGCCGCGGCCGGAATTTTGCGGGCCCGTGGCCTCCGCCGCCATGATCGCCGCCACCACGCTCTTTCTCTTCGCCATCGGCCTCAGCCTGCGCCTTTCGCGCCTTTCCTGTTATATCCGGCCGAGCCTCGCCGTGTGCGCCATCAAGTTTGTGGCCGTGCCGCTCGTCATCATCAGCCTGGCGGCGGCGCTCGGCTTCGGCAGCATGGAGGGCGGCCTGCCGCTCCGGGTGGTGGCCATCCTTTCGGCCATGCCCGTGGCCATGACCGCGCTCGTGCCGCCGACCCTCTTCCACCTGGATGTGGATCTCGCCAATGCCTGCTGGATCTTCAGCACGCTGGGGCTTATTGCGGTGCTGCCGCTCCTGATGCTTTTTCTGCCCGCGCTGTAGGGCCAGGCCCTGCCCTGCGGGCGCAAACCCCCGAGGAGGTCTTATGAAACACGGAAAACTCTTTCTCGCCCTGGCGGCCTGCGCCTGCCTTGTGGCTGCGCCCCTCGCGGCCGCCAAGGCGGACCCCTACAAGGGCGAATACAAGTTGAGCGTGGTGCCCGGCGCCACCTCCGGCTGGGGCAAGACGGCCACCTACTTCGCGGACCTCGTGCGCAAACGCTCCGACGGGCGCATCAATATCAAGGTCTATCCCTCGAGCCAGCTGCTTTCCGGCAAGCAGACCTCGGAATTCCTCATGCTGCGCAACGGCGCCATCGACTTCGCGCTGGCCTCGACCATCAACTGGTCGCCGCAGATCAAGGAGCTCAATCTTCCGGCGCTGCCCTTCTTCATCGCCGCGCAGCCCGACCGCTACAAGGCCATGGACGCCATCGAGGCCGGCAAGTCCGGCAAGATGATGGTGGACGCCATTGAGGACAAGGGCGTGAAGATCATCGGCTGGGCCGAGAACGGCTTCCGCGAGCTCACCACCAGCAAGGGACCCATCGCCTCGCCCGAGGACATGAAGGGCCTCAAGATCCGCGTGGTGGGCAGCCCCATCTTCATCGAGACCTTCCGCGAGCTGGGCGCCAACCCGGTGAACATGAACTGGAGCGAGGCCACCACCGGCTTCCAGCAGGGCGTGGTGGACGGCCAGGAAAACCCCACCAACGGCATCAACATCCCGCTCAAGATCTGGGATTTCCACAAGCATCACAGCGACTGGCACTACATGATCGATCCCCTGCTCATGGGCGTGAACCCGCAGGTATGGAAGAGCTTCAGCCCCGAGGACCAGAAGCTGCTCGTGGAATGCGCGGCGGAAGCCGAAAAGTACGGCAAGGCCCTTTCGCGCCTCGGCATGGATGACGGCGCTTCCGCCGCCTACCTGAAGAGCATCGGCGAGCTGCCAGAAGCGGCGGACCCCTACGCCACCATGAAGGAAAACGGCATGACCGTCACCCGCCTCACCCCCGAACAGATCCAGGCCTTCCACAAGGCCACGCAGAAGGTGCGTGACGACTGGACGGCCAAGATCGGGCCCGACCTCGTGAAGGCGGCCGAAAGCGACATGGCCGCCGTCAAGTAGCCCCGCATGACGTTGGCGCCCTGCGGCCGCCCGCGCACCTCGCGGGGCGGCCGCGGGCGTGGAGGGAGGAACGAACCATGCGCCCCATTCCCAAGATGCTGCTCCTTTTGGCGCTCATCATTCTCGGCGCGGCCGTCTTTTTTGTCATCCTGAACGATGAGGACACCGGCGGTGTGCCGGGGACGCCCTCGCAGGCATCCACGCAGACGCCCGCGCAGGCGCCCGGGCCTGCCGGGAGGTAGGCCATGCGCCACCCGCTCCACTACCTGAACGAGCATTTCGAGGAAGTGCTGGGCTCCATCCTGCTCGCCATCATGGCTACGGTGGCTTTCATCAACGTCATCGTGCGCTACTGCACCTCGTTTTCCTTTGCCTGGAGCGAGGAGCTGACGGTGAACTTCTTTGTCTGGGTGGTGCTGCTCGGCACGGCGCGCGCCTTCCGGCAGGGCACGCATCTCGGCATGAACATCGTGTACGAGGCCCTGCCCAAGCCCGCGCGCAGGGCGTGCTACTGGTTCGGCTGCGCCCTGTGCGTGCTCTTTTTCGGCGCGCTCTGCTGGACTGGCACGCTGGAAGTCATCGACGAGTACGAGCTGGACTCCATTTCCGAGTCCCTCGGCGTGCCCGTATGGTGGTACACCATTGCGACGCCGCTTTTTTCCCTGCTGATTATCGTGCGCATGTGCCAGCGCTCCTGGCTTGACCTGCGCACGGGCAACTTTTAGCGAGGCTTGTTTGCTTGCGAGTTGGTGCTGTGGCTGTGCTGCTCGGGTAACGCCGAAATTATCCGTCAAAAACAGCCTTTTTGCTGCTGGCTGCGTCAGAGAAAAATTTCCTCGGTCGAGTACTTAAGTACACTCCCTTCGGAAATTTTTATCTTCCTTGCCAGCAGCAA
>JAAUYU010000011.1 GCA_014804965.1 Desulfovibrio sp.
AACCGTCCCCACAGCGCTCTGGGCTGGCAAAGCCCGGACGCTTACCGGACGACACATCAACCCTCAACCACGACAGGAAACACTAACTTATCCTTGGTATCGTGAATGGGGTAGGATCAGATTCGGGCGTCTTTTACTCTCCTCGCCAAGACTAGGGCGTGCGCAATGATATTTGTAAGTGTAATGTTTCAATAGGTCGTTTACCCTCTTTCAATCCGGTAAGCTGGAAGTGGCTAAGAACAGCAAATTGGAAGGGAAGAAGGTGGAACAGCCACAAGAATGTCAACCTCACGGCACGAGGTCGAGAAGAAATGGTTCGGCGCCTGGGGGCAAAATCCGATGCCGCTGTAGCCGCTGATTATGGCCTGAGCGTACGTAACGCCAAGAATGGCAGCATCGTTACGCCGTGGAAGGTTGTCGAGGCACTTGCCGACGCCAGTTCACGGTCAAAACGCTGCCGATGCAGCCTGGCAAAAGAGGATATGGCCTGAATCCATGAACTGCGGGTGGCACACAAGCCCGGGGACGAAATTGCGCTCCATCTCGGGCTGGGCCGCAGTACGGTGTATCGCGCGTTACGCAAATTGGGACTTTCCAGGTTGGCTTCTCTGGCAGCCAAGTTGCCAGTTCAACGGTATGAGTGGGATAGTCCGGGGATATGCTCCATGTGGATATAAAACGTCGCGGTAAGATAAAGGGAATTGGCCATCGGAAAGCGGGGACCCGCAGGTAAAACGGCGGAAGCCCGGTAGGGAATATCTCCATGTCTGCGTGGATGACGCTTCGCGGCTGGCATACACTGCGATCCATGTGGATGAGACCGAAGAATCTGCTGGAGAATTCCATTGCTTCGTTGTGCCGTGGTACAAGCGTTATGGCATCAAGATGCAACAGTTCTTATGGACAACAGTGCATGTTACAAATCCAGAAAGTTCCGCCAGGCTTGTCGCGAACTCGGTATCCGGCATAAAAGGACAAAGCCGTATCCCCCAAAATAAATGGAAAGCCAGAACGGTTTATCCGAGCAGCCTTAAAAGAGTGGGCATATGCGTTGCCATATGCCCACTCCTGAAAACGAACTCAGGATTTGCCTCTGTGGACGTCTCAGAACAATTTCCAGCGTCCATATACGGCGCTAGGCACGACTCCCCCAGCTTCCCAGTTACCGGGAGCGGGAACAACGTGTTGACACTTTACAGCTACACCTTGGCCGCCGTGCGCAAATCCGTCACCGCGTCCGTCTTTTCCCAGGTGAACTCGGGGAGTTCGCGGCCAAAGTGCCCGTAGCAGGAAGTCTTGCTGTAGATGGGCCGCTTGAGGTCGAGCCGCTTGCTGATGAAGTAGGGGCGAAGGTCAAAGACCTCGCGCACGGCCTTGGTCAGCACCTCATCCGGGATGTCGCTGGTGCCGCGCGAGGAGACGAGCACGCTCACCGGGTCGGCCACGCCGATGCAATAGGCGATCTGCACCTCGCATTCCGGGGCAAGGCCCGCTGCCACCACATTCTTGGCGATATAGCGGCCCATGTAGGCGCCGGAGCGGTCCACCTTGGAGGGGTCCTTGCCGGAGAAGGCGCCGCCGCCGTGATGACCGCTGCCGCCGTAGGTGTCCTGGATGATCTTGCGCCCGGTGAGGCCGCAGTCGCCCATGGGGCCGCCCACCACGAAACGGCCGGTGGTGTTGATGAAGATCTCGCAGTCCTTTTCGTCAAAATAGCCCGAGTCGCCGAGGATGGGGCGGATGACGTGCTCCTTCACGGCCTCGGCCACCTCGGCCTGGCCCACGTCCGCCGCGTGCTGGGTGGACACCACCACATTGTTGATGCGCACGGGCTTGCCGTCCTGATACTCAAACGACACCTGGGTCTTGCCGTCGGGACGGAAGAAGTCCACGATGCCGTCCTTGCGCACCCGCGCGAGCTGCTGCGAAAGCTGGTGCGCCCAGTAGATGGGGGCCGGCATGAGGGTGGGCGTCTCGTTGATGGCGTAGCCGAACATCATGCCCTGGTCGCCCGCGCCCTGCTCCTCCGGGCTCGCGCGCAGGACGCCCTGGGCGATGTCCGGCGACTGGTGGTCGATGGAGGAGATGACCGCGCAGGTCTGCCAGTCAAAGCCCATGTCCGAGCTGTTGTANCCGATGTTCTTGATGGTCTCGCGCACCACCTTGGGNAGGTCCGCATAGCCGCGCGTGCTGATTTCGCCNGCGATGACGGCCATGCCCGTGGTGACCAGGGTCTCGCAGGCCACGTGCGCGTCCGCGTCCTGCGCGAGCAGGGTGTCGAGCACGGCNTCGGANATCTGGTCGGCCACCTTGTCGGGATGGCCCTCGGTGACGGATTCGGACGTGAAGTAGTATTTGCCCTTGTTTTTCGCGTTCTTCATGGCGTTCTCCTTTTGNGTCAGCCGCCCNCGTGCGCGCGGCGCTTATGANCTGAGCAGGATATTGTCGATGAGCCGCGCCTTGCCGAGCCGGACGGCGCAGGCCATGAGCGCCGGNCCGTCCNCGCTTTCGAGCGGCTCCAGCGATTCGGGGTGCACGATTTCGAGATAGTCCACNTCNCCGCCGGGGAGATGCTCCCGCCAGTGGCGGAGCACCAGCTCGCGCAGGCGGGCCACGTCGGTCTCGCCGTCGGCNGCGGCCTCNCGCGCNGCCAGNAGGGCNGCGCGGATCTGCGGGGCCACGGCGCGCTCNTCCGGCGTGAGATAGACATTGCGNGAGGACATGGCAAGGCCGTCGGCCTCGCGCGTGGTGGGCCGNGCCACGATGCGCACGGGCACNTTGAGGTCGCGCACCATGCGNCGGATGATGGCCTGCTGCTGCCAGTCCTTTTCGCCGAACACGGCCACNTCCGCGCCGGTGAGCANNAGGAGCTTGAGCACCACCGTGCACACCCCNCGGAAATGGATGGGCCGGCTCGCGCCGCAGAGCCCNTTGGCNAGNGCGGGCACCTCCACCCAGGTGGCGTGGTCCGGGGCGTACATGGCNCCNGGCTCGGGCATGAAGAGCGCGTCCGCGCCGTGGGCNGCGGCNATGGCGCTGTCGCGCNCNGCGTCGCGCGGATAGGCCGCNAGGTCCTCATTGGGNCCGAACTGCGTGGGNTTGACGAACAGGCTCACCACGAGCCGCTTGGCCAGCCCGCGCGCNNAGGTCATGAGGTCCTCGTGCCCGGCGTGGTAATAGCCCATGGTCGGCACCAGGGCGATNTCNTCCCCGGCGGCGTGCCAGGCCCGGCACTGGGCCGCCAGNGCTTGCGGATCGGTGAATATCTGCATATCAAGTTATGGTGATATAGGTTGCGGGAGACCTTTCATACAGGAAAATCCNGNNGCTGTAAAGCGCCGNCCTGCNGCACCNGNCGNNACGGCCNCGNCATTTGACAAGCGCGGCGGCGGATGCTTAAACCGGGCCATGAGCNTGANCCCGGACCNGCGCCCCAATCTGCTGGATTTCACCCTGCCCNCGCTNATCGACTGGATGCGCGACGAGCTCGGCGAGCCNAANTTCCGCGCCGTGCAGCTCTGGCAATGGCTGTGGNGCAAGATGGCNCGNGATTTCGAGGGCATGAGCGACATCTCGCGCGCCACNCGCGCNCGTCTTGCCGANGCNGCCCGCATCCGCTGGCCNGAGGTGNCGCAAAAGCAGGANAGCGCCGACGGCACGGTGAAGTTNCTCCTGCGCATGGAGGACGGCGCGCTCGTGGAGAGCGTGCTCATCCCCTCGGAGGGGCGNGANGGCGGCCGCCGCTGGAGCCAGTGCCTNTCCTCGCAGGTGGGCTGCCCCATGGCNTGNACCTTCTGCGCCACGGGCNGCATGGGTTTNANGCGCAACCTNAGCATGGGCGAGATATTGGGNCAGGTGCTNGTGGCGCGCGANNANCTGGGNGACACGCGGCCGGACTGGCCCGTGCTGCGCAACCTNGTCTTNATGGGCATGGGCGAGCCGCTNCTCAACTGGGGCGCNGTGAAGGACGCNCTCGTGAGCCTCAACGACGACCGNGGGCTCAATTTCTCGCCGCGCCGCATCACNGTNTCCACCTGCGGCATNCNCGAGGGCCTGCGCGAGCTCGGCGAAAGCGGCCTCGCCTATCTCGCCGTGTCGCTGCACGCGCCCAACCAGGNCNTNNGGGAGCGNCTCATGCCNNGGGCCGCGCGNTGGCCGCTNNNCGANCTCATGGCNGCGCTGGCNNCCTANCCGCTCAAGANGCGCGAGCGCATCACCTTTGAATANCTGCTCCTCGGNGGCGTCAACGACAGCCCGGAACACGCGGCCGAGCTCGCGCGGCTCGTCAATCGCGTGCGCGGCAAGCTCAACCTCATCGTGTTCAATCCGTGGCCCGGAGCGCCGTGGCAGGCCCCCAGCGAGGAGCGCGTGCTCGCCTTCGAGCGCGCCCTCTGGGACCGTAACATCACGGCCATCGTGCGCAAGAGCAAGGGGCAGGACATCGCTGCGGCCTGCGGGCAGCTGTGCGCCGCGCCGCAGCAGGGCTGATGGAGGCGAAGGCCGGGACGCGATTCAGCCAAGCCCGTCTCTTGGCGCCTCAACCCCGAGTTTTTCAGGGATAATGGACACTTCATGCGCAGGCCTGCCGTGGCATCAACGACTGCGCTTTTTCCTTAATACCGCCTCGAGTTGCAATTTGACCGCGTGCAACACGTCCGGGGCCTTCAGCTCCTGCCAGTCAAAAAACTCCATTTTTTCAAAATCAAAGTCATCTTGGGCGAAAGAGAGCCAGATCCCTTCACAGCTCGCCAGCAAGAGGCCCCGGCACTCCAGGCGCAGGGCATAGGATCTTGCCTGGTCAAAAGCTTCTTTCCGCTGCTTTTCACTGGAAATGCGGAACTTCGCCTCGCAGATAAAAGCGCCCCTTTCATTGCCGCGCTCCGTCTCGGCATGGATTACATAGTCCGGGTAGTAGCGGATGCCTCTTCCCATACGCGCGGCATCTGCCTGAGCCAGTCTTTTTCCGTGAGGCCAAGTTGCGATAAAAACGGTTCCAAAAGATATTTTTCCACATCCCGCTCACAGGCGAGGGGAATATCGGGGCTTCACGCAAGCTCGGGCAAGGCCGGCAGCCCGGAGACGTCAAAGCCTTTTTGCTGCAAGATATTGAGCAACGCGGCGTATTCTTCCCGCGAACAGCCGCGGCCGGAAACCCCCTGCATATTGGCCTTGACAAGGCCCTTTTGCGACCAGATGGGATCGGCCTTCAATTCTTCATGAGAAACGGGAGGGATGGTCACAGGCTGGCCGAGCCAGACGACGCCGGGCCAGTACCTGAAGGGGTCATCATAGCCGGGACTCACGGCCCTCCATATGCTGCTGATATGGCTGTACGGCGCAAGCTCATACATCAGGACTATATCGCCGGGTTTCGTTTCGGTGTTTCCCTGCCAATAGTGGATGGAGCTTGGTGTCAGAGTTTGAAGATATTGATGATCCCCTTGAGTATTCCCTCCCACCAGATAGGATTTCAGGGGACGTGGGACTTCATCGGTCAAGTGTTTGGAGATAAAGTGTTGCGCGAAGCTATAAAAGAACACGCAAAACTCTTGCGGCGACAAGCCATGCTGAAGCCGAAATTCATGGAATACTTTACATAATTTGAGATAGTACAGACATTTATCTTCATATTTTGTTTTTTGCGGAAGTGACGGAAGCATGATGCCAAAGGTCTCGCAAATCTCCTGTACACGGAAAAAATGGACAGGATACAGATAGGGAAAGGCAAATTGCGGGGATTCAGCAAATAACCTCAGCGAAATATGTGGTATCTCCTCCACAAGATCACGATAGGTGCACCCTTCTTCTGCCACTATGTTATGGAGGCTGTCCGTTACGGCTGAAGAAAATTCCTCAAAATCCTTATATTCATACTCGCTGATTTCATCCCCAAACTCATACCACTCGTCAGCAAGGGGAGAAAGCAGCAGGGAGTCGATAAATTTCTTGATTCTGCCGTCTGGATCACCGGCGCCCGCATACTTCGGCAAATCCTGAAAAAAAGATAAAGCCCGAGCGCCTTCCTCAGTTGCCAGATAATTATCCAAAAGAAATTTTGTAAATTGCATGACAGCCGCCCCTGAAAAGCGTCAAATCGGGATTGGGGAAATCTCAATCATCAAGCTCTGCCCCTCGGCCGCAGCGATTTCCGCCATGAAGATCAATACGCGTCAAAGGGATTGGCCACCAGCCGGGAGTATACCGGGCGCCTCAAGTCCCATTCCCGGCCCCTCGGGTCGCTGCCCGCGGCTGCCGGACAGTTCCAAAAACAGGAAAGTCCCGCATGGCTTTTCACACCTTGCGGGACTTCGCTGTTCCAAGAAATGGTGGGCCCACCAGGACTCGAACCTGGGACTTGCCGGTTATGAGCCGGAGGCTCTACCAACTGAGCTATAGGCCCCGCAGTTCCTTACGGCGCGGGCTCGCCGCTGTCAAGGCGGCAGGGCCGGCTAGGTCTCCTCGCCGGTCTCGCCCAGATATTTTAGCACCTCGTAGTGCACATGGTCGAGGATGTCGGTGAGCTTGCCCACGCATTCGTCGCCTACGGCCTTGCCGAGCAGGGAGGAAAGAAAGGCCGCGCGCCGCGCGTTCACAAGGGCGCGGTTGCCTTCCGCGTCATCTCTGGGCAGCGCGTCCAGGCTTTCCTGAAATTGCTTCAGGTCATCCTCGGTCAGGTTCTTGATGGGCTCGGCCACGCCGTCGATGGAGACGACGCCGTCGCGCACTTCCAGCATGACGGGCTTGCCCCGCACTTCCCCGATGCAGACTTCCATGCGCTCCTCCTGCGAGGCCTGGCGCTCTTAGCCGCCTACGCAGCCTGATGAAAAAGGCTCCCGGCTATGACCGGCCGGGAGCCTTGCTGAATTTTCCGTGGCGGAGGGGGTGGGATTCGAACCCACGTACCGGTTACTCACCGATAACTCGATTTCGAGTCGAGCGCGTTACGGCCGCTTCGCTACCCCTCCGGAGCGCCGGCGGAGACGCCGCCAGCAAAAAGGCTTCTTAGCCCATCCCGACGCAAATGGCAATCCGCGGCGGCGCATCCCCGTCACTCCTCCAGTGCGCGCGACCAGCTGACATTCCGCCGCAAAACGCGCGCCGGATTGCCGCCAATGCAGGTGCCCTCCTCGGAGAACACGCCCGTGACCACGCTGCCGAGACCGATGACGGTATCGGCGGCCACAACGGCGTTCTTGGTCAGGCACACGTTCTGCCCGACCCAGCTGTGGCGCCCGATGACCAGGGAATGGGCCTGGCCGTTGATGATCTCCCCGGTTTCCACGTTGCGGATGGGATGCGAATCCGAGAGCCGGACGACCACATCCGCGGCAAACATGCAGTCCTCACCGATGACAAGCTCCCTCCTGCCGCGCGCGATGACCTTCACGCCCTCGGTGGTGCAGTGCGGCCCCACGGAAATGCGGGTGCCGTTTCCGCCCCCGACAAAAATGTGCAGCCCGTTGAGAGTGCAATCCTCAAAAATCTCAACAGTGGCGTTGTCGCCCTCGCACATGACGGAGGAGCGGGAAAACCTCGTCCCCGGATGGAGGATGATGCGGTTTCCGGAGCCTTTTAGGCACACTTTCACCCCAGAGGGAGGGAACTTCGCGGGGGATGCAGTGCCCGCCCCACCGCTGCACAGGAGCACCTGATTCTTTTTTCCTCTTCCCATGTGAAAAAAGGAATACACCCAATAAAACAGGTGCAGAAAAAATGTTGCCATCCTGTTGAGCATGGCCCAGCTCCCACGCAGGCGGAGAAGGTCCCGGCGGCGCGCCGGACGCTCCCTAGCCGGAGCGGCCCCGCGTGCGCGAGCCACGGGCCGCGTGGCCCGCGCCCTTGCCGGGCTCATGCTTGCGCAGCGTGGCCTTGCGCTTGGCGGCGCGCATATCCACGGCCTTTTTGCCCGCTTGGGCCTTCCCGGCCACAGCCTTGGCCGACGCCCTGGAAGCGGTGGCACGAACCTGCGCCTTCTTCCCAGAGGCCGCCCTGGCCTTGCCGGCCTGGCGGCTTTTGGCGTACTTGCCGAGCAGGCTGCGCTCCCTGTCCGGGGACGGCTTGGGCGCTCTTGCATAGGCGCGCTGCGGCCTGAGCAGGCCTGCGTCGCGCGCGGTCTTGCGCACGTCGATGCGCCGCGCATCCACGGGGAGATTGTCCAGCGCCGCNGTCACNGAGACNGCGCGATTCTCGCANACGAGGAAGCCCGCATCNAGCAGGCGGCAGGCCTCCACGCCGCGNGCATANACGTCNGGCGCNCCCATGATGACCGCGAGCAGCCGCCGCCCGTCCTTGCTCGCCGTGAAGATCATGTTGTAGCCCGAGGCCCGTATCCAGCCGGTCTTGAGGCCGTCNGCGCCGGGATACTGCCCGAGCAGNGGGTTGCGGTTCCAGGTGGTNAAGCCGCCNTGGGTGAGCAGGCGCGTGTTGTGCAGCTCAAGCGCGTCNGGNTGGCTTTTCAGGTAGGCGCGGGNNAGNGTGAGCATNTCGCGCGCCGTGGTGCGCTGNCCNGCNGCCGGNAGNCCGTGCGGNTTGAGGAAGAGGCTGTCGTTCATGCCGAGCTGCTTCGCGCGCACGTTCATCATGTTCACGAAGGCGGGCACGGAGCCNCCCACNAATTCGGCCACCGCATGGCTCGCGTCATTGCCCGAGGAGACNGCCATGCCGAGCAAAAGCCGCTCCAGCGGCACGGTCTCGCTCTTGCGCAGGCCCATGCGCGAGCCGCCCGTGGCCGCGGCCGCGGCGCTNACGGTGACGGGNGNGTCGGCCCTGGCGNGGCCCTCGCTGATGTGGTCCAGCGCGAGGAAGAGAGACATCACTTTTGTGAGNGANGCCGGGGGGATGGGCTCGTCCGCGTTCTGCTCGAAAAGGATGGCGTCGTGATCGAGGTCATAGACGATGGCCGAGCACACGCCCACCGGGCTTGCCGGGACGACCTGCGGCGCGGCCTGGACAGTCGCGGCGCNCCAGAGGAGCAGGGCCGCGAACAAAAGGANAAGGCCCGCCCGGAAGAACACCGGACGGCAAAAAAAGAGACGACGGAGCAGCGGCATGGCAGTCCTTTGCTGAAGTGCGCCCGCCCGCAAGGCATGGTTNGGTCCTGCATACGCCATTTCCGCCCGATATGCAAGCGCGGGGGCCAAAAATGCCGACAGAGCGGGCACACGCAAGGGCACGNGGGGCGCCTTCCGGGCTTGACGGCTCGGACGCGCGCCTTAGTTTTGTGGCGCAACTGCCCCGCCAAGGNCGCGGCNGCCGCGTTTTGCGGCCATTTCCCGCCCCNGCGGCATTGCCTTTTCCCCTGAAAAACGGCACTATCAGCGCCGCATTTCGGCGTCCCGCCGGGAGCAGGCCCTCCGGCCTCCGCCCCGGCGGCCAGCCCCTACGCCTGACAAACCCCGAGGCAACCATGCGCGTTTTCGCCCCTACCTGCCTTCTTGTTTTNCTNCTCCTNCTCTGCGGCTGCGGCGCGCAGGCGGCGCCCGGCCCCGAGGCCGCGGCCCAGCCCGCCAAGGANGCGGCCAAGACCCAGAAAGAACAGGCCCGCGACCAGGCCAAGGAAAAGCTCAACAAGTATGACGCCGCGCGCCGCTTCAGCCAGGTGCTCGACCTNGTGGAGCGCAACTACGTCAAGGACGTNACCCAGTCCGACCTCATCAACGGNGCCCTCAAGGGNATGCTCCAGGGGCTGGACCCGCACTCCACCTTCATGACCTCCGACGAATACAAGGAAATGCAGGAGACCACCTCCGGCGAGTTCTTCGGNGTGGGCATCGAGATCTCGCTNGAGAACGGCCAGGTCATCGTGGTCACGCCCATNGAGGACACNCCNGCCTTCCGCGCCGGNCTCCAGCCGGGNGACGTCATCCTCTCCATCGACGGCCAGCCCGCGCAGGAGCTCTCGCTGCAGGAAGTGGTCTCGCGCATCCGCGGCGCCAAGGGCAGCGAGGTGGAGCTCACCATCCTCCACAGCAATGCCAAGACCCCGCAGACCGTGCGCATCACNCGCGACGCCATCCCGCTCATCAGCGTCAAGTCCAAGCAGCTTGAGGACGGCTATTACTGGGTGCGCCTCACCCGCTTTTCCGAGCGCACCACCGAGGANCTCAAGGAGGCGCTCAAGCAGGCCCAGAAGGAAAGCAAGGCCCAGGGCGGCATCAAGGGNATCGTGCTCGANTTGCGCAACAATCCCGGCGGCCTGCTCGACCAGGCCGTGAGNGTGTCCGACACCTTCCTCAACAACGGCACCATCGTGTCCATCAAGGGCCGCGAGGACGGCGCGCAGCGCACCTATTCCGCNCGCAAGCAGGCCGACGACATCGACGTGCCCATGGTGGTGCTCGTCAACGCGGGCTCGGCCTCGGCCTCGGAGATCGTTGCGGGCGCCCTGCGCGACCAGAAGCGCGCGCCCATCCTCGGCGAGCGCTCCTTCGGCAAGGGCTCGGTGCAGAACATCATCCCGCTGGCCGACGGCTCGGGCCTCAAGCTCACGGTGGCGCTCTACTACACGCCCAACGGCAGTTCCATCCAGGCAGAGGGCATCGTGCCCGACTTCGAGGTGGTCTTTGAGCCGCCCCACGCCGAGGACAAGGACAGCCCGCGCCTGCTCCTGCGCGAGCAGGACCTGAACCGCCACCTTGAAAACAGCAAGGGCAAGCCCGCCAAGGGCAAGGCGGCCAAGGACGAGGCCAAGGAGCAGCTCGCGCGCGACAACCAGCTGCGCATGGGCCTGCAAATGGTCAAGAGCCTGCCGCGCCTTCAGGAATTGCAAAAGCCCGGCGCCGCGCAGGCGGGGAAATAAGGAAAAGACCTGTTCATCGTGCATATGAAGGCTACTCCACGCTCCGTCTGGAGCGAAGCGGAAGACGGGTGCCGCGACCGGATGGCGGCGCGAAGCGCCGTGCCCGTTGGCGAGCAAAGCGAGCCCTACGGGCATCGACAGCAGCGATGGTGCCGGAAGAATCCTAAAAAATAAGATTTTTTGGTGCTTGCAAGGAAGATAAAAATTTTCGCAGGGAGTGTACTTAAGTACTCGACCAAGGAAATTTTTCTCTGACGCAGCAAGCAGCAAAGCGGTAGCCGTTAGCAGGCTCTGCCTGCTTACGGATAGCGACAGCGGCACCGTTGATTGACTTTTG
>JAAUYU010000012.1 GCA_014804965.1 Desulfovibrio sp.
AAGCTCGCCCAAGGGCACCTCTGATACAGGCAGCCTCAAAATCAAGGCCGAGGACGGCGTGGATACGGTGAAGATTGGCGGCGTCACCGTGGTCGAGGGCGGCAGGCTCGTGGACGATGTGGCGGCGAGGACCCTCGACGCCACCATGGACGGCGTGGACGGCACACTGGTCATCACGGGCTTTAATGCCGCCACCGGCGAGCTCTCCTACACCTTCACGCTGAATGCGGCGACCCAGAAGCACACCCAGCAGGGCTACGACCACCTGGACTTCACCTATGGCGTGACCGTGACCGACACCAACGGCACGAGCAAGGACACCACCATNACGGTGATGGTGAAGGACGACGCGCCGCAGGNGGAGNANGACGCCAACACCGTTACGGAAGGTGACGAANAGCCCATCTGGGGCAATGTGCTGACCGGTGAACGCAGCGACCTTCCCGATGACAGGGGCGGCGCGGATGNGTTCGGGNAGGACGGCCNCGCCACCCAGNGCTTCGCCTGGGTCTCTCAGGCGGCCGATGCCAAGTACGGNACCATCACGCTGAACGCGGACNGCACGTACNCCTACACCCTGAACAATGANNATCCNGACGTGAAGGCCCTGACCGGCCAGCCGGGNGANGACGGCTCCCCGGCCAGGACGCTCACGGAAACCTTCACCTACAAGATCACCGACGCCGATGGCGACGTGTCCGAAGCCACGCTGACCATCACCATCAACGGCACCAACAAGGGAGACGTGACCATCACCCCCGCGGAACCCGGGGTGACGGGGGCCGAGCTTNTCACCTACGAGCAGAACCTGCCGGATGGCACGGCTCCGGATGCGGATGCGCTGANCCGNAGCGGTTCCATGGANGTGTCGGCTCCTGACGGCATCAAGTCCATCACCGTCGGCGGGAAGGATGTCTCCACCGACGGCACACCGACTGACATCACCATCCCCGTAAACGTACCTGAGGGCACGGAACCCGCAGGCACGCTCACGGTGAAGTATGTGGCCGATGAAACGGGCGGCGGCAAGCTGGAATACAGCTTCACGCTGAAGGGCACCCACACGCACGGCGAGCAGGGCATCGACAGCTACAAGCCCAGCTTCGATGTGGTGGTGACGGATGTGGACGGCGACAGCGCCAAGACCACCCTGACCGTTGAAATCGTGGACGACATGGCCCGGCTGGAGCCCGGCACCGTGGGCGGCTCGGCGGCCCCCGGNACCGTCATCCACAGNCTCAATTTCGTGACCNNCGGGNACCGGTTGGAAGCAACCAACAATTACCAGTTCAATAAATTAGCAGATGATGATTTGAAGTGGGACGACCACCCGTGGCGGCATGTGGGCCAGGATGACGGCGTGCAGATCATCTCCACCNCCGTGCAGTATTATTACANCNANGANGNTGACGGTAANTGGCACCTGGACCATATGGCGGACAGGAATGGCATCGCGGCCAAGGAAGNCCCCACGAATACGGTGGCGAACATTGGCGGCCGCCCCTCCTTTGTCATGAATGAAAACGGCCTGTCCCTCACCAAATACGGCACAAAGGTCAAGGACTGGAGCAGCGAAGGCGAAGATACCATCGCCACCAAGGCACCCGAGACAGCCACTGATTCCGAGACAGGCGCTGTCAAGGGCCTGATATGCGCGGCGGAGGGTGTGGTCCTCGAAAACATCAACAATGTGCCGACCTACGGCCTGAACCTCGNCCTCGGCAAATTTGATGCGGGCGACAAGGTGCTGGTCACCTTCTACCTCACCCCCACCGACAACGACGANGACACCGTGGTCTACTCGAAGGTCGTCACCAAGGACGATCTGNACTATNATGCGCAGAGNCACAGACNGGCAGCATCAGTATCAACGTGCCCGACGGCTTCACCAAGGTCATCGTGTCCGCNCTGCCTTCCGGCGACGACTTCTCGGNCNCCAGCGACTTCACCATTCGCGNNGTGNNGTTCACGAGGCCGGCCTATGTCCATGAAGGCAAGCTGGTCCTCACCCCCGGCGCCGACGGCGTGNCGGACGAGGGCATCNCCTGGGATTGGNGGGGCTATNANNCNNANCTCNAANAGGGCGTGGAGGTGACCGGCACCATCGGCGCGGNCNCGTACGGCGTGACATTGAAAATCAGCGGCACGGAGATCGAGGCCACGCTCACGGGCGACGGCGNTCTNNANGGNGAGACCCTGTTCAAGGGAACGCTCAATCCCAAGACAGGCGAATGGACCATCACCCAGTATTACAAGTTCACCTATAACAATGGCGAAGAACCNGTCTTCGACATCACGTTCAAGGTGGAGGACAGGGACGGCGACATCGCCACCGCCACCGTCAAGGTGGACATGGCCCAGCCGGACATCGCGGACCGCTTCCAGAACGCCCAGGACGGCCTGTATAGCAAGGATGTGCCTGANACCANCCAGCACTTTGAGTATGACCTCATGGCCGGCACGGGGGTGAACGACCTCATCTACGGCCGCGAGGGCAATGACCTGCTCTTCGGCGACAACGCGGGTGACAANGGTGCNCNGGANGCCCTTGGTCAATTGAACGATGCGCTGGGCACAAATGCCGTGCTCAAGGACATTTCCGAAGAAGGCACCGGCAAGTCGCATNCCAACAACACGAACGAGAGCACATCGACCAACCACGAGGGTTTTGAGACCATCCAGAAGGAACTCCTCGCAGCCGCCGAGAACGGCAGTCTTGAGGNCAAGCTGGNCNNCCTTGAAANATTGCAGGGTGACGGCGGCGACGACGCCCTCTTCGGCGGCAACGCCCAGGACATCCTCTTCGGCGGCGGCGGCAACGACTACCTCTTCGGCGACGGCAAGCTCAAGGACAAGGANCACCCGGACCTGGGCCATTCCAATGACCGTGACATGCTCTTCGGCGGCGNCGGCAATGACATCATCGTCTACGGCGACAACGACTACATCATCCACGGCGGCTCGGGCATCGACTTCCTGCTCGCCGGNANGNATGACAAGGTCTCCCTGGGCAACCTGCCGCAGAAGATCGAGTTGAACGAGGACGGNACCTGGAAGAGCGGGCAGTATGTGNACGGCTTCGAGGTNGTGCTCAAGGCCNTGCANACCACGGACGTGACCCAGCTNGGCATCACCAGTTTCAGGNCCCTCGCCGAGTACGGCGTGACCCTCGACGGGGATTCCCTCGTCCTCGGCCCGGACTGGAAGCTGGATGNTATCTCAGGCAACATCAGCACCTATGTCTATAAGGCCAACAATGTTTCCCTCAGGCTGGAAACCAGCTTGAACGCCACNNTGGAAAAGCTCGAGNNGGGCAACCACTCCGCCACCGGCGGGGCCGGCAGCGACGTGCTGTTCGGCTATCAGGTGAACATGGCCGGGCTGCTCACGGTGCTGGGCCTGCAGNGCAACGCCAGCCAGGAGGCCATCGCCGCGGCCATCAAGGCCAATCCCGAGAAGGTGGCCGACTACCTNAAGGANCANGGTTCCGAGNNATATTCCAACGTGCATGGCAATGGAGGCGACGACTACCTGTTCGGCCAGAATGCCGGGGACGTGCTGATGGGCGATGCCAACGTAAAGCANGACCTCCTCATCNNGGCCTTNGACCNTGCAAGCAAGGGCGAACAAATGAAGGACGCCTTTGATTCCCTGAACCATGATGCCGATGACANGGGGGCCATCGCCGGGCGCCTTGAGGNCCNGGAAGCGTCCCTCGACAANAAGNAAACCGACGGCGCGGACCACCTGTATGCGGGCGGCGGCGATGACATGGTGTATGGCGGCGGCAACGACGACCACATCGAGGGCGGCGCCGGCAACGACATCCTCATGGGCGGCTCGGGCGACGATGTGCTGCTGGGCGGCGAAGGGGACGACTACCTCTTCGGCGGCAGCGGCAANGACTTCCTCAACGGCGAAGGGGGCAGGGACAGCCTCTTCGGCGGCAGCGGCAACGACCTCATCGTCTACGACNCCACCGACTACCTCATCGACGGCGGCGCCGACATCGACTTCCTGCTGGCCGGGGCGGGCGAGAAAGCCAGTCTGGGCGACCTGCTGACCGGTAAGACGGATACCATTGTCAATAATGTGGAGGTACTGCTCAAGGGCGCCGGCGCCATGAGCCTGACGAACCTTGGCGACCTCAAGGACTACGGCATCACCATGGGCGAGGACGGCAAGTCCCTGACCCTGTCCGACCGGTGGAACACGGANGGAAAGGTGACGACCTATGGCGAAGGAGAGGACGCCGTCTCCGTNACCACCTGGACGGACAGCCAGAGCGGCCTCACCCTTGAGACGACGCTCACGGCCGACCCGGGCAACGATCACCTCCTGCAGGCGGCGACCAACGAACTCAACAACGCCCAGGGCTAGATGACAGGGCGGCGCCCTTCGGGGCGCCGCCCTNATATCTCCATGCGCATCCTCTTCATCAGCAACTATTTCCCCGGCGATCTCGGGCCGCTGGCGCGCGAGCTTGCGGCCGCGCCGGAAAACGAGGTGCTNTTCGCCTCCAACCGGCAGCGCAAGGACTTCGCGCTCCCCGGGGTCAGGCGGGTGCGCCTGAAAAACGCCCCGATTTTCGGCGACGCGGCCCCGCAAGTGCCCGGCCTGTGGGAGGAGACGGTGCGCCGCGGTTCCTGGGGCCTGCGCTCCCTCACCTCCCTGCGCGAGTCCTGGGGCGCGCCGGACATGATNTTCGCCACGCTGGCCGGGGGCGCGGCCCTGTTCGCGCCGCAGGCTTTCCCCGGCGCCTTTCTGGCNGCCTATGCGGAAACCGGGCTCAAAAANTTCGCCCTCCTGCCCGGGGATGCGCGNCGGGCCTGGGCCATCCTGCAAAGCGCGCTCTTTTTGCAGGCCGGCCTCTGCTTCGCCCTGAGCGAACGCCAGCGCCGCCTCTTCCCGACCCCCATCAGGGAGTCTCTGCGCCTCGCCGAGCCCTGCGTGGATACGGAGCTTTTTTCCCGNGCNGCCGCCAGCCCGTGGTTCGAAGGGGACGAAGCCCCGGCGGACGCGCCCCTGCTCACCCTCGACGCCACCGGCCTCGACGGNGCGCCGCTTGCCGCCTTGCTGCGCCTCGCGCACNNCGNGCTGCGGGCGCTCCCGGCCTGTCACNCGGTCNTGCTNACGGAAAACAGCCGCCTTCGGGAAGCGCTGGAAGCCGCGGCCAACACCTGGGCGGACGGCTGCCNCCCGCGCTTTGCGGCGCACACGTCGCTGCCCTTCTGGCGCTACCGGGATCTTCTGGCCGCGTCCACGCTCGTGGTCTGCCCGGGGCAGGGCGACGCGGCCGAGCGGGCCATGCTGGAGGCCATGAGNTGCGAGGCCCTGCTCATGGCGCGGCCGGAGGCGGCCAATTTTTTGCGCCCCGGCGTGAACATGCTGGAATTTCCGGCCAACGACGCCCCCGCCGCCGTGCTGGCCGCGCTCGAGGCGCGCCCGCGCGGGGGCGAACCCGCGCCGCAGGCCCGTATGGCGCGGCGCAACGTGCTCGCGCACTTCAGCGAGGCCGTGGTGGCCCCCCGGCATCTGGCCTGCGTCATGCGGGCCTATGCCGCCTGGAAGAAAGAGCGCGGCGCCTGAGGGGCCCTTGCGCGCGCCTGGTCCGGCCTGCGCGCCACATCCGCCCCGCGCGTTATTCCTGAAAAATCGGCAGCTTGCAGAAGCCCACGGGATGGTCGTGGCCCGGCATGTCGCACTTTTGCGCGAGGTCCGTGGCCTCGGCCACGTGCAGCACTTCCGCGCTGGACAGGCCCATGCTGCGCCACACCGGGCGGCAGGTGAGCGGTATCCCACCGAGCACCCGCTGGCCCTCCGGGCTTTGCGCGTCGAGCTCGATGCTCCAGCGGTGGCTGAAGGCCGCCCCAGGATAGACGGGTTCGGCCGCATTGAGGTGCCGCGTGAGCACGGGATCGCCGTGGCTCCCGAAGATGGTGGTGTCCAGGTCCATGTTGTTCACCTGGATGCCCCCCTGGTTCTGCCCGCGCATGAGCACCATGAGCAGCAGGGTGTTCCCGTCCGAGAGCAGCCCGGCCTCGGCCTCGCAGCTCTGGATGGGCAGGATGCTCTCCATGCGCTTGAGCGTGGCCTCGTTCTTGTCCAGCACCACGTCCACCGTGGCCTTTTGCCGCGCCAAGAGGGCGTTGCGCAGGAGGCCCGCCACCTCGTCGGCATTGGTCAAATGGCGCACGGTCCAGCCATCTGGTCCGCGCCGCATCTCAAATTCCAGCGGAAACACCACATCCAGCTGCGGATGCGTGATTTCTGTCCTGATGCGGGCGCTGTCGCCCTTGGTTTCCGCCAGCGTGAGCCCGGCCGGGAGCTGGGCGAGAAAGTCCGGCGGGAAGAGCACCAGCGGCTGCCGCAGTTTCGCAGCGGCGTCCGGCTCCTCGCCCTTGGCGGGGCCGGCGTCCTTCTCGCGCAGGCGGCGCAGAAGCGCGGTCTGTAACTGCTGGCTCAGCACATGCTCCTGGTCCGGGCCTGCCTTGTAGAAAGGAAAGGCCCGGGCCACGGCGTGCGAAAGCTCGGCAAACAGGGCGCGGAAGTCCACGCGCTTGGCGAGTTCTTCCGTATTGGGCGGCGAGAGCGCCGCCTTGAGCTGCTCTGTGGCGTATTCGCTGGTCTGGCGGAATTGCCAGGTGCGCCAGCCAAAATAGCCGCCCGCGCCAAGACCGGCCACCAGCACCACCACGACGAGGGCAGTGAGGAGCTTGTGCGCGCGGGCCTTGGCCGCGAGGCCGGAAAGAACTGCGGGCATCAGGAAGCTCCTCCTTCGTCCCCTCCGCCGGGCAGGCAGGAGGGGAGCGGTTTGCGCCCGCATTCCAGCACGGGCTCCGGCGCGGAAAGGCGCCCATCCATGCGGCGCCCGAAGCGGTCGCCAAGGCGCAGGGCCAGCGGCGTGACGCCGCCCGCGGGCCCGAGCGAACAGCGGAACACCCCCCACGCCCCCAGCGGCAGCGCCATGACCCAGCGATTGCAGCGGGAAAGCGGGCTTGCCGCGCGCCAGGTGCGGGGTGGCCCCGCCAGGGCGCTCAGACTGGCAATCTGCGCGGGCGCGGGGGCGTTCTCCATGCGCCCCAGCGCCCTTGCCACCTCCCACCAGCTTGAGGCCTTGCCGGGCAGGGGCGCGCGGGCGAGGCGGGCACACAGCCCTGCCAGCGAATGGCGGTTCCAGAAGGTGACGGCAAAGCCGCGGCGCGCCACGCGGCGGGCCTCGGCAAGGGCGGCGGCGAGGCGGCGGGGCTCCTGAAGGTGGAGGAGCACCCAGTCATAGGCGTCGTCCTCCACGGGCAGGGCGTCGTCGCTCCCGGCCATGACAGTGGCCGTGGGGCAGCGGCTTTGCGCCCGGCCGCGGGCGTCCGGCTCCGCCTCCACGCCGTCCACCTCAAAGCCGCAGGCCCAGAGAAAGGGCAGGAACACGCCGGAACCGCAGTTGACATCCAGCAGCGCCGCATCCCGCCTCGGCCACGCAGCCAGCGCGCGCTCCAGCAGGCGCAGTTGCGCCGCCAGCACAAAGCGGGCCGTGGCCACATCCGCGGGGCGCTTCCTGCTTTCCGGCGCGGGTGTCATGTGCGGTGGCGCCTTGCGGTCCATACAGTCTCCATGGTGCGCGTTTTCCCGTTCCTCATTCGTACATGGGCAGGAGCCGGAAAACAAAAAGCGTGTGGCACACCGCCACAAGGATGCCGTAACACAAGAGCAGCGGCGGCAGCAGCGCGCCCCCCGGGGCCGTGTAGCCGCCCGGGCTGAAGCGGCGGCGGCAGGCGCGCAACAGCAGGGCGGGCACGATGACCGACCATATGGAAGCGGCGAGGCCGGCCCAGCCGATGGCCGCGAGAAAGCCGTCCGGCCATATGAGGCCGCAGGCCATGGGCGGCACAAAGGTCACGAGCAGGGTCTTGGTGCGGCCGAGGCGGCTGTCGTCAAAGCTGCACAGGTCCGCCATGTAGTCAAAGAGGCCCAGCCCCGCCCCCAGGAAGGAGGTCGCCACGGCGAGCAGTGAAAAGGCCTCCAGCAGGCGGAGCACCAAGGGGCTGCCGAGATTGTGCCCGGCCGCGGCCAGAAGGTCGCCCACGTTGCCGCCCTGCTCGATGACCGCCTTGAAGCCCTCGCGCGGGATGACGCCGTCCGAGGCCGTGATCCACGCGAAATAACAGGCGAGCGCGATGATGGTGCCATAGCGCAGGCAGGTGTTGATGCCGCGGCCGTCCTTGCCGAGGTACTTGACGAGGCTCGGCACCGAGGCATGGAAGCAGAACGAGGTGAGATAGGTGGAGAGCGCGCCCCAGATGAAGATGGCCTCGCCGCCCCCCCCGCCCGCGTCCAGCAGAACGTCGAGGCGCAGATGCCGGAACATGCCGCTCATGGAAAAGAGCAGCGCCAGCACCATGCCGCCCATGAGCAGGATAGAGAAGCGGTCCACCGCGCGGGAGCTCCACCAGATGCAGGCGGCGAGCAGCAGCGAGAACATGAGGCTCGTGAAAAGGCGCGGGGGCTCGCTGCCGAGCACGGGCGTGAGCGCGTGCTGCACCACAGAGCCGCCGCCGCTCACATAGGCATAGACGAGGATATAGAGCACGAAGGCCACGGAAAGGCCGTTGACGGCCGTCCAGGCCGGGCCCAGCAGCTCGCGCACGAGGGTGTGGAAGCTGTCGCCCGGCTGAAAGTGCAGGTTGACCTCCAGCAGGGCCTGGCTTGAGCGGTACATGCAGAACCAGGAGCCGAAAAGCACCACCATGGACCACGAGTACCACATGCCCGCGGAAATCATGGGCAGGCCGAGCATACCCGCGCCGATGGCCGTGCCGGCAACCACCATGGTGCCGCCGAAAAGGGGAGAGAGTCGCACCGCCATGCCGCTCCGTTGAGTAATCAGGGGATTGCCCCGCGCCGGTCGAGGGGCGGCGTGGGACAACCATATGCGGGCATAGTGGCAGAGTGGGGCGCCCTTGGCAAGCCGGAGCGGGGGTGCGGCGCGAGGCTAGGGGCGCGCGCCGGGGGGGACGGCCGCCAGCTCGAGCACAAGGGCCAGCGCCGCCTCCAGACTCTCCGTGCCGCAAAGGCGCAAGTGCGGGTCCAGCGGCAGCTCGGCCTTCACCTCGGCGCCGGCCATATGCCGCACATTGGCGGCATAGAGGCCCTTGGGGTCGCGCCCGCGGCGTACCTCCTCCGGCACGTCGAGGAATATCTCCACATAGCCGGGCAGATTGACCCGGTTCCAGGCGTGGAGCTCGTGAAACAGCGAGATGGTGGCCACGATGACCGTAGCCCCCTGCCGCGCCAAAAGGCCCGCAAGGCGCGCATAGCTCAGGGCCAGCTGGCGGCGGCTCTCCGCGTCGAAGCCCCGGGCCTCGGCGCCCAGGGCCTCGCGCAGTTCGTCACCATCGAGGAGCAGGGAACCCGGAAGCGCCTTTTGGAGCACCTTTGCCAGCGTGGTCTTGCCGGCGCCGGAAAGTCCGGTGATCCAGAACACGCGGCCCTTGTGGGGGGCTTTTTGGAGGGATGTCTCCATGTCACGCCTTGCGCCGCGCGATCCAGGCGCGGGTGGTGTAGGGGATGTGGAGATCGTCCGTGCCCAGAGAGCGAAGATAGGAGGCCAGCTTGTCCACGATGGGACCGAAGGCTTCTCCGGCCTGGCGCTGGAGCGTTGCGTGGGAGCGCCAGGCCTCGATGGCATCGTCGATGCTCTGCGTGTGCATGGTTGCGCCTTCCACCCTCACGAGGTCTTCAAAAAGACCGGATGCGGTGATGACGGCCGACTGGTCTTCGCGCCGGGTGCCGTAACCATAGCCCGGGATGCTCTCCCGGATGATGGTCTCGATGGCTTTTTGCACCGGGTCGTCCAGATCCCTGTGGTTCCAGAGGCAGGCAAAATAGCCGCCTGGCTTGAGAAGGCGCCAGCTTTCCCTGAGCGCCGCCGCCCGGTCACAGACATTGAACGAGGAGCCGAAGGTCACGAAATCGTAAACGCCTGTGGGCCGCCCCGTGTCCTCGCCCGTACCCTTGCTCCAGTGGACGGCGGCGAGATCGGCCGTGCGCTTCATGCCGTTGGCGCGCATGGCGTCATTGGGCTCCACTGCATCCACTTCGCAACCCCAGGCCGCCAGCGGGAGGGTGAGATGGGCGACGCCCGCGCCGATGTCGCAGACCCTGTCGCCCGGCTTGAGGCAGGCGATGCGGAACAGCGCCACAAGCGCAGCCGGAGAATAGTCGGGCCTTTTCAGGTATGCGTCCGCCAGTGACGTGTAATCCCATTCAACTGCCATGTGTCCTCCCGGTTCCGGCGCCTCGGCCGGAATCGGGAGGGCGCCGCCTAGTGTTGCGGTTTTCGCGCGATCCAGGCGCGGTCAGGTATTCGGCCTCGATGACGGGCTGGCCTGCCGTCCGCTCCCGGATGTAATCGATAAAATGCCGGAAACGTTCCTCGCCCGCCTGCACGCGCACGTCATTGACGGACTCCCAGAGGCCGATATAGCGCTCCGGGCTCTGGTTTTCGGTATGCAGCCCTTCGAGATAGAGCACATCCTCAAATTCGCTCCGTTCCGCCAGACGTTCCGTCAGCGTGGCGCAGAACTCCGAGCGCCCGGAGGACACGCGCCTGAGCTCCGGGACCAGCGTGTGCAGATGATCCTCGATTTCCACCAGCAGCGGGTTGGACTCATAGCGGCGCGTGTTCCACAGCGCCATGAAGAGGCCCCCGGGCCGCAGGATGCGGTGGAACTCCCGCACGGCGAGGTCAAAATCCGGCCAATGGAAGGACGAGGCCATGCAGGCCATGTCCACGGACGCCGTTTCAAGCCCCGTGTGCTCGGCGCTGCCCTTGCGCCAGCTGATGTCCAGCGTGCCGTTGGCTTTTTCCCCTCTTCACGCATGGCGTCATTGGGCTCCACGGCAATGACGCGCAGCCCGCGCTCCGCGAGCTGGCGCGAGCAAATCCCCGTGCCCGCGCCTACATCAGCGCAAACTCTCTCTGTCAGGCCGACGAACGCATCCAGCACAAAGGGCGAGTAGCCGGGCCTATACTGGGCGTAGTTGGCCGCAAGGCTGGTAAAATCACCGTGTTTCATGGTCCTTCCCTTATGCGTCCTCGCGCCAGTCGTGGGACCAGTTCCCGCTGGCCAGCGCCGCTTCATAGTTTTTGAGGTCTGTGCCGCTGTCGGCCTCGCACCAGCGGCCAGCCACGGGGACGGCCTCGATGGCTGTCTCCTGCGCCAGCAGCAGGCGCAAGAGGCTTGTCATGTCCAGTTTGTCCACGGCCTGGGGGCCGAGGCTCGCGCACACGGCCTCAAGCTGCTCCCAGCCGGTCTTGCTGAAGCACAAAAGACCCATATATTGCCCGTGGATTTGTGCAAGCGAGGAAGGCTTGCCGCCGATTTCCCGCAAAAGGCCGTCCTCCTGGCGGAAGGTCTCCGCATCCGAGAGTACATCCTCGAAGCGAAGTTTCCAGAGCGCCTCCCATTCCGTGTCGTAAGTGATGGCCATGTTCCCGGAAGCGGCCAGCAGGCGCCGCACATGCCCGGGATGGTAAACAATATCGGAATAGGAGACGACCAGGCGCTCACCACCCGAGGCAAAGAACTCCCGCGCGAAGCCGCCCGCGCACAGCAGGGAGCCCACCATGTTGGTCTCGGCCCAGCGGGGGTTTTCCACCGTGGCGAAGTCGCCCACAAGGCATTGGGCGGCATAGCCGCGCACCACGAGGATGCGGTCGATGCCGGCGCCGCGCAGGGCATGGAGCTGCCAGTGGAGAAGCGGCTGTCCGGCAAGCTCCACAAGGCACTTGGGCCGCTCGGCCGTGAGCGTGAGCATCCGCGAGCCGCGCCCGGCGGCAAGGATGACGGCCGCCGTTGCCGGGTCACTCATGGTCATTGCCTCCTGCTTGCAACAATGTCCCTGCTTTCCCCGCCAGCCACGCGCGCAGCAGCGCCATGTCCAGGGGGGCGGGCGCCGTTTCCCGCTCGGGATGCCACATGACGCCGATGATGCGCCCCCCGGCGCCGATGAAGCCCTCCACCGTGCCGTCCGGGGCCACGGCAAAGGCCGTGAGGCCCGGCGCGAGGCCGTCGGCCGGGATGGCCCCGGCATGGAAGGAATTGACCTCGTGGCACGGGCTTCCGGCCACGGGCACGTTGAGGTCAACCGGATGCCGCGTGGCCACATGTCCCGTACAGTTCTCAATGCTGCCGCCCATGAGCCTGTTGATGACCTGCGCGCCCCGGCAGACCCCGAAAACCGGCAGGGCCTGCCCTTGCGCCCAAGCGAAGAGCACCGCCTCCGTGGCGTCGCGCGCGGGCACGAGGCCCCAGTCCTCGCCGCCGGAAAAGATGAGGCCGCCGATGCCGGGGGCCGTGGCAAATCCCGTAATTTCCGTGCCGATGTTGGGGAGATAGAGCAGGGGTTCACCGGGAAAGACTTTGCCGAGGAAACGGGGCCAGTCCCGTGCCAGCGCGTCGCGCTCCTCCACCGTGCCGGGATAGGCGTGGCGCATGACGCGCATGGTGATACCGAGCATCAGCGCGCCTCCAGTATGGCCGCCGCGGGCTTGAGGTAAAGCGTCTCAGCCGACTGCGCCATGTCGAAGAGCCGCTCGCCGGCCCCGATGGCTGCGGGCAGGCCATATTCCGCGCAGCGGATAGCCATGTGCGAATTGGCGCCCCCGAAGCGGGTCACGAGGCCCGCGATGTTGCGGGTGAAGATCCAGTCAAAGCCCGGGTCCGCGTTTTCGATGCAGACGATTTTGTCCGTAAGGTCCACATCGCAGGGGCTGCCCGCGAAGAGGCGCGCCACCGGGGCGAGCGCCTCGCCGCTGCCCACGAAATTGGGCGCGGCGCGGTGCTGCGGGGCCACATAGACATCGCGGACCGAGCGGATGAGATAGCCCAGCTTGAGACCGGAGGCGCGGGCCAGAAGCTCCCGGTTGGCGGCCACAAGGCGGCTGAAATGCTCATGCGCGGTTTCGGGCTGGGCGCTGGTGGTCCAGTCCAGCAGGGGCTGGATCTCGAGGAAGGATGCGGCTTCGCGGTCAAGCCCTGCCCGTGCGGCGGAAAAGGCGATGATTTCAAGTATGTCCGAAAGATTGCGGCTGAAGATGAACTTGGCGTGCTCGCGCCCGGCTATGGCCCGGCGCGCATATTCCAACAGCTCTTCCGGGGTGCCGGGAAGGCCTGCCCCGCGCAGCAGGGCTTCGAGGCCGCGGCGCTCGGCCCCGGTGAGCGCAAAGGGTGCACCCGGCTCAGGCCGCGAGCTGCGCCCCCGGTCCCCGAAAATATCCGGCCTGTCAAGGTAGCGGGGCGAAAGGATGTCGTAGCTTCCGGGCCTGAGGTGGCCGTATTTGCGCATAAAGGCCGCGGCGTCCCGCCTGCCCTCGCAGACCTCCTGAAATTCGCCGGAAAGTTCGCCCGAGATGGTGCGTATGGTGCCCTTGAAGGCCTGTACCCGCTCCGGCGCGAGCGCCCCCGCGGCAACCGCGGAGCGCAGCAGGCTTTCTGCAATGAAGGCGTGCCGCGCGAGGATGGAGAAGGGCAGCGTGCCGTACTTCCGGCATTCGGCGAGCAGAGGAGTGAGGTCCTCCAGGCGTCCCGGTGCCTCGGCGGTGACAAAGGGCCGGGTGGCCTGGCGCCCGCGCAGCTCGGCCACGGCATCCAGCGCCTGGGCCAGTGTGCCCGAGGTGGACAGGTCGAGGCAATCTGCCGTAAGCCGGGTGAGGGCGGCGCGGAAGCCCTCCCGGCGACGCGTGGTGAGCAGGCCGGGATAGCGCGCGTCGAGCGTGGCGTCAAAGCTGAAGTCAAGGGCCGTCTGGGCGATCTCGAATTCGATCTTGTCATGGAACTGGGGGTTGGCCTCCAACCGCTCCAGCCATGCGTCCACGAGAAGTTCACAGGTGGCCGCGGCCAGCCCTGCGGGCAGGAAGGAATTGAAGCTCGCGCGCACATCGATGTAAGGGCGCCCGAAGATGAGCGGCATGAGCTCCGTGGGCGGCAGCGCGCGGTAGCCCATGCGCCCCCGCGCCTTGGACCAGACGCGGCTCGTGATGAGGTTGCGGTAGAGGGAGGCGGCCAGCGGCCGCGGCAGGATGCCGATCATCTCCGCGGGGTTCCAGTCCGGCATGACGCCGAGGATGGAACGCTGCCCGAAAAGCCCGGGACAAGGGCCCGTGCGGCCGGCCACAAAATCGGCCACACGTCCGATGCGCGCAGCGGGGATGGAGTCGGGCCACTGGGCAACGGCGCAGATGGGGCGCACCTGCAGGAGGTGGAGGACATTTTCCCTGTCGAGGCAGAACTCGATGTCCAGCGCGTCCGTGCCGCACAGGGCCTCCAGGCGGCGCGCCAGCGCCACAAAGGCGGCGAGGCGCGGCGAATCGAAGTCCCGCTCCGTGGCATCGCGGTAGACATAGACGGTCTTGCCCACATGGGTGCCACCGGTCACGGTGTCGGTCTGGCCGGATTCGTCATCATAATTGATGACATACCAGGGCGCGCCGTCGGCAAGGGCGCGGGTCATGATGACCCCGGTGACCGCCGGTTCCCGAATCATGGGCTGCACGAGCACCTGGTCTTCCGGTGCGGCCTCGCCATAGGAGGCGATGACCTCATCCACAGCGCGGGCAAAGGCCGCCGCATCCTCAAGCGGCACATCCAGACGCGAGAGGAAGGCACCTGCGCCCGAGCCCTCGGCCGAATCCTCCCGGCGGCAGGAGGAGCGCACTGCCATGCGCAAGGGACCTTCGGGCGCCAGCGCGGCCACGGCGGCGTCCCGTACCGCGCCAGCATCGGCCCGCCACTGCGCCACAGTGAAGGCAAAGACCGCGGGGATATTGAGCTCGGGCCAGCGGGAGAGCGCGACAAGGGTGTCGGCCTTGGAGGAAAAGGTGAAGGGGGTTGCGCTCATTGCGGGCGGGGATGTCCTTTGCACGGCATTTCCGGCTGGGGCCAGACGATGTTCCCAGCAGTGCCGCGTTGGGTCCTGGCGGGAAATCTAGGCATGGGCCGGTCCTTGGTCGATTTGCAAATGGCGTATTGAAAGAAAAAAATATACCACATTTTGGAAAGATAAGCAAATGATTTTTGCCATTGCCTCGGGTCGTATGCAGGAGCCGGCCTGCACGAGCCCCCTTGGTCTTTCGCGGGCGCTTGCGCCAGCCATGCCATTGCTGTAGATTGACGCCCCTGCCAAGCCCTGTATATAAATATGATGGTCCTCATAATTGGCACTTCTCTTCCCGACTGGATACATGCAGGAAAGCGGAATGGCACAAGGAGCTGAGATGACGGGATCTCCTGATTTTCCCAAACTGGACAGCGTGGCCAAATGCGCCGCGCTCTGGCCCAAATACCCTCAAAAGGTGGTCGGGCTGTGGGCGACGGGCTATCCCCGGCAGAATGTGGACGTGCTCTGGCGCTTGCGTGAGGAACTCCTGAATCAGGGTGTTCCCGTGATTTTCTTTTTCATGGAGAGCGCGAAGCCACTACTGCGGACCATTTTGAGCCGAGATTCTCTCTCTCTCTCTCTCTCTCTCTCTCTCTGACGGCATTTACCAGCTTGATTATGCCAAGTATTTTCGGGTGCTGAATTTTGTTGATGTATTGGTGAATCATAGTGCCTATCGTTATTCTCACTACATTGGTGCGAAACTCGTAGGTTTGGTAAATCATGCAAACTTGGAAAGTCCTTGCCCTTGGGATTATTTCAATGACTATATAATGACAGTTAAAGATCCATTGCTCAAGTATGATCATAAAAATATTGATAGTTGTAAGATTGACTATGCGTATTATCCAGATGTATGTAAAATTCATCGAAATTCCTATCTTACGCAATTGATGGTCGGCCACTCCAAAGTCGATCTGCTTCTGGAAGAGCGCCAAAAAAATGCTTCTCCACTTGCATCACCTGTACTTTTGCTCTACCCTACATATATGGATTTCTGCATGACGCTTCAAAAAATAAATCCTGAGAAATATGTTGAAATCTGGAGTGATGTGGTTTTCACATTTTTATCGTGGTGTCCCAGGGGCATCGTCGTCTTCAGGCCGGTTCCGCATGATAGGAAGCATCGGGTGATAGATGATCTTAAGTCAAGATTTGCGCATGACGGACGGTTCTTTATTGACGCGGGTGATGACAATAAATTCTGGATTTCTCGGGCGCGGTATTTCGTGACCGATTATTCCGAAGGTTTTACCAATTTTTGCCTGTCCGCCAAAAGGCCGGCCATCCGCATGGTATACAGCGAAAAAGAGGCGGAACCCAGTGCCGATGAATGGGGCTGGACCATCGGCCGGCCGGGTCAGGTCGTGCCACTTTTAGAAAAAATGGACATGGATGCGCAATTATGGGAAGATTCACTGGTTGAAACACAACAGCGCGAAATGCCGACACTCGGCCACAACTTTGCGCTCATGGCGGTAATGCTCAAACGTATTTTGGAGAATGACGATGATCCGGCATGGTACAGGGAGGACAAAGGCCATACTCCCTGTGACACCCCCGGCGATTTGCTCAGGCTCGCCGGAAAGGTCTTGCAAAACTCTTCAATCATTACTCTGCATTTGCTAAGGGTTTGGCTGGCAGATGTGCTGAGTTCCACCGAAAATGTGGCAACCCCCAAAATCTGGTTGCCGCTCCTGAAGCGCGCCATGCTCCCAAAGCTTGTGGCAGATTCTTCGATTGACTGCGATTCGCCGCGTGATATTGCCTACTGTGCAGATTCGGGATTGGAAAAGGCGCTTGACCGGCTTCCTTCCCGTCAAGTTGTGGGGCTGGTACGACATTGCTTGCGCAAAAATGCGTCATTAGCTGCAATCTCATTACTTATTACGGCATCCTCCGCATACATTCCTGGACCTCACAAAAAACGCGCGCTATTTTTTCTGCTGATGGAATGGCACGGTACGACCCAGAAGTAATGAAATCATATAATGACCTGGCCGAAAAAATGCCGCAACATTTTTCCGGACCTGTCCTCGACAAATTGAACCGACTCGTGCCGTTGGCCATGAAGGTGCCACTGCCGTTGCGCAGGCTGGGCGCCCTTTTTCTGGGCATCAAAAAGCCGCTGGCAAAGAAGTACTGGCGCGCGCATCGGGCCGTGTCCTAAAGGAGGCAGAGGGCTCCGAGCCCTCGCGGCCATGGCAGCCCCGGGGCGCGGGCTTGCGCTCAGGGGCTGCTTTGATATAGTAGCCACGCGCATTCCGCAAAAAAAGCACGGCAGGGGCGAGCCCAGGCCGGGGTGATTTGCCGCCTTCCGGTCATGCCGGGTCACGCGGGCGGCCACGCAACGTCATTGCCAAGGGCAGCCATGCGCCGCATCAGCCAGCTTCCCGTCCTCATGCAACGTGTGGGCCTGCCCATGCGCTCGGCAGTGCTCGCCCTGTCCGACCTTGCGGCGCTGCTTGGCACCATGTTTTCGTTGCTCCTGATACGGGCGGCCTTTGGCGGCGTGGACCCGGACCTCTATCACTGGGTTTTTCCCTTCCTGCTTGTGGCCCCGCTCCTCGGCACCTCCCTGGGCCTTTACCGCAGCCTCAGCCTGCCGCCGGACCGGCAGATGAAGGCGGTGTTTCTACTCGTTACCCTGATCTATGCCGTCATCCTCCTGGTCCTCTTTCTTTCGCAAACGGGTGACCTCTATTCCAGGCTGGTCATCTGCGGCGGCTGGGCCATCAGCCTTGTCACGCTGCCGCTGTTGCGCCTCTTGTGCATCAGGCTGTTTGCGCGCCTGCCCTGGTGGAGCAGCCCGCTCATCATCCTTGACAAGGGCCCGGCGGCCAAGCGCCTCTGGCATTATCTGAGGCGGCATCCGCAGCATGGCTTGCGGCCCGTGACCATGCTGGACCTTTCCAACGATGCGGAACACGCGGCCCTGCAGCTGGCCGGGGCGGCGCGGCGCTGGCCCGGCGCCGTGGCCCTGCTCCTGCCGCGCGTCAACGAGCGCGGGTCCGTGGACTATGTCACCGAGGCGAGCCGCCATTTCGCCAAGGTCATCGTGGTGCCCGCACTGGAAGCGGGCTTCCGCCGCTACTGGCTCACCCCCTGCGAGCTCAGCGGCGTCACGATGTTCCTGCTCAGCCAGAATCTCCATGACTGGCGCCGCCTCGCCATCAAGCGCGCCATCGACATCCTGTTCTGCATCCTGCTGCTGCCCGTAGTCGTGCCGCTGGGGCTCCTGCTGGCGATCCTCATCCGGCTGGACAGTCCGGGCGCGCCCATTTATCGGCAAATGCGCATCGGGCGTGATGGCCGGATGTTGCGCGTCTATAAATTCCGCACCATGGTGTCGGACGCGGACGCACGGCTCAAGGAGTGGCTAGCCGGGGACCCGGTGCTCAAGGAAGAATGGGAGCGCGACCACAAGCTCCGGGAGGACCCGCGCATCACCCGCATGGGCCGCTTCCTGCGCAAGACGAGCCTTGATGAGTTGCCTCAGCTCATCAATGTGATCATGGGCGACATGAGTCTTGTGGGGCCGAGGCCCATCGTGGTCGCGGAAGTGAAAAAATACGGCGCGGTCTTTGACGAGTATTGCCGGGTGCGCCCCGGCCTCACAGGGCTCTGGCAGATTTCGGGCCGCAACAACACGACCTATGCCGAGCGTGTGGACTTTGACCATTACTATATCAACAACTGGTCCATCTGGATGGACATCTGGATCCTCGCGCGGACCATTCCCGTTGTCCTGACGGGCTACGGCGCGTATTGATGGCAGCCGAAAGGGGCAACCGCCTCCACCGCTGGCTGGACAGGTATGCGGGCATCCCGCTGGTGGCCCTGGCAGCAGGCGCGCGGAGGCTGGAGCGGCCGCGCCGCAAGGCGGACCCGGAAGAGCCCCGGCGCGTGGGCATCATCTGCCTGGGGGCCATCGGGGATCTGCTCCTCCTTTCAGGCCTGCTTGAAGGGCTTCGCCGACAGCTTCCTGAGGCCCGGCTGGAGCTTGTGGTCTCCTCCGGCAATGCCGTGGCCGCGCCGCTTATCCCCCATGCGGACGCCGTCACCGCCTTCGCCGTGCGCCACGTCCCTGCCATGCTGCGCCATGTGCGGGCGCGCCGCTATGACCTGCTCATCGACAGTACGCAATGGTCGCGCCTCGGGGCACTTGTCAGCAATCTCTCGGGCGCGGGCCTCACCGTGGGCTTTGCCACAAAGGGGCAGGCGCGGGCCTTGGGCTATGATCGGGCGGTCACGCACAGCCCGGACCTGCATGAAACGGAAAATTTTCTCGCCCTCGGCCGGGCGCTCTGGCCGGGGCTTTCCGGCGCGCCCGCCTTGCGCCTGCCGGACGCGGAGCCCGCATTGCCGCCCCGGCTCACCGAGGCACTGGTGGACGGGCGACGCCACGCCTTTTTGCATATGTGGCCGGCCGGCTACAAGAGTCGGCTCAAGGAGTGGCCCGCGGCCCACTGGGCCCGGCTCGCGCGCGAGCTCACCGGAGCGGGCTTCAGCCTCTGGCTCACGGGGAGCGCAGGCGACGCCCCGCGCAACGCGGCCTTTCTGCGGGAGTATCTGCCGGGCGCGCAATATGTCCATTCCCTTGCCGGGCGCACAAGCCTGCCGGAACTGGCGTGGCTGCTCGCGCGGGCCGACGCTGTGGTGTCCGTGAATACGGGCATCATGCACCTCGCCGCCCTCGCCGGAGCGCCTACGGTGGGGCTGCACGGGGCCACCAACCCCAGACGCTGGGGCCCGGTGGGGGGGCGCTGTGTAAGCCTCTTGCCGCGGGTCGGGCGCTTCGCCTACCTAGATCTGGGCTTTGAATATCCCGCCGATGCCGAGCCAGCGCTCCAGCACCTGCCCGTGGATGATGTGCTGGCGGCGCTGCACACGCTGGACGCGCTCTGAGAAAAGCAAAACGGCGCCACATCACGGGGATGAGACGCCGTTTTTCAAAACTCTCCGCAGGCGCTTATAGCCGCTCAGTCGAGGCCCATGACCTTGCCGATCTTCTTGGCGGCGTTCTTGACCTTGTCAAAGGCGCTTTCCTCGCCGATGCGTTCAAATTCGCGCAAAAGCTCTTCCTGGCGCGCGCTGATGCGCGTGGGCGTGACTACCTTGACTGAGACGAGCAAATCCCCGCGCTGCTTGCGACCGGGCCACGGCAACCCCTGGCCTGCGAGCCTGAGCAAAGCCCCTGACTGCACCCCCTTGGGGATTTCCATGCCCAGCGGCCCGTCGATGCCCGGCACTTCCACGCGGCAGCCGAGGGCCGCCTGCACGAAGCTCACTTCCTGGGTATAGACGAGGTCCTGGCCGTGGCGTTCCCAGCGCGGGTCCTGCTCCACGGTAAGCACCACATAGAGGTCGCCGGGGGGCCCGCCGTGGACACCGGCCTCGCCCTCGCCGCGTACCCTGAGCCGCGTGCCCGTGTCCACGCCCGCGGGGATGCGCACCCGGATCTCGTGCTCGTCCTCCACGCGGCCTTCGCCCTTGCAGCGCGGGCAGGGCTTTTTGATGATGCGGCCCGTGCCGTGGCAGGCCTGGCAGGGCATGGCGAGCTGAAAAAAGCCCTGGTTGCGGCGCACCTGGCCCGTGCCGTGGCACTGGGGGCAGGTCTCGGGCTGGGTGCCTGGCGCGGCGCCGCTGCCCTTGCAGTCGGGACAGTCGATATGGTGCGGCACGGAGAGACTGATCTCGTCGCCGTGGGCCGCCTGGGTGAAGCTGATGGTGAGATTGTAGCGCAAGTCCGCGCCCGCTTCGGCGCGGGAGCCGCGGCCTGCCCCGGCGAAACCGAAGAGGTCGCCGAAAATGTCGCTGAAGTGGGCGAAGATGTCTTCCGCGCTGCCGAAGCCGCCGCCGGCGCTTCCCTGCACGCCCGCATGACCGAAACGGTCATAACGGGCGCGCTTGTCCGGGTCGCGGAGCACCTCATAGGCTTCGGCCGCCTCGCGGAACTTGAGCTCGGCCTCGGCGTCGCCCGGATTTCTGTCCGGGTGGTAGCGCATGGCGAGCTTGCGGTAGGCGCGCCTGATCTCCTCGGTTCCGGCGCTGCGCGAAACGCTGAGCACCTCGTAATAGTCGCGTACTGTCATGATCTGGCGTACAGTCCTTGTGCGGCCGCGCGGCACCGGCGCGCGCCGTCATCCGGGCTGTCAGTTCCCGGAAGTGGATGTGGCCTCGTCGGCGGAAGTGGCGACGGGCGCTTCCCCATCCGTCGGAAGCGGCGTATAGAGCGACTTGTCGTCGGGAAGGATCTTGCCGGCCGCGATTTCGCGCAGCGCGGTGACCACTTCCTTGTTGCGCGATTCCAGCAGGGGCTCGTAGCCCTCGCGATACTGGCGCACGCGCTTGATGGCCATCTGCACAAGCAGGAAACGGTTGTCCACGCGCTCCTGACAATCTTCCACGGTGATGCGGGCCATGCTGCCTCCGTTTGCGGCGGGGTCACGCCGGAAAAATAATGCCGCCCCGGTGGTTGTAAAGGGGCGGCAGCCGGGCTTGCCCCGGCTGAAACGCGCTACTTTAGACGAGGGCGGCCACACCGTCAAGCACTGCGCCGCAAGCTGCGGCAGGAGGCTTATGGCACGGGAAAAACGCACATACGCGCAGGAGGTCTGCGTCAAGGCCACGGGCCTCGCCATGCAGAAGGCGGCCATGCTGCGGCCGGGCTGCCGCATCGGCGTCGCCGTATCCGGCGGGGTGGACAGTTTTGTGCTCCTGAAAACGCTGAAGATCCGTCAGGGCATCGTGCCCTTTCCCTTTGAGATCATGGCTTTACACTGCAATCCGGGCTTTGAGCCCGAGGCCCATGCGGCGCTCGCCCCGTGGCTGGCCGCCGAGGGTATCCCCGGCCATGTGGAGCTCACGGCCCACGGCCCCGAGGCCCATTCGGAGCGCAACCGCAAGCGCTCGGCCTGCTTCCGCTGCGCGTGGCTCAGGCGCAAGCGGCTTTTCGACCTTTGCCGCCAGTACCGCCTCACCCACCTCGCGCTGGGCCACACGGCGGACGACCTCGTGACCACCTTCTTCCTCAATCTCTGCCGCAATGGCCGGGTGGACGGGCTCGCCATGCGCGAGAGCTTTTTCCGCGGCGGCCTTACACTCGTGCGGCCGCTGCTCCTCGTGGAGAAGAAGCATGTACGCGCTGCGGCGCGGCAGTGGGATCTTCCCGTATGGGAGAACGCCTGCCCCTCGGCCGGGCACACGGCGCGAAGCGCCATGGAGGCCAGCTTGCGCCAGCTCGCCGCCGGTATCCCGGAGGCGCGGCGTTCCATCCTGCGCGGGCTCACCCGCTGGCAGCTCGGCCGCCATGCGGGAGCGGACGATGCGGAGCCTAGCCGTACAGATGCCGGGGAAGAGTGTGGTTGAAGAAGTTCTCCAGCGAGTCCGCGAGTTTGGTGATGGCCCCGTTGCGCTGCTCGAGGTAGTAGACGGTCTCGTCGTTCGGGAGCATGAGCAGCCGGTCGCCGGGATTGTGCAGGTAGAGCTCGCCGATGATGAGCGCCTCGGAACTCGGCATGACGATGGGCCCGAAGTGCGCCGCGCGCACCGACAGGCCGTTCATGGAGATGGTGGCGAACTCCCTGAGCAGCTTCTTGAGGCCGTCGGAAAGGCGGAAGTCCAGCCGTGCTTCCAGCGCGGCGATGTCCGCGTCCGAAAGGCCCGGTTCCACATGAAGGTCGGGAAACTCGCCCACCGCGGCGTAAAATTCCGGCAGATACGCGGCGAGCGCCTCCCTTGCGGCGTCAGCGGCGCCGTCCGGAGTCGGGGCGTCTTGAGTCATCAAGTTCCTCCCGTCTTGAGTGAAAAATGCCCCGCCAGCATACACGCGGGGGGCCGGGCTGTCAGCATCCGCGCGCCCCGCCGCCCCGCGGGACCGCTCATTGACAGCGGCGCGGGGGCCTCCTAGACTGGCTCCCCATGCTTTTCGGCAAGTACCATATCGTCATTTTCAAGGAGGGCCGCAGCGGCAGCCGCAACCTCCATCTGCGCGGCTGGCTGGGGCTTGCGGCGGGTCTTCTGGTCATCGCGCTGGTGGCCTGCAATATCTGGCTCTGGCGCGAGTGGCTGGAAAATCGTCACTTGGAGGAGGAGCTCGCCACGGCGCAGCGCGTCGCCGAGGAGCAGCGCCGCCAGACCGTGAGCCTCGCCGAGCGCATCACCGCCGTGAGCCGGGACCTGTTGCGCATCCAGCGCTTCGACTCCAAGCTCAGGCTCATGATGAACATGGAGAAGGACCCGGCCGAAGTGGGCGACGGGCCCGGCGATTTTTCCCGCACCTATCTCCCCCTGCACCGGCAGGAGCTGGCCGCCCGCAAGATGCAGGACTTTCTGGGCCGGCTTTCCGAGGCCACGCGCCTCGAGGAAGTGCGCCAGCAGGACCTTTTGCGGGCCTTACGCGAAAACCGCAACATCCTTGCGTCCATGCCCTCCATCTGGCCGGTGACGGGCTTTGTGTCCTCCAGTTTCGGCGGGCGCACGTCGCCCTTCGGCAGGGGCGGCCAGTTCCACAAGGGGCTCGACATCAGCAACCGCATGGGCACGCCCGTGGTGGCCCCGGCCGAGGGCACGGTCATCATGGCCGGGCGCGACGGCGCATATGGGAACAGCGTGGAGATCGACCACGGCGGCGGCATCGTCACCAAGTACGCCCACCTGCAACGCGCCACGGTCAAGCCCGGGCAGTGGGTGCGCCGCGGCGAGGTGCTCGGGCATATCGGCATGACCGGGCGCACCACGGGCCCGCACCTGCACTACGAGGTGCGGCTCAACGGCGTGCCCGTCAATCCCATGCGCTATATCCTCGAATAAGGCCCGGCGGAAAATCCCGGCCGCTCCTCCTTGCGCGCACGGCCGCTGCAGCCTATAGTGGCGGGGCGACCCGGATGCGCGCGGTTTGGCGCATACCGGGCAAGAGCCAGCCATGAGGAGGTTGACCATGGCAAAGATCGGAGACCTTTCGCTCATCATCAAACTGCTTGCGGGCCTTGTCATCGGCGCGCTGCTCGGCTTTGTGGTCAACGAGCCCATCATGGACGTGGTGGTGTCGGTGCGCCACATCCTCGGACAGATCATCTTCTTCCTCGTGCCGCTCGTCATCGTGGGCTTTATCACCCCAGCCATCGTGCGCCTGGGCAGCAACGCGAGCAAGATCCTCGTGGCGGCCGTGGCGCTGGCCTATGCCTCCTCGCTGGGCGCGGCGCTCTTTTCCATGATTTCCGGCTATGTGGTCATCCCGCACCTTTCCATCGCCACCGAGGCCGAATCGCTGCGCAAGCTGCCGGAAATGGTCTTCCGGCTCGACATCCCGCCGCTCTTCAGCGTCATGAGCGCGCTCATCACCGCGCTCTTCCTCGGCCTCGGCATCGCCTGGACGCGCGCCAAGACCCTGACCGCGCTCTTTGACGAATTTGAAAAGGTCATCAGCTGGCTCGTGCTGCATGTACTCATTCCCATCCTGCCCTTCTTCGTGGGCCTCTCCTTCATGGGGCTCGCCTATGAGGGCTCGCTCTCGCGGCATTTGCCCATCTTCGTGACCATGGTGGTGCTCGTCATCATCGGCCAGTTCGTCTGGCTCGGCGTGCTCTACGGTATCGGCGGCATCGTTTCCGGCCGCAATCCCGCCAAGGTCTTCCGTTACTACGCCCCGGCCTACCTCACGGCCGTGGGCACCATGTCCAGCGCGGCCACCCTGCCCGTGGCGCTGGAATGCGCCCACCGCTCGCCCGCGCTGAGCCGGACCATGGTGGAATTCATGGTGCCCCTGGGGGCCACGGTGCACCTCTGCGGCTCGGTGCTCACCGAGACCTTCTTTGTCATGACCATCAGCCTCATCCTTTACGGCACGCTGCCGTCCGTGGGCACCATGGTCCTCTTCTGCATCCTGCTCGGCATCTTTGCCGTGGGCGCGCCGGGCGTGCCCGGTGGCACCGTGGTGGCTTCCCTCGGCATCGTCACGAGTGTGCTGGGCTTCGACCAGACGGGCGTGGCCCTGCTCATCGCCATCTTCGCCCTGCAGGACAGCTTCGGCACGGCCTGCAACGTCACGGGCGACGGCGCGCTGACCCTTATCCTCGACGGCGTCTTCAACCGGCACGGGCAGCTCGGGCCCTTGCAGCACAGCGACGGGGCGGACGCATGAGCCACAAGGAACCCTTTCTCGAACTGCTGCGCCGCGAGGTCGTCCCCGCGCTCGGTTGCACCGAGCCCATCGCCGTGGCCCTGACGGCGGCGCGCGCCGCCGAGGCCCTGGGCACGACGCCCGAGCGGCTCGACGTGGCCGTGAGCGCCAACCTGCTCAAGAACGGCATGGGCGTCATGGTGCCGGGCACGGGCGAAATGGGCCTGGGCATTGCGGCGGCGGCCGGGGCCCTCGGCGGCAAGAGCGAGCTCGGCCTGGAATGCCTGCGCGACCTTGCTCCGGAACAGGCGTCCAGGGCCAAGGCCCTGCTGGCCGAGGGCAAGGTGGACCTGCACCTCCCGGCGGACAACGAGCTTTTGCTCTATTGCAAGGTGGTCGCCCACGGCGGCGGCCACACGGGCACGGCGGAACTGCGCGATTCCCACGCCAATATCACCAATGTCTGGCGCGACGACGAGCTCGTCTTTTCCGGCGGCGCTGCCGCGGCCACGGAAGGGGAGGGCGCGCCGGACGAGTGGCCCCTGAGCCTCGCGGCCATCCATGATTTTGCCACGACCACGCCGCTGGAGAATATCGCCTTTATCCTCGAAGCCGCGCAGATGAACCGCAGCGTGGCCGAGGAGGGACTTTCGCGCCAGTATGGCCTCGCCGTGGGCAAGAACATGGACGCGCAGATGCGCCGCCACATCCTCGCCGACGACATGCCCACCTTCGCCGTCAAGCTCACGGCGGCCGCCGCCGACGCGCGCATGGCGGGCGTGATGATGCCTGTCATGAGCAATTCCGGCAGCGGCAACCAGGGCATCACCTGCACCATGCCCGTGGTGGCCTGCGCCATCAGGATGGAAAAGAGCGATGAGGACCTGGCCCGGGCGCTCATCATGAGCCACCTCACGGCCATCCACATCAAGCACCACCTCGGGCGGCTCTCGGCCCATTGCGGGGCCATGGTGGCCGGAACGGCCGCCGCCTGCGGCATCACCCTGCTGTTGGGGGGCGGCCTGCGCGAAATGGAAATGACCGTGCGCAACATGGTGGGCAATGTGGCGGGCATGATCTGCGACGGCGCCAAGAGCTCCTGTGCGCTCAAGGTGGCCTCGGCCGTGGGGGCGGGCATCCAGGCGGCCATGCTGGCCCTGGAGGGCTCGGCGGTGCCCGGCAACGAGGGCATCGTCTCGGAGGACATCGAGGCCTGCATCGCCAATCTCGGCCGCCTCGGCTCCACGGGGATGCGCGAGACGGACAAGATCATCCTCGACATCATGCTGCACAAGCAGTGATGCGCCGGCGCGAGCTGCGCCATTTCTGTCTGGAAAGGAAAAGGCCCCCGCAAGGGGGCCTTTTTCTCATCAGGACCGCATGAAGCGGCTCAGCAGGATTTTGTCATGCGAGGTGCGGGGCGCAGGGGCTGGCCGCATATCCGTCCTTACGCGTTTGCGGTCAGGCAGCAAATGACTTTGCTCATGAATAAATAAGTTGTAAAGCGGTCACAGAAGCCGCGGCGCGCCAATACCCGGAAGGGCCCCTTCGAGCACATGGCCCACACGCAGAAGGGTCGCCTCGTCAAAGGCCTTGCCGATAAGCTGAAGGCCCACGGGCATCCCGCTTTCACTGCCGAGGCCCACAGGCAGGGAAAGGCCGGGCAGGCCCGCCAGGTTGACGGGGATGGTGTAGGCGTCCATAAGGTAGGCCTGGAGCGGGTCCGTGGCGTGGCTGCCCAGCGGCCACGCCGTCACCGGGGCCACGGGCGTGGCAATGGCGTCGCAGCCCTCGAGCACGGCGCACCAGGCGTCCCGGATGAGGCGGCGCGTTTGCGCGGCCTTGCGGAAATAGGCGTCATAATAGCCCGAGGAAAGCACATAGGAGCCGAGCATGATGCGCCGCTTGACTTCCTCGCCGAAGCTCTGGCTGCGCGACTCCACATAGAGCTCGTCCAGCGTGTGCACATCGGGCGCACGGCGCCCGTAGCGCACGCCGTCATAGCGGGCGAGGTTGGAGCTCGCCTCGGCCATGGCGATGATATAGTAGGTGGCGCTGGCGATGTCCGTGGGCGGCAGCTCCACGTCCACAAGCTCGGCCCCGAGCCCCCGCGCCCGCTCGAGGGGCGCCTCGCAGGCGGCGCGCACCTCGTCGGCCAGGCCTTCGCCGAAAAATCCCCGCGGCACGCCCAGGCGCACGCCCGCAAGACTGTCGCCCGCGTTGCGCACCGCCGCCGTGAAGTCCTCGTCCGGGCGCGGCTCGGAAGTGGTGTCACGCGGGTCGTGCCCGGCAATGACCGTGAGCACGCGCGCGCAGTCGGCCACCGTGCGGGTGAGCGGCCCCACCTGGTCCAGCGAGGAGGCGAAGGCGAAGAGGCCGTAGCGCGACACGCGCCCATAGGTGGGCTTGAGGCCCACGCAGCCGCAAAAGGCGGCGGGCTGGCGGATGGAGCCGCCCGTGTCCGACCCGAGCGAGGCGAAGCACTGGCACGCGGCAACCGAAGCGGCCGAACCGCCGGAGGAGCCCCCGGGCACGCGGGCCGTGTTCCACGGGTTGCGGGTGGCCTTGAAGGCGGAATTTTCCGTGGAGGAGCCCATGGCGAACTCGTCCATATTGGCCTTGCCGAGGAGCACGGCCCCGGCTTCGCGCAGGCGTGCGACCACAAAGGCGTCATAGAAGGGGACGAAGTTTTCGAGGATGCGTGAGGCCGCCGTGGTGGGGATGCCCCTCGTGGAGAGCGCGTCCTTGACGGTCACGGGCACGCCCCAGAGGGGAAGCTCCGGCCGGGGCCCGGCTGCGTCCAGTTCCGCCGCGCGGGCGAGCGCGCCCTCGGCGTCCACATGGAGCAGGGCTTCGATGGCCGGTTCCGTGGCCTCGATGCGGGAAAGACAGGCGCGGGTCACTTCAAGGGCCGAAAGCTCCCGCTTTTGCAGGGCCGAGGCCACCTCGGCAAGCGTGAGAGAACAGATGTCACCTGGCATGGCAAGATTCCGGGGCATGGATGTGCTGAAGCTGAAAAAGGGGGAAAATTCCGCCTAGACGATGCGGGGCACGATGAAATACTCGCCGTCCGTCTCCGGCGCATTGGCGAGGACTTCGGCGCGCGTGCGCAGGTTGGCGCCCTCGTCCGGGCGGGTGGCCGCCGCATGGGCAAGGGGGCTGTAGAGCGGTTCCACGCCTTCCGTATCCACACTGGAGAGCAGGGCCATGTGGGCGAGGATGTTCCCGAACTGGCGCGCGAAGAGACGTTCTTCCTCCTCGGTCACGGCAAGGCGCGAAAGCGCAGCCATGTGCCGCACTTCCTCAATGCTGACGGGCCTGGGCTGTTCCTGTGTCATGCTATCCTCATCTGGCTCAGCGGCTGCCGGGCAGGCGCAGCTTGTAGGAAGGGCGGGGTGTGGTGTCCAGCACCGGCGCGCCGGGTGTTCCCGCGGGCGCGGCGACAGGCGTCGCGGCGGGCTGCGCTCCCCCGGTGGCCGCGGCGGGTACGGCAGGGGCACCGGGGGCGCCCGGCACCAGCGGGTTGCCCTCGGCGTCCACGCTGGGGAGGCCCTGCATCCTGAGCGCCGCCCGCTCGAGCACCGCGGCGCGCGTGTCGCGGAACTGCGCCACGTCCAGCGGCTTCATGCCGGAAGGCGAGACCTGGAAAAGATAGAGCTTCTGGTGGGCCACGCCCGCGTCATCGTAGGTGAGAGGCGCCATGCCGCGCACCGTGCTTGCCGCGCGCTGGGCACGGGCCGTGATTTGCGGCGTGGTCAGCCGCGCATCCAGCGCGAGGGCCGCGGCAAAATTCACGAAATCATAGCCCAGGGCCGTCCAGAAATCATTGCCCTGCCCCTTGAGTGCGCCGGGCGCGTGCTGGGCGTTCCACGCGGCCGGGAAGACGGCAAGGGCGAAGTTTTCCGCACGCGGCACCTGCCTGCCGGAAAGGCCCTGCTCCCAGAGGGTCGTGCCCAGAAGGACAAGTCGGTCCTCCCCATTATAGAGCAGGCTCTGGGTAACCATGTCGATGTTCTTCCAGGAATCGGGCAGGAAGAGGGCCTCGAATTCCGTCTGCGGCACGGGCGTGGAGCTACCTTCGGCCAGGACGGGATTGATGAGCGGCTGCGCCGCGTCGCTCCACGAGGTCGGGTCGGCCGCTTTGTAAGAGGCCTGGCGCAGCGGGATGTGGCGCTTGCCGAGGCTTTGCGCCAAAAGCCCCGTCATGCGTGCGGCATAGGCGTCGCCGGGATGAAAGGCCCCGTAGGAGCTGATGCCGAGCTCATCCGTGGCAAAGGCCACCAGAGCGTCGATCTGGTCCTGCGGGCTCGGGAAGAAGCGCCAGGCGCGGGCGCCTTCGTCCCCGGACTTGAGGTTAGGCACAAAGGAGAAAAAGGCCCGCTGCTCCAGCGCCCCGGCCTTCTGGGCCTGTTCATAGGCCACGTCGCGCAGGGGGCCCCCCACCACCGCGCAGGAGGCGGGAAGCGCCGCCAGCGTCGTGAGCCAGTCCGGCGCCTCGGTGTTGATATTTTCCAGCCTCAGGGTCCCGCCAACCTTGGCGAGCTCCTGCTGGGCGGTCGTCGCGCCGCGCCTGATCTTGGTGGCGATGGCCGCATAGGGGCCGGATGCGGGGAGTGCCAGCACCACGCAGGCGGGCTGGGGCGCGGGCACCGGCTCGGGCGCCACGGCGCGCTTGCCGAAGGGGAACTGGCAGCCGCACAGGGCAAAAGCGAGGAGGCAGAGCAGCGCGCGGGCGCAAGGCCCGGTACGGCGCGGACACAGCCGCGAAAAAAGGGATGTCATGGCGCAGGCGGGCATGGCGATTCCTTGAGGACAAAGGGACAGTTGAGGACAGGGCACTGTAGTACAGCGGCCGCGCCGTGGCAAGTTGCCGGAAGTGCGCCTGGGGGGCGTCCGCCACCCTGCCTTTTGCCGCTCTGCCCGGCCAGCGCTGCACCGGGGTTCCCTCTACGCCGCCGCATTTTTCCGGGATTGCCGGGGCCGGAGGCACCCCGGGGCTGCAATGGGAAAAAGGGAAGGTGGAGAGGAGTTAAAACGAAAGCGGGCAACCCCGAAGGGCTGCCCGCAAGGATGTGCAAGTTGGTGGCTGGCTACTTCTTCACTTCGGTGAAGTCCGCGTCCACCACGTCGTCGTTGCCGCCGGGCTGGGCACCCGCAGCGCCACCGGCCGCGCCGGCATCGGCGCCCGCTTCCGCGCCTGCCTGCTGGGCCTGCTGCTGGTAGAGCTGCTCGGCGAGCTTGTGCGAAGCCTTGGCGAGCTCGTCGGCTGCGTGCTTGATGGCCGCGGCGTCCTCGCCTTCCATGAGCTTGCGCAGGTCGGCAATGCGGGTCTCGATGTCGCCCTTCACCGAGGCGTCGGCCTTGTCGCCGAGGTCCGCGAGGGACTTCTCGGTGCCATAAATCAGGCTGTCGGCATGGTTGCGGGCCTCGATGAGCTCCTGCTTCTTCTTATCGTCGCTGGCGTGGGCCTCGGCCTCGCGCACCAGGCGCTGGATGTCGTCCTCGGAGAGGCCGGAAGAAGCGGTGATCTTGATGGACTGCTCCTTGCCGGTGCCCATGTCCTTGGCGGAGACGTTCACGATGCCGTTGGCGTCGATGTCGAAGGAGACCTCGATCTGCGGCACGCCGCGCGGGGCCGGCGGAATCCCGGTGAGGTCGAAGCGGGCCAGGGTCATGTTGTCCGCGGCCATGGGGCGCTCGCCCTGAAGGACATGGATGGACACGGAGGGCTGGTTGTCGGCTGCCGTGGTAAACACCTGGCTCTTGCGGGTCGGGATGGTGGTGTTGCGGTCGATGAGCTTGGTGAACACGCCGCCCATGGTCTCGATGCCGAGGGAGAGCGGGGTCACGTCGAGGAGCAGCACGTCCTTCACGTCGCCCGTGAGGATGCCGCCCTGGATGGCCGCGCCCATGGCGACCACTTCGTCCGGGTTNACGGAGCGGTTGGGCTCCTTGCCGAAGAACTTGCCCACNGTCTGCTGCACGAGGGGCATACGGGTCATGCCGCCCACGAGCAGGACTTCGTTGATCTGGTTGGGGTCGAGGCCNGCNTCNGTGAGGGCCTGGTTGCAGGGCTCGATGGTGCGGTCAACGAGGTCGCTGACGAGGGAGTCNAGCTTGGCGCGGGTNAGCTTGATGAGCAGGTGGCGCGGGCCGCTCNNNTCNGCGGTGATGAAGGGGAGGTTGATCTCCGTCTCCATGGCGGTGGACAGNTCCTTCTTGGCCTTTTCCGCGGCTTCCTTCAGGCGCTGCANGGCCATGCTGTCCTTGGAGAGGTCGATNCCGTTCTCCTTCTTGAACTCTTCCACGAGGTAGTTGATGATGCGCTGGTCAAAGTCCTCGCCGCCGAGGAAGGTGTCGCCGTTGGTGGAACGCACTTCCACCACNCCGTCGCCCACNTCGAGGATGGAAATATCGAAAGTNCCGCCGCCGAGGTCNAAGACGCCGATCTTTTCGTTGGCCTTCTTGTCCGCGCCNTAGGCGAGCGAGGCNGCCGTGGGCTCGTTGATGATACGCTTGACCTCAAGGCCCGCGATGCGGCCCGCGTCCTTGGTGGCNTGGCGCTGNGCGTCGTTGAAGTAGGCGGGAACGGTGATNACGGCNTCGCTCACGGTNTCGCCGAGGTAGGCTTCGGCGTCNGCCTTGAGCTTGGCAAGNATCATNGCCGAGATTTCCGGCGCGCTGTANACGCGGCCGTCAACCTCGACACCGGCATCGCCATTGGGCGTTTCCACGATGGCATAGGGGGAATTTTCCTTCCAGCGCTCCACCTCGGGGCTGTTGTACTTGCGGCCCATGAGGCGCTTGATGGCGAAGATGGTGCGCTTCGGGTTGGTCACGGCCTGGCGCTTGGCGATTTCGCCGACCAGGCGCTCCTTGTCGGTGAAGGCGACGACGGACGGCGTNGTGCGGCCGCCCTCNGGATTGGTGATGCACTTGGGNTCCTTGCCTTCCATGACATAGACACAGGAGTTGGTNGTGCCCAGGTCGATGCCGATGATCTTGGACATATGTCATTCCTCCTCGGGGAATTCTTCAAAAGTGTCCGAAACCNGTGCGGCAANNGACCGGAAATTNCGGGAACCGGCGGCCGCACGTTCCACACCGGGAGANAATAAGTCCGTTCCGGGCGGCGTCCAGAGGCAAAANNAAAATTTTTTTCGGNNNCTTGCGNAAANCGCNCACNNGGGGCGCCCGNGTGGCGCGNNTNCCGCACCANNNCCGGATTTTCCGCNNCGATGCCGNGCACGCGNGNAAAANTNCGCGNCTCCTTGACNTAANNNNCGGAGAGTGCTAGTGATTTTTTGCACATTTTCGTGCNGGGGGTNCGGACGNNAGGTCCGCAANNATCTACATGGGAGGACAGTCATGGAGTGTAACAGAAGGCATCTGCTTGTNTGGNCTNGGCGGCCTTGCNGTGGGCGGTCTCGCGGCGGGCATCGCCGCCCCGGGCCTCGCGGCGGAGGCCCCGGCGGCCCCNGCGGGCGGCCGCTTTGCCCAGGTGAACGGCGAATTCGGCTGGAAGCCGCACAAGCTGGACCCGGCCGAGTGCGAGGTGGTGGCCTACGAGGGCTACTGGTACAAGGGCTATGCCTGCGGCTACGGCACCTTCTACAGCATCATCGGCGTCATGGGCGAAAAATACGGCGCGCCCTACAACCAGTTCCCCTTCACCATGCTCGAGGCCAACAAGGGCGGCATCTCCAACTGGGGCACCATCTGCGGCGCACTCTACGGCGCGGCGGCGGCTTTCGCGCTCTTCTGGGGCCGCAAGGAGCGCAACCCCATGGTCAACGAGCTTTTCCGCTGGTACGAGACCACGGCGCTGCCCATCTACAACCCCGGCGACAAGGCCCAGGGCGTGGCCGGGCCCATCCCGAGCAATGTTTCCGACTCCGTGCTCTGCCACCTTTCGGTCTCCAAGTGGTGTTTCCAGAACAAGATCGAGGCCACGAGCAAGAAGCGCAGCGAGCGCTGCGGGCGCCTCACGGCCGATGTGTCGCGCAAGGCCGTGGAGATCCTCAACGCCAAGATCGAGCAGGGTAAGGACTTCAAGAGCACCATCCCCATGCAGAAGTCCGTGGCCTATTGCGGCGAGTGCCACATGACCAAGGGCAACGAGGCCAACTGGGGCAAGGGCATCATGGACTGCACCCCCTGCCACAGCGGCGGCCCGGCTGTCTCCGACAAGTTCAAGGACCATCCGTAGGGCTTCGCCCGCAGCGCGGGCTCTCCGGGAATCAGGAAAACGCCGGGACNNGTCCCGGCGTTTTCCGTCTCTCCCCGTCNCGNCCGCGCCTTGAAAGGCGTGTCTTTTCCGTGTAGCGTTCCCCGCGCCGCCCTGCCGTTCACCCGGCGGCAAACCCTGAGGAGCCTATGAGCAACGAACCGGACAAGATCATCTATTCCATGATCCGCGTGTCCAAGAAGCACGGCCAGAAGGAAGTGCTCAAGGACATCAACCTTTCCTATTTCTACGGCGCCAAGATCGGCGTGCTCGGCCTCAACGGCGCGGGCAAGTCGAGCCTGCTCAAGATACTCGCCGGAGTGGACGAGGCCTTTGACGGCAAGACCGTGCTCGCGCCCGGCTATACCATCGGCTACCTGGAGCAGGAGCCCCTCGCCGGGGAGACGCGCACCGTGCGCGAGGTGGTGGAGGAGGGCGTGGCCCCGCTCGTCGCCATCGCGAAGGAATTTGAGGAAATCAACGCCAAGTTCGCCGAGCCCATGGAGCCGGAGGAGATGGACGCGCTCCTCGCCCGCCAGGCCGAGGTGCAGGAAAAGATGGACGCGAACGGCGTGTGGGATTTGGAATCGCGCCTCGAAATGGCCATGGACGCCCTGCGCTGCCCGCCCGGCGACATGCCNGTCAACAAGATTTCGGGCGGCGAGCGCCGCCGCGTGGCCCTGTGCCGCCTCCTGCTCCAGAACCCGGACATCCTCCTGCTCGACGAGCCCACCAACCACCTCGACGCCGAATCCGTGGCCTGGCTCGAGCGCTATCTCTCCACCTTCCCCGGCACGGTCATCGCCGTCACCCATGACCGCTACTTCCTCGACAACGTGGCGGGCTGGATACTGGAGCTCGACCGCGGCCGCGGCATCCCGTGGAAGGGCAATTATTCCTCCTGGCTCGAGCAGAAGCAGAAGCGCCTCGCCGGGGAGGAAAAGGCCGAGGCCGAGCGCCAGAAGACCCTCGCGCGCGAGCTCGAGTGGATACGCATGTCGCCCAAGGGGCGGCACGCCAAGGGCAAGGCGCGCCTCAACGCCTATGAGGCCATGCTCTCGCACGAGAGCGAAAAACGCGCGCCCGACCTGCAAATCTACATCCCGCCGGGACCGCGCCTCGGCAAGAGCGTCATCGAGCTCGACAAGGTGACCAAGGCCGTGGGCGACCGCCTGCTCATGGAGGACGTCACCGCCATCATCCCGCCGGGGGCCATCGTGGGCATCATCGGGCCCAACGGCGCGGGCAAGACCACGCTCTTCAAGATGCTCACCGGGCAGGAAAAGCCGGACAGCGGCCGCCTCACCATTGGCGACACGGTGGTGTTCGCCCATGTGGACCAGGGCCGCGAATCGCTGGACCCGGACAAGACGGTCTACGAGCTCATCAGCGACGGGCACGACACCATCCGCCTCGGCAACCGCGAGGTCAACGCCCGCGCCTATTGCACGCGCTTCAACTTCCACGGCGCGGACCAGCAGAAAAAGGCCGGCGTGCTCTCCGGCGGGGAGCGCAACCGCCTGCACCTCGCGCGGATGCTCAAGTCCGGGGCCAATGTGCTCCTGCTCGACGAACCCACCAACGACATCGACGTCAACACCATGCGCGCCCTCGAGGACGCGCTGGACAACTTCGCGGGCTGCGTGCTCGTCATCAGCCATGACCGCTGGTTCCTCGACCGCGTGGCCACGCACATCATGGCCTTTGAGGACGACGCCCATGTGGCCTTTTTTGAAGGCAATTTCAGGGAATATGAGGAAGACCGCAAAAAGCGCCTCGGCAAGGAGGCCGAGACGCCGCACCGCCTCAAGTTCCGCAGGCTCACACGCTGAACCTGGCCGCCCTGCGCGGTCCCTTGCCGGAGTTTGCCATGAAGGATTTTTCCCCTGCGTTTCGCGGGCGTCTCTTCCGGGCGGCCCTTGCCCTGCTCGGGCTGATAGCCTGTTTTTCCATCGCCGGACCGGCGCGTGCTGCCGCCCCGGCGCAGTCGCATGACGGGGCTGCGGTTTCGCCCGCAAGCCCGGCCACGGCCCTGATTTCGCCCGTGGGCGGCCGCCTCGCCGTGGAGGAGCGCCTCGCCCCGGTCACGACGGGCCCCGATACGGGGCGCAGCCTCGTCTTTGCCCTGCCGCCGGACGCCACAAACCTGCAACTGGCAGTGCCGGGCCAGACCATCGTGCGCTGGAGCACCACGCCCGTGCCCCTCGCCGAATCCGCGGCCCTCGCCCGCGCCCGTGAGGAACTCGTCACCGAGCGGATGCGTCTCAACGCGCGCCTTACTGCGGTGAAAGCGGCCATAGCCCTCTGGCAGTCGCCGGAAAATGCCGGCGCGCAGGACGCGGCCCGGCGCGCGAGCCTTATAGCAGAGTCCGTGCCCGGCCTTGCGGAGGAGCAGGAAACGCTGGAAACGCGCATCAGGCTGCTCGGCCAGCGCATCGAGCGCCTGCCCGCGGCCGCGGGGCTCGGCGAGCTTGTGCAGGTCACCCTGCAAAAGCCCGTACCGGCGGGGGAAAAGGTGCTCGTGCGCTATTCCTACAGCTGGCGGCATTGCGGCTGGAACGCGGTGTATGATTTCAACGCCAGGCCCGAGGAGGGCAGCGGCGGCGTCATCGACGTGCGCCTCATGGCCGACGTATGGCAATATTCCGGCATCGACTGGAAGGGCACCAAGGTGACGCTGGCCACGCGCGGCAGCGGCCCCCGCGAGCCCGCGCCCCTGCCGGAATGGGTGGTGGATTCCCAGCCCCGGCCGCAGCCGAGGCCCGTGCCCATGACGCTCAACGCGGCGCGCAGCGCCAAGGTCGTGGCCGAGGGCGCGGCGGACGCGGCCCCGGCCAATGCGGGCGTTGCCGCGGACAGTTCTTCGGTCTATGCGAGCTGGACGCTGGCCGAACCCGGCCTTCCCGAGGGCCGCTCGCGTCTCGTTATCACGGCCGATGCCTGGCAGGCCCCCCTGCAATGGCTCGCCCGGCCCACACGGGGGGACGGCCGCGTCTGGCTTCTGGCAAAGTATGCCCTTGCGGGCGACACGGCGTGGCCCGAGGGCATGGCCGAATACAGCGTGGACGGGCAGGGCGTGGGCTCCGGAATGTTCCGGCCGCGCGGCGGCGAGGCCACGCTCTATTTCGGGGCCGACCCGCGCGTCAACGTGCGCACCTTTGACGATTCGCGCACCAAGGGCGAAAGCGGCTTCATCAAGACGAGCAAGACCTGGACCTGGGCCTGGACCTATACGATGAGCAACGAGCACGCGCGGCCCGTCACCGTGAAGCTGGAGCGCCCCGCCCCGGTCATCGTGGACGAAGGCGTGACCGTGACCTACAAGGACGAGCCCCCGGCCCAGAAGAACGAGCAGGAGCATATGCTCTTCTGGAATGTGGCGGTTCCCGGCCACGGCAAGGCCAGCGTGAAGCACAGCGTCACCATCGCCTCGCCGGAGAAGTTGCAGCTCATCCCGGACGTGCCATAGTTGCAGGGCCGGAACACGTTCTTTCCGCTCCAGGCAGCCGTGAAGCTGGAGGATGCCTCCCTGGCGCCGTATGTGGACGCTGGAAATTGTACAGATACGCCACAGGGCACATCCTGAGTCCGTCTCCATGAGTGGGTATATGCAGACGCATATGCCCACTCTTTTAATGCTGTCCGGATAAACCGTTCGGCCTTTCCATGTGTTGATGGATGAGACGGCGTTGTCCTTTTCTGCTGGAGAGCGAGTTCGCGACAAGCCTGACGAAACTTCCGTGATTAGCCGCAGGCTCCGTTTTCGGCAAGGACCTGTTGCACCTCCATTCCCTGCTGCTTCTGCCCCGCAACGGCGCACCAAAGAAATTCTCCAGCTGATTTCGGGGTCTCATCCGCATGGCTCGCGGTATAGCCAGCCGCGATGCGTCATCCACGCAGGCATGGAGGAATTTCCCACCCGCATGCCGCCGTTTTGCCTGACAGGTCCCGGCTTTTCGATGGCAATCCCACCCATCATGTCCCAGCGGCCAAGGCGCGGTATAGCCACATGGAGCATTTCCCCGGACTCTCCTCCTTTCTTCTCTTCCATTTTGCTGTTCTTAGCCACTTCCGCTCTACCGGAGCGAAGGAAAGTGAACAGCCGCTTGAAACATTACAGCCAGGGTGTGGCTGTCGCTACAGTAAACCTCTGCTATCCGTTCCTGGAATGCGAGGGGCGCAACGAGGAAAAAGTTCCGGGAAAATCGGGCCCCGTCGTCAGCCCCTTCATGCCGCCCAGGTTCAAGGGTCGTCCGCCGCCGAGGCCGGCAATACTTCTTGAAGTTGCTTTTGCGGCAGGATAGGTTGAGAACTGGGCAAACCCTGTAACCGGAGCACGGACATGGCCAAGACTCTCTGGATACGCGCGCAGATCAAGGGATTTTCCGTGGTGGGGGAAAAGTTTGTGCCGGAGCTGCGCTGTGGCAATTATCACACCGTTGGCGATGCCATTTATGCCGAACCACTGAAGCTGCAGGACTTGGAGCAGACTGCCTGCTTTGTCAAGGGCATGGTCAATTCCAGTCAGAATGCGCTTGCCAGGGTTGCCGATGGCTGGGGGCCGCTGGGCCGCGTTTCGACCCGCTTCACCTACAGGTATGGCGTCTCGGTCCACAGCATCAGCAATGAGTTCTCCCGCGATGGTGACATCGAGTGCGTGCTGACGCGGGACGATGCGGAAAAGCTGACGCTGCTGGCCCAGACATTTCCTTGCTGCCCGTTCACGCTGCTGCAAATTGCCGAGAAAAATGACCTTGATATTGACCGGCTTACCGCCCGCGACTTGCGGACCCTGAAAACCGCAGTGGCAACGGTCATTGCCAGGCATGAAGTCGGCATGGACGAGTTGCGTTTTGATGACAGTGTGCGCAGCATGATCACCGCCAAATAAAAGGGAGAGAAAACCCGGTGCGGTATCGGGCGCAAACGGCGTGGCATCCCGGCGCTCCTGTGGCGTGGGATGGGCCGTCGTTTCGGAGGGCCTTGAGGCATCGCCCGTGAAAAATTGTCTCCCGCGGGGCTTCAGCCTGATGCAAGGCAGCTCTGATACGGCCCGCAGCATGACCTGAACGGTTCGGCATAGGGTCCGCCAGGGCCGGGCACCCGCATGGTCAATGGTGCTCCTGCAGGCAAGGGCAGCCCGGTACCTCGTAGAGGCAATTACATGACTCGGCCCGGCGGGGTCCCCTCTATTTGCCGCAAAAATTTTTTGAGGCATTCGGGGATATTGACGTAAGTCAAATGTGGGGTAAAATACTGCAGTGATGCGGTGCGCCGTTCTGTGTGACGCGGCCGCCATTTCAGCTGGACCCATCCACAGAGATTCCTGCCAGCCGGCCGGAGCCACAAGGGAGAAAGCGAAGCATGGCCCCCTCATATAAGGATTATTACAAACTTCTGGGCGTCGGGCGGGACGCCAAGACCGAGGAAATTTCCAAGGCCTATAAAAAACTTGCCCGCAAGTATCACCCGGACCTCAATCCCGGCGACAAGGAATCCGAAGAAAAATTCAAGGAAATCAATGAGGCCTACGAAGTCCTCAAAGATCCCGAGAAGCGCAAGCTCTATGACCAGCTCGGCCCGGACTGGCAGAATGCCCAGCATTTCCAGCAGAACGGCCAGGGCTTCGAGAACATGCACTTCAACTTCAACGGCCAGGACATGGGCGGGGGAGACTTCTCGGACTTCTTCGAGACCCTCTTCGGCGGCGGTGGCGGCCGGAGCTCCCGGGGGAGTTCCTTCGGGCCCGATCCCTTCGGCGGCTTTTCCTCGCGCCCGCGCCGTGGCCGGGACGTGGAGGCGGAGCTGCCGCTCACGCTTGAGGAAGCCATGCGCGGCGGCAAGCGCACCGTCACCCTCCAGATGCCCAAGGGTCCCAAGACGCTCGAAGTCAATGTGCCCGCGGGCGTGCGCGACGGCGCCAAGCTCAGGCTTTCCGGCCAGGGCGACCCCTCCCCCGGCGGCGGCACGCCGGGCGACCTCTTTCTCCGCATCCGCTATGAACCGCATCCCCGCTTCAAGGTGGACGGCGACAACATCCACTGCGACGTGGCTGTGGCCCCGTGGGAGGCNGTGCTCGGCGCCAAGGTGCCCGTGCCNACCCTCGACGGCGAGGTGGAGCTGACCATNCCGGCCGGTTCCAGCTCCGGGCGCAAGTTCCGCTTGCGCGGCAAGGGNCTGGGCANTGCGTCCAAGCGCGGCGACCTNCTNGTCCGCGTNATGATNCGNGTCCCCACGGANCTCACNGGCGAACAAAAGGAACTCTGGGAGAAGCTGGCGGCAACCTCGACCTTCAAGGCGCGCGCCTGAGGCATTCGGCGTCACGAGCCGCGCCTCGNGTGAGCTCTCTATCCCGAGGATGGAACCATGAGCATGACGAGAAACTCTTCTTCCCTGCCGATGNCGNCCAAGGTGCTCGCNTGGGAGGAATTTGTCGAAGTGACCGGCGTGACGCCGGAACANNTGCAGGAACTGCTGGCCCTGGGCTGGATNGAGACGCACATNAGCGCNTCCGAGGCCCAGATGTTCCAGGATGCGGACATTTATCGCGTGCGCAAGCTGGAACGCATTTGCGGCGATTTTGAACTGCCCGTGGTGGGCGGCACCATCATCGTTGANCTNCTNGAGCGCATCGACCGCCTTGAGCGCATCGTGCGCGACCTGCACAATCTGGAGGATTAAGCCCCTGCCGCACNCGGCNNCNGGGCNCGAACTACCATAGATGCCTGCCCGGCCGNGCGCAGGGACGCGCCGGNGCGGACAGGGTGGGGAGNANNGCATGGACATCAACAAGTTTACGGAAAAAGCCCGNGAGGCCATNNGCGNGGCNCAAGCCATCGCCGTGGGCATGGGCCANCAGGAAACCGACTGCGAGCANCTGGCGCTTGCCNTGGTGCAGCAGGAAAAGGGCATCGTCAGCGCGGACCTTGAGCATATGGGCNTNCAGCCGCGCGCNCTCGCCGTGGCGCTGGAGACCTCGCTNCGCAAGCGNCCCTCGGTNTCNGGNGGCGGCATGGANCCCAACAANATCAGTGTCACNCCGCGCCTGATGAAGGTNCTNGGCGAGGCGGAGAAAGACGCCCAGCGCCTGCAGGACGAATTCGTCAGCGTGGACACGCTCTTTCTCGCCCTNACGGACGTGGAGCCCACCTCGCCGCTCGGCGAGGTATTCAAGGAATACAAAATCACCCGNGCCACCTTTTCCAAGGCCATGGAAGAGGTGCGNGGCGGCGCGCGCGTNACGAGCGCCACGCCGGAAGACACCTTCGAGGCCCTGAGCAAGTACGCCCGNGANCTCGTGGAAGCGGCGCGCCAGGGCAAGATGGACCCGGTNATCGGGCGCGATTCCGAAATCCGCCGCGTCATCCGCATCCTCTCCCGGCGCACCAAGAACAACCCGGTGCTCATCGGCGAGGCNGGCGTCGGCAAGACGGCCATCGTGGAGGGCCTGGCCTTCCGCATCGTCAAGGGCGACGTGCCNGAGGGNCTGCGCGGNCNCAAGATNTNNGCNCTNGACATGGGCGCGCTCATCGCCGGCGCCAAGTACCGCGGCGAGTTTGAGGAGCGCCTCAAGGCCGTGCTCAACGANGTGGAGAAGAGCGAAGGGCAGATCATCCTCTTCATCGACGAGCTGCACACCATCGTGGGCGCGGGCAAGACCGAAGGCTCCATGGANGCNGGNAACCTCCTCAAGCCCATGCTGGCNCGCGGCGAGCTGCACTGCATCGGCGCNACCACGGTGGACGAATANCGCAAGTATATCGAGAAGGACCCGGCCCTCGAGCGCCGCTTCCAGCCNGTGCTTGTGGAAGAGCCCACNGTGGAGGACGCCATCTCCATCCTGCGCGGCCTGAAGGAGCGCTTCGAGGTNCACCACGGCGTGCGCATCAGCGACTCGGCCATCGTCGAGGCNGTGGTGCTCTCCAACCGCTATATNCCCGACCGCCAGCTCCCGGACAAGGCCATCGACCTCATCGACGAGGCCGCGGCCATGATCCGNACCGAAATCGACTCCCTCCCGGCGGACCTCGACGAGGTGAACCGCAAGGTCATGCAGCTCGAAATCGAGCGCGAGGCCCTGCGCCGCGAGACNGACAGCGCCTCGCGCGAGCGCCTNGANAAGCTCGAGAACGAGCTGGANGAGCTTNCGCAAGGANCAGGAGGCCATGCGCAAGCAGTGGGAGAGCGAAAAGGGCTCCATCGACAGCGTGCGCGAAATCAAGGANCAGATCGAGCAGACCAAGCTCGCCATNGAGCAGGCCGAGCGCGCCTATGACCTCAACCGCGCCGCGGANCTCAAGTATTCCAAGCTGCTCGAGCTGGAAAAGAAGCTCGCCGAAGTTTCCGGCGAAAAGAAGGACGGCGACGGCCCGCGCCTGCTGCGCGAGGAAGTGGGCCCCGACGATGTGGCCGAAATCGTGGCCAAGTGGACCGGCATCCCGGTGACGCGCCTGCTCGAATCCGAGCGGGAAAAGCTGCTCAGGCTCAATGAGCAGCTGCATGAGCGCGTGGTCGGCCAGGATGAGGCCGTCACCGCCGTGGCCGACGCCGTGCTGCGCGCGCGGGCCGGTCTTTCGGACCCGGCGCGGCCCACGGGCTCCTTCATCTTCCTTGGGCCCACGGGCGTGGGCAAGACCGAGCTTTCCAAGGCCCTTGCCGAGGCGCTCTTCGACACCGAAGACAACATGGTGCGCCTCGACATGAGCGAATACATGGAAAAGCATTCCGTGTCGCGCCTCATCGGGGCCCCTCCGGGATATGTGGGCTATGACGAGGGCGGCCAGCTCACCGAGGCCGTGCGCCGCAAGCCCTATTCCGTCATCCTCTTCGACGAGATCGAAAAGGCGCACCCGGATGTGTTCAATACGCTGCTCCAGCTGCTGGACGATGGGCGCCTCACCGACAGCCAGGGGAGGACGGTGGACTTCCGCAACTGCATCGTCATCATGACCTCCAATATCGGCTCCATGCACCTGCTTGACGGCATCGCCCTCGACGGCACCCTCAAGGAAGGTGCGCGGGAAAAGGTCATGGAGGACCTGCGCAACCACTTCCGCCCGGAATTCCTCAACCGCGTGGACGAAACCGTGGTCTTCCTGCCGCTTCGGCGCGACCAGATCGGCAAGATCGTGGAATTCCAGTTACGCCGCCTGCGCAAGCGCATGGACGAGCGCAAGATCAAGCTGCACATGAGCGACGAGGCGCGCGACTATATCGCCAATGCGGGCTATGACCCGGTCTACGGCGCGCGGCCGCTCAAGCGCTATATCCAGCAGGCCGTGGAGACGCCGCTCGCGAAGGAAATCATCAGCGGGAAGATCCACGACGGCGAGGAAGTGCATATCGAGGTCAGGGACGGTGAACTGGCTTTTGAAGCCAAGCCCGAAAAGGCCTGAGCGGACCAGGGGCGCCAACGCCCCTGACGCCGAATGATAAACGAGGACGAAAAAGCCCCCGGCACTGCCGGGGGCTTTCGTATCCTGCCCGAGCGGGGCGCGCTATTGCGCGCCTCCTTCCTTGTGCTGGTTTGCGCCGGGCGATGAATGCTCGCGTCACTTCCTGTAACGGGCGCCCCATGCGCCCATGGCGTCCAGGACGGGCTGGAGCGAGCGGCCCATGTCGCTCAGGGCGTAGTCCACGCTTATGGGGCTTCCGGTATGGACCTCACGGATGACGATACCGTCCTCATCGAGGGAGCGCAGGGTGGTGCTCAACACCTTCTTGCTGATGCCGTCGAGCGCCGCCTGCAATTCGGTGAAGCGCATCCGGCCCGTGGAAAGCTGCTGGAGGATGAGGAGCTTCCATTTGCTCCCGATGACGCTGACGGTGACTGCAACGGGGCATCTTGGCAGGTCGTGCACATCGGTCATTGACTGCTCCGGGCAAACATAAGCGCGGCTTTTGTTGCGAAGTCTGGCAAAGATAAGGCATCGTGCCAAGTTTTGCTTTCCCTGTCAAAAGGTTACGCTGCGGTTACTTGGTGAGCGCGCCGCCATTCATTGTCAATTTTGCGGGAGGGCGATAGGGTGGTGGCTTCTCGTCATTTCAGGCGAAGGAGACGCACATGGAAAAGAAGGTCGTGTTGATTGGCGCGAGCGGCTTTGTGGGCAAAGCGATTTTGCAGGAGCTTTTGGAACGTGGCTGGCAGGTAAAGGCCCTGGTACGGGAGCCGCAAAAAATCCTGCTCAAAAATCCGGCCCTGACCGTGGAAAAGGTGGATGTGAGGGACGAGAAGCGGCTCGCGGCCGCATTAAGCGGCTATGCGGATGTTATCAGCGCCTATAATCCCGGCTGGAAGAATCCCGCAATTTATGAGGACACGCTCACGAACTACCCCAAAATCCTGGCTGCGGCCAAGGCGGCCCATGTCCAGAGGCTCCTGATAGTGGGCGGCGCGGGCTCGCTCTTCGTGGCGCCCGGCCTCCGGGTGATGGATACGGGCAAGGTGCCGGAAGCCATCTTGCCCGGAGTGCGCTCGCTGGCCGGGTTTTATCTGAATACGCTCACCAAGGAGAACGGCATCGACTGGGTATTTTTCTCCCCGGCCGGAGTTCTCGGCAATGCGGACGGCTCCCCCGGAGTGCGCACGGGCAAGTACCGGCTCGGCAAGGATGACCTCATCGTGGATACCGATGGTAACAGCACCATTTCCGTGGAAGACTATGCCAAGGCGATGGTGGATGAACTGGAGAAGCCCGCGCACCACAAGGAGCGTTTCACCATCGGCTACTAGTTGCCGATGGGCGCGCGCGTTGCGCCAAAAGCACATGGAATCGGCAAAAGAGCAGAAAAGCTATGCAAAAGACTCCTCACAGCGAACAGGCGGCCAGGCTGGACAGGCTCATTTCCCTGCTCGATGCGCGCGTCACCGCGCCCGCGGAAGTGCCCGACAAGCAAAAGGTGCTCCGCGCGCTGATGAACGTCCATTCCGGGGAAGGACTGCCACCGGAGTTTTTTGCGTTGCAGGATGCAGAACTCACGGAACAGAACGAAAAAAGGGGGAGGGTGGAGCTTTCTCAAATCTCGCCTGCCCCTTTGTCGCCACACTTGCGTCTCTGGCGCGGCGACATCACGCGCCTTGATGTGGACGCCATCGTCAATGCCGCCAACAGCCGGCTGCTCGGCTGTTTCCATCCGCTGCACAACTGCATCGACAATATCATCCATTCCGGCGCGGGCTTGCAGTTGCGTGCGGAGTGCAGGCAACTCATGGAGGCGCAAGGCCATGAGGAGCCCGTGGGGAGCGCGAAAATCACAAGAGCCTATAACCTTCCCGCCAGGTGGGTGCTGCATACAGTAGGCCCCATTATGGAGGGGCCCGGTCCCACGCCGCAGCAATGCCGCCAGCTGGTAAGCTGCTACACGTCGTGCCTCACGCTGGCGAAGCGCCGCGGGCTCAGGTCCGTCGCCTTTTGCTGTATTTCCACAGGGATTTTCCACTTTCCGCAGGAGCTTGCGGCCCAAATTGCCGTGGAGACGGTGCGTGGCTTCATCCGCGAGCGGCATTTCGATACAGTGATTTTTGACGTGTTCACCGACACCGACGAAACCCTTTATCGCGCATTGCTGGGGTATTGAATGGATGCGGTTGAACGGGTGTCCGCAGCACTCGCCGGGGCGGAGGCCGTGCTCATCGGCGGCGGTGCGGGCCTCTCGGCCGCTTCCGGCATCGACTATTCCGGTGAGGCTTTCCGCCGCGCCTTTGCGGACTTTATTGCGCGCTACGGCTTTTCCGACCTCTATTCCTCGGGCTTTTATCCTTTCCCCACCGAGGCGGAGCGCTGGGCCTACTGGGCGCGCCATGTGGACTATGCCGCGGTGCGGCCGTTGGCCATGCCCCTCTATGTCCAGCTCTTGGATTTGGTGCGGGACAAGGAGTATTTTGTCATCACCACTAATGTGGACGCACAGTTTGAAAAAGCGGGCTTTGCACCCGAGCGCCTGTTCGCGGTGCAGGGCGACTATCGGGAAATGCAATGCGCCACGGCCTGCCACCGGAAGGTCTATTCAAACCTGGAAGCCGTGAAGAGGATTTTGGAAACAACAAAGGACATGACCATCCCCGAAAGCTCGGTGCCCCGTTGCCCGGTGTGCGGCGGCAGGATGGAAATGCACCTGCGGATAGATGAACACTTTATCGAAGATGAAAAGTGGCACAAGGCCGCGCGCCGCTATGAAGAATTTTTGTCCAGACACGCCAGGGGGAAGATCGTCCTGCTGGAGCTGGGCGTGGGCTTCAATACGCCCACCATCATCCGCTATCCATTTGAGGAGCTTGCTTTCTTCAATCAGTCCGCACTGCTGGTGCGCCTGAATCAGGAAAACATTCCCGCGCGGCTGCCCATACAGTCCCGGACGGTGAATATGACTGAATCGATGCCGGAAGTTGTGGCCCAACTGCTGGCGGCAAAAGAGAAAAATCTTTCAAAAGGCTGAAAGGAAGTGTCACACGGTGCGGGAACGCCGCTGAAGGGGAAGGACAGCCCTAAATCTCGCAGAGGCGCTGTGCCGGAATGATGGCGAATTCGTGGCGTTTCAGCAGTTCCACCGCCTCGTCCACCTTGTCGAAGCGGAAGATCATGACGGCGCGGTCATGCTCCTGCTGGATGAAGGCATACATATATTCCACATTGATGCCGTTCTTGGAGACAAGCTGCAATACGCTGTCCAGGCCGCCCGGTTCGTCCGGCACTTCCACGGCCACGACGCTCGTGCGCCCGAGGGTGAAGCCCTTTTCCTTGAGGACGGTCTTGGCCTTTTCCGGGTCGCAGACGATCATCCTGAGGATGCCGAAATCCGAGGTATCGGCCAGGGAAAGCGCGCGGATATTGAGGCCAGCGTCGGCAAGGGTGTGAATCACCTCGGCAAGGCGACCGGCACGGTTCTCCAGAAAAACGGACAGCTGCTCTGCCTTCATGGTCTATCCTCTTGGCCGGGGCTTCAGGCCTTGTGCGTATCGTCGTGGCTGGCCGGGTTTTTCTTTTCCTGCGCCGTAATGTCGATTTCATCCGGCTCGGAAGAGGCTCGCCGGAAATTCTTGATGGCCCGGCCCAGCCCGCCGCCGATTTCCGGCAACTTCTTGGCGCCGAAAATCAGGAGGACAATGAGCAGGATAAGCAGGATCTGGTTGGGGCCGACGCTGAACATGCGAATGCCTCCGAAAGGTTTTGCGAAAAGGAACGTACCTTTGGCACAAGTATAGGGAGTCAGCGCCGTGAGGTCAAGGCGCTCTTCGCGGAAGCGCGCTTTTTCGCCTGCCCGATGGATGCGGTGGGGCCGAGGCGCGCGCTGTCGAGGCTTGCCTCAACCTTTTTGGGGTCGCGGGGCTGGCGGAAGCCTGCTTCAAGCAGCTTGCGCGCGGCCGCATCCCGCTGTTCGCGGCTCGCGGCCCCCATCACCACGGCGAGCAGCCGGGTCTTGCCCCGGCTGGCCGTGACCACCAGGTTATAGCCCGAGGCTACCGTCCAGCCGGTTTTCAGGCCGTTGACGCCGTTCATGCTCCCCAAAAGGGCATTGGTGTTGCGCAGGGTAAGGCCGCGGTGGAGGAAATAGCGCATCCCGTGGAAGCGCATGGCTGTGGGGTGCGCCTTGAGATAGGCCTGGCAAAGGCGCATCATGTCGCGCGCGCTCGTCTTTTGCCCGGCGGCCGGGAGCCCCGTGGGGTTCTTGAAGGTGGTGCGGCTGAGGCCCAGGCGGCGCGCCCTGCCGTTCATCTGGCGCACAAAGGCGCGCGTGTCGCCGCCCACCTTGCTTGCCACGGTCATGGCGGCGTCATTGCCCGAAACCACGGCCATGCCCGCCAACAGGCGCACCAGCGGCACGGAGTCCCCGGCGGCCAGGTGCATGGAAGAGCCGCCCACCGAGGCCGCGGCAGCCGGAACGCGCACCCTGGTATCGAGCCTCAGGCGGCGCGCCTTCACGGCATCCATGGCGAGGTACATGGTCATGATCTTGGTGAGCGAGGCCGGGGGAATGGGGGCGTCCGCATTTTTTTCATAAAGGACGCGGCCGGAATCAAGATTGACAAGGATGGCAGCCCGCGCGGGGAGCGCCGAGGCAAGCGTCGGCTGCGCCGCAGCCATGAGGAAAGCCGCGGCAAGAAGCCACGCGAGGAGGAGGGGGCAGAGGCGGCTAAAAGAGCGTTGCATGGCGCTTCCGGGGGCTATGGCCTGTAATAGCGGTTAGCTTCTTCCACGGATTGCATGGCAAAGGCGAGAAGCACCGGCCCGGCGATGAGCCCCACCGCCCCGAAGGCGCTCAGGCCGCAGAGGATGGCGAGGATAAGGACGAGGAAAGGCGCATTGATGCCCTGGCGCAGGAAGAAGGGTCGGAGCACATTGTCCACCCCGGCCACGGCCAGAATGCCCCACAGGGCAAGGCCCACGGCGGCCATGCTCTTGCCGCTGAACCAGAGGGAAATACAGAGCGGCGCCCAGACGATGGCCGTGCCCACCATGGGGATGGGCGCCACAAGCGTGGCCAGCATCCCCCAGAAGGCGGGCTGGTTCACCCCGGCCACGGCAAAGCCCACGCCGCAGAGCGCCCCCTGGGCCAGCGCCACGAGCACGATGCCGAGCATGATGGCCTTGAGCGCCCGGTAGATGGACGTGGTGAAGCGTGCGAGCAATTCCTGGGGGATGTGGAAGATGCGGCAGGTCACCTTGCGGATGCCGCGGGAATAGACGGTGAACAATACCGTGAGCATGAGGAAGAGGAAGAGCGTCCACAACACGGTCATGGTGCTGCCCACAAAGCCGAAGCTCCGGCTCACCAGCATCCCCACCGCGTCACTGAAGAGCGTGTCGATATTGTCGATGGCCTCGTTGAGGGCCTTTTCGATGCTGGGATATTCCGCAAGGCTGCGGCGCACGGCATGGATATACTCAAGCCAGTGCGGCGGCAGCTGGAAATTGTTGGCCTGAAGTTCCCTGAGCCGCGCGAGCCCGGCCACCGCCTGGGGTGACACGAGCAGCGCGAGCACCGCCACGGGCGCCAGCAGGCTTGAAACTATCACCGTCACATAGCCGACCAGCGGCACGGAGCTGGACAGGGCCATGAGCAGCCTGCGGCGGCGCGAATCCGGCGTGGTCTGTTCCAGATGCATCCGCCACATACCCGTCTCGCGCCGCAGGCGGCGGTAGAGCGGCAGCGTGAGACAGGAAAGGCAGGCCGCCATGAAGATGGTGATGGGATTGGGCCAGAGCAGCAGATACAGGGCCAGCGCACCCAGAAGATAGAGTAAACGCGGCAGCGGAAAGCTCATGGGTATTCCTTGGCAGGCATCCCCGCGCGGGCGTGCCCCCGGCCTGAACGGCCGGCATGGGCGCATCCGGTGGCGCGGCGCATGTACCGATTTTCATCAGATTAGTGAGTATGTATCAGCCTTGGTCCTTTCTGCCAAGTGCTGCGGCCGCGTCCTGTAGTTGGGGTTTCAGGACGCGCAGAGGGAGGCGAAGGCGCACCAGGAGCAGTGGTCCTCCACGCGGCCCTCGAAGCGGGGGGCGCACTCCATATGCCGGAGCAGGAGGGCCAAGGCCAGCTTGCAGTGCTCGCGGGCGACGGCGAGCTCATCGTCGAGCAGGCCGTCGAAGAGCGGGCGCTCCTCGCCCTTGAAGCGCAGTTCCACCAGGGCGGCGTCGCCCACCTTGCCCGGTTCATGGACTTCGAGCATGGTTACATAGGCCGGAAGCTGCACGCTGGCGAGGCGCTCGCGCAGGGCCTCGAAGGCCGCGTCCAGGCGCACCACAATGGCGTCATCCGGCATCGCGCCGGGGGGCACCGCGTCGGCCAGCGCGCACACGGCGGCCACTTCTTCAAAAAAGGTCGTGTCGCTCCAGAGGCTATAATCGTGCGCCTTGATGCCTCCGGTCTTGTAGTCGAGCACATGCAGGAGGCCGTCACGGCGGTCAAGGCGGTCGATGATGCCGGTGAAGGGATAGGTGCGCCCGGCAAGGGAAAGATCCGCGTCGATGCGCTTCTCCAGGGCCACGATATGGGTCTCTTCGGGCTGGTGCTTCAGGAATTCCCCGAGGCGCACGGGCACTGCGGCCTCGAGCATGAGGCAGGCATCGGCCGGGAGCAGGCGGCGAAGCTCCGCGTCGACAAAGGCCGCCTCAAACGCGGCCTGGGCGTGCGCTTCGGTGATGTCGCCCCGGCGCACCACCTTGCCGAGCCAGGGCTCGTACAGGGCGCGCAGGGCCGCGTGCAGGCAGGTCCCCACGGCGGCGGGGTCGTCGCCTTCGTTGACCTCCTGCCGAGGCTTGAGGCGGCAAAGGTTTTCCCACACAAAGCGCAGGGGGCAGTGGAGATAGGTATCCAGCCTGCTCGCCGAGAGCTTTTTTTGGAGGAAGCCCGTCATGGCCGCGTGGAGCCGGGGCGTGCGCGGGAGGACGACGGGCTCACGCGGCGTCTGCCTCACCTCGCAGACGGCGGTGCGCAGGGGGGCCGTGCCCGGAAGGAGCAGCCGTTTCTGCGCCTGCTCCTCCTCCCAGAGAAAGCCTTCCACAAAGCGGCTGCGGAGCTTCTTGCCGTCGAACAGCGCGGAATGGCTCACGCCCTCCTGCCAGTAAAAATGCGTCTCGCGCGCGCCGGCGCAGAGCCTGTGCAGGGTGTAGGCGGCCACGCGCTCGCGGCGGCGCGCATCCGGAAGGCCGAGCACCGCGCGCAGCGAATCGGGGAGGAGCGGGTCCTGCGCGGGATTGCCGGGGAGCACGTCATCCGTGGCGTCCACCACGAAAACGCGGTCAAAGTGGAGCAGCCGCGTTTCGAGCATCCCCAGCACCTGGACGCCCACGAGCGGGTCGGCCTCAAAGGGGATGCGCTCGCGCTCCAGCAGCTGCCGGGCAATACCGAAGAGCAGGGGGGCCGGAAAAACCTCCCCGGCAAGGGCGTTTTGCGCAAGCTGCGGGGCCACATGGCGCATGAGGCGGAACAGGGCCTCGGCATCCAGCGGAAAGCGCCGCCAGATGTCGCCGCCATGCGCGAGCAGGAAGGCCTGGATGCCGCCAAGCCACGCGGCAAGGGCGGCGGTGGTGTCCGCCCCGGCGAGGGCCCCGATGGTCGTTTCAAGGCACTCTGCCAAAAGATCCCCCAGGGGCTTCGGCACCTTGCCGCAGCACTCGGCAAGGCAGGCTGTGAGGTCCACATAGCGGCTGCCTTCGCGGATCAGGGCCTCCATGTGGCGCAGGCCTTCGCGCAAGTGGAGGGGCTCGCCGTCGTTGCCCGGCGTTTCGAGCATGTTCAGGTAGGGATGCCGGAGAACATGGAGCAGGGCGCGCCAGTGGTAGCGGCCGTCCTCTGCCCTGCCCTCCTGGAGCCGGAAGAGGTCATCCACCAGGCGGAAAAGCGGCGAGCGCGCCAGGGGATAGCCCATGGAGACGTTGACGTCCTTTTCCGGCAGGTGGTGGAGCACGGGCAGGAGCAGGGCACTGTCCGTGAGGACCACCGCCGTGGAAGCGCCGTCGCCGTGGCCCAGGTCCGCGGCAAGGGCCTCGAGCTGGGAATGAAGGTCATATCCGGCGAAGAACTGCCGTTGCGGCTTGTGTTCCGCCTCCTCCCCGGTGAGGCGCACGGCGGCCTCGGCCCGCGCCCCCCAGTTGCGCAGCCACTGGGCCTGCTCCGCGCAGGCCCAGTGCGCGGCCCCGCCGTCGGCAAGGGCCGGGTCGGTATGCAGGCAGACATGCGCGCCCGCGCGCCAGAGGGCGCGGAGCAAGGTCTCCTCCGTGCCGCTGAGCACGGAAAAGCCCGCGATAAAGACGGGGCGATCCTTTCCGGGGAGCAGGCGCTCCGGGATGCGGGCGGCGTCCCGTGCCGCCAGGAACTGCTCCAGGCCGGGCGTCGTCCAGCCGCGTTCCTCCAGGGCGGCGCGCCATGCGCGGCTGATGCGGCCGAGCGCCCCGAGCAGGGCGGCCGCAGGCGGGGAGACCTCGCCCTCGAGGTGTATCAGGTCGGACGCTTCGCGCCCCTGGATAAAGAGCTCCTCCAGCACGGCGGCAAGGCGCAGGCCCCAGGGAAGAAAGCGGGCCATGTTCATGCCGGAGAAGCGCGCCTCAAGGGCCGCATCCTCCCGCGCAAGGCCGCGCACGCACTGGTGGAGCAGCGCCCCCTGGTCCAGCGGGTTGGCGACCATGCGCGCCGAAGCGCCCTCAGGGGCGCGCCACTGGGCCACAAGGTCGCCGAAAGGCACGACTTTGGGCAAAAGGCCGGAATAGCCCCGTTCCGCAAAGATGCGCACGATGTAGCGCCACGGCCGCTGGTGCGGCACGATGATGAGCGCATTGCCCGGCTGGCCGCCGCTGAGACGCTCCACAGCATCCAAGAGGTCCGGCAGGAAGGGACGCTGCCAGGGAAAGACGAGGAAAGGCTGCGCGCTCATGGCCGTGCGCTCCCCTTGCGCGGGGCCCGGTGTTTCGCGTCGCGGGGTGGCAGCAGGGCCTCGCAGTCGGGCTCGAGCCCCGATGTGGAGGCGCCCGTCACCAGCCGGAAGCGCTGAAGGTCAAGATAGACGAGGAGGCCCCGCACCTCGCCGCTTCCGGGCTGCCCGGTCAGGCTCTCCACATAGCGGCGCACCTGCCGCACATGATCGGCATCCTCGTGGCCGCTCTTGTAGTCGATGACAAGGGTCCCCCAGGTTTCGTCCACCAGCAGGTCCACCCGCAGCAGGTGCCCCTCGGCGGTCATCAGGGGCTGTTCGGGCCGTCCCCGCGCCAGCCACTCGAAGGCACGGGGCTGGGCGGCAAACCAGGAAAGGGCGGCCACGAGGCCCTCGAGGAAGGCGGCATCCTGCGGGACAGGCGCTTCAAAAGAGGCCAGTCCCGCATTGACGGCAGCCTCGGCAGCCCCGCGCGGCGTGGCAGAAGGGCGCAGGCGCTCAAGGCAGAGATGCAGGAGCGTGCCGCGGTCTTCCGGGCGGAAAACTTCCGTCGAGAGCGGATTGCGGAAAATCCTCAACCGTGGCAGCCACTGCATGGGGCGCCAGTTTTCGGCGGGAGCTTCCTCCAGGACAAGGGTATCGGTTTCCGGGGCCGGGAAGGCGGTGTCGGATGCGGAGGCTGCGTGGCATTCATCCTCTCCGAGGGGCGCGTCAGGAGCTTCCTCACGCACGGGGAGCGGCGTGCCGAGGGTGAAGGGCGGCTGAAGCCCGGCCCGTGCCCAGAGGGCGTCAAGCACCTTGCCGAGGGTGGGCCTTTTTTCCAGCGCTGGCGTGCCGGTGCGGAAAATATGGAGCTCGTCACGGGCCCGTGTAAAGGCCACATAGAGGAGGTCCAGCGCCTCGCAGGCCTGCGCCCCCAGATGTTCGTAATGGCTCGCCCCGCAAATTTTGCCGCCGGGCACTGCCACGCGCAGGCCCTCATACTCGATGACCTCGGGATGCCCGGACGCCTGAACGTTGAAGTTCGTCCACGGCACGATGACGCAGGGCGCCGCAAGCCCCTTGGCCTTGTGGATGGTCATGACGCGCACGGCGTCCATGCCCGTGGGCATGGGGGCCTTTTCCTCGCCGCCGCGGCTGCGCCAGTGCTCCAGAAAGGCCCCGAGCGAAGCGAGGCCCTTTTCTTCTGCGTTTTGCAGCACTTCGAGGAAACGGCGCAGGAAGGTGCGCTCGCCGGGGAAGCGCGCTTCCGCGTCGAGCCGCAGCAGCCATTCCCGCGTGGCGTCATAGGGCGTGAGCAGGGAAGATTGCGCATGGAAGGGCGCAAAGAGCCGCTCCCAGTGGTCGGGCCACGCCCTGCGGAAGCGCTGGAACAGGGGGCCGGAGCCTTTTTCCGAGCACCAGTCATGGAGCGCCTCGCGACTGAGACCTGCCGCCAGGGGGTGATTGAGGACAAGCGAACCGGTGAGCATGGTCCAGAAGGCAACATCATCTTCGGGGGTATTCAAAAAATCCAGAAAGGCCACCACTTGCGTGACAAGCGGGTGCTCGGCCAGCAAGAGACTGTTTTCCGTAATGACCGGGATCCCCTCGCGCGCCAGGGCTTCGGCCACCAGACGGCCGTTCTCGTTGCTGCGCACGAGCACGAGGATGTCGGAAAGCGGGCGCCGGGGCACGATCTCCTCGCGCAGGAGCTCGCAGAGGCGCGCGAGTACGGCCTCGCGCAATTCGTCGGCCGTGGGCTCCTCCAGCACCTCCACATGGACGAGGCCACCGCGGGCAGCCACGCCAGCGGGGCATTCTTGCCCGGCTCCGGCAAAGGCTCCGGAGAGGCGGCGCACCGCGGCGTCCCTTTGCGCGTCCGGCATATCCGGGAGGAGCATCCCTGTCACCTCGCGGGCGCAGGCCTCCTCCCCCAGCGGAACAAAGACGGCGTTATTGTGCGCCACGATTTGTTCGCGGCTGCGGCGGTTGTAGGGCAGGTTCTCCGTGCGGCCGGCGGCCATGCGGGTGAGCTCCGTATCCTCCAGGACGGCGTTGAAGAGGGTCGGGTCGCCGCCGCGCCAGCTGTAGATGGATTGCTTGACATCGCCCACCCAGGTGAGGGAGCCGCCGCGCGCGAGGGCGTCAGCCACCAGCGGACGCAGGGTCTGCCACTGTTCCCGGCTCGTGTCCTGAAATTCGTCCACCAGAAAATGCGTGAGCCGGGAGCCGAGTCGGCAGAGAGCATCCGAAACGCCGTGTTCCCCGGCCAGCGAATCGGCCGCCCAGCGCGGGATAAGCACCCCCGGGATGCGGCCCTCCTGCTCCTTGTTGAGGAGAAAGGCCTGCACAAGGGTCTGCGCCAGGCGCACAAAGGGTGCCAGCGTGAGCGCCGGGAGCAGGTGCTCCCTGTCTTGCCGACAGCGGGCGGCCGCTTCGGCAAAGCGCGCGTGCGCCCGCCTGACGGGCTCGGTGACGGTGCACCGGCTGAGAAAGAGTGTCTCGGCCTCCGTGCTTTCCCCGGCGGCCGACGCGCATTTGTCATAGTTTCCCGCCGCAATGGCCGCCACGGCATTGCGGGCGTGAACTTTCCAGGTGATGCCGGCCTTTTCCGCGGCTGACAGTAATTTTTGGGCGGCTGTGCGCACGGCCTTTTGGGACAGTTCAAGTTTTTCTTTAATTTCATCCTCGGACGAAAGGCCGTCCAGATGTCCGCGGAGCACATCGTCGATGACGAGCCGCAGCAGCTTGCGCAGCTTGTCGCCCACCAGAAAGCCCTTGCTGTCCTTGCGCGCTGCGAGCGCCCGGCAGGCGGAGCGCACAAGGTCGCGCATGGCGCCATCGTCCCGCCAGGCCCGGTCCAGCACAAGGTCATAGTAGGGGATGAGCGCCTCATCGGTGGCGAAGGCGGGCTCAAAATCCGGGGGGAGGCCCAGGTCGAGGGCGGAGGAGCGGACGATGAGATGGAGCAGGCTGTCGATGGTGCGGATATTGAGGGAGCTCATGTCCCGCAGGATGGCGTCCACCCAGCGTTTGGCTTCCTCCGGGGTGAAGGGCACGCCCTCGTCACTGGCGCCCAGCGCCACTTCCTTCAGCCTTCTCAGCACGCGCTCCCGCATCTCGGTGGCAGCGGCATTGGTGAAGGTAATGGCGATGATGTCGCCCCAACTGCGCCCGGTGTCCGGGGCCAGCGCGCAGGCCGCGGATGCGCGCCCGCCCTCACGGCCGCAGGCCGCCAGGCGCTCGAGAAAGCGCCGCGTCAGCTCCCAGGTTTTTCCCGAGCCCGCGGAGGCTTGGATCCGGCAGAGGCCGGAGCTTGCCCTCGGGTTCATGCAGGCGGAAGCATCCCTTTGAGCATCCCCTGGCCCGTGGATTCCAGCACGGCGCGCCAGAGGTCGGAATAGATGTTCAGCCTGCGCCGCGTGCGCGTGACGAGCTGGAGCGGCAGGTGGACATAGCGCTCCTGTATCTTGGCGACCACCATGTCGGTTCGCCCGGCCATGGCCGCATGGACCGCATATTGCCCGAGAAATCCGCAATATACCTTGTCCGCGGCCTGGGCCGGGACCGAGCGGATGATATAGCTCGGGTCGATGTACTTGATGGAATGGGGCAGCTTGTGCTCCCTAAGGTAGCGCGAGATCTCCATTTTCAGGAGGTCGGCCACATTGCCCAGCACCCGGTTGCCCGAAGCGTCCGTTTCCGTATGGTGCGCGAGCAGGTGCTGGCCCGCGCCCTCGGCGGTGACGATGACGCAGTGCCCGCGGTCACGCAGGCGCTCCTCCACGGCCGGGAGCAGCCCGCCCGGCCCCTCGAGGCTGAACGGCGCTTCGGGAATAAGGACGAAGTTCACTTCCTTGAGCGCCAGGGTGGCCTGTGCGGCGATAAAGCCGGATTCGCGCCCCATGAGCTTGACAAGGCCGATGCCGTTGGGTGTGCCGCAGGCTTCGGTATGTGCGCACTCGATGGCTTCCGTGGCCTTGAAGACGGCGGTCTCGAAGCCGAAGGACTGGGGGATGTAGTTGATATCATTGTCAATGGTCTTGGGGATACCGATGACCGAGATCTTGAGGCCGCGCTTGCGCACTTCGGCGCTGATGGCCATGGCCGCCTTCATGGTACCGTCGCCGCCGATGACGAAGAGGGCATTGACATTGCTGCGCTCGAGGGTGTCCACGATCTGGTCCGCGGGTTGCGGCCCGCGGGAGGAGCCGAGCATGGTGCCCCCGAACAGGTGGATATCGGCCACCTTGGAAGGTGTCAGCTCAATGGGCGCGTGGCCGTACTTGGGGATGAAGCCCTCGAGCCCGTAGCGGATGCCGAGGATGGAAGGCACATGGTAGGCGTGGTGCGCCTCCATGACGATGGCGCGGATAACGTCGTTGATGCCGGGGCAGAGGCCGCCGCAGGTGACGATGGCGCATTTGGCGCGCGAAGAGTCGAAATAGAGCTTCTGCCTCGGCCCGGCGGCCTCGAAGGAGGCGCGGCAGGGCTCGCCGCCGCTGTCGTCCAGTTCGCTGTCGACGACCACCTGGATTTTTTTATTGTCGGCCCAGGTGCGGTAGGGCAGGTGCGACTCCAGCTTGCAGGGGCCCAGGGTGGAAATGGCCGTGTCAAGCGCGCATTTTTCCATGAGATTCCTCGCAGATAGTGACGCAGCGTTGTTTGTTGTTGAAGTAAAACTTTAAGGGTATTCGCCGCAACGCCGACCGCAGCAGGCTGTTAATCGCCCGTGGTTGACGGTGCTTCCGCCGCCTGTCCGGCCATGGCCGCGATGGCGAGCGCTAGAAAGGCGTCCAGCTCAAGGCCGGCTTCGGCGCATTGGCGGATATTGTCGCGGTTGACCGAAGCGGCGAAGGCCTTGTCCTTCATCTTTTTCTTGATGCTTTTGGGCTCCATGCCCTCAAGGCCCGTGGGCCGCATCCGCGCCGCGGCGCTGATGAGACCCGTCACAGTCTCGCCGCAGCGCAGGGCATAATCAAGGCGGCTTTCCGGGGCGCAGCCCGTCATTTCGCCATTATGGGCGCGAATGGCCACAAGGCAGGCTTCGGGGAGCCGGCCCGCAAGCAGTTCCGCCCCGTCAAGGCCATGCCGCTCGGGGTGGTCCGCCGTGGCGGGATAGTCCACGTCATGCAAAAGCCCGGTAAGCCCCCAGGCCTCCTCATCCTCGCCGAAATGGCGCGCCAGGGCGCGGAGCACCGCTTCGGAAGCCAGCGAATGTTGCAGCAGCGCGGGGCTGAGCCCCTGCCGCGCGAGAAGTTCCAGCGCTTCGGTTCTTTGGATCATGGCGTCCTCGCTTGAAGGGCACAGTTTACGGCAGGGCACGGAGCTTGACAAGTGCGGGGCGCACGGCCGGGCACGGTGCGTGCTGCAGAGTTGACAGGCGGCGCAATATGGCGGAAACATATCTCACCCCGGCGCCGGCACGGCGTCGGCATCCTCAAATATTTCAGGCACGTCCCGATATGTCCATATTCGGTGTTCGATTCCACGCGCTCGGCCAGACAGACTACTATTCGGCCCCGGACGACTGCAAGCAGGGCGACCAGGTGCTCATCGAGGCCGACCAGGCCGTGGCCCTGGGCGAAATCGTCTCCGGGCCCATCGTCTCCCTGCCGGGCTCCGACGAGGCCGACCTGCCCGTCATCCTGCGCATGGCCAATGCCGAGGATAAGGAGACCGGCCGCCGCAACGCCACGCTGGCCGCCGAGGCCATACGCTTCTGCCGGGAGCGCATCCGCGAGCGCCGTCTGGACATGAAGCTCGTGGATGTGGAAGTCTTTTTTGACCGCAGCAAGCTCATCTTTTACTTCACCGCCCCTGTGCGCATCGATTTCCGCGAGCTCGTGAAAGACCTCGTGCGTGAATACCGCGCGCGCATCGAGCTCAGGCAAATCGGCGTGCGCCATGAGACCCAGATGCTCGGCGCCGTGGGCAACTGCGGCATGGTGTGCTGCTGCCGCCGCTACTTGCGCAAGTTCGCGCCCGTGACCATCCGCATGGCCAAGGAGCAGAATCTGTTCCTCAATCCGGCCAAGATTTCGGGCATTTGCGGCAGGCTGCTCTGCTGCCTCTCCTATGAGCAGGAAAACTATGAGCGCTTTCACCGCACTTCGCCGCGTCCGGGCAAGAAGTACCAGACAGCGCGGGGCGTCCTGAAAGTCTTGCGCACCAACATGTTTCGTAATTCTCTTTCCGCGCTGACCGAAGAGAATGAAGAAGTTGAACTGACACTTGAAGAATGGGAAGCTCTGGAACCCCGCCGCCCGGACGCTACGCAAGCGCCGGCTGCGGAAGCGCGGCGTGCGGCCGGGCGTGGCCGTCGCGAGCCGGTGGAATCCGCACTGGGGAGCGAGGAAGCGGAGGATGACCTGTCCCCTGAGGATGACTTCCCCGCCCTGTCCGATGCCGGGCAGGAGAAGCCCGGAGCTGGCCCGGCAGACCGTGCCCCGCAGCGGCGCGGGCGCAAGCATCGGCCCCCCCACCCTGCGGAAAACACGCGCCACGCCGCGCACGCAGGCCACGGCGCAGGAAGCGCGGCCAGAAAAGACGGCCGCCACGCCCCTCATGCCGCCCCTCATGCCGCAGACCAGAGCCGCAAGGCCTGACGGAGCCCCAGTGAAGACCTTCTACATCACCACGCCCATTTATTACGTCAACGCCAATCCCCACCTGGGACACGCCTACACCACCATTGTGGCGGACGCCATGTCGCGTTTCCACCGCTGCCTTGGCGAGGATACGCTCTTCCTCACCGGCACGGACGAACATGGCGACAAGATTGTCCAGGCGGCCGAAAAGCGCGGCCTGACGCCCCGGCAGTTCGTGGACGAGATCAGCGGCCGCTTCCGCGCCCTCTGGCCGCGCCTTGGCATCGCCAATGACCGTTTTGTCCGCACCACGGACGAGGAGCACAAGCGCGCTGTCCAGAAATTTTTGCAAAAGGTCTATGACGCGGGCGACATTTACTTCGGCGAGTTCGGCGGCCACTACTGCTATGGCTGCGAACGCTTCTATACGGAAAAGGAGCTGGAAAACGGCCTCTGCCCGCAGCACCTCACCAAGCCCGACTTCATCAGCGAAAAGAACTACTTCTTCCGCATGTCCAAGTATCTGCCGTGGCTTAGGGAGTATATCCTCGCCCATCCCGACTTCATCCGGCCCGAGCGCTACCGCGCGGAGGTGCTGGCCATGCTGGAGTCGGGCGCGCTGGAGGACTTGTGCATTTCCCGGCCCAAGACGCGGCTCACCTGGGGCATCGAGCTCCCCTTTGACAGCAACTATGTGTGCTATGTCTGGTTTGACGCGCTCATCAACTATATCAGCGCCCTGGGCTGGCCGGACGGCCCTGATTTCGCGCGCTACTGGCCTGGCGAACACCTGGTCGCCAAGGATATCCTCAAGCCCCATGCCGTGTTCTGGCCCACCATGCTCAAGGCGGCAGGGCTGCCGTTGTACCGGCATCTCAACGTGCATGGCTACTGGCTCGTGCGCGACACCAAGATGTCCAAATCCCTCGGGAATGTGGTGGACCCGCTCGACATGGGCCAGCGCTACGGGCTGGACGCCTTCCGCTATTTTCTCCTGCGCGAGATGCACTTCGGCTCGGACGCCAGCTTCAGCGAGGAGGCCCTTGTAAGCCGCATCAACGCGGACCTCGCCAATGACCTCGGTAATCTCTACAGCCGCGTGCTCTCCATGACCGCCAAGTTCTGCGAAAGCCGCATCCCCGCGGGTATCGTGCAGACGGAGGCGGACCGGGCCATCGCCGAGCTGTGCGCCACGGCCATGGAAAATTATCTCCAGCTCTTCCGCAACGCGCGCTTTGCCCAGGCCCTCGAAGCCCTGTGGGAGCTTGTGCGCGCCCTCAACAAGTATGTGGACAGCGAGGCCCCCTGGGCCCTTGCCAAGGCCGGCCAGCAGGAGCGGCTCGCGAGTGTGCTCCACATCCTGCTCGCCTCCATGCGCAAGGTCGCGCTTTGCCTGTGGCCCGTGATGCCGAAGGCCGCTCGTGCCATGCTCGCCCAGCTTGGCGAGGAGATGCCCGACGACGGCACCCCGCCCACGCGGGACCTGGCGGCCGAGGCCGTAAGCCTCGCCGGGCTCAGGGTTGGGGCCAAGGCGGCTCCGGCGTCCAACCTGTTCCCGCGCATCGACCCGGCTCAAATGGCGGAGAAAGAGGCGGCAACAGCGCACAGTCCTCAGGCATCCCAAAAAGTTCAAGTAAAGGTTGAAAAAAAGACGGCCGAGACGCCCGCAGCGCCGCTCCCGGAAATCAGCTTCGACACCTTCAAGTCCCTGGATTTGCGGGTGGGGACAGTTGTCGAGGCGGAACGCCACCCCAAGGCGGACAGGCTGCTCAGGCTGCTCATTGATTTTGGCGAGCCCGAGCCCCGGCAGATACTCTCCGGCATAGCGGAATACTATTCGCCGGAGGACCTCGTCGGGCGGCAGGTGTGCGCGGTGCTCAACCTCGCGCCGCGCAAGATTCGCGGGCTCATGTCCTGCGGCATGGTGCTCACCGCGGGCGAGGGCGACTGCTGCCGCTTGGTCACGCCCGATGAGGCAGTTCCTGCAGGGAGCCCCATTTCCTAGCGGCGCCGGAAAAAGTCCGCCTGATTGCCGTGCCTGCGCGCGTCAGTTCCTGTCCCTGGCGGCCGCAGGCTGCTCAGGGCCGCACGGGGCGTGGCGGAACAGCCGCTCAAGGTCCGCGGCTTCGGCCGGGGAGAGATTGAAGCGCATACCCGCCTCGTCCAGGAGGAGCGTCACCTGTTTTTCCGGGCAGCGCATACCCGCCTCGTCCAGATAGATAAGGGCGCGGCGCACCAGTTCGCTGTGATGGATGATGGTCGGCATGACATTCCTTTTTTGCAAACATAGGCATGGGCCGCACTGCTGGCAAGGCCGCAAGTTTCGCCCCGCCGGGGCCGGGACCTTATGGACGATTTGCTGACCTCGCTCATCCTGAGCATTGTGGAGGGGCTGACCGAGTTTCTCCCGGTCTCCTCTTCCGGGCACCTTATCCTCGTGGGCGATTTGCTCCACTTCACCGGCGAAAAGGCGGCCACCTTCGAGGTGGTCATCCAGCTCGGGGCCATCATGGCGGTGGTGGTCCTCTACTGGAAGCGCTTCATGGGTCTCATCAGGCCGCAGCCCTATGTGCGTTTTGCCGGGCCGCGCGGCCTGTGGCTGCTCTTTCTCACGTCACTGCCCGCCTGCGTGGCCGGGCTGCTGCTCCATTCCTATATCAAACACTATTTGTTCCGGCCCTCCACGGTGCTGGCGGCCCTGGTGGTTGGCGCCCTCTGCATGATCCTTGTGGAGCGGCGCAGGGAAAAGCCCACCTGCGTGAGCCTGGACGAGCTTACCCCGCGCATGGCGCTGGGTATCGGCTGTTTTCAGTGCCTGGCGCTGTGGCCCGGCTTCTCGCGCTCGGCGGCCACCATCATGGGGGGCATGATTTTGGGCGCGCGGCGCGCGCTTGCTGCGGAATATTCCTTCATCGCCGCCGTGCCCATCATGATGGCCGCCACGGGCTATGATCTGCTCAAGAATTTTTCCCTGTTCACGGCGGCGGACATCCCCTTTTTCGCAGTGGGCATGATCGGCGCCTTTGTTTCCGCTCTCTTGGCGGTCAAGGCCTTTGTGGCCCTGGTCGGCAAGATGACCCTTGTGCCTTTTGCCATCTACCGTCTGCTGCTCGCGCCCTTTGTGTATTATTTCATGGTGCGTTGAACGGGACGCCCGTGCGGACGCGCAAAAATCGCTTGCCAAGCGCCGGTAAGTCGCGTAGATAGGGCGTTGCGGCAAGGTAGCTCAGTTGGTCAGAGCATGCGGTTCATACCCGCAGTGTCGGGGGTTCAAATCCCTCCCTTGCTACCAACATGTTGTCAAGGAAGTCCAAGGTTGTCTCAAAAGCCTTGGACTTCTTGATTTTAAGGGCACGCTGGTTGTCCATGTTGTCATTATAGTCATTGGCAGCGCATGAGGAAGTCTGGATAGAGGCATCTTGACGTATGTACAGAATGTCCATACATTTTTCCCATGCTTACGCGGCACGCCTCATCCACAGGCAGCTTTGAGTGGGATAGCCAAAAAGATGCCGCCAACAGAAAAAAGCACGGCATCTGCTTTGAGGATGCTGTAGCGGTTTTTGAGGATGAGCGGGCCATGCTCGTTTTTGACGCTGCCCACAGTGAGGTTGAGGACAAGTTCAGGATCATTGGCCGACTTCGAGGCCCGCTCGTTGCCATTGTGGTTTTTACGGAGAGGGGCAGCACTACCCGCATCATTTCCGCTCGACTGGCAAACAAGTATGAGGTACAGCTCTATGAAGGCCGTTCATTCCGGCACTGACTGGGATAGGCTTGGCGCGATGACTGAGGAAGAAATCGAGGCTAACGCCCTCTCTGATTCGGACAATCCACCGCTGACGGACAGGCAGCTTGCAGGGGCCGTGCGCCTCAAGGACATTCCCGGAGAGACGCTTCTGGAAAAATTCCGCAAGGCGCAGAAGCGGGAGGTCAAGCAGACCATTACCGCCCGTTTTGATGCGGATATTGTCCGCTACTACAAGTCCAAGGGCAAAGGCTATCAGTCGCGTATGAACGCTGCGCTTCGGGCCTGCATGGAGGCCGAGCTGGCAGGAAAAGGCGCCCAGGGCTGATGGAAAACAGGCGAAGCGTGGAGGGGCCCCGGTGCCTCAGCTTAAGGGGAGCACTGCAAAAATGGGGAAGGCATGGGGTAACGAAAAATTTTCTCTGATAAATTAGGTAATGAAATTAGTTGTATTTAAATGATATTCGTAAACGTCCATTCTACCGGTTTTTTTCCGAAATTCCGCCAATGGCCGCAAGCCTTGGCGGAATTTTTTATGGCCCGTCTTTCCGCCACATCAGGGGGGCTTTCGGCAGGCGCGTGACACTCTTGCCAAAATACGCCAATCGACTACACTTATGGGCAAATGCGCCGAAAACGCCGCCGATGCCTCCTGCATGGAGTAACTGACGGCGGGGCACTGGCGCGCACGGGGAGGGGAAGCATGGCAAGACTTGTCAAGGACACCAAGCGCATTGCGCTCATCGCCCATGACAACATGAAGGAAGGGCTCATCGACTGGTGCATGCAGCACAAGGACGCGCTGGAGCGCCACGACCTTTGCGGCACGGGCACGACTTCGCGCCTCATACAGGAAGCGACGGGCCTTCGTGTCAAATCCTTCCTCAGCGGCCCCCTCGGCGGCGACCAGCAGATTGGCGCGTCGCTCGCCGAAGGCAGGCTCGACATGGTCATCTTCTTTTCGGACCCCCTCACGGCGCAGCCGCACGACCCTGACGTCAAGGCACTCCTGCGCATTGCCCAGGTGTATGATGTGCCCATTGCCCTCAACCGCTCCAGCGCGGATTTTTTTGTGACTTCGCCCAATTTTGCGCGCGCCTATGAATATGAGCCGCATATGGTGGACGGCAAGAAACACAAAGGACGCGGGTAGGGTATGAAGGCGCCAATTTCTGCAAGGGAAAATATCCGCCCTGCTGCACAGCGCAAGGTCCGGCTGCACGGCCGGCTTCTGGCCTGCGCGCTGCTCCTGCTCTTGCTTTGCGCCTGCGCGGAAACCCCTGAGGGGACCATCGTCCTCAACGAGGAGACGGTGGAAAACTTCTTTGAGGGCGGCGCGCTGAAATCCTGGAACCCGCCCTCCAGCCTCAACCTCGTCATGGACCAGCCCGTCACCCGCGCCGACATTCCGCCAGTGCCCCCCGGGCAGGTGCGCCTTTTCGGCACGCTAGATTCCGTCGGCCCCTACACTACGACCGCCGCGCCGCAGGCCAATTTCCCCGGCGCTTTGAAGCGCGGCTCCACCTTCAAGGGCAGCGTTTTCGGGATGCTGGGCCCGGCAGGCACAGGCGGCAACGCCTGGTTTTATGCGGATGTCGACCCCGTGACCCGGCAAATCGTCACGGCCCGTGCCTATCTTTATGGCTTTAATGGCGGCGTGTGCGATATGCGCGAGGCCGTGGGTGGCAGCCGTGGCGAGATAGGCGCGGACGGCTTCACCTTGAGTATCGGCGGCTATTGCGCCTTCCCTTCGGAATCCGGCACGACCGCCGCCTATGCGCTGCTCATCCAGGGCCAGGGCACGCCGCTCACCGTAGCGGCGCCCGAAAACATGCCGGTGGCGTACATAGTGGACAATAACGGCAAGTTTACGGCGATTCCCCAAGATCCGCGCAATTTTTGGGAAATTTATGACTATGGCACGGGTATGGCCCATGTGGGGAATCAGCCTTCTGCGTCGAGGTGAGCGAGAAGACCTAATGAGGTGGGCGCCCGAAGCAGGGCGTTCCCCAGCGTAAAAGATTGTAAAGAAGTCCGGGGCCATCACAACATCCCGGACTTCTTTCTTTTGCAGGAACGCCACGCAAAAGCCCCGGCCAGCCACAAAAGGAGGACCGGGGCTTTTGTACGGAGCTCCCAGCCGGGAGCCCCTCTCCTTCATCTATCCCTTGAAGGGCGAAATAGCCCGCAGGGTCTCGATGACGCCGGGGAACTTGTCGAGCACATAGTCGATTTGGTCCGCGGTGTTGTAGCGGGAGAGGGAGAGCCGGATGGAGCCGTGGGCATAGTTGAAGGGCACGCCCATGGCCCGCAGCACATGCGAGGGCTCGAGGCTCCCAGAAGTGCAGGCCGAGCCTGAGCTGGCCGCGATGCCCAGGCGGTCGAGCATGAGCAGGATGGCCTCGCCCTCCACGTTCTTGAACGAGATATTGCTCGTGTTGGGCAGCCTGTGCTCGATGTCGCCATTGACGCGGCACTCGGGGATGCGCGCCAGAAGGCCGCTTTCCAGCTTGTCGCGCAGGCGCGCCACATCCACGCGCTCCTCCTGCATGAATTGCGCGCACAGCTGCGCGGCCACGCCCAGGCCCACGATATAGGGCACGTTCTCTGTGCCCGCGCGCCTGCCGCGCTCCTGGTGGCCGCCGCGCACGAGCGGCCGGAAGCGCACGCCCTTGCGCACATAGAGCGCGCCGATGCCCTTGGGCGCGTTGATCTTGTGGCCGGAGAGGGTGAGCATGTCCACCGGCAGGTGCCGGAGGTCGATGGGGATCTTGCCCACGGCCTGCACGGCGTCCGTATGGAAGAGGACGCCGCGCTCCCGCGCGAGCTCCGCCATTTCCTGAATGGGATAGATGTTGCCCACTTCGTTGTTGGCGAACATGATGGACACGATGGCCGTGTCGTCCCCGATGGTGGCGGAATATTCCTCAAGGTCGAGGCGGCCCTTGCTGTCCACGCCGAGCATGGTCACGCGGTAGCCCTGAGTCTCCCAGTAGCGGCAGACGCTGAGCACGGCCGGGTGCTCCACGCGGGTGGTGACAATGTGCCGCCGCTCCGGACGGCTCTGCAGGGCGGACCAGATGGCGGTGTTGTCGCCCTCGGACCCGGAGGCGGTGAAGATGATCTCGTCCGGCTGCGCCCCGAGCAGGTTCGCTATCTGCTCGCGCGCCATCTCCACGGCATCGCCCACCTGGCCGCCGAAGGTGTGCATACTCGAGGGGTTGCCGTACAGATCCCCGAGATAGGGGAGCATGGCCTCAAGCACTTGCGGCGCGACGGCCGTGGTGGCGTTGTTGTCCAGATACACGACTTCCATGGCTTAGGCCTCCTCCACCACAATGTCGGGTTCCACATGCTCGCGCAGGAGGCGCTGCACCAGGTTGGCGATGGTCACGTTGCTCGAGCGGCACTGCGAGCAGCGGCCGTGCAGGGACACGACCACGCGCTTGCCGTCCACGTCGATGAGCTCGATGTNGCCGCCGTCGGCCGCGAGCTGGGGCCGGATNTCCTCNTCGATGACCTTGAGCACCTGCTGCATNCGCTGCACATTGGTGAGCTTCGGCCNGGGCTTNAGCTCCTTCACGGGCTTCTGCTTGAGCTCGGCCGCGAGNATCTCGGCGATNTCGTCAAGGCANTCGCCGCACGCGCCGCCCGCCTTGGTNTAGGCCGTNACTTCCTCNACCGTCTTGAGATTGTTTTCGCGGATGGCGCGGATGATCTGGGCGTCGGTCACGCCGAAGCACTTGCAGACGAGCTTGCCCTCCTCATGGGCGTGGGGCACCGCGGGCTCGCCCTTCCACTGGCGGATGGCCGCNTCCAGCGCCTCCTGGCCCATGACNGAGCAGTGCATCTTCTGCTTNGGCAGGCCNCCGAGGGCATTGGCGATNTCCTTGTTGGTGAGCTTCAGGGCCTCGTCCACGGTCATGCCCTTGATCATGTCCGTGAGCACGGAGCTNGANGCGATGGCGCTGGCACAGCCGAAGGTCTCGAAGCTGGCGTCCTCGATGACGTCCTTGTCATTGATCTTGAGGTAGAGCTTGAGCGCGTCGCCACAGGCGAGGCTGCCCACTTCGCCGATGGCGTTGGCATCGGCNAGCGGNCCCGCNTTGTGCGGNTGCAGNAAGTGGTCATGGACGGCTTCAGTGTAATTCCACATATGGTGATCCTCCTGAAATGGGGCGCTCGCCNCCTGCACGGGCCGGGGCTGCGCCGGGGGTATTGTTGCACTGTTCGCTCATTTCCTGCAAGGTGCAGTTGCGCAAAAANTCGCGCATGTGCCTGTCCAGCGCCTGCCAGAAGGCCCGCGTGGAGCACNGGCCCTCATGGGCGCAGGGCTTNCTGGTGGTGAGGCAGCGCACGGGCGCTATNTCGCCNTCCAGNTGCAGGAAAACATCTTCCATATTGATTTCGGAGGCGGGCCNCGCCAGGGCATAGCCNCCCCCCGTGCCGCGCACGGCCTTGAGAATGCCGAGNGGCTTGAGCGCCCGGACGATTTGCTCGAGATAGCCNGGGGAGATGCGCTCCTCCCGGGCGACCTGGCCGAGCTGGAGCNGGCTTCCGGGCGGCTGGGCGGCCAGGCGCAGCAAAAAGCGCAGGCCATAGCGGGTTCTTGTGGAAAAGCGCATGGGNNGGGGCGTCTCCTTTGCGNCGGTCCTGCTCTCAGGAAGCGCNCNCNGCGCCNGCNGGGGNGAGGGNGCTNAGGCTGAAGGGCGTTTCCTGNTANACGTAATAGTTGAGCCAGTTGCTGTAAAANAGGTGCGCGTGCGCCCGCCAGGTCATGTAGGGCATGACGTCNGGGTCNTCNCCNGGATAGTAGTGGCGCGGNACGGNCGGNGCGTCCCCNCGGGCGAGGTCGCGCCGGTATTCGGCGTCCAGGGTNNCGCGGTCATANTCNAGATGCCCGGTCATGAACACNTGGCGCTGGTCCCGGCTTTCCACCACGGCAAGGCCCGCNTCGGCGGATTCCGCCAGGATGCGCANTTCGGGATGGCGCACCACNTCNTCCGTNCGCACCTCGGTGTGGCGGGAGTGCGGCGCGAGAAATTCNTCGTCAAAGCCNCGGAAGAGGCGGCACTNGGGCTTGAGNACCTCNTGGCAGAAGATGCCCGANANCTTTTCNGGNANNACATNCTTGGGNATGCCGTAAAAGTGNTGNAGCGCCGCCTGCGCNGCCCAGCANAGGTAGAGCGTGGAATAGACGCGCTCNCGCGCAAAGNTCATGATTTCCACNAGCTCGTCCCAGTAGTCCACCTCNTCNAAGGGCAGGTGTTCCACGGGCGCGCCGGTGATGANCATGCCGTCGAAACTNTNGTGGCGTATCTCNGCAAAGGTCTTGTANAAGCGNTCAAGATGCTGNACGGGNGTGTTGCGCGANTCGTGCGCCGCNGTCCNNANNAGGGTGATGTTGACCTGNATGGGGGAATTGCCCANCAGGCGCANAAGCTGCGTCTCCGTGGCAATCTTGGTGGGCATGAGNTTGACGATGGCNATCTCCAGCGGGCGGATNTCCTGCNGGNTNGCGCGCTCGTCCGTCATCACGAAGATGTTTTCGCTCGTGAGCGCCGCGCGGGCGGGAAGGTCTGCCGGGATCTTGATGGGCATCGTCCTCTCCAGGGCCTCGGCTTTTGCCGGGCTGCTCCTGAAATCATAGCGCTTTGCTAGGATTTGTCAATGCGGCCACCCCCAGTAAGAGGGCGGCTTGAGGCAGGAAAGGGATGCCTCTACGGCAGCTCCACAGTATATACCTTGAGCGGGATCTTGCTCCCAATGGTGGAAATGGCCTGTTCGGTGAGGCGCGCGAGCGCCCCGCAGCAGGGCACGCTCATGCGCAGCACGGTGATGGCGGAAGGCGCGCCCTCCCTGAGAATGTTCTCAAGGCGCTCGCGGATGAGGTCATGGCTCTCCAGCTTGGGGCAGGCGAGCAGGGGAATGTGCCCGATGAGCCAGTGGGCGTGAAGGTCCGGCAGGGAAAGGGCCGCGCAATCGGCCGTGAGCAGAAGGCGCGCCCCGTGCAGGAAGGAGGCCGAGGGCGGCACAAGGGCCAGCTTGACGGGCCATGCGGGGAGATGCGCCATCACCGTGCCCGCTTCCGGGGAATGCGCCGGGGCGGCTTGCGCCTCGGTGCCACCAAGCGGGGCCAGGGGCTTGAGCGTGCGCGCGGCGCTCCCCGGACATGAGCCGCCGGGAGCACAGGCCTTGCCGGCCGCTTCCCGCTTTTCCTTGGCGGCCAGCGCCGCGGCCTCGTCAAAGGGCGCTGCCTCGCGCATGGTCAGGGTCAAGGCTCCCTGCGGGCAGTTGAGACAGGCCCCGAGCCCGTCGCAGTAGACGTCGCTGATGAGGCGCGCCTTGCCGTCCACAATGGAGAGCGCGCCTTCGGCGCAGTCAAGGATGCACTTGCCGCAGCCGTTACACTTTTCCTCATCGATTTCAATGACAGGCCGAAGCATGGCTACCTCACTTCTCCGCACAGGGCGGGCACAAAAGTTCAGGGAGTTGCGCCGGGCGCTCCGGCAGGAGGCGCGCCCCGGCGGCGCGCAGTTCCGGAGCGCCGCGAAAGCCCCAGGCCGCGCCCACGGGCAGCATCCCCGCATTGCGCGCGGTGAGCATATCCACGTCGGAGTCGCCCACATAGGCACAGCGCTGGGCTTCGAGGCCCAGCTCGGCCAGCATGGCAAGCGGCACATGTGGGTCAGGCTTGAGGGGGAGCCCGATGCGCGCGCCGTGGATGAGCGCAAAGGGAATATCCGGGAAAAAGTGGCGGATGATGGGTTCTGTCCATGCGTCGGGCTTGTTGGAAAGCACCGCGAGCACCATGCCCCTGCCTGCAAGCTCCGCCAGCGCTTCCGTCATTCCCGGATAGGGCACGGTCTGGTCGTAGAGGTGCGCGGCATACTGGGCGCGAGCCTCGTCCGTCAGTTCCTCGCGCTCCTTCGGTGAGAGCGCGGCAAGCACCTGGGGGGGCAGCGCCCGCTCCACAGTGCGCGTAAAGCCGTTGCCCACCATGGTCGCATAGGCCGCTATGGCATGTTGCGGAAAGCCGTGGGCCGCGAGCATCCGGTTACAGGCGCCGCCGATGTCGGCCAGCGTGTCCAGCAGCGTTCCGTCCAGGTCGAAAAAAGCGGCATCCATGTGGGGCCCCTGTAAGAAATGGGAGGGAGGTGTTCCGCGCAAAGGATAGTCCAGCCGGGAGGAAATTCCAAGCCTGCCACGCGCGGTCCGGGCCCGGTCCGGGAAGATTCCATGACAAGCGGCGCTGTCTCTGGTATGCGGAAGGGAGCAGGACGCACAAGAGAGGGGCAGCCATGACAGAAGGGCACAACAAGAGGCGCGAGGAATTGCGGGAAATTTTTGCGGCCGCATTGGCCGCGGTGGCGCCGGACGCCGCCGTGACGCGCCACGTCCATCTTGCGGCTGGGGGCAGGCGCCTCGAAGCGGGCGGCCGCAGCTGGGACCTTGACCGGGGGAGCGTGCGCGTGGTGGGCGCGGGCAAGGGCGCGGCCCCCATGGCGCAGGCGCTGGAAAATCTCCTTGGCGCGCATATCGCCGAGGGTTTTGTGGTTGTCAAGTACGGCCATCACCTGCCGCTTCGGCATATGGATATGGCCCAGGCGGCCCATCCCGTGCCGGACGCCGCCGGGGTGGCGGCCGCAAGGCGCATTCTGGAAATCGCGCATGACTGCGCCCCCGGGGACCTGCTCATCTGCCTGCTCACCGGCGGGGCCAGCGCGCTCACGGCGGCTCCTGCTCCCGGCCTCACCCTCGGGGACCTTCAGGCCACCACCAACCTGCTCCTGCAATGCGGCGCGACCATCCACGAGGTCAATGCCGTGCGCAAACACCTTTCCTCCCTCGGCGGCGGCCAGCTCGCCGCGGCCGCCAACGGCGCGGACGTGCTCGGCATCATCGTTTCCGATGTGGTGGGTGACGCGCTGGATGTCATTGCCTCCGGGCCCACCTCGCCGGACCCTAGCACCTTCGCCCAGTGCCTTGAGATACTGGATCGCTACCATATTCTTGAGCAGATCCCCGCGCCTGCGCGGGAGCGCCTCATGGCCGGGGCTGCCGGGCGCATCCCCGAAACGCCCAAGCCCGGTGACCCGCTCTTTGAGCGCGTCTGCAACGTGCTCGCCGCCACCAATCGGCAGGCGCTGGAAGCCGCGGCGGCGAAGGCCGGGGCCCTTGGCATGGAGGCGCGCATCCTGACGGACAGCCTCACCGGAGAAGCGCGTGACGTGGCTGCGGATCTGGTGGCCGGGGCCCGGCAGGTGGCCGCCACCCTCAGGCCCGGCGACCGGAGCGTCTGCCTGCTGGCCGGGGGCGAGACCACGGTGACACTCAGGGGCAAGGGCCTTGGCGGCCGCAACCAGGAAATGGCGCTGGCTGCGGCGCTTGCGCTGGAAAATGTGCCCGGCATCAGCGGCATCTTCGCGGGCACGGACGGGACCGACGGCCCCACGGACGCCGCGGGCGGCTTTGTTGATGCCGGAAGCGTCGCCCGCATGGGCGGCAGAAAGGCGGCACAAGCCTTTTTGGAGAAGAATGACAGCAACGCGGCCCTTGTGGCGGCGGGCGACCTGCTCATTACCGGGCCCACGCGCACCAATGTGATGGATCTGGCGGCCCTGCTGGTGGAGGCCCCGTCAGGCCCGGAGCGCGCTTGACGCCGTGAACCGCGCGCGGCACAAACGGAAGCGGAAACCCAAGAGCGGAGGAAAGGCATGGCCCCTGACCCTGATGAGAAGGCCGGAAACGGCGCCCTGCTCCCCGGCCCGCGGGCCGGGCGCGGCCGCGTCCTCGATGCCGAGGTGCTGGGCCCGGAAGAAACGGGGGGCGCTGCTTCCGGGCGCGCTTCTGCCGGAACTGGCGGGGCGGGCACGGGTGGCAGCCATTGGGGCAATGCCGGAGGCGCCGGGAACGGCTGGTCGCAGGGCGGCGCAACGGGCGGCCGTTTCTATCGCGTGGGCGGCGTATTCAGCAATGGCGGCGCGGGCTTCGGCCGCGTCTGGACAGCCACGGGCGCGGACGGCGCGGGCTGCCTTGCGCCTTGCATCACTTTGGCCCTCTTTCTTGTCTGCCTGTCGCAATTCGGGCTTTTGGCGGCCATCGGCTTTGTGGTTTTTCATGTCATCGGCAGCATTGCGGGCAGCATCCGCGCCATGCGGCGTCTGGTTGAGGGGCGCCAGCCCAACCCGTGGAACTGGCGGCTCGGCAACTGGTTCATTTCCTTCATGCTCACGGCGTGGCTGGCAGGCGGCTTCAACGGATGAACACTTCTCCCGCCGGGGGCGCCATCTGGCATGTCTATCTCTTGGAGTGCGGGGACGGCACACTCTATTGCGGCATCACCCGCGACCTTGCGCGCCGCGTGGCCCAGCATAACGGTCTTTTGCCCGGCGGGGCGCGCTATACGCGGGGGCGGCGTCCGGTGCGTCTCACCGCAAGCCTTGCCTGCCCGGACAAGGGGGCGGCGCTCAGGCTCGAGCGCGCGGTCAAGGCGCGGCCGCGCGCGCAGAAGCTGCTCATGCTCTGCGGGGGCCTCACGCTGTCGGAGGACGCTCCATGCTGAGCCCGGAGATCGCGGGGGCCTTTTTTGCGGCGGCACTGGTGCTTTCCCTTGCGCCGGGGCCGGACAATATCTTCGTGCTCACCCAGTCGGCCCTGTACGGTGCCCTCGCGGGCATTATAACAACGCTGGGGCTGTGCACAGGTCTCTGCGTCCACACCACGGCCGTGGCGCTGGGCGTGGCCGTGATCTTTCAGAGTTCGCCCACGGCCTTCTGGGTGCTCAAGATTTTGGGCGCCTGTTACCTCATCTATCTCGCGTGGCTGGCCTTCCGCTCCGGCGCGGCGCTCGCGCGCGTGCCCGAAAATGCGGACGAGGGCCCGCACGGCGCGGCGGCTTTTCCCGGCTATGGCGCGCTCTATCGCCGCGGCATCCTCATGAACGTCACCAACCCGAAGGTGTGCCTCTTCTTTCTGGCTTTTTTGCCCCAATTTTGCGAACCTGAGCGCGGCAGCGTGCCCTTGCAGGTGGTCGTGCTCGGCTGCCTGTTCATCGTGGCGACGATGCTGGTGTTTTTTTCCGTGGCCGCGCTGGGCGGCAGACTCGCCAGGCGTTTCAACGCCTCGCGCCGCGGGCAGATTTTCATCAACCGGCTGGCGGGTCTGGTATTTCTGGGCCTGGCTGTTGCCCTGCTCGTCACCGGGCAATGACGGTGGCACTTACAAGCGGGCGCTCAGGGCGCCCGGAATGAGGGACTTATGCGCAAGTATCTTGTTTCCATCAATGACCTGCCTCCGGGCGGCAAGGAATTCACGCTGGACGACCAGGAAATCTGGCTCGGCCCCCTGAAGGAATTTCATATGGATTGCCGCATCGAGCGCCCCCTTGAGGCGCGCATCAATGTCGTCCCCACCGAGGACGGCTGCCTTGTGCGCGGTCGCCTCACAGGCGGGGTCGTGGTGCCGTGCAACCGTTGCGCCGAGGACGCGGCGGTGGCCATCGACGCCGCCATCGAGGAATTTGAGGAAATCCCCGAGGAAGAAAACGCGGCCAATGCCGATGCCGCCCCGGATGGCGCCAGCCATGTGGTGTATGACCGGCACTCGCCCATGCTGGACCTCGCCGCGGTGTGCTGGGAGGAATTCATGCTGGCCCTGCCCGTGGCGCCGCTCTGCCGGGAGGACTGCAAGGGCCTCTGCCCCAAATGCGGCACCAACCTCAATGAAGGGCAGTGCGGCTGCGCCCCGGACCAGGGTGACCCGCGCATGGCCCCCCTGCGCGACCTTGCGGCCAAACGGCAATAGTCCGGGCGGGATGGAGGAAAGGCCGTGGACAGCCATATCCGTTTTGACGCGCGCGAGGGCGTCCTGCACCTGCTTGACCAGCGCCGTCTCCCGGAAGTGGAGGCGGATGTGGCCTGCCGCACGCCGGATGAGGTCATCGACGCGCTGAAAACCATGGTCGTGCGCGGCGCGCCCGCCATCGGAGTGACAGCGGCCTTCGGCTGCGCGCTGGCTGCACGCTGCGCCGCTGCAGATGCGGGTGCGGCAGGCCGCCAGCGCCTGGAGGGGGATCTTGACCGCATCGCGCGGGCAAGGCCCACGGCGGTCAACCTCGGCTGGGCGGTGGCGCGGATGCGCCATGTCCTTGCAACGGCGGAAGCCGGGGGCGCACTGGCCCCCGAGGAAATCATCGTGCTCTTTGACCGCGAGGCTTTCACCATCCAGCAGGAGGACGAAGCGCTCTGCCGCCGCCTCGGCCGCTTCGGGGCCGACCTGCTCCATGACGGCGACCAGGTGCTCACCCACTGCAATGCCGGGGCCCTTGCCACGGCAGGCTACGGCACGGCGCTTGGCGTCATCCGGGCGGCGGTGGAGCAGGGGAAGCGCATCAGCGTCATCGCCGACGAGACGCGGCCCTTTCTTCAGGGCGCGCGCCTCACGGCCTGGGAGCTCGCCCGGGACGGCATCCCCGTCACCGTGGCCTGCGACAATGCCTGCGCGCACCTCATGAGCCGGGGCATGGTGCAGGCGGTGGTGGTCGGCGCGGACCGCATTGCCGCCAATGGCGACACCGCCAACAAGATTGGCACCCTCGGCGTGGCCATCTTGGCGCAGCACTTCCACGTTCCCTTCTATGTGGCGGCGCCGCTTTCCACCATCGATGCCGCCACGCCCGACGGCGCGGCCATCCCCATCGAGGAGCGGCCCGCGGATGAAGTCACCCACATGGGCGGCCGCCGCATCACCCCCGCGGGCATGCCCGTGCTGAATTTCGCCTTTGACGTCACCCCGGCGGCGCTCATCGGCGGCATCGTCACCGAAGCCGGCGTGCTCCGGCCGCCCTACAGTGAATCCATTGCCCGTGCGCTCGCCACGCGGCGCGAGGGGGGAGAGCAGTGAAAGAGCTCCTCCTGCTGACCGGCAAGGGGGGCGCCCGGAAGGACAAGGGGTTGCCCGCGCCCGGCGCGGACACGCTGGTGGCCCTCTGGGACGACTGGCAGGCGGAGGCCGGGAGCGTCTCCATCCCCGAACGCCTCCACGCCGACCTGTTCTCCATCCGCGCCGAGCACATGGCCTGGGCCTATGACATGGGGCGGCTTCCCACGGGCGGGGGCACGCAGCGCGAGGAATTGCAGGTGCGTCTCTGCTGCGGGGAGGAGCCTTCCATGTGGTGGTGCTCCCTGCTCTATGAGCGGCACCCCAAGATGACGCCCAACCTCTATACCATCTACAAGTTGCGGTGCCTTGAGCGGCTCATGGAGGCCGAAGGCTGTACCGCGCTGCGCCTTATGGGCGGCGATGCGGACCTGCGGGCCACGCTCGCCGGATTTTGCGCCGCCACCGGGCGGGAATTTTCCGCGATTTCCCCGGGCCAGAAGGCGCGCGGAACGCAGGCCCCCTCGCTTGCCCGGCGGCTCTATGCCCTGTGCCCGGCGCCGGTGCGCGCGCTGGCGCGCTATGTCCACTGGTGGTGGACGGTGCGCCGGAAGCTCCCTTTTGCCGGAGCTCTGCTGCCGGTGGGGCCGCCATCCCCTGAAGCAGGCCCGGCCGCCACCATCGTGACCTATTTTCCCAATGTGGATTTGCAGGCTGCGGCGCACGGGTGCTTTCGCTCCCGCTACTGGGAGTCGCTGCATGACGCGCTCGATGCCTGCGCCAGGCGCGAATACCCGCAGGGCGGCCACTTTGTGCGCTGGCTCTTCATCCGCTTTCCCTCGCCACAGCTCAGTTTCAGCCAGTGCCTCAAGTTGCGCGACCTCTTTCGCAAGACCAAGAAGGACGGCCTCTCCTTCCACTATCTGGAGGAATTTCTCGGCGCAGGCGATGTGTGGGGCGCTCTTGCGCGCTGGCTGCGCCTTTGCGTGGCAAGCGCGCGCATCGAGGCGCAGGCGGCGGCCGCCTGCCGATTTGCGGGCTCCAAGCTCAATTTCTGGCGCTATGCCAAAGCGGATTGGGCGGAATCCTTCCGGGGCTGGCGCGCCCTTGAGCGTTGCCTGCAACAGCGGGCCTTCAACCGCTATGCCGGGTGGTGCGGCCCGCAACGCTGGACCCTGTTCCCGCTGGAAAACTGCCCCTGGGAGCGGATGCTGACCACTGCCATGCGAGCACGCGGCGCCGCGCGGCTCAAGGCCCCGGCGCACGCTGCGGGCGGAACGGAACCGGGGCCGGTCATCGGGGCGCAGCATTCCAGCATCCGGCCCACGGATTTTCGCTATTTTGACGACCCGCGCACCTTCAGCGCGCCGGATTGCGCCCTGTTCCAGCCCGAGCACATCGAGGGCAACGGCCGCTCCGCGTGCCGCCAATGGCTCGACGCCGGGATGCCCCCGGAGCGCCTGGGCGAGGTAGAGGCCCTGCGCTATCTCTATCTGGCGGAGCACAAGGGGCCCGCCCACACCGTGGAGGACGGCCTCCCGCCGCAAGCGGGCGAGCCTGTGGACGGCCGCCCCGGCAAGCGGCTGCTTTTGCTCACGAGCTTTTTCCGGGACGAGACCGAGGCCCACCTGCGCCTCTTTGCCGCGTGCTGGCGCGAGGGCCTGCTGGCGGGCTGGAGCATCACCGTCAAGCCGCATCCCTACCTGCCTGTGCGGGACCTCCTTCAGGAACTGCTCGGCGCGGATGCGTCCCGCGTGCGCATCAGCGACGCGCCCCTGGCGCTTGAGCTCTCGCCCGGCGTGACGGTGTGGACCTCCAATTCCACCACGACCTCGCTGGAGGCGGCCCTCAAGGGCCTTGCGCTCATGGTCATGGTCCCCGAGGACGACTTCGACCTCTGCCCCATTCAGGATGTGCCCGGTCTTGCGCGCACGGCAACGCCCGAGGATGTGCGCCGCCATCTCGCTGAAGCGGCCGCGCCTGCGCTCCCGGAGGAATATCTGGACCTTGATGCGGGTCTGCCCCGCTGGCGGAAGCTTCTGGGCCTGGGCGACGCGCAGGGGCACAGGGGCGGATGAAGGCGGCCGTGGTCCTAAGTTTTTTCACGGCCTGCCGATAAGGCAGGCACAAGGATGCCAGGGCGGCGCACATGCGCCGTGCAAGGAGGATATGCCATGACTCAGGTTGCGACGTCTCCGGGCCATGATCCGCACGACGACGACCTTATCCAGCTCGTCACCTTCCGCATCGGCGAGGAGGAGTTCGGGGTGGATATTCTCGCCGTGCAGGAGATCATCCGCCTGATGCAAATCACCATGGTGCCCCGCGCGCCGGAATTTATCGAGGGCGTCATCAACCTGCGCGGCAAGGTCATCCCGGTCATCAACATGCGCACCCGCTTCAACAAGGCCGCGCACACGCCCGACAGCAATACGCGCATCGTGGTCATGGAGCTGGAGCAAAAGATCGTGGGCTTCCTGGTGGACGGTGTATCCGAGGTGCTGCGCATCCCCGAAAGCACCGTGGAGGACCCGCCGCCGGTGGTGGCGGGCATCGGCTCCGAATATATCCGCGGCATCGGCAAGCTGGACAACCGCCTGCTGATACTGCTGGACCTGGACCACCTGCTCGGCAGCATCGATTTCGTCCCTGCCTGATTGGGGGGACATGGGGGAGCAAGCCTCCCCAGGGGGAAAGGAAGGGGAGGACGCCGCAAAATGGGCGTCCTGCAAGGGGGGCCGGACACGCGGGGGCGTGGCCTGCCCCCCCTGCGCGTTTTATGGGTGTTGAAGATGCTTGCGGGCGGGCGCGTCCCACAGCCGCACATCACCATCATGCGCACACTGCAAGACACGAGGAAGCCGGATGCCGGAACACGACATGGGGCCTTTTGCCCGGGGTGAGATCAATCCCTACGGACAGTTTTTTCAGGGCCGGAGTTATTTGAACATGCTGACGCAAGAAGGGCTTGCCATCGGCAATGTGACCTTTGAGCCAGGCTGTCGCAATCACTGGCACATCCACCACGCCACGGAAAAGGGCGGCCAGATACTCCTTTGCACCGCTGGCAGGGGCTGGTATCAGGAATGGGGCAAGCCTGCCCGCGAGCTGCGGGCCGGGGATGTGGTCGTGATTCCCGCCAATATCAAGCACTGGCACGGAGCGGCAAAAGACAGCTGGTTCGTGCACCTTGCCGTGGAAGTGCCGGGCGAGGACGCCTCCACCGAGTGGCTGGAGCCGGTGGGTGACAAGGACTACGCCCGCTTATAGCGGCAGGGACTTGCGCGGCGTTGTCGGGCGTTCGGGGAGCGCGCGCCGGAGCGGCTCATCTGGGCCTTGGTTCCCGCTGATGATAAGGAAAGGGCTGCCGGAGTTCGCCGGCAGCCCTTTGGCATCCATTCGTTCGTGGCTCGCGCGTGGGACCGCTAGAGCCAGGTGAACCAGTTCTTCCAGGAGCCCTGACGCTTTTCGCGCGTTTCCTTGGCCACTTCGGCGCGGAACTTGTGGTAAGCGGCGATGCTCTTTTCCTTGGCGTGCTCCGCCACTTCGGGCACATCCTTGAAGTTTTCCGCCACAAATTCGTAGCGCCGCCACGCCGGGCCGTACTTGCCCATGTGCCAGAAGACTTCCGCAATATAGAGCTCATGCTCCGCCATGAGCTTGCGGCAGTTGAGCATATTTTCTTCGGCGTTCTTGGCGTAGGGCGAATCGGGATAGGCGTGCTGAAGCCTGTCGAAGCAGTCGTAGGCTTCCTGCAGTTCCGTGGTGGCGCGGTCGATGGAGCGGAATTGCTTCATGAGCGACATACCCGTCTGGTAGAGCACATAGGGCATGGCATCATGACGCGGATGCAGCGCCTCGAAGTCCTTGTAGGTCTCGGCGGCGAGGTCGTATTCCTCGTCGAGGAAGTAGGCGTCGCCGAGCGAGAGTTCCGCGTCGATGGTGTAGGGGCTGAAGGGATAGTTGTCGCGCAGCTTGTTGTAGAGTTCCACCGCGCGCACATAGTTCTTTTCGCTCATGGCCTCGTTGGCCGCTTCAAAAATTTCCTGGGCCGTGTCTTCGGCGGGGGGCAGATAGATCATGTCGATGATGCCGCAGCCGGAGAGCACGCCCAGCGAGAGCGCCAACAGGAAGCAACGGAGCAGTTTTTTAGCCATCGAGCTGTTCCAGAAAGACAAAAGCCGCCTGCGCGGCCGTTGCGCCGTCGCCCGCGGCGGTGATCACCTGGCGGCAGAGCTTGGAGCGGATATCGCCTGCGGCGAAGATGCCGGGCACATTGGTGCGCATTTCCGTATCCGTCACGATGAAGCCCTGGTGATCACGCTCCACGGCCTCGGGGAGGAAGCCTGTCTGGGGGATGAAGCCCACATAGATGAAGAGGCCGTGCACCGGCAGGATTTCCTGCGCGCCCGTCGCCACATTTTTCAGGGCAAGGCCGGTGAGCTCCTTTTCGCCCTCCAAAGCCTCGATGACAGTGCTCAGGTGCACTTCCACCTTGTCATTGGCGGCGATCCTGTCCTGATAGATCTGGTAGCCACGGAAGGCGTTGCGGCGGTGGATGAGGTGCACCTTGGACGCGATGTTGGCGAGGTACAGGGTCTCCTCCAGGGCCGAATTGCCGCCGCCCGCCACGGCCACCACCTGATTGCGGTAGAAGTTGCCGTCACAGATGGCGCAATAGGAAACACCGCGCCCGATGAGGGCCTCTTCCTTTTCCAGACCGAGCGTACGGTGACGCGCGCCCGAGCACACGAGGACCACACGGGCGTGGTACTCGTCCGCGCCCGCTTCGGCCTTGATGGTGAAGTCCCCGGCGTGGCCCGTGATGGAGCTCACCTCGCCCTGGGGGCGCTCGATGGAGTTCAGGTCGGTGAGGTGGGCCGCAAACTGATCCGCCAGCTCATAGCCCTTGATGCCCTGAGGAAAGCCGGGATAATTCTCCAGCTTTTCCGTCAGGAGCACCTGGCCGCCCGGCGTCAGGTTCTCGAAAAGGAGCACCGAACAGCCGGAGCGGGCCAGGTACAGGGCAGCCGTTATGCCGGCAGGACCAGCACCAACGATAACGGCGTCATACATTAGGCAACGCCTTCATTAGGCAAAGCCTTGGAATCAACCATCTTCTTGAGGGCGTCCTTGGTGATGGCGCCCGTGACCTGCTCCACCGTGTCGCCGCCCTTGATGAGGACCATGGTGGGAATGGCGCGCACGCCGTACTGGGCCGGCGTGGCCTGGTTTTCATCCACGTTCATCTTGTAGAAGTTGACGCGGCCTTCATATTCCTTGGCCACCTCGTCGATGATGGGGGCCATGGCCCGGCAGGGGCCGCACCAGGGGGCCCAGAAATCGATGAAAACCGGGAGGTCGCTCTTCATGGCTTCGGCAAATGTGGCGTCGGTAAGATCTTTGACCATGGTACTCTCCTTGGGTTATTGGCGGCGATTGCGCCGGGACGGGCCGGAGCGGCAGGCTCCGTGCCTGTTCCACCGGAAGAACGCCAGGGGCGTTCCCCCACGGATTCTTGTAGTTTCAGCGGCGCGGGCTGTCAAGGTGTGCGGCCCTTGAGGAGGCGGCTCTTTTTCCTTGAAAAGACAGGTGCGGCGGGGAGGGGCGCGAAAATTTTTCTGCGGCGCGCGGTGCAGCGTCCCGCGCGCCCGGTCTGGACACGGCACGGGGGGCCTGCTAGTCTTGAGGCGCAGGCCGCTGACCTTTTTCAGCCGGCGCAGTACATCCGGGAGGAAGCCATGCCGCGAAATATCCTGACCATCAGGGAACTGGGTTCGGAAACCAGCTGGACGCTCGTGCAGCAGGCCGTCGGCATTCCGGACGCCAAGCTGCAGTCGGATTTCATGACCGAAAAGGTGGCGTTGCTCGCCTTTGCCCGGCATTCGCTGCCGGAGCGCCTCTGCGTCACGGCCGCCGTGCGCCAGATGGGCGGCACGACCATCTTTGAGGGCAGCCCCACCGGCGACTGGCATCAGGAAGTGAGCACCTTTCAGGCGCACCTTATACCCATTTTCGGCTACTACTTCGACTGCCTCTATACCTATGCCCTGCCTGTGACCACCTGGAACATCTCCGATGTGGACGCGCATTTTCCGGTCATCAATGCGGGCAGCCCCGATGCCCACCCGGCGCACGCACTCGCCGACATTGCCTGCATGCTGCGCCTCTCGCGCCATCTCGAGGGCGTGACCGCGGCCTGGGTGGGCTGCGCCAACGGTACCCTGTACTCCCTCATCGAGACCACGGCGTGGTTCCCGTTCAGCCTGCGCGTCGCGGTGCCCCCGCAGATGGACATAATCGAGCTGGAAGCGAGGGCCGCGCGCATCGGGAGCGCCGTGGAGTTTGTGAAGACGCCTGAAGAGGCGGTGAAGGGCGTCAACTATGTGTTTGCCGGCTATCGGGGGACGCTCGATGCCGATGCGCAGGCCCGCTGGGGCATCACGCCGGAGCTCATGGCAAGGGCACTTCCGGATGTCAGGCTCTTGCTCAGCGCCTCGCCCGTGCGCGCCATCCCGGTCGCCACGGAAGTCCTCTTCAGCCCGGCATCGCAACTTGTTCGTCAGGCGGAGTACCGCCTCCGCGTCCACAAGCGCTTTTTGCACTGGGTTTTTGACTTCTGAGCCGGGGACTTGGGCCCCCGGACGCCCATAAGCGCGGTGGCCCTATTTAGCGTCCGGCCAGAACAGGCAGACGCGCGCGGGCGCGTACCCGGCGAGGAAGGCGTCCATGAGCGTGCCGAAGTGGACGCGGTTACGCGGCTTGATGTGCCGCGCCTCCGGGCAGTTCACCGGGAAAAAGCGCAAAGAGCCGCGATTGCCCACATAGGTCTCCTGCGCGAGCGGCAGCTCCAGCAGGTGCGCCCAGAGGCCGCGCCGCTCATGGATGGCCTCGGCCTGGAGCTCGCGCAGGCGCTCCTGGAATTCCGGCCCCAGGTCCCGGTGAGGATAGAAGAAGGCCGCGCCGGACGCGACCATGAGGTCATTGAGGGATTGGCCGTCCGCAAGGCGCACGTCGGCCACGAGGCGCCCGTGGCGGTCCCTGTCGCTCACCCCGGCGGAATAGAGGGAGACCTGCTGCCCGCGGGTGAGCCGCTCCAGCTCCGCCTTGGCCTCGCGGGCATAATATTGCGGTATGGTCCCGCCGCGGCCGAGCTCCGGCGAGTCTATGCCCGCAAGACGCACCACGCGCCTGTCCCTGAGCTTGAAGGTATCCCCGTCAAAACAGTGGGCCACCATGCCGTCCGGCTGCGCCATGGGCTGCTCTTCCGCGCGCAGGGCCGAATAGGCGCAGAGCAAAAGCCCCAGAAGGGCCGCCGCGGCGCAGAGGCTGCGCCACGGCTTCGCGGCCCGGGATTTCACGTCAGTTCTCATAGTACGACCGCAAGGGCTGGCTGCGCACCGGATGGCGCAGCTTGCGCAGCGCCTTGGCCTCGATCTGGCGGATGCGCTCGCGCGTCACGTTGAAGAGCTTGCCCACTTCCTCGAGGGTATGGTCGCTCTTTTCGGCAATGCCGAAGCGCTTGCGCAGGACCTGCTCCTCGCGCGGCGTCAGGTCCGCGAGCACGGCGGCGAGCTGTTCCGACAGCTTGGTGTTGATGACCTCTTCGGCCGGGGCCACGGCCTTCTTGTCCTCGATGAAGTCCCCGAGGCTGGAGTCCTCCTCGTCGCCGATGGGCGTTTCCAGCGAAATGGGCTCTTTCGCTATCTTGAGCACCTTCTTGACCTTTTCCACCGGATATTCCATGCGCTCGGCGATTTCCTCCGGCGTGGGGTCGCGACCCAGCTCCTGCACAAGGTAGCGCGAAGTGCGGATGAGCTTGTTGATGGTCTCGATCATGTGCACCGGGATGCGGATGGTGCGGGCCTGGTCGGCGATGGCGCGGGTGATGGCCTGGCGTATCCACCAGGTGGCGTAGGTGGAGAACTTGTAGCCGCGCTGGTACTCGAACTTGTCCACGGCCTTCATGAGGCCGATGTTGCCTTCCTGGATAAGGTCGAGGAACTGGAGCCCGCGGTTGGTGTATTTCTTGGCGATGGAGACCACAAGGCGCAAGTTGGAGCGGATGAGCTCCTGCTTGGCGCGCATGGCGGCCGAATTGCCGCGCTTGATGCGCCAGAGCACCTCCTCGAGGTCGCCCACATTGTGGCAGCACTTTTCCTGCAGGCGGTTCAGGATCTCGATCTTGCCCATGATCATTTCCTTGAAGGAAAAGAGCTCGTCCACGCTGAGGTGCAGGTCGCGGGCGGCCTCCACGGGGTTTACCTCGCGCCGTTCCAGCCCGGCGAAAAGCTGCTGTATCTCCGCCTGGGTGCGCCCCGTGGCGAGGATGTAGGCCGTGAGGTCGCGCTGGCAGTTGTGCATCTGGCGCACATAGTCCTCGACGGTCTCGATGATGCGGTCGATGAGGGTTTTTTCGAGCTTGATGTCGCGCAGGCGCGTGACGATGTCCTCCTTGAAGGCGATGATTTTCTTCTGGAGGTCGGCCACGCGGCGCTCGAGCGTGCAGCACTCGTCAAGGCGGCGGTAGTAGTTGCGCTTTTTCTTGAAGACCTGGCGGATTTCGTCAAGGAGGAGGATGACGCGCTGGCGCTGGTTCATCTCGTCCTCGCTGGGGTCGTCCTCCTCGATGGTCTTGACCACGTCCTTGAGCTTGATGCGGTTCTGCCGGAGATCCTCGCCCACGTTGATGAGTTCTTCCACCGCCACGGGCACTTCCACGAGGGCGTAGAGCACATCCTGCTCGCCCATCTCGATCTTCTTGGCGATGACCACCTCGCCGTCGCGGTCGAGCAGGGGCACGGCCCCCATCTCGCGCAGGTACATGCGCACAGGGTCCGTGCTGCGGGAGGAATAGTCACCGGAGTCTTCGTCCTCGGCAAGGCCGAGGTTGCCCTCGGCCATGTCCTCGTCGCCGTCGGAGGCGGCGGAAATCTTCTTGCCGTCCTTTTCCGAATCCACGATGAGGATTTCCAGCTGCTCGAAGATGCCGATGATCTCCTCGAACTGCTCCTGGGTGTTCATCTCCACCGGCAGGGCCTTGCTCACCTCGTCAAAGGTGAGAAAACCGGCGCCCTTGCCCTTGGCGATAAGCACCTGTATCTGTTGGACTTCTTTAAGATTGCTCATGCCCGTTCTCCAGAGTTTCCTTAAGAGCTCGAAGATATTCCAAATCGGCCGCAAAGTCACTATTTCCGGTATTCTCGCGCAACGCCGCGGAAATAGAGGATTTTTTTGTCCTGGCGTAATAGGTTTCCAGGTCCCGGCGCAGGCATTCCAGCTCCCAGTCGCCGGTTTCCAGGGGGGGCTTGTCGGGCCCGCGCTGCGCGAACCAGAATTTTTTTTGCCTCTCGTCGAGGTGGTAGGGGGTCTCCTCGGCGCCCCATTCCTCAATTATATCCCAGAAGCGCCGCGCCCCGGCCGAGCGCAGGGCCAGGTCCGCGCCGAGCTCGCGCAGGTCGGCGAGGCGCTCCGGGTAGCGCACGGCGTAAATCATGATCTGCACGTCGCGCATGTTCTGGCGCGCCTTCAGGGCCTGCGTCGCCGCCGGGGCCGGGCCTGCGTGGCCGCCGCGCGCGTCCAGACGCACAGCGGCGCCGCGGCGCAGCTCCTCCTCCGAGATCTGGAGCTGCCGCGAGAGCGACGACGCATAGGGGCTCACCAGTTCCGGCACCTCCACATGGCCGAGAAAATCCCGCGCCCATTCCACGCTCTCGCGCGGGGCCAGCGCGCGCAGGGCGTCCACGCAGAAGCGCAGGCCCTCCTGCGCTTTGGCCTGAAGCGCCTCGAAGGCCTCCTTGCCCTGGCCGCGCAAGAGGCTGTCGATGTCCTCGCCTTCGGGCATGAGCACCACCCGGCACGAGAGCCCGCGCGTGAGCAGCATCTCGCAGGAGCGCAAGGCCGCCTTGCGGCCCGCGCGGTCGCCGTCAAAGAGCAGGAGCAGCCGCGAGGCGAAGCCGGAGAGCCGCTTCACCTGCTCGGGCGTAAGCGCCGTGCCGAGCACCCCAACGGCGTTGGCATAGCCGAACTGGTGCAGGGTGAGTACATCCATGTAGCCCTCGGTGAGCATGGCCTCGCCGCTCGCCGCGATGGCGCGCCGGGCCTGGGCGAGGCCGTAAAGATGCTCGCCCTTTTTATAGATGGGCGTGTCCGCGCTGTTGATGTATTTGGCTTCGTCCTCCCCGCCGATGATGCGGCCGCCGAAAGCGATGATCTGGTTGGACAGGCTGCGGATGGGAAAGATGAGCCTGCCCCGGAAGCGGTCATAGGCCCTGCCGGTGCCCGATGTGCCGAGAAGGCCCGCCTGCGCCGCCTGGCCGAGGTTGTAGCCCGCGCGGCGCAGGCTGTCGGTGAGCGACTGCCACCCGCGCCCGGCCCAGCCGAGGCCGAAGCGCTCCACGATTTCGTCGCTCAGGCCGCGCTTTTCGATATAGGCGCGGCATTCCGCGCCGTCTGGCCCGCGCAGGGCCTCGGCAAAATGGGCCGCCGCGAGCTCGTGCATCCGCAGCATGGCCTGGCGCTCGGACTGGCGCTCCCGCTGGCGCGACTCGCCGCCGGAGGAACGCCCCCCGCGCTCAATCTCGATGCCGAGCTCCGCCGCCAGTTGCTCCAGCGTGTCGCGAAAGTCGAGGCCGTTGATGCGGCCGTAAAAGTCGAACAGGTCCCCGGAAGCCTGGCAGCCGAAGCAGTAAAAGAGCCCCTTTTCCTCATTGACGGAGAAGGAGGGCTTGGTCTCCTGATGGAAGGGGCAGGGGGCCACCCAGCGCGGGCCGTTGCGCTTCAGCTCCACATAGCGGCGCACCACGTCCACGATATTCAGTCGTTCCTTGATGACCCGGATGGCATCCCTGGACTGCATGGCGGCCTCGACGCGCGTTGCAACAAAAAACGCGGCAGCCCACGGCTACCGCAACACCACGATGGTCATGCCGTCGCCGCCGCGGTCCTCGGGGGCGAGGTTTGCACTGGCGACAGCGGGATGGGCGCGCAGAAAAGCCTGCAACTCACGGCGCAGGGCTCCTGTGCCGCGACCGTGAACGATCTCCAGCTCGGAAAAGCCCGCGCGCAGGGCTTTGTCCAGAAAGCGCTCCGTGGCGGCAATGGCGTCCGGCGCTCGCTGGCCGCGCACATCGAGGCGCATGGCAGCGGCCTCCGCCTGCGCGGGGGCGCCCGGGCGGCCTGAAACCGGCGTGGCGCGCCCGCTGCGGGGGGCCTTCGGCGTTCCGGCAGCGGCGGCTTCGCGCAGGTCGCGCCGTTCCGCCCAGAGGCTCACGCCGTCCATGTCCAGCCGGACGCGGCCGCGGCGCTCGTCCACATCCGTCACCACGCCGCGCTTGTTGAAGGTGGTGTGGAACACTTCCTGGCCAATGGCGAGCTCCCGCGCCTCGGGAAGCACGGAATCGGCGGCATCATCCGCCGCAGGGGCCAGCGAGGCGCGCAGGCGCGACATTTCCTTGAGGGATTGCTTGGCCGTGGCGCGGCCTTCCTTCCAGGCGCGCATGAGCTCGGCGGCATGGCGGCGCGTCTCCTCGTGGAGGCGCCCCCGTTCCTTCTCCAGCCGGTCCTTGGCCTGTGCCGCGGCGGCGCGGGCGCTTTCGCGCTCCTTCCTGAGCGTGGCGAGCTCCTCTTCGCGCTCCGCGGCCAACGCATTGAGGCGCCCGAGCAGGGCGGTGGTGTCCTCACCGTCCTGAAGCAGATAGTGCTCGGCCCGGCGCAGGATCTCTTCCGGCAGGCCATGCTCGCGCGCGGCGTCGAGCGCCTGGCTTGCGCCCACCTGGTCATAGGCGAGGGCATAGAGCGGCTTGCGCGTGGCCGGGTCAAAAAGCATGGAGGCGGCCCGTACTCCCTCGCGCGTGAGCGCGTAGGACTTGAGCGCGGGAAAATGCGTGGCCGAAAGCGCGAAACATCGCTTGTCCAAGAGGCCGTCGAGCACCGCCTGGGCCAGCGCCGCGCCCTGGGCCGGGTCCGTGCCCGCGCCGAATTCGTCGAGCAGCACGAGCCCTTGGGCGTCCAGATGCTTCCAGGCCTTGGCGAGGTGGTCGATCTGGGCCGTGAAGGTGGAGACATTGCCGTCAAGGCTCTGTTCGTCGCCGATGAAGGCGTCGAGGCGCCCGAACCACGGCAGGTGCGAGCCGCTCGCCACCGGGGCCGGGAGGCCGCTCATGGTCATGGCCGCCACGAGGCCGAGGGTCTTGAGGCAGACGGTCTTGCCGCCCGCATTGGCCCCGGTGATGACGAGCACACGCTCGCCGGGCCGCAGGATGATGTCCAGCGGGCGCACGGGCTGGGCCGCGGGGAGCGGCTTCGCGGACGGTGAGGGGTCCCCGGCGTTATCCTTCCCGCTGCGCGCAAGCACGAGCAGCGGATGGCGGGCGCCCGTGAGCGCAATGCCCTCCTCGGCAGGCGTGAGCGGCACCGGGCGGGCGTCCAGCGTCTCGGCGAGGCGGCGCTTGGCCTGGAGCAGGTCCAGCTCCGCGAGCAGCCTGAGCGCCCCGCGCGCGCCGTCAAGCTCGGTCGAGAGCAGGTCGCCGAGGTACGCGAGCACCCGGCGTTCCTCCTCACGCTCCTCGTGCTTGAGCTCCTGGAGGCGGTTGTTGATTTCCACAAGGAAGAGCGGCTCAAAATAGCAGGTTTCACCCGTTTGCGACCAGTCGTGGATGATGCCCTGCACCCGGCCCTTGAAATTGGCCTTGAGCGGCAGCACATACCTGTCAGACGAGAGGGTCATGAAGTCGTCCTGGAGATAGGGGACGAGATTGTACTGGCGCGCGAAATCCTTGACCCGCTTGAGGCAGCTCTGGTGCAGGCGGCGCACTTCGTTGCGCAGGCGGTAAAGTTCGGGCGAGCTTTCGTCCTTGAGGAGGGCGTCGTCCGAAATGCAGCGGTTGAGCGCCGCCGTAAGCTGCGCGGGGAGCGGCGTGGCCTCGGCCAGCTCCAGCAGGAGCGGCCACTGGCGGCTGGCCTCGGGCGTGGTGATGGAGGCGTGCGCCCTGGCGGCCAGGCGGAGAAGTTCCCGCAGGGCCCAGAAAGCCTCGGTGTCCGGCGCGGCCCGGCGCTGCCCCATGGCGGAATCCCCTTCCGGGGAAGCGAGGAGTCCGGAAACATCCGGGAAGCTCCCGAGCGCGAAAGGCCTGCTGCTTCCCGGCTCGGGCGTGGCGGCCCATAGTGCGGCCTGCTCGTACAACTGGAGCGCCCTGTGCGCCGCTTCGGCATCGGGGAGGGGCTTCAGGGCCACGGCGAGCGCACGGCCCGGCGCGGAGATGCAGCGCTGCGCCAGCGCGGCGACGATTTTGTCAAATTCCAGTGCCTGGAGCGTGCGGGGATGGATCATGTCCTGCATCACGGGCTGAGGTGCTGATGCCGCACAAGATAAGGCCGACCACTGCGGTGGCAATGGCCGCGCGTGAGAAAATCGCGGAGACGCCCGCTGGGCCCGGCCTTGCGCGGAGCCTGGCGGACGGGATGTGCTCAGGAAAGGCGCTTCTTGACGGCGGCGGCCACTTCCTTGCCGTCGGCGCGGCCCTTGAAGGCGGCCATGATGGCGGAAATGACGCGGCCCATGTCGCGCGGGCCGGTGGCGCCCAGATCGTCCACGGCGGCATTGACGGCGGCGTCCAGTTCTTCCGGGGAGAGCTTTTTCGGCAGATAGTGCGTGAGGATGGACAGTTCCTGCGCCTCTTTTTCGGCGAGGTCCGGGCGTCCGGCAGTGGTATACTGTTCGATGGAGTCCTGCCTTTGCTTGGCTTCCTTGATGAACACGTCCAGCATTTCGGCATCGTCCAGGGTGCCCCCGGGGCGGCGCAGTTCCACAAGGCGGTTTTTCGCGGCGGTCTTGACCATGCGCAGCACGCTTACGCGGAGCGCGTCCTTGGCCTTGTAGGCCTCAACATAGTCCTTGTCGATCTGTTCCGTCAGACTCATGACGATCCTCGTGCTTGCTGGAGGGGGAGGTGGGAGGTTTTGCTGGACCTTTGCTGTAGTGGTGCGCTTTGACTGCACGGGGAATGCCGAAATTATCCGTCAAAAACAGCCTTTTTGCTGCTTGCTGCGTCAGAGAAAAATTTTCTTGGTCGAGTACGTGAGTACACTCCCTGCGGAAATTTTTATCTTCCTTGCAAGCAGCAAAAAATCTTATTTTTTAGGATTCTTCCGGCACCATCGCTGCTGTCGATGCCCGTAGGGCTCGCTTTGCTCGCCAACGGGCACGGCGCTTCGCGCCGCCATCCGGTCGCAGCACTCGTCTTCCGGTACGCTCCAGACGGATTTAAGGAATGTTTGTCTCCTGCACTGTCAACATAACCATTTCTAAGAGACGCAAACGCTGCGGGAAATCCGAAAATTTCCCGCAGCGCCGCTTGAGCAGAGATGCGATGGTGCTAGGCCATGTTCATCTTGCGCATCTTCTTCATCAGCCGCTTGCGGGCGGCGGCCTTTTTCTTTTTGCGCATGACGCTGGGCTTTTCGTAGTGCTGGCGCTTCTTCATTTCAGAAAGAATGCCGGCCTTCTCCACCTGCTTCTTGAAACGGCGCAGGGCAATGTCGAAATTATACTCGTCATCATTAAGAAAAACACCGGGCAACTGCCTCACCCCCTTTAGGGCGCCAAAAAAGGCGCGAAAATGCGAGAGGTCTCCCTACACCATATGGCGCGGAAGTTCAAGCGAAAATATGGGCGGACCAGAGAAAAATCGCTAACGCGGACGCAGGAACGGCCGCGCCGGGAGTGGCAGGCACGACGCCGCGGCAGCCGCACCACCCGGGTCCCGGCTGCCGCAGCGCGGAAATGCGGTCAGTTGAGGGAATCCTTGAGGGTCTTCCCTGCGCGGAAGCGCACCATCTTGCAGGCGGGGATGGTCAGGGTCTCGTTGGTGCGGGGGTTGCGCCCCTGGCGCGCCTTGCGGTTTTCAACCACAAAGGTGCCGAAGCCGGTGAGCGTCACCTTGGCGTCCTTGCACAGGGCCTCTTCCACAGCGGCGAGAAAGGCATTGAGCGCGCGCTCGGCCCCAGCCTTGGTGAGATTGCCCTTGGCGGCGATTTTTTCGACGAGTTCGGCCTTGGTCATCAGCGTTTCCTCCTGGTTGATGGCATGACTGCAACCGCGAATCGATTCCCCAATCGACGGTCAGCGCCGTGGCGGCAGCGTCGGACACATGAAACTCAAACGCTTTTGGGCTTCATTGTCAAGCGGGGAAGGCGGGTGCGGCGGTCGCGCCCGCCTGCGCCCTTGCGCCGGTGGTACGCGCAGGCTACAAATGGGGCGGCAAGGCGGCAGCCCGTCCGGCCCTGCCTGCAAGGAGCCAGCGTGAAAGCGGAAATCATCTCAGTGGGAACGGAACTCTTGCTCGGTCACACGGTCAATACCGACGCGGCCCATGTGGCGCGGGAGCTTGCGGCTTTCGGCATCGACCTTGAGCATGTGCAGACAGTGGGCGACAATGCCGCACGCCTGGAGGCGGCCTTGCGCGAGGCCCTTGCGCGCAGTTCGCTCGTCATCTGCACGGGCGGCCTAGGCCCCACCGAGGACGACCTCACCAAGGAGACCGTGGCCCGCGTGGCCGGGCGGCCACTCATGGAAGATGCGGAAAGCCTCGCCCGGCTGCGGGAATATTTCGGCACGCGCCCCATGGGTGAGAACCAGTTCAAGCAGGCGCTGCTGCCACGCGGGGCCGAGGCTTTTCCCAACAGCGTGGGCACCGCGCCAGGCTGCGCCGTGCCTGTGGCCGAGGACAAGTTTGTCCTCCTCCTGCCGGGGCCGCCGTCCGAGCTTCTGCCCATGCTGGAGCAGAGCGTGCGGCCCTTCCTCGGGCGGCGCACGGGCGCGGTCATCGTGTCGGCCATGATCCGCACCTTCGGCATCGGCGAGGGTGCGGCCGCCGAGCGCATCCGGGACCTCATGCAGGGCGGCAATCCCACCGCGGCCACCTATGCCACGGAAGGCGAAATGTTCGTGCGCGTCACGGCCAAGGCCGCGGATGAAGCTGCCGCGCAAGCCCTCGCCGCACCCCTGGTGCGCGCGGTGTGCGAGCGCCTTGGCGATGTGGTTTACGGCGTGGATGTGCCGAGCCTCGAGGCGGTGGTGGTGCGGGGCCTTGCGGCCGTGGGGCTGCATCTTGTCACCGCCGAATCCTGCACCGGGGGCCTGCTCGCCAAGCGCATCACGGACCAGCCCGGTTCTTCCGCGGTTTTCGAGACCGGGCTTGTGACCTATGCCAATGCAAGCAAGGTGCGCCTGCTCGGCGTGCCGGAGGACATGCTCGCCGCCCACGGCGCGGTGAGCCCGCAAACAGCCGCCTTCATGGCTGAGGGCGCCCGCCTGCGCCAGGGCGGGGACCTCGGCCTCGGCATCACCGGCATCGCCGGGCCCGACGGCGGCACGCCGGAAAAACCCGTGGGCCTCGTCTATATCGCCCTCAGTGCGCCCGACGGTGTGTGGCTGCGCGTCATGCGCCCGCAGGGCCGCTATCTGGGGCGGAGCTGGACGCGCCGGCGCGCGGCAAGCCATGCGTTGGACCTTGTACGGCGCAGACTGGCCGGGCTCCCCCTGGAAGCCGCATACGCCAAAGATGCGGCTTCCGTTGACGATGAGCCCATTCCCCCGGCATTCTGATGCTGGTACGCTATCTGCATGGGCAAACGCAAAAGCCGTGAGGGGAAAATTGCTCCCCTCTGTCCCCCTGGCCGGAGTATATCATGCCCGAAGCCTTTTCCCTTGAACTGCCTTCCCCCGGATACAACAGCAAGCGGCCTTTGCGCCGCATCGTGGTCATCCTTGTCGCCCTCGTGCTCGTGGCCGCGGCGGCGCTCGGCTGGTGGGTCTATTCCGGCCGCGTGGCCAGCGTCGCCGGGCGCCTTGACGGCATGGTGCACATCGTCGCCCCTCGTTTTTCGGGCAATCTCGCCAGCCTGGATGTGAAGGAAGGGGACAGCGTGACGGCGGGCCAGCATGTGGGCAGCATGGAAGCGGGGACCTATGACAGGCATCTGGCCCAGGCGGCCGCCGAAGCCGCGGCCTTGCGCCCGGCGCAGGGCCCGGACATGGTGGAAAGTGCCGCGCGCCTGCGTCAGGCGCAGGAGGCGGAACGGGATTTTGCCGTGCGCATGGCCCAGGCCCGCAACGAAGAGGACCGCCTGCGCCTCTTGCGCGAGGAGCGCGTGACGGAGCATGTGCGCGCCCAGCTTGCCCTGCGCGGGCTCGACAGCCAGGGCGGCGAGCGTACCGCGGGCGCGGAGAAGTATGCCGCCGCGCGCGCCGCCGAGGCCACGGCCCGCGGCCGCAAGGAGGCCGCGACCGCCGACTTTGAGCGCGCAAGCCTCATGCGCGCGGCCCTGGAGCAGGAGCTGGAGCGCATCCGCCAGGAGGTCATGGCGGCGCGCAACCATGCTTCCCAGCAACGGCAGCGGGGTGCGCAGGTTGCCGCGCCGGAGCGGCTCTCGGCCGACGGCGCGCTGTTTGCGCCGGTGGCGGGCACGGTATTGCACCGCATGGCCGAGCCGGGCCAACTGCTCCAGGCCGGGGAGCCGGCGCTGCTCATTGCGCCTTCCGGGCAGGCCGCGGACGCCGCCTTCTGGGTGGACGCCTGGTTTCCCGCGGGGGATGCCGACAGCATCCGCACAGGACAGCGTTGCAGCGTCAGCGTCGGCGACGAGAGCCTTTCCGGCACTGTGGCCGAGGTGCTGCCGCCGCAGCCCCTGCCCGAAGGCGTTACGGGCGCGTCCGGGGAAGGCGGCACGAGCGATGGGGATGGCGCGGCCGCTCTGCGCCGTCCCGTGGCCTATGTGCCCGTGCGCGTGGCCCTCAAGGGCAAGCTTCCGCGCGGCCTCACGCCGGGGGCGGCTGCCCGCTGCGTCATCCTGACCCACGGCCTCTCCTTCTGACGCGCCTCCGGCGCCGGGTATTGACAAGCATCTTGCATTTTTTGGCGTTTTTATCGCCAAGAAAATTCGTTACCTTCCCTTGACAATGAAATTCATTTTCAATTAGTCTCCCTTCGTACAGAGAAGCGCGGCAAAATTTGCTGCCTACCCAGGAGGAGGGAGAGAAAATGAGTGTGACCCTTATCGGCGGCATGGACCGCCTGAAGCCCGAGTATGTGTCCACGGCCGAGGCCCTTGGTCATGAACTCAAGTGCATCAGCCGCAACGAGCGCAACTTCCTTGCCAAGATCGGCAATCCTGACGCGCTCATCGTCTTTACCAACAAGATTTCGCACGAGGCCAAGCGCAAGGCGCAGCAGCTCGCGCGCTCGCGCAATATCCCCATCCGCTTCGTCCATTCCTGCGGTGTCTCCACCCTGCGCGAATGCCTGCAGCTTGCCTGAGCCGCTTGACAAGGCCGGGAAGTGCCGTTATTTCGGAAATGAATTTCAATTTTGCCTTTCGACAACCTAACGCCGGTCCGGGGGCATGGAGGAATTGATGAGCGACGGGATGGAGAAAAATACGGCCCAGGCAGAGGGGTGCGCGTCCTTGCGCATAGCGCTGGCTGGCAACCCCAACTGCGGCAAGACGACGGTCTTCAACGCCTATACCGGGGCGCGCCAGCATGTGGGCAATTACCCGGGCGTGACCGTGGACCGGAAAGAGGGCAGCCTTGAAGTGGACGGCCGCCACATCACCCTTGTGGACCTCCCCGGCGCCTACAGCCTCACCGCCTTTACGCAGGAGGAGCTGGTGGCCCGGGGTGAACTCTCCGCGTGCCATGTCCAGGCGGTCATCGACGTGGCGGACGCCTCGGCCCTTGAGCGCAACCTCCTGCTCACGGTGCAGATGCTGGAAATGGGGATGCCTGTTGTCCTCGCCTGCAACATGATGGACGAGGCCCGCGAGGCGGGCATCCATATTGACATGGACCGCCTGGGGAAGCTGCTCCGCATACCTGTGGTTCCCATGATCGCCCGCGAGGGCGAGGGCCTGAACGAGGCCATGCAGGCCGCCATCAAGATGGCGGACGAGGGGCCGCGCGATCCCTTGCGCCTTTCCTACGGGCCGGACCTCGACACGGCCCTTTTGGAGATGGAGCGCATCATCGAGTCCACGGGGCTGCTGAAGGGCGTGTACGCCCCGCGCTGGGTGGCCCTCAAGCTGCTGGAAAATGACGAGGTCATCCTGCGCGAGGCCCGCGCCGCGGACGCCGCCGCCACGGAGCGCCTGGAGACCCTCTGCCGCAAGACGGCGGCCCATATCCGCGACACCTTCAACGCCGACACCGAGTCCATCATCACGGACCACCGTTACGGCTTCATCCACAGCATCCTGCGCGACGGCGTGCTGGACAAGGACCCGGGCCGGGACCGCCTCGCCCTTTCCGACAAGATCGACAGGGTGCTCACCAACGCCTTTTTCGGGCCGCTCATCATGCTGGGCGTGCTCTACCTCATGTACCAGATCACCTTTGAGGTGGGCGCCTATCCGCAGGAATGGGTGGAGGACGGCTTCGACCTTCTGGGCGACTTCATCACCGACATCCTTCCCGAGGGGCTCGTGCAGTCGCTCCTCGTGGACGGCATCATCGCCGGCGTCGGCGGGGTGCTGAGCTTCGTGCCGCTCATCATGATCATGTTCGCGCTCATCTCCTTTTTGGAGGACAGCGGCTACATGGCGCGCATGGCCTACATGATGGACCGCCTCTTCCGCTTCTTCGGGCTGCACGGGGCCTCGGTGATGCCCTATGTCCTTTCCGGCGGCATCGCGGGCGGCTGCGCCATCCCCGGGGCCATGGCGACGCGCACCCTGCGCAGCCCCAAGGAAAAGCTGGCGACCCTGCTCACGCTTCCCTACATGACCTGCGGCGCCAAACTGCCCATCTTCCTGCTGCTGGCCGGGGCCTTTTTCCCGGAAAACGCGGCCACGGTCATGTTCTGCATCATGCTGGCCGGCTGGTTTTTCGCCCTGCTGGTGGCTCGGCTTTTGCGCTCCTCCCTCGTCAAGGGCGAGGCCACGCCCTTTGTCATGGAGCTCCCCCCCTACCGGATGCCCACGCTTTTGAGCGTGCTTCTGCACTGCTGGGAGCGGGCCTGGATGTACATCAAGAAGGCGGGCACCGTGCTTCTGGCCATTTCCGTGGTCATCTGGGCGGCCATGACCTTCCCCTCGTTGCCGGATGACGCCGCGGCCCCGCACGAGGCCCGCATCGCGGCCCTTGAAGAACGCCTCGAGGCGCTTCCCGAGGGCGCGCCCGAGCGGGAAGCCCTGGACGAGGAGCTTTCTGAGGCGAACAACATCCTTGACGAAGAGAAGCTGGCCTATTCCGTGGCCGGACGCCTCGGCAAGTGGGTGGAGCCCTTCACTCGGCCCGCGGGCTTTGACTGGCGCACGGACATCGCCCTTATCGCGGGCGTGGCAGCCAAGGAGGCCGTCGTCTCCACTCTGGGCACGGCCTGGGCTCTGGGCGAGCAGGACCCGGACGAGCCGGAGTCCCTGGCGGAACGCCTTGCCAGCGCCCCCGGCTGGTCCAAGGCCACGGCGCTCGCGCTCATGTTGTTTGTGCTGCTCTACTCGCCTTGCTTCGTGGCCCTCGTGGTCATCCGCCAGGAGGCCGGAAGCTGGGGCTGGATGGTGTTCAGCATCGTGTTCAATACTGCGCTCGCCTATGCGGTGGCGGTCATTGTCTACCAGTCCGGCCGCGCCCTCTGGGGCTGACGAGCGCATCCCCGCATTTCCCTCTGCCCGTCTTTCCCCGGCTTGACAAGGCCGGGGGAGGGCGGGCATCTTCGTATCCTGCGGCAGGCATTTTTTACGGCGGGGGGGTCACATGCGCCCGGTCTTGCTTCTGGCCTTTCTGGCCGCGCTTTTCTGGGCGCAGACGGCCCATGCGTGGGAGGCCTTCACGCCGCGCAAGGCCACGGGCTATGTGGTGGCGGTGGAGGACGGCAATCTCATCTCCGTGGCCAGCCGCTGGGGCAAGAAAAGCGCGGACTATGTCGTGAGCCTCTACGGCATCGGCATACCCACCGGGGACCAGCCCTTCGGCAAGGAGGCGCGGGCGACGCTCCTGCGGCTGCTCAGGCCCGGCGCGCGGGTCATCGTCAGCATCGTCGGCGAGGGTGAGGGCGGGGTGGTGTATGCGCTCGTGCAGGCGGACGGCCGCTCGGTGAACAATCTTCTGGTGGATGAGGGCCTCGCCTGGGTGGACAGGTCCACCTGCAAGGCCATGCTCTGCCGCCGCTGGCATATCGAGGAGCACAGCGCCATCAAGGAAAGGCGCGGCATCTGGAGCCTCAACATGTCTAGCCCGCCCTGGCAGTGGGGCGGCAACACGGGCGCAGGCGCAAAGACGCGGCCCGACGGGAAATAAGCCATGAAGGGACCTGTCATGCAGGAAGTGGAGCAGTTTACGGCGGACTGGAAGCAGGACCCGCTCCACGTCAAGCCGGCCTTTGAAGCCTGGGGAGAGTTTCTTGCGGGCCTTGACGACGTGAACCTCGATTTCAAGGCGCGCCCCGGCATCAGCTATTCCCTGCGGGCGCGCCACGCCGCGCAGAAGGCGCGCGAGCTCTTCGTGCTCGTGGATGTTGTGGATGACGAGCCGGAAAGCCGCTGGCTCTCTGTGTGTTTTTATGCCGACATGGTGAACGACCCGGAGGAGCGGGGCGATTTTGTGCCTCAGGGACTCATGGGCGAGGACGCCATGTGCTTCAACCTCGACGAGGATTCGCCCGAAATGCGGGAGTATATCGCGGCGCGCCTGGCCGAGGCCGCCCGCAATGCCGCAAGCTGAACTGCCTTTCCCCTGCGTAGCCATCGACTTTGAGACGTCGGGCCGGGCGGCGCATTTCGCCTGCGCCGTCGGCCTCGTGCGTATCGAGGACGGCCGGGTGACGGCGCGCTTCGAGAGCCTCATCAGGCCGCCTTCGTCGCAGGTGTGGTTCACCCATATCCACGGCCTTCGCTGGCGCGACCTGAAAGACCAGCCAACCTTTGCGGAGGTCTGGCCGCTGGCTGCGGGCATCCTTGAGGGGACGCGCTACCTCTTGGCCCACAACGCGCAGTTCGACAGGCGCGTGCTCCAAGCCTGCTGCTGCGTGGCGGGCCTTGAGCCGCCGCTACAGCCCTTTCTCTGCACGCTCCGGGGGGCGCGCGCCGCGCCGCTGGGGCTGCGCTCCCGCAGCCTCAACCATGTGTGCGCGTATTTCGGCATTCCACTCAACCACCACAATGCCGCCTCCGATGCCGAGGGCTGCGCCCGCATCTACGCCCGCCTGCGCGAACTCGGAGTGAGCGACGCCATCATGCGCATCTGAGCCCGTTTTGCGGGAGAAACAGGGGTTTTGCATGACAGCGGCATATGCAGTATGCTCCGGCCGGAAGGAGGTCGCACCATGGCGCATACGCTTCTGATCACCGGCGGCGCGGGCTTTATCGGCTCAATGGCCGTGCGCGCGGCGCTTGCCCGTGATGACTGGCGCGTCGTCAATATCGACAAGCTCACCTATTCCGGCAACCTCGCTTCCCTCACCGAGGTGGAGGACCACCCCCGCTACAGCTTCATCCAGGCGGATATTGCCGATGCGGCGGCCATGCGCGCTGCCTTTGAGGTGTTCGAGCCCGACGCGGTCATGCACCTCGCCGCCGAAAGCCATGTGGACCGCTCCATCGACAGCCCGGCGCCCTTTCTGGACACCAATATCCGCGGCACCTTTGTCCTGCTGGAGGAGGCGCGCCGCTACTGGCAGGGGCTGAAGACCAGCGAGCCGCAAAAAGCAGGGGACTTCCGCTTGCTCCATATCTCGACCGACGAGGTGTTCGGCGACCTTTCCGACGGAGCAAAGGACGCGCGCTTCAGCGAATCCACACCCTACGCGCCGAGCTCCCCCTATTCGGCGAGCAAGGCCGCGAGCGACCACCTCGTGCGCGCATGGCAGCGCACCTACGGGCTGCCCACGCTCATCACCAACTGTTCCAACAATTACGGGCCGCGCCAGTTCCCGGAAAAGCTCATTCCGCTCACCATCATCAATGCCCTGGCCGGACGGCAGCTGCCGGTTTACGGCACGGGCGCGCAGGTCCGCGACTGGCTTCATGTGGAGGACCATGTCCGCGCCCTGCTCACGGTGCTGGCGCGCGGGCGGGTGGGCGAGACCTACACCGTGGGCGGCAACAACGAGCAGAAGAATATCGACGTGGTCCGCGCCATCTGCGGCCACCTTGAAAAGCTCGCCCCGGACAAGCCCGCAGGGGTGGCCCGCTATGAAGACCTCATCACCTTCGTGACCGACAGGCCGGGCCACGACGGCCGCTATGCCATCGACGCGGGCAAGATTCGCCGGGAGCTCGGCTGGCGGCCGCGCGTGACCTTTGAGGCTGGGCTTTCCGACACAGTGCGGTGGTATCTCGACAATGAGGACTGGTGGCGGCCTATCCTGGACGGCACCTACCGTTGCGAGCGCCTCGGGCTCGCCACCGGCATGGAGGGCAAATGAGCGCATACAAGGGCATTGTTCTCGCCGGGGGCAGCGGCACGCGCCTTTACCCCATCACCCTGGGCGTTTCCAAGCAGCTTCTGCCCGTCTATGACAAGCCCATGATCTATTATCCGCTCTCGGTGCTCATGCTCGGGGGAATCCGGGAGATCCTCGTCATTTCCACGCCCGCGGACCTGCCGCAATACCAGCGCCTTCTGGGTGACGGCTCACACTTCGGGGTTCGCTTCAGCTATGCCGTGCAGCCGGAGCCCAAGGGCATCGCCCAGGCCTTCCTCATCGGTGAGGAGTTCCTCAGCGGTTCGCCCGTCTGCCTCATTCTGGGCGACAATGTCTTTCACGGCGAGCATTTTACGGAAAAGCTGAACCGGGCCGTGGCGCGCACGAAGGGGGCGACCATTTTCGGCTATCAGGTGCGTGACCCGGAGCGCTTCGGCGTGGTGGAATTCGACGCCGCCGGCAACGCCGTCCGTATCGTGGAAAAGCCCGCGCGGCCGCGCTCCCGCTTTGCGGTGACGGGCCTCTATTTCTATGATTCCTCGGTGGTGGACATCGCGCGTGGGCTCAAGCCCTCGGCCCGCGGTGAGCTTGAGATCACGGCCATCAACCAGACCTATCTCGAGCGCGGCGAACTCCATGTGGTGCGCCTCGGGCGCGGCTTTGCGTGGCTCGATACGGGCACGCACTCAAGCCTGCTCGAGGCCTCCCTATATGTGGAGACCATCGAGGCGCGCCAGGGCCTCAAGGTGGCCTGCCTTGAGGAGATCGCCTGGCAGAACGGCTGGATCAGCGATGCCGAGATGCGCCGGGCGGGCGAGTTTTTCGGCAAGACGGAATACGGGCAATACCTGCTGCGCCTCTTGGATTCGGCGCAACGCCCGGAAGAGGACGCGTAGGCGGGCCCGCACCGGGCGCAGGCCTTACTGTGGAAAAAGGGAGATCCTGGGCAGATGGAATTTCAGATACTTGCCGCCGTAGGGCCGGTGGTGATGACGCCGCTTGTGCATGGCGATGCGCGCGGCTACTTCATGGAGACCTTCCGGCAGAACGACTTTGCGCGCCATTGCGGCGAGCATGTCTTTGTGCAGGATAACCAGAGCCGCTCGCGCGGGGGCGTTTTGCGCGGGCTGCACTACCAGTTGCGCCAGCCCCAGGGCAAGCTCCTGCGGGTCATCAGCGGCAGGGTGTTCGACGTGGCCGTGGATTTGCGCCGCTCCTCCCCCCACTTCGGCAAGAGCTATTCCATGGTGCTCGATACGGTGGAGCACCGCATGTTCTGGGTTCCGCCGGGGTTTGCCCACGGCTTCCTCGTGCTCGGCGACGGCGCGGAATTTGTCTACAAATGCACCACCTACTATGATCCCGGCGACGAATATTGCCTGAAGTGGGATGACCCGGCGCTGTGCATCGACTGGCCGCTGCCCGTGGGTGGACCCATCCTTTCGGAAAAGGACACGCGCGGGCTGCCGCTGGCCGAGTGTCCCACCTTTGCCTGAGGCGCGGGCTTGCGCGCCTCAGCCGGCACTGCCACTGATGCCCCGAAGCCAGGCCATATACTCGGGAAACTCCTTCTCCAGCAGCTTGCGCGCGTTGTCCTCCGCCACGGTGTAGCGGCTGGCCGACATTTTTCCGGTGCCCACCCAGTGGCGCAGATAGCGCGTGTAGTCAAAGTGCCGGGCATGGAAGCCCAGGGCATGCATGGCGCGAAACCAGGGCACCTCGATGTCCAGATTGTACGAACCGCAGGCGCCGTAGGCCCCTGGCGGCAGCGCCGGCCCGAAGGGCATACTGTGGGGTCGCGTCCTTTCCAGGTCAAGCAGGCAAAACCATTCGTTGACGCGGCATTCCGGCAGGGGCCAGGGCTGCTGGTCAAAATATTCGGGAAAGCATACCTCATAGGGACGCACGAATATGCCCAGTTCGCGCGCGCGGGAGTAGAGGCGGCGCAGCTTGGCGGCATCCGGCCGGAATTCTTCGTAGCGCTCCGGCGTGCAGGCGGGACGCCCCATGACATCCTGCACCACCTTGGCCGAATGCGCCGGACAGTTCCAGCATTGCCCAAGCTGGCCGATGGCGAAGGCGTCCCCCATGGCCGCCAGCATCTCCCCCAGCGCATCTCCGAACACATAAATGTCGTTGTGCATGAGCAGCAGCTTGCGGCTCTCGCTGTGCTCGAAGGCGTTCTGGTAGCGGATGGAGAGGCGGTAGGCCGCATCGTCAAGGCGCGCCGGATCCGGGGCCTCGAGCGCGAGCCAATGTTCCGGCTGGGAGACGCGGCAGGGCCAGTCCAGCACCTCTTGCAGATAACGGGCGACCACATAGGGGCTCACGCTGTCGTAGCGCGAGCCCATGGGCTCGTACTGGAGCCAGATCGTCCCCACATGTGCGCTGCTCTGCCTGAGCAGCGACAGTACGGAGAGCGCCGTCTGGTAAGGCTTGGCGAAGATGTTGACGGCCACGTCCACGCGCTCGGCCGCTATCCCGGCGACGTGTTCGTCCGGCACGGCGTCGGCCGACAGCGTGGCCGGGGGCGCTGGTTCTTGCTCCGGCGCCGATGTGGCCGGTCCGGCTGTGCTCATCAATCCTCCCGGTGAAGCACCAGCGCCACCATGGGCGGCAGGTAGAGCTCGATATCCTGCTCGGGCCTGTCCGCCAGCGGCTTCGTGAAATGCTCCAGCGGCGGCTTCGTCACCACGAGGTTGCCGTGGCCGCCGAAGCGCGGATCGTCCGAAGACAGCAATTCCACATACTTGCCGGGTGTCACGGCGAAGAGCAGGCCCTCCTTGGCCTCGGTCTCATTGAAATTGAAGGCGAAGAGCAGCCTGCCGCGCTCGAAGGCCAGAAGGCGGTCCTCCTCATGGATGTAGCGAAACACCGGCTGCTTGCAGAAATCCTTGATGTGGTCGGCCACAAGGCCCACAAGCTCGGCCTTGTCCCAGGCGGCGAGGCCGGAATACTTGAGGTCCGGCCGGTCGGCGAGATACCACTGGCGGTGGGCGTGTTCCTCGGCGTCCAGCCATTCGGGGTGCCCGAACTCGTTGCCCATGAAGTTGAGATAACCCGCGTCGGCCGTGGCCAGGGTGATGAGCCGCATGAGGCGGTAAAAGGCCAGCCCGCGCGAGATGTTCCAGCTTTCCGTGCCCTTGCCCATGCCGGTGTACATGGCGTCGCCGAGCAGCCGCCAGATCATGGCGTCGTCGCCGTTGATGCACTGGTCGTGGCATTCCACATAGCTGATGGTGCGGTCATAGGGGCGGTGATTGGTCATCTCATACCAGAGGCTGCCCATGTCGCGTGGGTTTTCCACGGCCTTGGCCCAATAATCCGGGATACCCATGGCGAAGCGGTAGTCAAAGCCGAGGCCGCCCTCGGACGGCGGGCAGGTGAGGCCCGGCATCCCGGAAAACTCCTCGGCGATGGTCACGCCGTGCGGCACTTCCTCATGCACGAGGGCATTGGCGAGGCAGAGATAGAGCTCGCCCGCCGCGTCCTCGCGCGGGCTCCCGTCCTTGCCGAAGAAACAGCGCCCCACATGGGAGAAGTCGTCGTCGCGGCCGTGGTCGATATAGAGCATGTTGCCCACGGCGTCGAAGCGGAAGCCGTCCACACGGTACTCCTCCAGCCAGTAGCGGCAGTTGGAGAGCAGGAAGCGCCGCGTCATTTCCTGGCTGTAGTCGAAGGATGGCGTGCCCCACTGGTTCACCTTGCTGCTGAAGAAGTAGTGGCTGCCGTCATAGGCGGCGAGGCCCTGCTCGGTGTTGGATGCCGCGTGGCTGTGGGTGATGTCGAGGATGACCGCGAGCCCGAGGCCGTGCGCCGCGTCCACGAGGGCCTTGAAGCCGTCGGGCGTGCCGTAGCGGGAGCTGGGCGCGAAATAACTGCTCACCTGGTAGCCGAAGGAGCGGTAGAGCGGATGCTCGAGAATGCCCATGAGCTGTACGGCCGTATAGCCGTCGGCCTTGATGCGCGGCAGGACCGAGCTCACGAAGTAGTCATAGGTGCCCACGCTGTCCCCCTTGTGGTCCAGCGAGGACTGCGCCATGCCCACATGGGCCTCGTAAATGCGGGGAAAGACCAGCGGCCCGGGACGGCGGTGCTTGAACTGGTAGGGTTCGGCCGGGTGCCACACGCGGGCGCACCACTGTTCGGGCACGGCCTTGTCCTGCTCCACCCAGTCGGCGAAGGCGGGCACGCGGCGCAGGGGCGGCGGGGTCTTGCCGAGGCCCGCGGCGAGGCTTCCCTGCGGCTGGACGCGCAATTCCACATATTCCCCATGCTCAAGGGCGTCGGCGGGGAGCGTCAGCTCAAAGACTCCGCCCTCCTTGCGCTCGAAGCGGTGGCTGGCGCGCCGCTGGAAGTTGAGGCGGTCCGTGGTGAGCCACACCTCTTCGGCATGGGGCATATATTCCCGCCAGCGCCAGTGGCCTGTGCCGTTGGCGTCATGGACGAGGTGCAGCCCGAAGGTCTTGTAAAGGTCGGCATAGGCGCGCAATGAGCCATAGGCGGCGGTGATGCGCTCCATTTCGGCGGCAAAATCGCGGCTGCGCCGGAGCAGAAATTCGTGATAGGGCGCAAGTGCCGGGTCTTCCAGCGGGTTTTGGGGCGGCGTGTACGACATGGCGAGACCTCCCGCACACGGCGGTCATGCCGCGCGTCGGCTGCCACGCAGGGTGCGCGTGCGAAACGCGGCGTTTACGGCTGCCCGCGCCACTCCTTGCCGGAGAGGGCGGCGAGGCAGAGGATGAGCGCCTGGGTGCCGTCCTTGCCGTGGCCCCTGGCCTGCATCATCCGGTAAAATTCCTCGGCGAGGGTCGTTCCCGGAAGCACCAGGCGCATCCGGCGGCACTCCTCAAGGCAGAGGCCGAGATCCTTGATGAAATGGTCGATGAAGAAGCCGGGCGCATAGTCGCGCCGAAGCAGGCGGCGCCCCAGGGTGTTCATGGCCGTGCTGCCCCCGGCGCCGGGCACGACCAGCTCGAGCCACTGGGCCACGTCCAGCCCGGCCTCCTGCGCGAAAAGCAGGGATTCGCACACGCTGAACATGACGCCCGCCACAGCGATCTGGTTGGCGAGCTTGGCCTGCTGCCCGGAGCCGGGGCCCCCGCAATGCATGAGGCGCTTGCCCATGGCCTCGAAGCAGGGGCGCAAGGTGTCAAGGGCCGCGGCGTCGCCGCCCACGAAGATGGAAAGCGTGGCTTCACGCGCGCCCACATCCCCGCCCGTCACCGGCGCGTCGAGGCTGGCGCAGCCCTTGGACTCGGCTTCGGCGGCGATGCGCCGGGCGAGCTCGGGGCTCGAGGTGGTCATGTCGCAGAGGATGCCGCCCGCCGCAAGGCCGCCCAGGGCGCCGTCCGGGCCGAGCATGACGGCCTCCACATCGGCGGGATAGCCCACGATGGAAAAAACTGCGTCCGACGCCGCGGCCACGGCAGCCGGGCTTTCCGCCCAGGCCGCACCGCGGGCGAGCAGGGGCCCGGCCTTGGACTTCGTCCGCGTATAGACAGTGAGCGGCCAGCCCGCATCCAGCAGGTGCCCGGCCATGGAGAGGCCCATGACGCCGGTGCCGATCCAGCCAATGCGCAGCCTTTTGCCCTCATGCCTGCCGTCTGCCGTCATGACCGTCCCCTCGCTCGTGCTGTCCTTCCGTTGTGGCGAGCCTCAACCGGCCGCCTGTCAGAAGTATTTCCCAGTTGCGGTTTTTTTTCAAGACTTGGGCTTTTCCTCATCCTCATAGGTGGGTTCGCCGTCCGGGTCGGTGCGTGGGAAGAACGAGAAGGACGATTCCTCGGCGGCCTCGTCGCTTTCCGCGGCCACGGCAGGCGCGGCGGGTGTGCGCATGGCCCCGTGCCAGAGGGCGATCCCGGCCCCGAGCCAGCCCACGAAGATGACCACCCCCATGAGCGCGCAGCCGAGGCGTTTTTTGCGCGGGGGCTCGGCCTCGTCTGCCGGGGCGGCCACAACGCCCGAGGGAAGGCCTGCATCGTCGCCGCCCATGACTTCGGGTGTGGGCTCCACGCCTTCGTTGATGGCGCTTTCCGCCGATGTCTGCGGCATTTCGGGCCCTTCAGGGGTGAAACCGGGCACGGGCGGCGGCGTCACGCCCACGGGCTCGCCCCCGATGATGTGCGACTGGTCCACGCCCGCAAGCATGAGCGCGCAGGAGCCCGCGCCGGGGAGGGTGAGCGTATAGGCGTCGTCCGGGTCGAGGTTGTCCACCACGCCGGGGCCGAGCATGAGCCGCTGGCAGCCGTCGCCCTTTTCAATGTCGTCCCGGCCGCTGTCCCAGCCGTCCGGGGTGAGCGAGGTCTCCTCCTGCCCCCAGCCGGAGCCGGAAAGCCACGCGCCGTCGGAAGCGCGCCTGAGCAGGAGGACAGGGGACGCAAGCGGGGGCGCTCCGTAAATTTCAATGACGGAGTAGCCGGGGCCTCGGTGCGGATCGGGGAGCAGTGTGGCGCGCATGGCAGTTCCAGGGAAATGGTCAGGGAGAAAGTGCCAGCAAGCATAGCAGGAGGCGCGCCCGCTCTTCAAGCCTTTTGCGCGCGGGGTGGTCGGAGCTCATTTGCCATCTCTGGAATTTTGGTTTATGGAAAGCGCTTCTCACCACACACCCATCGGTGCGCGGCACAGCTTGCGGGCATCTGCCGGGCAAACATCTTTTCTCAAGGAGAACCACTGATGAAAAAACTCCTGGGCCTTCTTCTCGCTGGCGCCCTCATCCTTGCCTCCGGCACGGCCTTCGCCGCCGACGGCAAGCGCCTCACCCTCGCCACGGGTGGCACCTCCGGCGTCTATTATCCCCTGGGCGGGGCCATCGGCCAGGTGCTGAGCAACAAGAGCGACGGCACGCTTTCCGTCACGGCCCAGGCCACGGGTGCTTCCGGCGAGAACATGCGCCTTGTGGAAGCGGGCGACGTGGATTTCGCCATCGTCCAGAATGACGTGGCCGACGCGGCCTTCAACGGCAACGCCCCCTTCAAGGGCAAGCTCGGCGACGTGCGCGCCATCGCCCGCCTGTATCCCGAATACATCCACGTCGTCGCCAGCAAGGACAGCGGCGTGAAGAACCTCGAGGATTTTAAGGGCAAGAAGGTCTCCGTGGGCGCGCGCGGCAGCGGCAATGAGGTGAACTGCCGCCAGATTTTTGATTTCTACGGGCTCGACTACAAGAACCTGGAGCCCATCTTCCTCCCCTACGGCGAGACGGCCGACCAGTTCAAGGACCGCCAGGTGGACGGCTTCGTGTTCTCCATCGGTACCCCGGCCCCGGCCATCCAGGACATCACCACCACGCAGGACGTGGTCTTTGTGCCGCTTGAAGGCGCCAAGGCGGACGAGGTCATTGCCAAGTTCCCCTATCTCGTGAAGGACGCCATCCCGGCCAAGACCTACAAGGGTCAGGAAAACGCCGTGCCCACCCTTTCCGTGCAGGCCATCCTCGTGGCCAACAAGGACATGCCCGACGATGTGGCCTACAACCTCACCAAGACGCTCTTTGAGAATCTTGGCGACGTGGCCAAGGGGCACAACAAGGGCTCGGAGATCCTGCTGGAGAAGGCCGCCGACGGCGTGACCATCCCCTTCCATCCGGGTGCCGAAAAGTACCTCAAGGAAAAGGGCATCCTGAAGTAGGCCTTGAACACGTCTCCTGAACACAGGCTTTGCAGCGGCGACCGGGCGGGACAGGCTCCCGCCCGGCGCGGTTTTTCGCCCCGGCCCGACTGTAGGGCGGGGCAGCGCCTTGTCCGGCTGCTGGGCGCGCTCCTGCTGGGCGCTACGCTGCTCCTGCCGCCCCCGGCGAGTGCTGCCGAGGGAGCGGCGGGCGAGCTCTGCGTCCTCGACGCCGCGGGGGCTGTCGCGGGCGCGTGGCCCCTTGCGGAGGGGCAGGGCTTTGCCATCCGCTATACCCATTCCGTGGCGCTCACGCCGGTGGAAGACCATTTTGTCATCAGGGGCGGCGTCATCCACCTGGACAAGACCGTCTATCAGGATTTCGGCGCGGGGCTCCCCACCGCCCCGGACCCGGGCCAGCGCATGAGCGTGGTCGACGGGCGACTCGTCATCAGCGGCTTTGCGCGCCCGCTTGAGAGGTTCGATGTGCGCGTGGGGCGCGTGGCCGGGCACACCCTGTTGCTGCCCACGGGCGCGGGACCGGCGGAGACCCCGCTCGCGGATCTCGCCCCCGCGGGCAGTGCCCTCACCTTTACCTATGCCCCGCACGGATGCGGAAGCCGGGCACTGCGCCCATGAGTCATTCCAGAGGCAGCCATGAGTCATAAAGAGCGGATGCAGGTCATCGGGCAGGAAGGTTCCGGCGGTTTCGCCCTCGAGGAGGGGAGCCGCCTGGATTCTGACGCCGCCGAAAAGATCCAGGACACGCTGGACGTTTCGGAAATCGTCGCCAAGTACGACAAGGAAGCCACCTTCCGCACCTTCCGGGGCTGGCTCAAGATTTTTATCAGCTGCGTCTGCATTGTCTTTTCCGGCTTCCAGCTCTTCACGGCGGCCACGGGCCTTTATCCGCCCCAGATACAGCGCTCCATCCACCTCGGTTTCGTGCTCGTGCTCATCTACCTGCTCTATCCGGCGCGCGCCGACGGCAACAAGCACCGCCTCAACTGGTACGACGTGGTGCTGGCCGCGGCCGGGGCGGCGGTGTGCGGCTATATCATCTGGAATTACGATACCATCGTGCTGGACGCCGGGCCGCCCACCGAGATGGACTTCATCTTCGGCTGCGCGTCCATCCTGCTGGTGCTGGAGGCCACACGGCGCATCGTGGGCCTGCCCATCACCCTTGTGGCCATCGTGTTCCTGCTCTACGCCAAGTTCGGGAACCTGCTGCCGGGCATGATGGGCCATCCGGGCTTCTCGCTCAAGCGCATCGTGGGCCACATGTACCTCACCACCGAAGGGCTTTTCGGGATGCCGCTCGGCGTGGCCGCGTCCTTTGTGTTTCTCTTTATCCTGTTCGGGGCCTTCCTGCACAGCACGGGCCTCGGCAAGTTCTTCATCGACCTCGCGCTCGGCGCGGCCGGCAGGTTCGTGGGCGGCCCGGCCAAGGTAGCCGTGCTCGCCAGCGGCTTTTTCGGCACCATTTCGGGCTCGTCCGTGGCCAATACCGTATCCACGGGCACCTTCACCATCCCGCTGATGAAGAGCGTGGGCTATCGCGGCGCCTTTGCCGGTGCGGTGGAGGCCGCCTCCTCCACGGGCGGCCAGATCATGCCGCCCATCATGGGGGCCGCGGCCTTCATCATGGCCCAGTTCCTGGGCGTGGGCTATGTGGAGATCGCCAAGGCGGCTCTCATCCCGGCGCTTCTCTACTATCTCGCCGTGGGCTTCATGGTGCACATGGAGGCCAAGCGCCTCGGCCTCAAGGGCATCCCCAAGGACAGGCTGCCCAAGCCCTGGCATGTGCTCAGGCAGGGCGGCTATTTGCTCGTGCCCATCATCGTGCTCGTCTATCTGCTCATGCAGGGCTATACGCCGCTCAAGTCGGCCTATTACTGCATCGTGACCACCGTGGTCATCTCCCTCGTGGCCAACAACTGGAAGGCCTGGGCCGGCGCTGGCCCCAGCGGCATGACCGTGAGAAGCAGCCTCGCGCAGTGCAACAAGCTGGCCCTGAAGGACGTGCTCATGGCCATGGAGAACGGCGGGCGCCTCGCGCTGGGCGTTTCCGCCGCCTGCGCCTGCACGGGCTTTGTCATCGGCGTGGTCACGCTCACCGGCGTGGGCCTCAAGCTCGCCAACGCCATCCTGGCGCTCTCGGCGGGGAGCTTCGCGCTCACCCTCGTGCTCACCATGTTCTCGTCCATCATCCTCGGCATGGGGCTTCCCACCACGGCGAAATATATCGTGCTCGCCACCATCGCCGCGCCCGCCATCCAGAGCTTCGGCGTGCCCCAGCTTGCCGCGCACCTCTTCATCATGTATTTCGGCATCCTCGCGGACCTGACGCCCCCGGTGGCGCTGGCCGCCTATGCCGCCGCGGGCATCGCCAGGGCGGAGCCCAACGCCACGGGCTTCATGGCCGTGAAGCTGGCCTTCGCGGGATTTCTCATTCCCTATATCTTCTGCTACAATCCGGCCCTGCTCATGATTGGCGCGGATACCTGGGAGATCGTCTTTATCGTCTGCACCGCGGCCGTGGGCATTGCGGCGCTCTCCTTTGCGAGCGTGGGCTACTGGCTGCGCAATCTCTACTTCTGGGAGCGGCTCATCCTCGTGGGCGCGGCCATCACGCTCATCACGCCCGGCCTCAAGACCGACATCATCGGCCTCAGCCTCATGGCCGGGGTCTATGTGCTCCAGCGCGTGTTCAAGGCGGGGCCGGGACAGCCACTCGTGGAGGGCGGAAAGGGCGGAACGGCCCCCGCCGCCTAAGGTGGCGCGCTTTTGCAGGTCAGGAAAAGGGCTTCCCGCGAGGGAAGCCCTTTTCAACATGGGGCCGGAATAATGGGGAACGACATCAGGAAGAAGCGAAAAAAATCAGCTACAGGCGAAAAAACAACTTGTAGCTGATGAAGTTTCCTGTTAGGTTGTTTCCGGCTTCCAGGTTGCACTGCCTGTCCGCACAAGGCCCGGGCACCCGCGCCCGGGCCGCCAAACTCGTGAGGCTGTCCCCACCGGGAGGTTTCCATGGTCCCGCTGCCCACTTCTCCCCGTATGTCCGGCGAGGATGCCGCAGAGTGTCTCAGCCGCCTCATGCGCGCGCTTGAGGTCACCACGGATGCCGAACTCGCCCGGGCCCTCGGCATCACCCCGCAATCCGTCAATGGCGCGCGCAAACGGCGCGAGGTGCCCCCGGCCTGGGTGCAGGCCTGCGCCGCGCAGACGGGCGTCAATGCGCACTGGCTCTTTTTCGGGCGCGGGCCCGCGCGCCTGCCTGAAGCCGGGGACGACGAGCTCCCGAGCTCCCCTGCGGACTGCGAGAGCGAGCTTGTCACCATCCCCCTCGCCGAGGCGCGGCTCTCCGCCGGTACAGGCAGCCTTGAGGTCAGCGACGCCCGGGAGGGCGGCTACGCCTTTCGCAGCGATTTTCTGCGCCGCAAGGGCAATCCCCGGCGCATGGTGCTCATGCGCGTATCCGGCGACAGCATGGTGCCGGAAATCTATGATAATGACGTGGTCCTGCTGGACCAGGGCCAGAAGGAGATCTCGCCGGGGCGGCTCTATGCCGTGGGCTTCGAGGATGCCATCTATATCAAGCGGGTGGACAAGCTCCCCGGCAAGATCATCCTCCACAGCGCCAATCCGGCATACCCGCCCCTGAGCCTCGATTTGCGCGGCGACGGCGCGGACCAGTTCCGCGTCATCGGGCGCGTGCTCTGGTCCGGGCGCGAATACCGCTGAGGCGGGGGCTCCGCTTTCGCCGGGCTTCAAGCCATAGAGGGCTCTGGCGGAGAGGGCTTTTCCCGCCGGACGCAGGCACGTTCCCGGCCTAGGCCGGGCGCAGGCGCACGGTATATTTGCGCAGGAAATCCGCGGGCAAATAGGTCATCTTGGCCTGGCGCAGGCCTTCCTCGTCCAGGTCCTGCGCGCGGTTGATCCAGCGCAGTCCCGCGCCCGCGTGGCGTGCAAATTCGCAGTTCATGACCTGATAGACGCCCTTGTAGCCGTTGAGCCCCTTCTCGAAGTGGACGCCCAGGGTCTCGTCATCCAGCTTCTCGCCCACGCTGAAGGCGATCATGCGCCCGTCNACATAGAGGGAGCCCCCGGTNAGNCCCCGGAAGCTGTCCCAGTGGGTAAGGACGCGGTTGATGGCCTCGTTTTCCGCCAGCAGGGAAGGCGAGCCCTCNCATTCGTGCCACTGGCACCAGTCGTCCTGCACGCCGAGCACGTCCTCCACCATGTCGTCGGTGACGCCGCGATANTCNGGCTCGCCATAGGCCTTCACNAAACTGTTGTAGTGATTGCGCTTNTTGTGGAANCGATTGCCCGGCAGGTTTGCCAGCTCCTCCTGCNTGTAGAGATATTCCCACTGGCCGCGNTCCTCGCCNGCTTCCACCAGNTGCGGGGAAGCCTTTTGCCAGAGCTGCATCAGCTCNTCGGGCACGCGGATGAAGTCGCGCCCGCTCGCNCCCGCCACGNNGGGGAGCANCGCGGNCCAGTCCACGGCGTTCCAGTCCCCGAGGGGGGCCCAGCAGCNCNGGGNGGGCNTNGTCTGGCGTATCCAGCANANNGGCCCGGCAAACTGCCACTCNAGGCCGTAATATTCCTGCCAGCCCCAGAGNTTCGCNANGGTATAGTCNAGCGAGCGGCGNGGCGTCGCCTGCCAGAGGGCATANTAGGCATCGGCCTCCTTGAGGCTCACGGGCATGAAGTTCGCATCCATNNTCATTCTCCTTNNGGCATCNGCCGGNCAGCGGCANGGCATGCCCGNGGNGCCGGGTNAACAGGGTTCAGCGCGGGCGGCGCAGCCGGTTCATGGCGAAGCGCGCCCANTCGCAGCGCANNACCACATAGAGCATGATAAGCGTCTGGAGGCACTGGGAAACGAGCATGGCGGCAAANACGCCCGAGGCCGTNCCCCAGAGGCGGTGCCCCAAAAGCCAGCCCAGNGGCAGNCGCACNANCCAGAAAGTTCCGCCATAGACCATCAGGTTGTACTGGGTCGCGCCCGCGCCCACCATGATGCCGCCCATGACGGTGCTCGCGATGGAAAAGGGCGTGGACACAAGGTTATAGGAAAGATAGCTGACGATNTGCGCCTGNGTGGCNGCCTCCTGCGAGAGCAGGGCGGCGATGTCCGCCCTGAAGGGCCAGATGATGAGCGCGACCACGCTCATGGCGNCNGCGGCCAGCNCCACCAGCGGCAGGGCNACGCGNTTGGCCTGCNCCGGGCGCCCCTCGCCCAGGCTGTTGCCNACGAGCACGGCCACGGTCATGTTGAAGGCCATGCCCGGCAGGAAGAGCAGGGCCTCGGCCCTAAGGCCCGCGGTGAGCCCGGCNAGGGCGTGCACGCTGTCNNNCGGGAGCGANGCCACGAGCACAAAAAGGGTNAGNTAGCCGGATTGCCAGACGATTTGCGCCGCGGCNGCGGGNAGCGCCACGCGGATGAGATAGGGNAGCCCCACCCNGAGCCAGCGCAGGGANGGGATGGCGCGCCGCCTGAGATAGCCCGTGCGCACGAGCAGGAGGGTATTGCAGAGCGCCCCCAGGCACTGGGCGCCGAAATTGCTCCACGCAAGGCCCATATAGCCGCAGTCCGGCAGGCCGAACCAGCCGAGGCCGAAGCCCAGGCAGCCGAAGAGGTTGGCCGCACAGACGATGGCGGCCACCCAGAGCGGCGGCAGCACGAGCCGCGTGGCGCGAAAGACAACGCCCGTGGCGGAATACACATACTGCGCGGGCAGCATGAGCATGAAGACGCGCCAGAGCTCATTGGCNAGCGGCCGGATGGGCTCGGGCACCATGATAAGGCGCAGGATGCCCTCGCCNAAGCTCCAGCCGAAGGCCGCCATGACGATGCCGAGCCCGAGGCTNCCCAGNACGGTGGTCGCCACATAGCGCTCGGCNCGGCGCACGCGGAATGCGCCCANGGACTGGCTGATGGCCGCCGTGGCGCCGCTNGAAAGCGCCATGATGACCACCATGAGAAAGAGCGAGCANTGCGTCACCATGCCCAGGGCGGCCTGCACATTGGCGCTGATCTGGCCGCCCACCCACACGCTGGCGAGGCCCATGAAGAACGCAATGTACATCATGAGCAACTGGGGCCATGTCAGGCTCCAGATGGCGCGGGGTGAGGTGCCGAGCTGGGGGGTGGGCATGTGGAGCGCNGCTCCTTGCGGGAACGCCGGGTGACGTTTGCGTTCTTAAAAGAGGCNGAGCGTCCCCANATTCAGGACACTCCGCCNCNTCCNCNGTCGTTATGCGTCCGCNTTNCGGACAAGGCCGTCNAGGCANCGGGTGAGGTCTTTCGCCGTTTCCCTGCGCCGGATAAGGCGCGCCGCCCCGTCCGCCCCGATGAGCACNTCGGCGGGGAGGNAGCGCTGGTTGTAGTTGGAGGCCATGCTGAAGCCNTAGGCCCCGGCGTCGAGCACNCCAACNACGTCGCCCACGCGCAGGGGAGGCAGCAGGCGGTCCTTNGCCAGNATGTCGCCGCTTTCGCAGATATTGCCCACNANNGTCTGGANGACNGGCTCGCCCGCNTCGNCCCCGTCGCCGCGATAGGCCTCGANGTCATGGAANGAGTCGTACATGGCGGGNCGCATGAGGACATTGAAGCCGATGTCCGTGCCCACATAGNGCGTGCCCGCGTTTTCCTTNACNGCGGTGACGCGNCCGAGCANGATGCCGCANTCCGCCACCACATAGCGGCCNGGCTCCACGAGGAAGCGGCCNTGNTAGCCTGTCNCGGCCGCCCANCTGCTGATGANCTCGTGCAGGCCGTGNCCGAGNGCCGNNAGGTCCAGCCGGGGCTCGCCNTCATATTTATGGTAGGGNATGCCGAAACCNCCGCCGAAATCAATGATTTCCAGGNNTTTCAGCACCTCGGNGGGNANNCCNGCGGCGAGCNTGAGNANCACNNNNGCGGCCTCGAGNTANCCCTGCGGCTCCATGAANAGNGAGCCGATGTGCTGGTTGATGCCCGCGAGCGNNAGCTCGTGCTTTTTCAGGAGGGTGAATACCTCGTCCNGCCTGTCCGGGGAAATGCCGAACTTGGTGGCCTTGCCCGCGGTGATGACCTTGGCGTGATGCCCCGCGCCGATGCCGGGATTGAAGCGCGCCATGACGCGGCCGCCCCGGTTGAGACCGCCCAGCATGTCGAGCTGCGAGAGCGAGTCCACGCTGATGAGCACCCCGTGGGAGAGCGCCTCAAGCATTTCGTCCGGCGTGTTGTTGTTGGAGATGTAAAGGATCTCCTCGGGGGTGAAGCCGCCGAGGGCGTCCATGACGAGTTCGCCGGGGCTCATGGCATCGGCGACGAGGCCCTCCGAGTGGATGATTTGCAGCAGGGTGGGGTTGGCATTGGCCTTGACGGAATAATTGACGCCGAAACCGTCCCTGGCCGACAGTCCCATGAGGTCGCGGCAGCGCTCGCGCAGGATGGCCTCGCTGTAGACATAGAGTGGCGTGCCGAAATGGTCGGCAAGCTCGCGCGGCGTTGTGTTGCCGTAAAAGCGGAGGCTGTCGGTATAAGTTGAGCGAATATCGGGCATGGTTTCCTCGGGGGCTGTCGTTTTCGGATCTCCGGGCGGCCGTCCACATCCGGCTCACATCCGGGCGGCGCATCCCGGCTTGGGAGTATCCCGGGCAAGGCGCGGCCTGTCAAGCGCGGGGCGCCCGGCTGTCCTTTCGCAAAGGAAAAAGAAGCACCGACAAATGCGCTTTTTTTCTCTTGCCCTCGGCGCTGTTTTGGCCGATGATGAACACGGATTCTGCTGTACCGGGCCACTGCCCGCAGGCACAGTCCACCCGCTGTTTTCTCAAGGATGCCATCCTTGGCTGATAGTTTCGTCATTCCAGAGAGAGGGAGACAGCCATGAAAGAGATTCGCAAGGTGATCATTCCCGTGGCCGGCTGGGGCACCCGTTCACTCCCGGCGACCAAGAACATCCCCAAGGAAATGCTCCCCATCTACAACAAGCCTGTCATCCAGTATGTGGTGGAGGAGGCCATCCGCGCCAACATCCGGGACGTCATCTTCGTGACCAACCGCGACAAGAGCGTCATCGAGGATCACTTCGACTACAACCTCCAGCTGGAGGGCGTGCTCGAGCGCGCGGGCAAGCTGGACAAGCTCAAGGCCGTGCGCGAAGTGGCCGAAATGGTCAATATCATGTCCGTGCGCCAGAAGAAGCAGCTCGGCCTCGGCCATGCCATCATGTGCGCGCGCGAGCTCGTGCGCGGCGACCCCTTTGCCATCATGGTGGGCGATGACCTCATGTTCGGCGGCGTCCCCGGCATCGGCCAGCTCATTGAGGTGGCCATGGCCGAAAAGATGCCCGTAGTGGGTGTCATGGAAGTGCCGTGGGAAAAGGTGCACAAGTACGGCATCATCGACGGCGAGGAAGTCGCCCCCGGCGTCTACCGCGTGCGCGACATGGTGGAAAAGCCCAAGCGCGAGGACGCACCCTCGAGGCTCGCCATCGTGGGCCGCTATGTGCTCACGCCAGACATTTTTGACTATCTGGAAAAGGTCAAGCCGGGGCAGGGCGGCGAGATCCAGCTCACCGACGCCCTCCAGATGCTCGCCAAGGACCGCGGCATGATGGCCGTGCGCATGGCCGGTATGCGCTTTGATGCGGGCGACTGGGCGGAATACCTCACCGCCAACATCTATTTCGCCCTGCAGGATGAGGAACTGCGTTACGAGCTTCTGGGCCTGCTCAAGAACTTCGTCCAGTTCCAGTAGGCCGGGTCCGGTTACCTGAAACATCCGCGGAGCGCGCGGGGGCCATGGGGCCCCCGCGCCGCTCCATGCTGTCTGCGCCTGACGCAGGGAATAATCGCTAGGCGCGCACTCTTGGTTCTGCTGCCTTCGTTCCCCTTCCTCCATGCCCTACGCCCGTGTTGCCCTGCTGAGCCCCCCTTACGCCACGCTGACCTACAGCCTTCCCGGGTATTTCCCTGCGGAGTTCTGGCGTCCGGGGCTCCGTGTGGCCGTTCCGCTCGGCAAGGGGAAGGGTTCGGCGCTGCGCGCCGCGGTCCTGCTCAATCTACAGGAAACTGCCGATGTGCCCGCCGGGGTGGAGTGCAAGGAGCTCTTCTGGCCGCTGGAGACGGAGCCTCTCCTGCCGTCGGACCTGCTTCACCTTGTTTCCGACCTTGCCTTGCGGCAGGGGGTGGAGCCCGGCCACGTGCTCGGCCATGTGTTGCCGCAGGGCCTGCGCAGCACGGGTGTGCGCCTGCGTCGCCTCGGCGGTGGCGCCGAAACACTGGCCCTGCGCGATCTCCGACATGTGGGCAGGGAAAGGCTCGCCGGGCTCGCGGCGGAGTTGCTGGCCGGGGCGGCGCGCCTCCTCGCGAGGAGCGCCGACGCCGCCAGCGAGGAATATTGCCATTTGCGCGTCGAGCCGCCCTGGCCCGTGCGCCCGGCGGCCACGCGGCAGGTGGCGGTGCTGGAATTTCTCCATGCACAGGGGCCAGTCAGCCGGCGCCGCCTGCTGCGCGAGGTGAAGGACGGGGCCGCGGCGCTGGCCGCCCTTTTACGCGCGGGCCATGTGGCGCTCGTCCATGAGGATATGGAAGCGGAGGAGCCGGGGGCGTCGCTGCTTGCGCCCGCGCCCGAGCGCGTCCGCCTCAATGCCGACCAGGAGGCGGCCCTCGCGGCGCTCACCGCCGCGCTGGACGCGGAGAGCGCGCAAAACCGTCTGCTCTACGGCGTGACCGGGAGCGGCAAGACGGCCGTCTATCTGGAGCTTGCGGAACGCGCTCTCGCCCGCGGGCGCAGCGTCCTTTTGCTCGCGCCGGAAGTGGCGCTGGCCCTCAAGCTGCGCCGGGATGCGGCGCGCGCCCTCCCGGAGGCACCCCTCATCCTCTATCATGGCTACCAGTCGCCCGCACGGCGCGAGGCCGCGTTTCGCGCGCTGGCGGAAAGCACAAAGCCCTGCCTCGTCGTGGGCACGCGCTCGGCGCTCTTCCTGCCCGTACCGAACCTCGGCTGCATCATCCTCGACGAGGAGCATGACGCCTCCTTCAAGCAGGAGGACGGCGTCTCCTACCAGGCCCGCGAAGTGGCGTGGTTTAGGATGCGCGGGGCCCGCGGCCTCCTCGTGCTCGGCTCGGCCACGCCGGACCTCAAGACCTTCCATGCGGCAAGCTCGGGGCGCCTGCCCGTATTGCGGCTCCCGGCGCGCGTGGGCGGCCGCTCCCTGCCGCCCGTGGAACTGGTGGACATCAGCGCAAGCCCGCGTCATTTCCCGGACCAGGACGCCGACCCCGCCGGGGGCATCCTCGCGCCCCAATGCGAGGCCGCGCTCAGCGAGACACTGGCCCGCGGGGAGCAGGCCGTGGTGCTCCTCAACCGGCGCGGTTATGCGCCGCTCATGTATTGTCTCTCCTGCGGCAAGACGCAGCGCTGCCCCCACTGCGACATCGGCCTCACCTACCACAAGGGCCTCGAGCGGCTCGTCTGCCACTATTGCGGCTATTCGCGCCCCTTCCCCTCGCCCTGCGACCAGTGCCGCGGCATGGAATTCCTGCCCCTGGGGGAGGGGACCGAGCGCCTGGCCGAGCGGCTGTCGGTCATTGCCGGGCAGCCGGTCCTTAGGCTGGACAGGGACAGCACGCGCCGTCCCGGCCGTATGGAGGAGATACTGGAGGCCTTCGCCCGGCGCGAGTCGCCCATCCTTGTGGGTACGCAGATGCTCTCCAAGGGGCACCATTTTCCGCAGGTGACGCTGGCCATCGTGGCGGACGGGGACCTCGGCCTCAACCTGCCCGATTACCGGGCGGCCGAGCGCACCTTCCAGCTTCTCGTGCAATCTGCCGGGCGCGCCGGGCGCGGGGAGAAGCCCGGCCGCGTCCTCATCCAGACACGCGCCACGAGCCACTATTGCTGGCAATATGTGCAAAATGCCGATTATGAAGGCTTTTATGCGGCGGAACTCGCCCTGCGGGAGAAGCGCCGCTATCCGCCCTTCGTACGCCTCGGCCTTTTGCGCCTCTCCTATGCGGTGGACGAGGCCCGGGGTGGCGAGGCTCTTGGCGAACTGGCGGGTGCCCTGCGCGCCCAGGCCGCAAGGCTCGGCGTCGCCATGCTCGGGCCCGCGCCTGCCCCGCTGGGGCTGCTCCGCGGGCGCAAGCGCTTCCAGTGCCTGCTCAAGGCGGAGGCGTGGCCGCCCCTCCGCGAGCTCTATTTTTTTGCCAAAAGCCGCAATCCCGCCTTTTTGCGCCTTTCCCTTGACCTCGATCCGGTTAATATGCTGTGATGCCGGGCTCACGGTTTTTGCGGGCCTTTCCCGACGCGTCTTCCAAGGAGTGATCATGAGGGTGTTTCGAGACCTGTGCTTAGCGTGCGCGCTTCTGCTGGCTTTTTGTACGACGGCACGGGCCGAGGGCTTCGCCCTCAACGAATGGAGCGCCAGGGGCGTCTCGCTGGCGGGGGGCCTCGTGGGCCGGGCTGATGATGTTTCGGCGCTGGCCTACAATGCCGCGGGCATCACCCAGCTCCCGGGCACGCACCTCATGGCGGGCATGGGCTTTATCGCCCCCATGGGTACCATGGACGCGGACCTTCTGGGCGGCCGCAAGCACGACACCACCACCAAGCCCGCCACCTTCTACGCGCCGCATGGCTTCGCAAGCTACCAGCTCAACGACGATTTCTGGCTGGGCCTCGGGGTGTTCTCTCGTTTCGGCGTGGGCAACAGTTACGCCGAGGACTGGGTGGGCCGCTACAATGTCTATGACGTGGGGCTCCAGACCATCTCCTTTGTGCCCACTCTTGCCTGGAAGATAAACGAGATATTTTCCGTGTCCGCCGGGGTGGAGCTGCTTTACGCCGGTTTTTACATGGGCAACAAGATTCCCACCATGCAGCTCACCGCTGCCGGGCCTAGGCAGGGCCCGGACAATGATCTGCAACTGCAGGGCGACGGCTGGGGCGTGGGCGCGCAGTTCGGCGTGCACATGCGCTTCAATGAGCAATGGTCCCTCGGGCTCGCCTACAAGAGCCAGGTGACGTTGAACATCAACGGCGATGTGGACTTCGGCCGTGAGGGCGAGCGCAATTTGCTGGCAACCATGGGGCGCGTGCCGGAGGCGCGCAACTGCGGGGCCAACGCCACGGTGCAGCTGCCCGATTCCCTCGCCCTGGGCCTGGCGTACAAGCCCCTGGATGAGCTGAGCTTCGAGGTGGGCGCGGTGTGGACGCGCTGGTCCACCTATAACGCACTCAACATCTATATGGACAACGGCTACGCCTCCATCAACGACAAGGCGGCGCGCGACGGCATCAACCTCAATGCCAGCGTGGAATACCGGCCGCTCCCCTGGTGGGCCCTGCGCGCGGGCGTCTCCTACGAAACGCCGGTGCTCAATGAAAAGCACGCCGACTTTCTCATGCCCACCTATGGGCGCACCACCCTGGGTCTCGGCACGGGCGTAAAATGGAACGATCTCACCCTGGATTTCGCCTATGCCCACCTCTGGATCAATTCCATGGACTACGGGCAGACCGATGCGGCGGGCCTCCTCGCCGGGCCGGACTCCCCCTCGCATATCACCAATGCCCATTCCAAGAACGTGGTCGCCAACATCTATATGTTCTCCGTGGGCTATTCCTTCTGATGGCAAGGGGCGGGCTTCCCGCGCGCCCGCTTTCGCCTGACCTTCCGGCCCCGTGTTCCCGCGCGCCCGCTTTTTGCGGCGTAGCGGGGCCGGGGCCATAAAGTATTTCCTCCTCCCTGCCGAAACAGCGAACAGTGAACGGGAACGCCACAGGTTGGGCACGGGCGCCCGTCCGATGGGGCCAGGTTTTGAGAAACTTTGTTGACAATTTCCAGAAATTGTCCAACATTCCGCTTCCCCCAAGAGAGTGGGACCGCGAGGAGGATGTCATGAAACGGATTCTTGTCATTGCAGCGCTGGCGCTCTGCCTGGCCCTGCCCGGGCTTGCGGCCGCCGAAGGCACGGGTATGTATCTTGCGCCGAAATTTCTCATGTCCATCCAGGATACGGGCACGGTTTCGCGCTCCAGCGCCCTTGCCGGCTCCGGTGTGGATGATTACAGCCAGTTTACCCTGGGCGGTGCCCTGGCTGCGGGCTATGACTTCTGGGTGCAGCAGATGATCCCGCTGCGCTTCGAGGTCGAGTTCGCCCTGCGCGGCAACAGCGAAAAGACCTGGAGCGACCAGGGCCTGCGCGTGAACAATGTCAAGGGCACCTGGAACAATTCCACACTGTTCGCCAACCTGTTCTGGGACTTCCACAACGACACGGGCTTCACCCCCTATGTCGGCGCGGGCCTCGGCGTGGCCTTCAACTATACGGGCTTTGACATCACCGCCAACAATGGCGACAAGTTCTCCGTCGATGACCGCTTCACCAATTTCGCATGGAACGCGGGTGCGGGCGTGTCCTACAGCTTCAACGACACCCTTGCCGTGGACGCCTCCTACCGCTTCGTGGGCCTCGGGTACAACGAGGTGAGCACCCACTACAACGGGCAGAAGTATGAGATCGCAAGCGATCCTTACAATAACGAATTCATGGTGGGCCTGCGTTTCGCCTTCTAGGCGCACATGAACGGGCGGCCCGGTCCTGCACCGGGCGCTTGCAAGGGGCGATGCCAGGGAAGGCGTCGCCCCTTGTCGTGTTCTGGAAAAGGACGACTGAGGCCGCGGAGAATGGGGAATTTTTCGGAACGCCATGAACGGGCGCGGGCAAAAACGGGAAAAAATCGAAGGAATCATGTGATTCATCGAGATAAATTGAATCATGCTTGTGGAAAAAATATTTTAAAATCTGTTCATATCCTTCTTGCCAAGGGGGAAACCGTTGCCCGGCAAGCGTTTCTCCGGGGGCTCCCAAGTCCAAGCCTTAGAAAAAGAATATGCTATTTCAAAATGTTAGGAGTTTTATTCTTTGGGGATAGCGAAAGGCCCGCAAGCCTGCGAAGGCGGCTTCCTCTCCTTTGCCTCTGCCGCCGCCCGGGGCTATATGCCTAGCCATGCAAGGCAAATGGGCGGAAATTTCTGCAAATCTCAAGAAAATGCTGGATTCCGGCATTTTCAGGGTCTGGATCGCACCGTTGCGCGCCTCCGTCACGGGCGCGGAACTGCGCCTGACCGTGCCCAGCGCCTTCATGGCCGACTGGCTGGAGCGGCACCTGCTCCAAAAGATCCGCGAGGCAGCGGCCCCGGTGCTGGGCCTTGCCGCGGATGCCGTTGAGGTGCGCCTTGTCGTGGCGGGGGACGCACATGACGGGGAGGCAGCAGCCGCATCTTCCAGCGCGGGCGACATCGTGGCGGACCTTTTGCCCGGCCTCGGGCGGCGCGCCCGTGCGGCTTCCTCCTTGCACCTGCCCCTGCCGCAATCTCTTCCGCAGTCCGGGCCGCTGCTGGTGGATGCGGGGGAGCGACCTCTCGCCCGCTGGCGGCACAGCTTTGAGGACTTCATCATCGGCCCCAGCAACAGCATGGCCGTGGCCGCCGCCAGGGATATTTGCCAAAAGGGCGGCCAGGTGCGCACGCTCTTCGTCACCGGGGCTTCGGGCCTCGGCAAGACGCATCTCACGCAATCGGCCGGGCAGGCCATCTGCGGGGCGGGCGCAAGCCAGCGCATCGCCTACCTGACAGCCGAGGAATTTGCCTCGCGCTTCGTGCAGGCACTCAAGAGCAAGGACCTTGAGGGCTTCAAGAGCCGCCTCAGGGAACTCGATGTGCTGCTCCTCGAGGACGTGCACTTTTTTCAGCGCAAAAAGGCCATGCAGGAACTGGCGCTCACCGTCATCAAGAGCCTGCAGGACCGCGGCGCCCGCGTCATCCTTACCTCGTCCTTCGCGCCGCGCGAACTTCGAGACATGGACCCGCAGCTCGTTTCCTATTTCTGCTCCGGCATCCTCACGAGCATCGGCCGCCCGGACAGGGAGATGCGCAGCCGCATCCTCAGCCACAAGGCGAGGAGCTTCCAGGTGCTCCTCCCCGACGAGGTGCGAGACCTTCTCGCCTCGCGGCTGCACGGTGACGTGCGCCAGCTGGAATCCTGCCTCAACAGCCTGATTTTCAAGGCGCGCCTGCTCAACTGCGGCCTCAATGTGGACCTCGCCATGGAGGTGGTGGGGCAATATGCGGGCGAGGCGCAGGCCCTCGACATGGAGGCCATCATCCGCCTTGTCTGCGAAAGCTATGGCCTGAGCGAGGCGCAGCTGCGCTCCCGCTCGCGCCGCCAGGAGTGTGTGCAGGGCCGCAATACCGTGTTCTACCTTGCGCGCAAGCATACCGAGCTTTCGCTGGAGGACATCGGCAGCGCCTTCAACCGCCGCCATTCCACCGTGCTTCGCAGCATCACCGCCGTTGAGCGCGAACTCGCCAAGGAGTCGCGCCTCGGGCGGCAGATCGCCCGCGCCGTGAGCCTCATCGAGCGCAGCGCCGGGTGCGGCGTTCCTGACGGGATGTAGCGCCGCCCTTTTTCGTCCTCCGCGCGAATCGCCGGAAATTCCACAGAAAAAAGGACGCCCGAAGGCGTCCTTTTTTATCCGGGGGCAAGTGTCGCCTATTCCGCGGCGCGCGCGGCCTCGTGCTCGGCAATGACCTTTTCGGCCACGGGCTGCGGCGCTTCCTCATAGTGGTCGAATTCCATGGTGAAGAAGCCCTGGCCGCCCGTCATGGAGCGCAGGTCCGGCGCGTAGCGCAGCACCTCGCTCATGGGCACATGGGCCTTGATTTCGGTGAGGCCGCCCTGCGAGTCTGAGCCCAGCACCTTGCCGCGCCGGGAGGAAAGGTCGCCGATGACGTCACCCATGCTCTCGTCGGGGATGGACACGGTGAGCAGGACAATGGGCTCGAGCAGCACGGGCTTGAGCGTTTCCATGGCTTTCTTGAAGGCCAGGGAGCCCGCCACCTTGAAGGCCATTTCGGAGGAGTCCACCGTGTGGTAGCTGCCGTCATAGACCTTGACGCGGAAGTCCACCACCTGGCAGCCCGCCAAAAAGCCCCGGCCCGCGGCCTCCTGGATGCCCTTGTCGATGGCCGGGATATACTGGCGCGGGATGACGCCGCCCACGATGGCGTCCTCAAAGACATAGCCGGAGCCGCGCGGCAGGCCCTCCATCTCGATCCAGCAGTCGCCGAACTGGCCGCGGCCGCCGGACTGCTTCTTGTGGCGGCCCTGCACCTGGCACTTGCCGCGCACGGTCTCGCGATAGGGCACCTTGGGCGTTTTCAGCACGATGTCGGTCTTGAAGCGGCGCTTGGCCTTTTCCACCGAAAGCTCGATGTGGAGCTGGCCCATGCCGGAGAGGAGGATGTCGCCTGTCTCCTCGTCGCGCCCGAGCTTGAGGGTGATGTCCTCGTCGAGCAGGCGCTGCATGGCCGCATAGACCTTGTCCTCCTCGCCCTTTTCCTTGGGGGCGAGGGCATAGGTGATGAGCTGCGGCGGAAGCTCCGGCACGGCGAGCGCAAAGGGCGCCTTTTCATCACAAAGGGTGTCGCCCGTGCGCGTGTTCTTGAGCTTGGCAACGGCCACCAGCGCGCCCGGTCCCACGGGTTCCTTGCAGGGGGTCTGGTTCTTGCCCACGAGATAGAGGAGGTTGCCGAGGCGCTCGGTCTCGTCGCTGCGCATGTTCTTGAGCGAGGCGTCGCCGTTGATGGTGCCGGAGAGGATGCGCAGGAGGGAAAGCTGTCCCGCGAAGGGATCGGCCAGGGTCTTGAACACGAAGCAGGCCACCGGGCCTTCCGGGTCGGCGCTGCGCTCCGAACCGTCCACCCCCACGAAGGGCGGTCGGTCGAGCGGAGAGGGGAGCAGGGCCTCCACCGCGTCGAGAATGCCCTTGCCGCCCTTGTTCTCAAGGGCCGAGCAGGTGAGCACGGGCACGAGCTCGCCATTGCGCACGCCCGTGCGCAGTCCCGCCTGAAGGTCCTCCAGCGAGAGGCTGCCTTCCTCAAGGTATTTTTCCATGAGCACTTCGTCGCTCTCGGCGATATTTTCCACCGTCACGTCGCGCAGAAGCGCCATGTCGTCGGCAAGCGCGGCGGGCATTTCCATTTCGGTGATCTTGCCGTCGGGCCCGAAGCGCCAGGCTTTGCCGGAGAGCACATCCGCCACGCCCGCATAGACGTCGCCTTCCATGATGGGCAGCTGCAGGGCCACGGGCTTGATGCCGAGCGCCGCAAGCCCGTCAAAGGCCATGTGGAAGTCCGCGCGGTCGCGGTCGAGCTTGTTGATGACGGCGATGGCGGGGAGGTTTTCGGCGCGCACGAGGCTCCAGAATTTCTTGGTCAGCGGACGCACGCCGTCCACGGCGTCCAGCACGAAGAGCACGCTGTCCACGCCTTTGAGCAGATATTCCATGTCGCCCGTAAAGTTGCCGTCGCCGGGCACGTCCACGAAGAAATGCCGGTTCTTGTTCCAGAGAAAAGTCGCCACGGCGGGCTGGATGGAGCCCCGGCGGCGCACTTCCTCGGGTTCGTAGTCAAGGCTGGTGGTGCCGTCCTCGATGGCCCCCATGCGCGTGATGGCGCCGGCATTGAAAAGGAGCATTTCGGCCAGGGATGTCTTGCCGCATCCGCCGGTACCGACGAGCGCGTAAGTGCGTTGGGTTTCCAAAGGGCTTGGCATGGTCTTCTCCCTTAAAAATAACGGGTATGCAGAAAAATGGGGGCCGCTCACCTGATTCAGGCCAAGCATACAGGTATGCGCCAAAAAAGAAAAGGGGCGCGTCCGGGGGAAATGCCCCCGCGGGCAGCCATTTGCCTTGCGTCTTTGGCGGCATGGCCCTATATTCATAAGCGGGATGAAACCCCTCCAATGATTTGCGCCGGAATAAGGCCCGGCGGCCAGCGGTTCCGGGAGGTTCAACATATGGCATTTCCTGTTTTGCGGCTTGGCGACCTCGTGGCCAGGATACCCGTGGTCCAGGGCGGCATGGGCGTAGGCATTTCCCTTTCCGGGCTGGCCTCGGCCGTCGCCAACCAGGGGGGCATCGGCGTCATCGCCGGGGCCATGATCGGCATGAGGGAGCCCGATGTGGCGAAAAACCCCATCGAGGCCAACGTGCGCGCCCTGCGCAACGAGATCCGCAAGGCCCGCGAGCTTTCCAGCGGCATCATCGGCGTCAACATCATGGTGGCGCTCACCACCTTCAGCCAGATGGTGCGCGAGGCCATCGAAAGCAAGGTGGACATCATCTTTTCCGGGGCCGGGCTGCCGCTCGACATGCCCCGGCACCTGCGCGAGCTCTGCGAGGAAAAGAAAGAGGAATTCAAGACCAAGCTCGTGCCCATCGTCTCCTCCGGCCGGGCGGCCACGGTCATTGCCAAGAAGTGGCTCTCCCGCTTCGGGTATCTGCCGGATGCCTTCGTGGTGGAGGGGCCCAAGGCGGGGGGCCATCTCGGCTTCAAGCGGGAGGATATTGCCGACCCCGGCCACGCGCTCGAGGTGCTCGTGCCCGAGGTGGTGGAGGCCGTGAAGCCCCTGGAGGACGCCCACGGCCGCGCTGTGCCCGTCATTGCCGCGGGCGGCGTCTATACCGGCGCGGACATCAGGAAGTTTCTCGACCTCGGCGCCGCCGGGGTGCAGATGGGCACCCGCTTTGTGGCCACGCACGAATGTGACGCCGACGACCGCTTCAAGCAGAGCTATCTCAACGCAAGCGAGGACGATGTCACCATCATCAGCAGCCCGGTGGGGATGCCGGGGCGCGCGCTGAACAACGGCTTTATCGAGGCGGCGCGCGAGGGCCTGAAAAAGCCCTTCAAGTGCATCTTTCACTGCGTGAGCACCTGCCAGCAGGAAAAAACACCCTATTGCATCGCGCAGGCCCTCATCAGCGCCATGCGCGGCAACCTTGAGCGGGGCTTCGCCTTTTGCGGCGAGAACGTCTCACGGGTGAATTCCATCGTTTCCGTGCGCGAGCTCATGGATTCGCTTCAGCGTGAGTATGACGAGGCCAGGAACTCGCCCGGCACGGGCGTGGAGAACCAGGCCTGCCATGGGGGCGCGCCCGCGCCCGAAGAGCCGCGCAAGGCCGACTGAGGGCACCATGTACGCGCTGGAAGTGCTGAACCACGGGACGACGCTCACGGTGCGCCTTACTGGCGATGTGCTCATGGAGGATGTGGCCTCGTTCAACAAGGTCATGCGGGAGCACAGCAAGACCCCGGGCATCGGCCAGCTGGTGCTGGACCTTGGCGCGGCGGGGCGCATGGAGGTCGCGGGCCTTGGGGTGCTCGTGAGCCTCAACACCTCCATGCAGCGCTACGGGCGCAGGCTGGTGCTTCTGGGGCCTGCGCCGCATGTGACGGCGCTCCTGCAGAAGGCCGAGATCGAGGGCTTTTTCCCCACCTGCGAAAGCGAGGAAGAACTCAGGAACTTCATCCCCGAGGCCTGCGCCCCGGCCGTGTGATGCCGCGCATCTCACCGGCGCCTGCGGCGCATGCCACCACGCCCATTCATGGACGGTATCTGTGCGTTACTACCTGAGACATTACTTCAATCCCGATTTTGACCACCTGAGCGCCAAGCCCGGCGGCGGCGTGGGCACGGACGACAGCGCGGACCTTTACAGCCTCGGCTATGTGCAGAACGTCATCGCTGGGCAGATTCTCGCGGAGATCGTCCCCCTCGACGAGCTTGACGAAAAGCCGGACCCGCGCTTCATCCTCCAGGCGCCGGAATTTCCCGCCGGGGCCAACACCCGGGTGGATCCCGCCTATCCCCGCTATCTTCTGGCGGCCTCCAAGGGCTATGTTTTTTACAATGAAGGCAAGATCACGGTCAAAAGCCTGCTCAATGTCCGCAAGGACGTGAGCTTCCACACGGGCAACATCTTCTTTGTGGGCGACATGGCCGTCCACGGCTCGGTGCGCTCCGGCTTTTCCGTGCAGGCCAACAACCTGCGCATCATGGGCATGGTGGAGGGGGGCGTGGTGCGCGCCCGGCGCGACCTCATGGTGGAGGGCGGGGCGCGGGGCGGCTCCGGTCAGCACTGCCTGCTGGACGCCGGCGGCAAGCTCCTCGTGCCCTTTCTGGAAAAGGTGGAGGCGCGCGCCCGCGGCAACATGCTTATCGACAAGTATTGCCTCTACAGTACCGTTTATGCCGGGGCCAACATGGTGGTGCGCGGCCAGATGTACGGGAGCACCGTCAATGCCTACGGCAGCGTGCATGTGGGCGCACAGCTCGGCAACCGCGCGGGCGTGCCCACCAAGGTTTATCTGGGCTATGACCCGCTCAATATCCGTCACCTTGAAAAAATCGACCAGATGATCGCCACGCTGTCGCAGGCCATCACGCACCTGAAGGCCGTGGCCGGGCACCTGCCGCCCGACGCCAGCGAGGCCTCGCGCAAGCTCGCGCGGCTCACGGCGCAGCGCGAGGTCATCATGCGCCGCCGCACCGAGCTTTGGTCACACCTCTCGCAGGATGAGAACAACCTGCAAAACTGCCGCCTCATGGTGGCCGGCACCGTGCATCCCGGCGTGGAGATCTCCATCGGCAGGGCCTTCATGATGGTGGAGCGCCCTTACGAAAATATCCTCTTCCGGCTCTGCTACAATGACATCGTGGTGGAACCGCTGCCCGCCAAGGCGGCCTCGTGAGCCAGGGGGAGGGCGCCCTGCGCTATGAGGTCGTGCCGTCGCCGGACGGCGCGGCCACGCCCGCGGACATCATTGTCCACGAAAAGGGACGCAGGCTCGCCATGCTGGGTCCCGGCGGCGCGCGCCGGGAATTGACAACGGCGGAGGCCTTTCTCGCGGAACACGTCGGGAAGGGCGCTGGTTCCGCCGCTGTGCTTCCGGTGCTTCTCGGCGCGGGCCTCGGCCACGCGCTCGGGCGGCTGCTGGAGGGCTGGGACGGCCCCCTCGCCGTGGTGGACAAGGAAGAGGAGCTAGAAGCGCTCACCGGCACGCTGGCCAATCTCCCCGAGGATGCCCGCGAGCGTATCCTTGTGGTGAAAAACCCCGACAGCGCCGGCGCCCTGGCCAGCCTCACGCGCTGGCAGCTCGCGGAGGGTGGCAGGCCGCTCGTGCCGCTGCCGTTGGCCTTTTATCAGCGCCTCGACAAGGCCTATTACGGGGCCCTGCGCGAGAGCCTCAACGCCAGCGCGCGTTTTGATTTCTGGAGCCGGGCCGTGCAGCCCCGCTTCCAATCCGCAAAGCCCCGCGTCCTGCTGCTGACGAGCAAGTATTTTCTCATGGGCGAGCTGGAGGGGGCCTGCCGCAAGCTCGGCATCGACTACCAGCTCGTGGCCGTGGGCGAGGGCGAAGTGGCGCAGGATGTCTTTGTGCGCCGGCTGCTCGAAACGGTGCTTGCCTTCAAGCCGGATTGCTGCATCACGCTCAACCACATGGGCGTGGATGTGGAAGGCGTGCTCATGGACCTGCTCGCGCGGCTCCAGCTGCCGCTCGCTTCCTGGTTCGTGGACAATCCGCACCTCATCATCCACCAGTATACGCGCTGCGTGAGCCCGTGGACGACGCTGTTCACCTGGGATGCGGACAATGTTCCGAGCCTTGAGGCCGCGGGCTTCGAGCATGTGCGCTACCTGCCCCTGGGGACGGACCCGGAGCGCTTTTCGCCTACGCGCAAGGCCGTGCCCGAGGCCTGGAAGGCTGAAGTCTCCTTCGTGGGCAATTCCATGCTTTACAAGGTGGGGGGCAGGCTCAAGTACGGACATTTCCCGCGGACCTTGCTGCTGCCCTTCCGGGAGGTTTCGGCCGCCTTTGCGGAAAGCGAGTTCCGCAGCGTGGCGGATTTTCTCTGCCAGCGCTTCCCCCAGGTCTATGACGGCTATTTGCATCTCCCCGACAACGAGGCCAGGCTGGCCTTTGAAACGGCCATCACCTGGCAGGCCACGCGGCTCTACCGCAATGATTGCGTGCGCCGCCTCCTCCCCTTCAGGCCGCTCATCGTGGGCGACGGCGGCTGGAAGGTGGAATTTCGCCACGACAAGCCGCAGCCGCGCTATCTCGGCGAGCTCAGCTACTATTCGCAGTTGCCTGCCTTCTACGGCCATTCGGATATCAACTTCAACAGCACGAGCAAGCAGATGAAGGGCGCGGTCAACCAGCGCGTCTTTGACGTGCCGGCCGCCGGCGCCTTTGTGCTCACGGACTGGCGGCCGCAGATGGAACAGCTCTTCACGCCGCAGGAAATGGCCTGCTACCATGAGCCGGACGAGATCCCGGAGCTCGTGCGCTACTATCTCGCGCACCCTGATGAACGCGGGAAGCTCGTCACTGCGGCGCGCCGCCGTGTGCTCGCCTGCCACACCTGGGCTCATCGCCTTCAGACCATGCTTGAGGAAATGCGCGCCATATATGGTACTCCTGCGGCCGGGGCCCCCAGAGCGGCCGGATGAGCGCGGAACCTGTCCTCGTCCTCCAGCTGCGGCGCATGGGGGACCTGATCCTTACCTTCCCCCTCCTGCTCGCCCTTGCCCGGCGCTATGCCGGGCATCCCCTCTGGGTGGCGGCAGAGCCGCGTTTTTTTCAGGAGCTCATGCCCCTCGCGCCGCGGGCTGTCTTTTTCCCCCCGGAACATTTGCCCGCGCTTGCCAAACACAGCTATGCCGCGGCCATCAATCTTGACAGCCGGGCCGATGCCGCTGCCTGCATGGCCGCCCTCGACGCGCCCCTCAAGCTCGGCGCCGTTGCCGGGCCTCGGGGCCTGCATATCGAAGGCTACTGGCAGCTCTACCGGGCGGCGCTCACGCGCAACAACAGGCACAACGCCTTTCACTGGGCGGACCTCCACCGCCTCGACATCCTCGGGCCGGGGCCCGTGTGGCCCGCGCCGAAGCCCCGCCCGGCCCGGGCGCGCAGCGGGCGCGTGGGCCTGGTGCTCGGGGCGAGCGAGCCCGCCAAGCGGCCGGACGCCCTGTTCTGGGGCCGTCTTGCCGGGCGCCTCGCGCGGAGCGGCCTGACGCCTGTCCTGCTCGGCGGGGACGCCGAGCGGGAGTTGGGGGAGGAGGTGGGGCGCCTTGCCCGGCTGCCCCAGGCCAACCTGTGCGGACACCTCCCCCTGCGGGAGGTGGCCCATGTGATGCAGGGGCTGGACCTCTGCATCACGCCCGACACCGGGCCCATGCACCTGGCGGACTGGTTGGGCGTTCCCGTGCTCAATCTCTCCATGGGCAATGTCCATGCGCGTGAAACAGGCCCGGTCTCGCCGGGGCAATTCGTGCTGCGCGCCGCCATCAGTTGCGTGGGCTGCTGGAGCTGTCGGCAGCCGCGCCTGCGCTGCAAGGGGGCCTTCAGCCCCGAGGGCGTGGCGCGGGCCGTCCATGCCGTGCTGGACAAGCCGGAGGAGATTGACGGCAACTCGGCGTGGCCAGGCCTTGAGTTATGGCGCACCGGCCGGGATGAACTGGGGCTGCACAGCCTCGCCCCGGTGGGAAGGGACCCCTCGGTTGGGGGCCTTTTGGAGGATTTCTGGCAGGGAGCCTTTCTTGCCTTTTCCGCGCCGGTCATGGGCCCGCTGCTGAAGCAGCGCGCCGCCACGCTCAAGGCGACGCAACCGGCGCTTGCCGGGCGGCTCGCCACGTCGCTGGGACGCTTGCTTACAGCCTGGGCGCGCCAGGGCGGTCGCCCGCTTCCCGAGGACTTCTGGGCCGGACAGCCGCCGCTTGTGCGGATTTTTGCCGGGCACGCGCAGATGAGCTTGCAGAACGGGGATTATTCCAAGGCTGCGTGGCAAACCGTCCTTGAGCGGGCCGAGCTCTTGCGCGCGACGCTTGGCTGAGCGTGTCCTTCCGGCCTCAGTCCCGCTTGTCCCGATTCCCGCGGGAATCGCGCAGGTCCTGGGCGCGGCGGATCTCCGGGTGCGGAGCGGATGGCGCACGGAGCGGACGCCCGCGCGGCTCCTCCCTGTCGTCCACATCGGGTTCGGGCGAAACAGCCGGGCCGCTCTCCCCGGAAAGCTCCTGAAGCAGGGCGGAAGGCAGCTTTTTGCCCAGGAGCGCCGCAAATTCCGTGGCATCACAGGAATCCGCAAGCTCCGGTGGCTCACCGACTGAAGCCAGTCGCCGCCAGCGTTCCAACACAGCCGCCGCCTCTGCGGCCTCGCCAGCAGAAACAGGCAGCAGCATTCCCTTGCGCCATTCCCTGTCGGAAATACGCGAAGCAACGCCTGGAATTTCCCGGCCTGCGTCGCCATTTCCCGCAGGGCGGACATTGACAGCCCGGCCGTCCGCCGCTGCGGTGATTTCAAGATTTGTGAGCGGAAAAAGCCGGAAGGCGCGGTTTCCCAGATGGCGGCGGCAAAGGGCGGCCTTGCCGCGTTCCCCGTCGAGGATGAGGAGCGGCGCCCGGCCCCTGCGCACCACGGCCAGCAGCGCCACTCCCGCGATGATGCAGGCCCCGCCCCCCGCCAGCGCCGGGGGCAGGCCTTGCTGCGTCCCCACAAGCAGCAGGAGCAGCCCGAAGCCGAGGAATGCCGCGCCAAGAAAGCGCCCGAGGCTTTGTCTGCGGCCGCCCGGCGTCGAGGCCAGCACAAGAAGCCTGCGGCCATCACAAAGAGTGGGCCAGGGAAGCCGGAGCGGTGGCTCAGCGGCAGGCGCGGGGACTGCGTTGAGGGACTGCATCGGGGCCCAGTGCGCGGGTGGTGCGCGGCAAAAGGCTGGCGCGGGTCCTTGCCCTACTTGCCCATGGCGTTGAGGAAATCCTTGTTGGAGGGCGTGCCGCGCATCTTGTCGAGCAGGAACTCCATGCTGTCCAGCGGCGCCATGGGCGCGAGGATCTTGCGCAGGAGCCAGACGCGGTTGAGCACGTCGTCGGGCAGGAGCAGGTCCTCCTTGCGCGTGCCCGTGCGGTTGATGTCGATGGCCGGGAACACGCGCTTTTCGGAGAGATGGCGGTCGAGATAAATCTCCATGTTGCCCGTACCCTTGAACTCCTCGAAGATGACCTCGTCCATGCGCGAGCCCGTGTCTATGAGCGCCGTGGCGATGATGGTGAGGCTGCCGCCTTCCTCGATGTTGCGGGCCGCGCCGAAGAAGCGCTTGGGCCGTTGCAGGGCGTTGGCGTCCAGGCCGCCGGAAAGCACGCGGCCGGAGGAGGGCGTCACCGCATTGTAGGCGCGCCCGAGCCTCGTGATGGAATCGAGCAGGATGACCACGTCCCGCTTGCGCTCCACAAGGCGCTTGGCCTTTTCCAGCACCATTTCGCAAACCTGCACATGGCGCTGCGGCGGCTCGTCGAAGGTGGAGCTGATGACTTCCGCCTTCTGCACCGTGCGCTCCATGTCCGTCACTTCCTCGGGGCGCTCGTCGATGAGCAGGATGATGAGATAAACGTCGGGATTGTTGGCGATAATGGCATTGGCGAGCGACTGGAGCAGGATGGTCTTGCCCGTGCGCGGGGGCGCCACGATGAGGCCGCGCTGGCCGCAGCCCACCGGGGCCATGAGGTCGATGACGCGGTTGGAAAGATTTTTTTCGCCATTTTCCATGACGAGCTGGCGGTCAGGATAGATGGGCGTGAGGTTGTCGAACAGGACGAGATTCTTGGCGTTTTCCGGCGGTTCAAAGCCGATTTCCGTCACTTTCAGCAGGGCGAAATAGCGCTCCCCCTCCTTGGGCGGCCGGATCTGCCCGGAAACCACGTCACCCTTGCGCAGGGAAAATCGCCGTATCTGGGACGGGGAAACATAGATGTCATCGGGCCCCGGCATGAAGCTGTAAAGCGGCGAGCGCAGGAAACCGAAGCCGTCCGGCAGTATCTCCAGCACGCCGTCGCCGTAAATGGCCCCGTTCTGCGAGGCGCATGTGGAAAGGAGCGCGAAAATGAGCTCCTGCTTGCGCATGGAACTGGCATTTTCGATCTCATATTGCTCGGCGAGCTCCATGAGCTCTTGCATACTGCGGGTTTTCAGGTCGGTGAGGCTCAGGCCATTGTCGGTGATAAGGGCGGGTGTGGTTTTTTTCTTGCGCATACAGGTAGTCAGGGTTTCAAACAATGGTGAAGGCATGAGATTTTCATGCCGGACGGAAGCCCGGAAGGGCGAGGGGGCGGGATGGATTTCTGCAAGCGACGTGCGGCAGTAAGACTAGGGGATTCCTGCACAAATGGCAAGAAAAAAAGCAAATATTTCGCCAAAAGTTGAACGAAGCCGCGCCGTTCCGGCGTTCTCCAGAGGGAACGGCGCACCCGTCGGGCGGACGAAGCCTCCTCAAGAGCAGTGCAAAGGGCAGATACGGCGCGGCAGCAAGCCCCGGTGTGGGAACTCAGGCGCTCTTGACCTCGGCGTCGGCGGCGGGCTGCGCCGCATAGAGGGCGAAGAGCTCCTCGCGCAGGTCGTCGGTGGCGAGGCCGAGCACCTCGGCGAGCTCGCCGCCCACAAGGCTCATGGCCTGCTCAAGGAGACGCCGCTCCCCGAATGAGAGCTCCTTGGTGCGCCCGATGAGCAGAAGTTCGCGCAGCACATCCGCCACCACGGCAAGCTCCGGGCTTTTCAGGCGCTCGGAATATTCGCGGAAACGGCGGTTCCAGTTCTGCCCGGTAAAGACGGTGCGCTCGCGGTCGGTGCGGAGCATGTCAAGGATGCGGCTCGCCTCCTTGCGGGTGATGAGCGGCCTGAGGCCCACATTGACGGCATTGTGTACCGGCACCATGAGGGTGATATTGTTGGCCCGGATGCGCACGATGTAAAATTCGCAGGCAACGCCGCCGATGTCCTTGTGGTCGATGCGCTCTATCCTGCCCACGCCCTGGGCCGGATACACCACGAGCTTGTCCGGTGCGAACATATGCCTTCCATGCGCTTTGCGGCGCAACTACGCAGGTTGTGAAATTGGTCCATCACTGCGGACGGCATTCCGGCTGCGCCCGGCTGGCCGATTCCCGTAGGGGGGAGGCAGGGACAAGAACAGGGTTGCGCAAAGGGGCCAAAATACGACTGTGGTTAACCTATAGCCCATTCGGGCATGAGTGTCCAGCGGGGAGGGCGTTTTTTTCTTTTGCTCAGGCGGCGTCGTGGCTTGCCGCGCGCGCCAGCCGCGCCGCCCGTGCCGTATCCCCGGCGGCCGCGGCCAGGAACACCTCGAGCGCAGCGGGCATGACGGCGGCAATGCGCGCGGCATCCTCCGCATCCGGGCGCCCCAGGACCCAGTTGATGACGTCGCCCTTGTGCGGCGGTCTGCCGATGCCGATGCGCAGGCGGCCGAAATCCCCGGTGCCCAGCTGCTCGCAGATGGAGGCGAGGCCATTGTGCCCGGCATTGCCGCCGCCCACCTTGTAGCGCAGTTCCCCTGCCGGGATGTCGAGCTCGTCATGGGCCACGATGAGGTGCTTGGGCTCGATCCTGTGCCAGGCGAGCAGCGGCTGCACCGAGCGGCCGCTGGCGTTCATCATGGTCAGCGGCTTGGCGGCGAGCCAGTAGCCCTCAAGGCCCGGCATCCTGAAGCGCCAGAGCTCGCACTGGAATTTCGCGCCGCCAAGCGCCTCGGCCAGCCCGTCCTCCCGCGCCCTGTCGAGCACGAAATCCACAAAGGCGAAGCCGCAATTATGCCGTGTTCCCGCATACTTGTTGCCGGGATTGCCCAGGCCCACGAGCGCGCCTCCATACTCCATAAACGTGTCTCCGTGCTTGTGTCTTAGTGGGTGGCGGTCGCTTCAAGGCGCAGTTCCATGCCCAGGCCCGCGCACGCTGCGGCCATGTCCCGCGCCATAAAGGCCGCGCGGACGGGCGTCATGGGCGCAAGGTGCCCCCCATCGGGAAGCCAGACAAGCGATTTTTCCGGTGCATGGATCTCGCTGAAAAATTCTCGCGCGAGGGCCGGCGTGAACAGGGCGTCGTCACGGGCATTGTAGAGCCTGAAGGGGCAGTGGAGCTCCGTCCCGATGCGGGCGCTGAACAGGCTTGCCAGAAACCCGAGGGGATAGGTGCACCGGCTGCCGCCCCTCGCCATGACAAGTTTGCCGTGCCCGGCGAGCACCCGCCCGAGGGAAAGATAGGCGGCAAGGGGAACGGGCAGCCAAGGGAGCGCGCGCCCGAGGCGCACGATGGCGCGCTCAAGCCTCGCGCGCTCACGGGCGAAACGCGCGAAGCGCGTGAGCTCGATGGCGCGGGGCATGTGCGGCAAAATGGCGCAGATGGCGAAAGCCGCCGTGAGCGTGGCCGAGCGGGCGGCATGGGCCACGGCAAGGATGCCCCCCTGGCTGTGCCCGCAAACGGCCACTGGCCCCAGCCCGGCCTCGTGCAGCCGGCGCTCGGCGAAAAGGCCGTCCTCCAGAAGCGAGTCAAAGGTGAAACCGCCCCTGTGCGGATTGACCCCGTGCCCCTGGGGATGCAGCCCCGCCACGCCAAGGCCCGCCTCCCGCAAGGCCGCAAGCAGGGTGCGGTAGTGCCGGGGCGAGAGCATGGTGCCGGGGTAGAAAAGTACGGTCCTCGCACCGGGATTGGGCCAGAGCTCCAGCGTGAAGCTGTGACCGTTCCGCTCAAGGCGCAGAAACCGGGCGCGGGCAGTGGACATGGCCTTCCATGATGCAAAAGGGCCGACCCGCAAGGGGCCGGCCCCGTTNTGTCGACTGGTTCTGCACGCGGGCGGCGGAACACGGACGGCNCGNGCCGTGGCAGGCGCCTCGGCAACGCCTATTCGGCGGCCGCTTCTTCCTCGCCTTCCTCGGCCGCATCGTCCTTGCTCTTGGCGAGCACGCTGACGATGGCGAAATTGCGGTCATGCACGGCNGAGACGTTTTCCGGCAGCTTGAGATCTTCCACNGAAATGGTGTCGCCGATATTCATGTCCGTCACGTCCACCACGACCTTCTGCGGCATGTCCATGGGCTTGCTCGCAAGGCGCACGTTCTCGCGGTAGGTCTCCATGACGCCGCCGAGCTTGGTGCCCTTGGCCACNCCAACAAATTCCAGCGGCACATCGACCTTGACTTCCTTGTCGAGGTCCACGCCGTAATAGTCGATATGCAGGAAGCAGTTCTTGTAGGGATGGCGCTGNACCTGCCAGATGAGCACGGGATGCACTTCCTTCGTGCCGTTGTTGTCGATNTCAAGNTTGAACACNGTGGTGTGGCCCACGGATTCATAGAGTTTTTCCAGCGGCAGCGTGGGCGCCTGCACCATGATGTTCTCGCCCTTGGCGGTGTAGAAGATGCCNGGCACAAGGTCCTTGGAACGCAGNCGCCCGGTGGGGCCNTTNCCGTGGGCGTCNCGCTTCTGCACATTCAATGTTTTTTCGATGCTCATCTCGCTCTCCTTGCTNACCGCCGAAANGTGCGGAAATTGTTCATCCTGNAGATTTCCCCGNCATGCTACACGAAGAGCACGCTCACCGAGGACCCAGTGTGGATATTATGGATGGTCTTGCCGAGAAGCGCGGCCACGGANGCCACCTTGAGCTTGGGGCAGCGCTCCAGCTTGTCGCCGAGGGGGATGGTGTCGGTCACGATGACCTGCGAAAGGGCGTCCGTCGCATTGATGCGGTCAATGGCNGGCCCGGAAAGCACGGGATGCGTGGCGCAGGCCACGATGCGCGTGGCCCCGTAGTTGAGGAGCACCTCGGCCCCGGCNCAGAGGGTGCCCGCGGTGTCGATCATGTCGTCCACCACGATGGCGACCTTGCCNTCCACATCGCCGATGACGTGCATGGCCTGCGCCTGGTTGGGCTTGTCGCGNCGCTTGTCCACGATGGCGAGNGGCGCGTTGAGGCGCTTGGCATAGGCCCGGGCGCGCTCCACNCCGCCCGCATCCGGCGAGACGATGACGATATTGTCGGTGTGCAGGTCGCGCAGGCTGTCCATCATGACGGGCACGGCGAANAGATTGTCCACCGGGCAGTTGAAGAAGCCCTGNATCTGCCCGGCGTGNAGGTCGATGGTGACCACGCGGTCCGCCCCGGCCACGCTGATGAAGTCCGCCACCATNTTGGCGCTGATGGGCGCGCGGGGGCTGACCTTCCTGTCCTGCCGCGCATAGGCGTAGTAGGGGATGACCGCGGTNATGCGCCCGGCGCTNGCGCGCTTNAGGGCGTCCATCATGAGGCAGAGCTGCATGAAGTTGCGGTTCACGTCCGGNGGGCAGGTGGGCTGGACNACAAANACATCGTCCTCGCGCACATTGTCGCCGATTTCGATGCGCAGTTCGCCGTCGCTGAAGGTNGTGGCAAGCGTNGGGGTGAGCTGGCAGCCCANGTGNTCGCAGATNGACCGGGCGAGCTCGGGATTNGANGAACCCGTGACGATTTTCAGGTCGCTGAACATGNAGCCGCCTTGGCAAATCCGTTCAANAACCNNCNGTGGTCATCCGGCNCTGCCGCTGNTTGGCTGGGATGGAAGGGCTCGAACCTTCGGATGACGGAGCCAAAACCCGTTGCCTTACCACTTGGCTACATCCCAGCATTTCCCAGCGCCTGGCAATAGACNCGCGGNTATTNCCCGCGCAACCGGGCCGCAGCAGCGNTNGCCTGCGGCNTGCGCCGCGAANAGCCCGAACACGCTTGAGCCGCTGCCGGACATGCNGGCCGCCAGCGCCCCGNGNCTGCCGAGCNNNGCCTTGAGTTCGGCNAGCTGCGGATGCCGGGGAAAGACGGCGGCCTCAAGGTCATTGGCGAGGTCAAGACGCGCCGCTCCAATAAGACGATTTCCATTAGCCGCGGCCGCGGCCTTTGTCAAGCTGTTTTGGGGCGGNNCCNTCCCNGCGCGGGCCNNNGCGGCGCGNAGTTCNTCGAGCNNGGCAAAGGCNTCGCCGGTNGCCACATGGATGNCCGGGCAGACGAGGACGAGAAAGAGNNGNGGCAGNTTTTCGGCGAGNGGCTCCACNACNTCGCCGATGCCGGNNACGCGGCTCGGGCGCGCGCTGAGNAAGAANGGNACNTCCGCGCCCACGGCNACGGCNGCGCGTGCNAGTTCNNCNNGCGAAAGCGGCCTGTCCAGGAGAGAATTGAGCCAGAGGAGCAGGCTTGCCGCATCGCTGCTGCCGCCGCCGAGGCCCGCGCCCGAGGGGATGCGCTTGACGAGGTGCACCTCAAGTCCGGGCGCTCCGCCCGCAAGGGCGGCAAAGGCCGCATAGGCCTTCGTCAGGGTATTGCGGGCCGGGTCGATGCCCGGCGCGTCGCAGATGACACGGATTCCGGGCTCCTCCCGCACGCGAATGAAGAGGTCGTCGCAGGGCTCCCGCAGCGGCCAGAAGACGGAATCCAGTTCATGGTAGCCGTCGGGCCTGCGCCCAAGGATGCGCAGGCCGAGATTCACCTTGCAGCCTGCGCGGAGGCGGATCACAGGGTTTCCAGGGTCAGGCGGTCATTGGTGTAGACGCAGATCTCGGCGGCGATGGCCATGGCCTCGCGCGCGACGCTGGCCGCGTCCAGGTCACTGTGGCGCATGAGCGCCCGCGCCGCCGCCAGTGCATAGGGGCCGCCGCTGCCGATGGCCGCCACGTCGTCGTCCGGCTCGATGACATCACCCGTGCCGGAAAGCAGGAGGAGGTGCTCGGCGTCGGCAAGCAGGAGCATGGCTTCGAGCTTGCGCAGGTATTTGTCCTTGCGCCACTCCTTCGTCATCTCCACGGCCGCGCGCAGGAGATTGCCGCGCATTTCCTTGAGCTTGGCCTCGAAGAGCTCAAATAGGGTGAAGGCGTCGGCCGTGGCCCCGGCAAAACCGGCGAGCACGCGGCCCTCATACAGGCGCCGCACCTTGTGGGCGGTGTGCTTCATGACCATGCTCTGGCCGAGCGTCACCTGGCCGTCGCCCGCCATGGCGACCTGGCCCTGCTTTTTCACGGCGAGGATGGTTGTGGCATGTGTTTCCATCATCAGCTCTTTTCCCAGATTTCCTTGCGCTCCCGATAGGCGGTCTCAAGCCGCTGGAAGGCGCGCCTGTCGGACGCCTTGGACGCCAGGGCCTTGGCCTGGTTGAAGTAGCGCTCGGTGAGCTTGCGGTTATTGGCGTAAAGCGCGCTGTAGGTCATGTGGATATAGGCGTCCGCGGTCTTTCCGGCGGTCCCGAGGGAGCGCGCGTAGGCCTGGTGCACTTCCGGGTCCTGCGGCACATGGCGCAGCACATCCGTATAATAACGCCCGGCCTGCGCCTGCCGTCCGGTCTCGTCCAGAAGGCGCGCGTAAAAGAAGGACGCCATGTAGTCCCTGGGGTCCCGGCGCATGGCCTCCGCCAGCAGGGGCTCGGCGCGGTCCATGCTGCCCTTGCGGTAGTGGAAGGCCCCGGCCTCGCGGAGCACCAGCGGGTCATGCGGCGCCGCGGCGAGTGCCGCGTCAAAGGCCTGCGCGGCCTCGTTGACGCGGTTCTGGCGCGCCAGCACGATGCCCCGGCCCATCTGGGAAAGGCCGTCCTTGCCCGAAAAACGCTGCAAAGCCGCCTGCTCGTCACCATAGCGCGCCCAGAGGAGCGTCTTGACGCGCTGGAAGCGGAGATTGTCGCTCTTGCGGTTGCGCACGGACGCGGGCAAGGTCTCGATGCGCGCCTGAAGGCCGTTGACACGGTCGCCGATGGCCGGGTGGGTGGAGAGATAGGTGGGGATATTGATGCCGCTCATCCAGTTTTTGTGGCGCAACACCTTGAAGCCGCCCACCATGCCGGAGGGCGGATAGCCCGCGGCCGTGAGGTATTGCAGGCCGATGTGGTCGGCCTCGCTTTCGTCGATGCGGCTGTAGTTGAGCATGGCCGACTGGCTCGCCCCGGCCGCGCTCACGGCGGCGGCCCCGCCAGCAGGGCCACCCAGGGCCACGCCCGCCACAGCCACGAGCAGCGAGCCCAGGGTGAGGTACTGGGCGCGTTCCAGCCGCGACGCCACATGACGCTGCGTCACATGGGCGAGCTCATGGGCGAGCACCCCGGCGAGCTCCTCCTCGCGCTCAAGGTTCATGATCATGCCGGTAAACACAAAGACATAGCCTCCGGGCACCGCAAAGGCGTTGAGCGCATTATGGAGCACCACCGAAGGGGTGAACTCGAAGGGCTGCGGCGGCATGGCCTTGACCAGCCGTTTTACCACGTCGGAAACGTATTGGCTGACTTCCGGGTCCTCGACGATGGGCAGGTGCGAGCGCACCATGACATCGAACTTGTGGCCCATTTCCTTCTCGTCCTTGAGCGTGACGCCCCCGAAGAAGAAGGCCCGCGCCTGCGGAGGAAAGGCCAGCGGCACAAGCAGGACGAAGATGGCGAGCATGGCCGTCAGGCGGCGAAAAGTGTGGCGGGAAAAGCGCATGGATTCCTTGTGTTGGGGTAGGCGGCGGGGATGCCGCGGGCTTTACTCCAGGTCCCACTCCTGGCCCTGGGGGGTGTCGCGCACGCTCACGCCGAGCGCGGAAAGCTCGTCGCGCAGGGCGTCGGAGCCCGCGAAATCCCTGGCGGCACGGGCCTCGGCGCGCTTCGCGAGCAATTCCTCCACATGGGCGACCTCGATATTACGGCGGCGGGCGCGCACGGCGCGCAGGTCCGCGAGGAAGGCGTCGGGCTCCTGCCCAAAGAGGCCGAAGCGCGTCTGCCACTCACGGGCGCGGGCGAGGAAGTCCTCCAGAATGTCGCCGGTGGCGCGGGCCGCGCGCAGCCCCTTGTCCTCCAGCAGGCGGTTCACGATGCGCACCTGCGAGAAGATATGGCCGAGGGCCTGTGCCGTGTTGAGGTCGTCGTCCATGGCGGCGGAGACGGCGGCGTGAAGCCCGTCCCACTCCTCGCGCAGGCCCGCGGGCAGCGGGGTATTTTTCCACGAGCTGCGCATAAGCGCCCGCGCCGCGTCGCGCAGGGCCATATAGACGCGCTGCTGGCCTTTTTCCGCATCGTCCATGCCCTCGGGGCTGAAATCGATGGGGCTGCGGTACTGCTTGCCGAGGAGGAAGAAGCGCAGGCTCTCCGGCAGGTAGTCGCGCAGGATGTCGCGGATGGTGGTGAAATTGCCCAGCGACTTGGACATCTTTTCCTGATTGATCTGCACAAAGCCGTTGTGCATCCAAAAGCGGGCGAGCTCGCAGTGGCACACGGCCTCTGTCTGGGCGATCTCGTTTTCGTGGTGCGGGAAAATGAGGTCCTGGCCGCCGCCGTGGATGTCCAGCGGGAGGAAGGGCTGGCTCATGGCCGAGCACTCAATGTGCCAGCCGGGGCGCCCCGGCCCCCAGGGGCTGGGCCACGAGGGCTCGCCGGGCTTGGCCGCCTTCCAGAGGGCGAAATCGAGGGGATCCTCCTTTTCCTCGCCCGGGGCCACGCGCGCGCCCGCCATGAGCTCGTCGAGGCTGCGCCGCGAGAGTTTGCCGTAAGGGGCATAGGAGCGCACCCGGAAATAGACGTCGCCCGAAGGCGTGGCATAGGCCTTGCCTTCGGCGATGAGCCGCGAGCAAAGGTCCTCGATTTGGGGGATGGTGTCGGTGGCGCGGGGCTCCAGGTCGGCGCGAAGCACCCCCAGGCGGTCCATATCTTCATGGAAGGCCGCCATATAGGTGGCCGCGATCTCGCGCCAGTCGCGGCCCTCGGCCTCGGCGCGGCGGATGATCTTGTCGTCCACGTCCGTGAAGTTGCGGACGAAGAGCACCTCGAGCCCCAGGTGCCGGAGCTGGCGCACGAGGATGTCGAACACGATGGCCGAGCGCGCGTGGCCGATATGGCAATAGTCATAGGCGGTGATGCCGCAGACATAGACATGGGCCTTGCCCGGACGCACCGGCACAAATTCTTCCTTGCGCCGCCCGAGGGTGTTGTAAAGCTGCATGAAAGTCCTTCCGGCCGCGCTGGCGGCCACTCAAGCCCGGCTCAGGCGCTCGGGGTGATCTTGTCGATGCGCCGCTGGTGCCGGCCGCCCTCAAAGTCGGTTTCAAGGAAGGCCATCACGATGGCGAGCGCCAGCTCGTCGCCCGTGATGCGCGCGCCGAGGCAGAGCACATTGGCGTCATTGTGGAGGCGGCTGAGGCGCGCATGGAGCTCGGTGGTGCAGAGCGCCGCGCGGATGCCGTCATGGCGGTTGGCCGCCATGGACATGCCGATGCCGCTGCCGCAGATAAGGATGCCCCGGCCCTTCTCGGCAAGTACCGCGTCGCAGAGCTTGTGCGCGAACTCGGGATAGTCGCAGCTCTCGCACGAATCGGTCCCGTGATCGGTGACGGTGAAGCCGAGACGCGCCAACTCGCGCGCAATCAGGTCCTTGAGCGCGTGACCGGCATGGTCCGAAGCCAGATGGACGACGGGCATGGAGACTCCTTTGCGCGTGTGGCCCGAACCGCGTGCGCGGTTCAGGACTTGGGCGCGCGGTACTGGGAAAGCGGAAGCAGGGGCGCGCCCTCGGGCAAGGTAAGTCTCATCTGGTCCCCGGTAAAGGGGGCATCGGGCATTTCCCTTTCCTTGACGAGGAGAATGGCGCGCTGGCCCTTGGCATGAGTGAGGGAAAGACGGCGGGGGAGGGGCGGGGTGGCTTCGTCATAGACGATTTCCATGCGCCAGCCATCGCCCTTGCTTTCACGCCACGCCACGGGCAGGCCCTGGGCATCCAGCGTGAGGAGGCCGCCGGGTTTTCCTTCCAGCGCATATCGGGCCATGCCGTCGGCAAGCATAGAGGCTTCGGAATAGGCCTCCCCGAAGGCCCCGGCATAATGGCCCGTGAGCAGGGCCGTCAGCCGCGCGAGGCCGAAGGGCACGGGCACACCCACCCTGAGCAGGGGGCTCGTCGCGCCCTGATGGAAATAGGCCTTGTTTTCCAGCGGCGCATAGACGAGGAAGTGCTCGCCGTCCTCCAGTATCTTGGCGACCACGGTACCCACCCCGGCCATGACGTCGAGCCTGAGCTCGCGCCCGCCATTGCCCCAGAGCAGGGCGGTCACGCGCCGCGTATTGCCCTCCTCGCCGAAGCGCAGGCTCAACTGGAGGCGGTAGGGGGCCTTCGCCCCTGCGCCGGCCTTGGCATATGCCTGCCAGAGCCGGCCAGATACCTCGCCGCCTTCGCTCCCGGGCGTGCCGGGCGTGGTCGGCTGTTTCGCACAGGCGCAGAGGAGGAGGGCCATGCAGAGGAGAACGAGCTTTTTCATGGATGGGCGAGCCTTTGCCGCAATGCGTCGGCATTGGCGGGCTTGAGGTCAAGCGCCTTCTGGTAGGCGCGCCGCGCTTCCGCCGTATGGCCCAGATGGCGCGCGATGTCGCCGTAATGCTCCCAGATGGTGGCGTCCACCGGACCCTCGAGGCTCACGGCGCGCCGGATCTTGGTCAGGGCTTCCTCGGCCTTGCCCGCGCGGAACAGCGCCCACGCAAGGGAGTCGATGATATAGGACTGGTCCGGGGCGAGCGCATCGGCGCGGGTGAGGAGCTGGAGGGCGCGGTCGAGCTCGCGGTTCTCTTCGGCGAGGCTGTAGCCCACATAGTTGAGGGCCTGGAAGTTGTCCGGCTGTTTTTTCAGGATGTCTTCCATGACCGTGAGGGCTTCCTGCTTCTTGCCGTTTTCATCCAAGAGCGAGCCTAGGAGGAAGGCGAGGTCGGTATTGTCCGGCCACTCGGCGGCAGCCTTGCGGGCGGCAGCGAGGGCCTCGTCCATCTGCTTCTGGCGGGCGAGCAGGCGGATCTCCACATCGCGCAGCTCGGCAGCACGGGGAAAATCCTTGTGGCTTTCGCGTGCGAGCGCGAGCGCCGCATCGGGCTTGCCTGCCTCGGCAAGCAACTGCACGCGCAGCAGCCGGGCGCGCACGGCAATGGGGCTCCCGGCGGGTATCTTGTCCAGCCAGGAAAGGGCCATGTTGAGGTCGCGGCGCTGCTCATAGGAGAGGTCCGCGAGAAGCAGATAGACATCGTCCGGGGCGCCCTCGCGCGTGGTGAGCTGCTTGAGCAGGCGCTCTGCCTGGAGGTAGTGGCGCGCGTCCATGAGCATGGTCACGGCCGTGAGCTTGAAGGGGATGGTATCCGGCCCCTGGTTGATGTATTGCAGGGCCTTTTCCGGCTGCTTGAGCCTGAGGGAGAGGTTCACGAGCCTGACAGAGACATCCTGCGGCGAAAACTGGAACTTGGCGAGCTTTTCATAGGTGCTCCGCGCCTCGCGCAGTTCGCCCTCCTGCTCCAGCAGGAAGGCGAGCTCGGCCAGCGCCTCCACAAAGTCCGGCATACCGCGCACCGAGCGCCTGAGCAGCGGGATGGCCTCGGCCTTGCGCTCCATGCCCGCCAGCGCCTTGGCGTGGTAGTAGTCCACAAGGGGGGTGCGCTCCTTGGCGGGGATGTCAGTGAGGAGCTTTTTCGCCTCGTTGAACTCATGCTCCTTGACGAGGAGCAGTGCGAGCTCGAGGCGCGCGTCCAGCGTGCCGGGATGCCGGGCGAGATAGGCGCGCATGAGCTTTGCGCCGCGCCCGGCCATGCCGTGCTCGCCCAGGGCCTCGGCAAGGAGGAGATTGAGCGAAAGGTCCTCGGGCTGCGCCTTGAGGGCCTGCTCCAGATAGGTCACGGCATTGGGCGACTTGCGGCTCATGAGCCAGACGCCGCCGTCAAGCCAGACCTGCGTGGGCCAGACCTCGTCGGCGTAGCCCCGGGCGGCGAAGGTGGTGGGCGCGTCGGCCGCGGGGGCCGGAGTGGGATTGTCCTGTGGCATAGTGCCGGGGGCAGCTGTAGCGGGGGGGACGACGGGGGTGGCAGCCGTGGAGGCTTCGGCGGCCACGAGAGCGGCCTCCAGCAGGGCGGCCTCATCCTCGTCGAGGATGGCGCGCACGGCGCGCAGATAGGCATAAAGGCCCAGCGCGTCAGGCGAAAGTTCCCGTTCCACCGGCCGCACCTGAATGGGCGGGAGCGCCTTGTGGCGCGGCGTCTCTTTCAGGATGCGCGTGGCGGCTTCCACAGTGGCGGCAATATCGCGGCCACCCGCCTGAGTGGTGGGGGCTCCCCGGTCCTTGCCGTCCGCTGCCGGGGGCGTCTGGTCATTGTCGCCGCAGCCGGCGAGGAGGCACGCGCAAAACACAAGCGCGCAGAACCGCGCCGGGAGACGGCGCGTCGCCGCGCCGAGCACGGGCGCAACAAGGGTACGGAGACCTTTCCGTGGCAGTTTCATCAGGGTGCGCGCCTTCCCGGCTGGCTTGTTCCTGGATGCCGCGTGCCATACGCGCGGTCAGGACTGGATCCAATCCTGCGAAAAATCCTTGACGTCGAGCGTGATGTGCTGGCGGATCTTTTCCAGCAGGCGCGCTTCGAGCTGGCGCACACGCTCGCGGGTGATATTATAGCGTTCACCGATTTCGCGCAAGGTCACGGGTTCGTCGGTGAGCAGGCGGTGGCGCAGGATATAGTGCTCCTTGTCATTGAGCTTGGGCAGGATGGTCTTGAGCTGCGCGCGCACGAGTTCCGCCACTTCCACGGAGGCGAGGCGCTCCTCCGCGCCCTGGTCCAGCGCGGGGAGAAAGTCCATGCGCGTGGCCCCGCCCGTCTCGTCGCCGACCTGCACATTGAGCGAAAGGTCGGTGGAGGCGAGGCGCTGGTCCATCTCGTTGACCTGTTCCACGCTCACGCCGAGGCGCTCCGAGAGCATGGCCGCGTCCGGGTCATAGCCCTGGGCGATGAGCTTTTGCCGCTCCCGGTTGAGATTGTAGAAGAGCTTGCGCTGCACCTGGGTGGTGCCGATCTTGACCATCCTCCAGTTGTCCATGATGAACTTGAGGATATAGGCCTTGATCCAGAAGGAGGCGTAGTAGGAAAACTTGATGCCCTTGTCCGGGTCGAACTTGTTGACCGCCCGCATGAGGCCCACATTGCCCTCCTGCACGAGGTCGAGCACGTTCTGCATCCAGCGGCGCTGGAAGTCCATGGCGATGCGCACCACGAGGCGCAAATGGGAGGAGACGAGGCGGAAGGCCGCGTCCGGGTCATTGGCGTCGCGCACGCGCACGGCGAGCTCGTGCTCCTCCTCGGGCTTGAGCAGGGGGAAGCGGCTCACCTCGCGCAGATAGAGCTGGAGGCTGTCGCGCGCAGCCGCCGGCGAGGGCAGATGCGGGGCGCGGCGCAGGGGCAGGCGGTCGCGCGCGCCGTCGGCGCTCTCCTCGGGGAGGGCCTCCGGGCCGCTCTCGTCCAGAGGGTCGTCGTCGAGGGCAAGCCCGTCCTCCTCGTCGAGGTCAAGGATCTCGCCCTCGTCCTCGGGAGAGTCCGGCGATGCGTCGTCGGTAACACCCCCGGAAGCGGAGCCTCCAGCCGCGGAGTCTCCGTCGGCGGGGTCCGGGCGCGTCTCATCCTCCAGTATCTCGGGGATGACGGCATTGCGGGGAGGGCGTTCTTGCGTCTTGGTCATAGGATTCCATGGCCGCCGGCTCAGGCGGTCTCGCGGTATCCGGCATCTTACAATTTTGATTTGTCCTTTTCAACGATTTTCAGTAATAAAAAAGCAGGGGCAAAAAGCCCCGGCCTTTGTGCGTTCATCGCAAGGATGTGACATGACGAGCCTTTCCTTTCGGCACGCGCTCACCCGCGGGCGGCCGCTCCTGCTGGACGGGGGCATGGGCACCATGCTCCAGGCGGCGGGAATGCCCGCAGGCGTGAGCCCGGACCAGTATTGCCTGGAAAATCCCGATATTCTCTTGGGCATCCACCGCGCCTATCTTGAGGCCGGGTCCAACATTATCACCACTTGCACCTTCGGGGCCAATCCCTTCAAGCTGGCCAGGGGCCTCGACGTCTTTGACGTCTGCCGCCGCCTGACCGAAGTGGCGCGCGAGGCCGTGAAATCCGCCCCGGCGGGGCGTCCTGTCTTTGTGGCGGGCAATGTGGGGCCGAGCGGCCTTTTTGCCCGGCCCCTGGGCACGCTCGCGCCGCGCGAGCTCGTGGAGGGCTTTGCCGCGCAGGTCCGCGGGCTGGTCGCCGGGGGGTGTGACCTCATCTTCATCGAGACGCAGTTCGACCTTGCCGAGGCGCGCGCCGCCGTGGCCGCCGCCCGCGAGGTCTGCGACCTGCCCGTCATGGTGTCCATGACCTTTGAGCATGGCGTGAGCCTCACGGGCTCCACCCCGGCCATCTTTGCCGAGACCATGCAGAATCTCGGCGCGACCGTGGTGGGCACCAATTGCAGCCTGGGGCCGGACGAGATGCTGCCCGTGGTGCGGGAGCTGCTCTCCGTCTGCGCCTGCCCGGTCATGGCCGAGCCCAACGCGGGCCTGCCGGAGCTGCGCGACGGGCAGACGGTCTTTCCCATGGGGCCCGAGGCCTTTGCGCAAAAGACGGCGCACTTTGCGGAGCTGGGCGCCCGTGTTTTGGGCGGCTGCTGCGGAACCACGCCCGCCCATATCGCCGCGCTCTCCCGCGCGCTCGATGCCGCCACCTGCGGCACGCCCCCCGCGCCGGAGCCGCACGGTATCGTGCTCACCAGCCGCTCGGCGCTGGTGCGCATCGGCCACGGCGAGGGCCTTGCCGTCATCGGCGAGCGCATCAATCCCACGGGCAAGCCCGTGCTGGCGGCACAGCTTCAGGAGGGACGCTTCGATGAGGCCCTGCGCCTTGCGGACGAACAGGTGGCCGCGGGCGCGTCCGTGCTCGATGTCAATGTGGGCGCGCCGCTGGTGGACGAGGCCGCGTGCCTCCCCGAGCTTGCGCAGCGCCTCATCGCCAGATACCAGACGCCACTCTCGCTCGATTCGTCCCATGCTGCGGCCATTGCGGCGGCGCTGCCCTACGGGCCCGGCTCGTGCCTTATCAATTCCATCAGCGGCGAGGCCGGGCGCATGGACGCACTGGGCCCGCTCTGCCGCCAGTATGGCGCGCCCTTCATCCTCCTGCCGCTGGAAGGGAAGGAGCTCCCGGTGCGCGCGGCCGACCGCATCCGCATCGTGGAGCGCCTGCTGGAAAAGGCCGAAGCCCTCGGCATCCCGCGCAGGCTCATTCTCGTGGACATCCTTGCGCTCGCCGTCTCCTCCACGCCCGAAGGCGTGCGGGAATGCCTGGAATTTGCCCGCTGGTGCTTCAGGGAGCGGCTTCCCACCACCATCGGCCTCTCCAATGTCTCTTTCGGGCTGCCCGCGCGGCCCCTGCTCAACGCGACCTTTTTGGGCATGGCCGTGGGCGCGGGCCTCAACGCCTGTATCGCCAATCCCACAGCCCCGCTGATGCGGGAAACCACGGCGGCCATCGCCGCCCTTGACGGCCACGACGACCACGCCGAAGCCTTTATCGGCGCCTATGGCGGCTGGAAACCCGGTTCAGGCACATCTGCCGCCGGGGCCGCGCCGTCCGCGGGCGAAACGGGCCCCGCGAGCCTCTATGACGCGGTGCTGCGCGGCGACAAGGAGGGAGCGACCGCCCTGCTGGAAAAGGAGCTCGCCTCGGGCATGGACCCGCTCAAGATCGTGGACACTATCCTCATCCCGGCCATCACCGAAGTGGGGGAGCGCTACGAGCGGCGCGAGTATTTCCTGCCGCAGCTCATCCGCGCGGCCGAGACCATGCAGCAGGCCTTCGGCCGTCTCAAACCCCTGCTGGAGGAGCGGCGCGGGCCGGAGCAGCGGCCCGTTATCGTGCTCGCCACCGTGGAGGGCGACATTCACGACATCGGCAAGAATATCGTGGGGCTGCTGCTCGGCAACCACGGCTTCGAGGTGGTGGACGCGGGCAAGGATGTGCCCGCGGAGGAAATTGTGGCTTGCGCGATGCGGCACAAGGCGCGTATCATCGGGCTTTCGGCGCTGATGACGACCACCATGGTGCGCATGGAAGACACCATCAACCTTATCCGGGAGCGCGGGCTGCCCATCCGGGTCATGGTCGGCGGGGCCGCCGTGACCAGGGCCTTTGCCGATGCCATCGGTGCGGATGCCTATTGTGAGGATGCCGTGAGCGGCGTGCGCGCCGCCCAGGGTTTTCTCCGGGAGGAGGCGGCAGGGGCCGCGTCCTCGCCGGATGCGGCCTGTGAAAGAATGGAATCCTGAGGAAACTGCCATGAAACGGATCGCTCTTGCACTGCTGTTCTGCCTTCTGCTTCCCTGCGTGGCTTGCGCCGCCGGGGAGGCCGCCATCGAGCCGCTGGACCAGGCCGGCCTCACCGCACTTATCCAGAAAAACAAGGGCAAGGTGGTGATGCTCAACTTTTTCGCAACCTGGTGCCCGCCCTGCCGGGTGGAGATCCCCGAGCTCGTGAAGGTGCGGGACGCCTACCCGGAGTCCGAGCTTTTGCTCGTGGGCCTTTCCGTGGATGAGGACAGCGCGCCCGTCATCCCCTTCATCAAAAAGGCCGGCGTCAACTATCCCGTCTACATGGCCGCGCGCGACGTGACCGACGCCTACCGAGTGACCAGCGTGCCGCACAATGTATTTTTCGCCCCGGACGGGCACATGGTCATTTCCGAGCCGGGCATGGCCGACGCCAATGTCATCGGGCAGGTGTTGGATGACCTGCTCGGGAAGAAATAGGCCCGCGGTCATGGAAAAATGCCAGGTGAAGGCGCTTCCGGGCGACGGCAGGCTCGTCAGCGTGTTCGGCCCGGAGGAGATCGCCGCCTGCGTCCGCGGCATGGCGGCGAAAATCGACGCCTGCTACGGCGAGGAGCCGCTGGTGGCTGTCTGCGTGCTCAAGGGGGCCTGCATCTTTTTCAGCGACCTCGTGCGCTGCCTGCAAAACCGCAACCTGGAGCTGGAGTTTATTCGTATCGCCAGTTACGGCGCGGCCACCGTCAGCTCCGGGGAAGTGCTTTTCAGCAAGGATGTGGAGATCGACATCCGCGACAAGCATGTGCTCCTGGTAGAAGATATTGTGGACAGCGGGCGCAGTATGCGCTTTGTGCTGGACAATTTTGCGGCGCGGGGGCCGCGCAGCCTGCGCGTTGCGGCGCTGGTGAACAAGACCGGCCGCAGGGAAAGGGAAGTGACCGTGGATTTCACGGGCTTTTCCCTTGATTCGGGCTTCCTTGTCGGGTACGGCCTGGACTATGCCGAGCGCTACCGGGCGCTTCCCGGCATTTGCGAGCTCGTGCCGGAATAGGCAAAGGGCGTACAGCGCCGCCAACGTGCTTTCTGGAGTCATGGCATGGAAGTGAAATGTCCGCAGTGCTCGAGCCGGTTCAACCTGCCGGATGCCGCCGCCAGGCCGGGCGCTAAGTTGCGTTGCGCCGTCTGCAAGACGGTGTTCTCCCTGCCGGGCGGGGACGCGCCCGCCCAGGCCCCGGCCTCCAAGCAGAAGCGCAAGGAGGCCCCGGCCGAGCCCCTGCCGGAACTGGGCCGCAAGCGCGGCGGGCGCCGCAAGCTCTGGCTCGTGCTGCTCCTTCTCCTGCTCCTCTGCGGGGCGGGCGCAGGCGGCTACTATTACTATTTCTTTCTCAACACGGAGACGCCCCCCAGCGAGGCCGACATCGCCAAGAAGGTGGAGCTCCTCACCATGCGCAATGTGCGCCAGTACAATGTGCTCAATGAAAAGGTCGGCAAGGTCTTTGTCATCGAGGGCAAGGTGGTCAACGAGTTCCCTGAACCCAAGGAGCTCATTGCGCTGGAAGGGGCCATCTACGACAAGGACAAGAAGCCGCTCGCCGTCAAGAAGCAACTGGCCGGGACACAGCTTTCGCTCTTCCAGCTCCAGGTGCTGAGCGAAAAGGAGATGGAGGCCTTCCTCAACAACAAGGTGGAGATCCTCACCAACAACACCAATGTGCCGCCCGGTGGTGAAGTGCCCTTCATGATCCTCTTCTATGACCCGCCGGACGACGTGGCGGAGTTTGGCGTCAAGATCGTGGACGTCAAGAACGTGGAGGGCAAGTAGCGGCCTTCATGGTTGCTCGTCGCAAGTTTGGGTGTTGAGCAAGATATTTGAGATGAAAAGGGGCCTGGCGGAAATACCGTCAGGCCCCTCGTGTTTTTATGCGGCAAATCTCCTCTTGGAGGACGCCGCAGCGAAGCTCCCTTTCGTCAGCAGTTCTGCTGGATGGCCTGCCGCAGAGCGGCGCGGGCCTGCGAGGCCTCGGCCTCCAGCTCGCCCTTGCGCGCATTTCCGATGCCGAGGCTCTGGGCCAGGGCGTCGAGGTAGCCGCGTTCCATGAAGTGGTCCACGTCAATGACCGAGCAGGAGAGCCGGTAGACATCCTCGGCCTGCTCGGGCGTGCGCGTCTGTGCGGCGATTTTTGCGGGGTCGATGGTCTCGGTCTGGATCGCGTCAAGGGTCGCGCCCACATCCTGGCCGCCGAGCATGGTCTCAAGGACCTTGTCCATCCGCTGGCGCTCGGAAGCATCAATGGTGCCGTCGGCGCGCGCCGCATAAATCATGGAGCGCATGACAAGCTCGGCCGTGGGGTCGGCCGCCGGAAGCGCGCCGGCGGGGCGGCGTTCCTCGGCGGGAGCCTGCTCCTGCTGCCCGGCAGCCCATTTGCGGTAGAAGTTCCAGGCCACGGCCCCGGCGCCTGCCAGGGCCACATTCTTGAGCAGGTCGCCGGATGCGAAGTTGCCGAGCATCGCCCCGAGGGCGCCTGCGCCCAGAAGGCCGCCGAGGCCGCCGGGGGTGGTGTTTTCCATGGTGCGGGCGGCGGACCTCGCCTGCCCGGAGAGGGTCTCCAGAACGGAGCCGAGGGAACCTGTATTGAGCACGTCAAATATCGACATGAGTTTCTCCTGTGCAAGGGTTATGTGCGGAGCGCACAGACTGGTCGTGCCTGGCCCGGAGACACATCTGGGCCGCAGGTGGGCGCCCTCATCCTAAACAAGAAGGCTCGCCCCGGCAAGGGACAATGCGAAAGGAACGACCGCGCGTTCTGCGGTGCAGTAGCGACTGGGCTTGCGAGCGGTTGGGCCTAGACAGGGCGGGAACGGACGAGGCGCGCGAGCAGCATGGCCGCGCCCGCGGCCAGTAAAATGCCCGGAGTTGCCGCATAGGTCCCCGTCATTTCCAGAACAAGAACGATGGCCGTCAGGGGCGCGTGTTCGGCGGCGGCAAAGGCGCTTGCCATGCCCATGGCCATGAAGGCGGCCATGCCCCCGCCCCCGGCGATGCCCGCTGCCGCGAGGCCCCAGGCGCACAGTCCGCCCGCGACGCCGCCCAGCGCAAGCACCGGCACCATGACGCCCGCGGGGATGCCCGAGCCGTAGCAAAAAGCCGTAAACAGGAGCTTAACGCACAGGAACACCAGCAGTGCGGAGACCAGCCCCCCGGATTCGAGCAAATGGAAAATGGAAAGCCCTTCGCCCGTGGTCTGGGGATAGATATAGAGCATGAGCGCCGCCGCGAGGAAGGGAAGCAGCGGCCGCAGAAAGACGGGGAAGTGCCGCGCCCGGCCATAGAGCGCCATAGAGCGCCTGAGCAGCCCGGCATAGAGGATGCCCACAAAGCCCGCGCCCAGGCCCACAAGGGCGCCGTTCCAGATGAAGGGGAGCTCGGCGAGGTTGCTGCACCCCTTGAGGGGCAGCATGAGGCCCAAGCCGAAGATGCCGGTGCAGGAAAGATACACACCAAGCGCCGCGCCCAGCATGAGGATGAGCAGGTTGCGGGAAATTCTTTCCTTCATCACCTCGAGCACGTAGAAAATGCCCGCGAAGGGGGCGCTGAAGGCCGCCGCAAGGCCGGCCGCGCAGCCGCAGAGGACGAGCATCCGGCGCTTGGCCGCATGGGTGGCCGCGTCGCCGCCGCCGTCCAGGCGCGCGAGGCCGAGCGCTGTGGACGCGCCCATCTGGATGCAGGGCCCCTCCCGGCCCACGGAAAGGCCACAGCCCATGACCAGCCAGGTGCCGATGAACTTGGGCGCGAGGATACGCCACCAGACGCCTTTTTGCGGCGCGGCGATGGACTGCGAGATCCAGCTGGCCCCGCCCGAGCGGATGGCCGGATTGCGTATCAGCCAGCCGGTAATGAGGGCCGCGACGATGGCGGGGATAAGCCACAGGCAGCACTGGAGCGGGTCCGCGGCATTGGCGCGGAACCACTGGCCCACGGCATGAAAGGCCTTGCTGGTGGTGATGCGGAAAACAGAGATGATGCTCCCCGAGAGCAGCCCTATGACGAGCCCCCAAAGGGCAAGACGGGTCTCCCCGCCGGGAGTGGCCCCCGGGGATGCGGGAAAATACAGCAGGCCGCCGATGCGCTGGAAAAGGGATCCGCCCTTCATGAGCCACTCTCCGCCCTGGTTGTCGTGCCGGTACGCCGCCGCCTGGTGGCGGCAAACGCCGGGCCAAGCATAGCGCCTTCGCGCCGGTTTTCCAATGCTCTTTCAGGAGCTTCCGCCGGATTTGCATGGCGGCGCGCCTTGGCATATGTTCGGGCTGCGGCCTACGTTGCGCAGGCCGCCATCCTGGCGAAGAAAGAGAGGGAATGATGATGAAAAACGCGGTTCCGCACCGTTTGCCACGATTTGCCCTGGTCCTGGCCGTCGTCCTTGTGGCGGCCCTGCTTGGTTGCAGGGGGGGCGCCCTGCAACGAGGCATCCTCGGGTCTGCCTATGTTTCCACCGCCCGGCCGGACATTGCGGTCGAGGCCGTGAACATGCCCCTGCTCACGGCGGGGCGCGGCTCGGCGAGCCTTGTATGGAGCGATATGCTGGGCGGGCTCCCCATCCAGATGTGGCTCGCCGTCTACGGGCAGGGCGGCCTCTCGCCGCTCGCCATCGTGGCCCAGGCGGCCGTGCCCCAGGGCTGGTACTGGGACAGCATCTCGCCGCATTTCCAAAGCGTGGACGTGGGCACGGAAGTTTTCGGCGGCGTCACCTATCAGGCATGCACCTATATTGTTGACCCGTCGCGAGACCCCTTCAGCGGCCTTGTGACGGCGGTACATCCCGACGGCACGCCGCAACTCTGGATGGCCCGCTATTTCGCCGCGCGCTTCAATTTCAATGACGACAAGATCATCATGGAATACCGGGAGCCGCTTCCCGAAGGCATCGTGTCACTCTCGGCCCTGCCCTATGGACAGGGGGACCTGCTCGCCGCCTTTGAGCAGCGCGCCCGCGACGCCTTTGCGGTCGGCGTTGCGCCGCAAAATCTCGGCGGCCTTCAGACGGGCTATATTCAGGGCGTCCTTTGGCAATACATGGGGCAGAATTTCCTCGGAACCGCTTCCAAGTATGACATCTATGACCTGGACTAGGCGAGGGCGCGGCTCCGCGGGCCATGCAGCCTTGGGTTGACAGGAAAATATCGGTACAAAAAGGGGAGCCCGCGGGCTCCCCTTTTTCGTGGTTCACGTTCCGGCTTTCGCCCGTCTTCAGGCCGCCGCGGAATGGGCATAGGCCGGATGATGTGCGCGTTGCAGCTTCTGCGGGCGGCACAGCTTGCTCATCAGGCGCAGGTACTGCTTGTGCTTGCTGAGGAAGAAGGCCAGCGGCGGCGAGAAATTGCGCCCCAAAAGGCCATCCACCAGCATCTGGCTGATCTCGCGCTCGCGCGTGAGCACCAGTTGCGCCCGGGCCAGCACATGCCGGTCGGCGTCGGGCATGGTGACGAGCATCTTGCGGAAGGCCTCCTGCGCGCGCGGCTGGTAATACCAGAAATACATGAGGTCCAGCGCGTTGATGATAAAGGCCTTTTCCAGCTCACGCCCGCGGGAGCCGCCGTGCCCCTTGAGACCGCCCGGCCGCGCCAGCATGACGAGCGCGTCCTCCTGCGGGAAGAGCAGCTCGAGGCGCGTGTAACAGGCGAAAACATTGGCGATCTTGCTCTTGTAGTCCCAGCGGCGCATCCGCAGGTTGACCTGGCTGTCGGCATAGCCCTCGATGATGGCGGCCACCGTGTCGGAGGCCATCTTGGAGACAACCGCCGCGCTGGGCACAAGATAGAGCTCGGGCTGGGCCACACCCACGACGAGGAGCAGCTGGAAGAGCAGATAGTCATAGAGCGACGACACCGGGATGGCGAGGCCGCTGCGGAAGAAGTTGCCGATGGCGGCCTCCTTGGGAAAGCCGCGGAAGACGTTGTGCGCGCAGATATAAAAGCCGTTGACGATGTTGAGCACCGTAAACACGAGGGTGGGGTGGTTTTCCACGGAATAGCCGAGCCCGTCCTGGAGCAGCCACACGCGCACCATGACTTCGAGGAGCAGGACGGAAATGCCCGTATACATCAGGGAGTCGCAAATCCTGCTGATGCTCACCTGGTCCTTCCAGTGGATGAGCGTGCCGCGTGAAAAGCCGTTGGCGGCAAACATCATCTGCACCACATTGCGCACGCCGGTGATACCGAACCAGATGAAGGTGCCGAACCAGGCGAGGAACCACCAGTTCTGGGTATAGAGGAAGGAGGCGAAGGCTGGGATGAAGCCCAGGAGCACCTTGAGCCAGTTGCTGATGGAGCTGTTGAGATAGGTCGGCCCGAGGTGCGCGTGGCCGCTGGACTCGCCATGCCCGAGGAGGTTGTTCTGGCGGGCCTGGTTGAGGCCGCCCAGGTTGGCGATATTGCCGTGCTTGCAGATGCGGCAGTATTCGCTGGCGGTTTTCCATTCGCTCTTGCGCTCCATGCCGAGGTGGCGACAGCCGGGCAGGCGGCGCAAATGCGCGGCGAGCTTTTGGAGGAAGCTGGGATTTTCCGGCTCGCGGAATATCTCGGTTTCCTCCACCGGGGAGCAGAGCGGGATGGGCCGCGCCTTTTGCGGCTTGCGCTTAAGCTCGGCCAGGGCCCGCGGGGGGAGCGTCTCCCTGAGCACCAGGCCCATGCCGTAGGAGCGGCGGCCCCCCGAGCTCGTGCCAAGGCGCGACTTGAGCGGGCTGTGGCGGTAATGCTCCCAGAGTTTGGGCACATTGCGGAGAATGTTCTTGAACTTGGCCGCGCGCACTTCGTCGCCCACCCGCTCCAGATGCCGCCCCATCTGGCGGATCATCTGCTTGACACGCGGGCCCAGGCCGAGATTGAGCGCGCGCTGCAGCTCGCCGATGGCCTCAAGGTCGTGGAGCCGCCCTTCCAGCCAGGCGCGCATATTGAAGATCTCAAGGTGGGTGATGGCCCCGTGGCAGTCGGAAAGCACCTCGGCCACATCTTCCACGCGGAGGTCGGTGAGGCCGAGCACGAGGCGGTAGCCGGGATTGAGCTCCTGCAACTCGTGCACCAGTTCCTGCGGGGAAAGGCGCAAAAGCTCCGGCACATTTTCGAGGCCCGGCTCAAGCAGGTCACGCACGTCCGGAAGCGTCTCGGGATTGAGCCATTCATCGGCGATGATGTCGGCGCTCAGGCCCTCGAGCGCCGCGATTTCCGCGGCGTTACCCGCGGCATCGGCCGCGGCGAGCCTTTTGGCCCTTTCCTGCGCTGCAGGCAGCACATGGCGGTGCATGTATTCGGAGAGATGGTGCAGGGAGGGCTGGCCCCGGCCCACGAAGTGGAGAAATTCCTGCTGGTCGAGAGGCGCCACATCCACGCCCCAGTCCGCCATGAGGCGGTCCCGCGGCTGGCCGTTCCAGGCGTTGAGGATGTGGAGGATGCGCGCCTTTTTCCAGGCAAGGACCTCGCGGCCCTTCTTCATGATCTCCGTCAGCTTCGGATTGTGGAGAAATTCGAGGAAGTCCTCGTTGGAGCTGAAACCGCGCGGTATCCAGAAGAGCCGCGCATAGTGCCCGTAAAAGGGCACCTGGTACTCGATACCGATACGCACGGTGAGCCCGGTGATTTCCGAGGCCCGCAATATCTCCCGCGCCGCATCCGGGGGCACCCAGTATTCATAGCCGATGGTGATGTCGCGGATGCCCTTGATCCAGGCGTCCATGATGAGGTGCGTGGGCGTTTTGCGGCCCTTGGTGTTGGCGTCGTAAACGTGGTCGTCAAAGGCGATCTGGTTCCATTCCTCGGGCATTTCCGGCAGGTGGTAGCGGGCGAGCATATGCCGGACTATGCGCGGCGTGCCCTGCACGGTGCGCCGGAAGTCATGGGCCAGCTTGAGCTGGGTCAGGCGGTCGCCGTGGGCGCGCACCATGTCCTTCATGATCTGCATGAGCACGCGGGCGGTGTTTCGCCTGAGCAGCGAATGGGCGCTGTTGAGCACCTCGTCGTAGAGCACTTCGAGGGCGAGCAGCCTGTCCCTCGCCTGGGCGTCACCGGCCTCGAGGTTGCGGAGCAGGTTGATGACCGCGGAGGCCATGCGCGCCACGGGCGATGCGGCCAGCTCCTTGATGCCGTGCGGATGGAGGTTCGGGTCAAAAAGGCCGTTGTCCGATGGGCCGGTACGCGAATCAAGGATGTGGTTGACAAGGGCGAGGATGTCCCTGTCCTGCTTGTCAAAATAAATGTCGCTCCAGTGTTCTGTCACGCCGTGCCCCCTTGGCCGCCGCCATGATGCAGAAGTAAGCGGCCCGGATTCGGCGGGGCGCGCCGCTTGCGCATGGCCGCGCGGCACGCCCCGTGAGAAGTCGTCTCTGTGCTACTGCTAGATGAATTCGTCCATGCGCCCCGAGCGCACCTTCTGGAGCAGGCGCTCGGCCGCGCCGCGCTCATGCTCGGGGAGCTGCTCCAGCTTTTCGGCGATGACCTTTTCGCCCAGCTGGCGCGTATAGGGCGTGGCGTAATTGATGAGAAATTCCATGAAGCCCGCAATGGAATTGGGGCCGCACTGGGACTTGATGCTGCCGCTGCGCACGAGGGAGATGAATTCCTGGCCGCTGCGGCCGAGACGCGGACAGGCCGTACAGAAGGAGGGCAGATGCCGGGCTTCCTCCAGCAGGAAGCGGACCACCTCGTCCAGATGGCATTCCTCGCCGATGGGGAAGGGAGCCTTTTCGCCGGGCGCGTCCGTCCAGCTTTCATAGGGGTTGGCGACGCTGCCCGTGAGCAGCTGCGAACAGCCGATATTGCACGCTTCGCGCCACACCCCGGCGGGCTCGCGCGTGGTGAGCAGGATGCCGGTATAGGGAATGGCGAGCCGGGTGATGGCCACGGCGCGGAGGAACTCGTCGTCGTTGAGGGCGTAGGGCGCCTGGAAATCACAGCCGGGCGCCGGCCGCACACGGTGCAGATTGACCGTGCGCGCGCCCGCGCCGTATTCCTGCGCGAGGTGCGCGGCGTGGGCGGCAAGGCCCAGCAGGTCGAACTCCCACGGGCCAAGCCCCAGCGCGAGCCCCAGGCCCACATCGGGCATTCCCGATTCCAGCGCCACGCCGGGCCCCTGGAGGCGCCCCGCAAAGTCGCTCTTGGGGCCGCCCGGATGGGCGTTGTGGTAGCTCTTTTCGTGGTAGGTTTCCTGATAGATGTTGACCGTGCCCGCCTCGGTGCGCTTGAGTACCGCATATTCGTCGGGCGTGAGCACGCCGAGGTCAAAATTCACCCGGCGGATCTCGCCCATGCCGTCAAAGAGCCTGAGCAGGGCCTCGGTTGCCTCGGCCCAGTATTCCACATCGGATTCGGTGCTCTGGCCGCTCACGAGCACCACGCGCTTGTGGCCCTGGCGGATGAGCTTGCGCGCGGCCTCGCGGATCTCAGACGGGTTCAGGCGCTTGCGCTGCACGGCGCCATTGCCCTTGCGGGAGGCGCAGTAGCGGCACTCGCTCGCGCAGGTGTTGCTCACATGCAGGGGCGCGGTGAGCACGATGCGGTCGCCATAGACCTTCTGCTTCACAAGGTCAGCCGTGCCAAGGATGAGCGTCAGGTCTTCCGGCTTCTTCACGCGGAGCAGGGCCACGATCTCGTCCGGGCCGAGCGGCTCCAGCGCCAGGGACTTGTCGAGGATCTCGCGGACGACGGCGGTTTCGGGCGCGCTTTCACGGGCGAGCGCCGTTTCGATGGCGACGGGGTCCAGCCAGGTGGGAGCGGAAGCGGAAGTGCCGGGCATGAGTGCATCCTTGAGGGGCAAAAGGTGAGCCCGCAGCCGGGGGCCGCGGAACAGGGCGGATGTCTGGATGGCGGAAATCTAGCATGGCGCGGAACAAAACACCAGCCTGAAGGGGGGTGTCGCCGGGCTCAGCGCTGGCGGCCGCGGCGTTTTTTGGTCTTGGGCGGGGCAACGGGTGCCGGGGGCTCGGGCGCGGGCGGCGTGAGGTCCGGCGGGTCCGGGATGTGCGGCACATGGGCGGCGTTCCCTAGATGGCGCAAAAAGAATTCCGTCAGCGCGGCATCGAGGCGCCGGCCCAGGGCCGACCGGGTATCCGCGCGCACCGACAGGCAAAGCTCCGGGAGCTCCGCGGCCACGGAGGGCGGGCACGGGGCCATGAGCGCGCCCGTATCCGCCTCGGGAAGCTCGAGCACCGTGGCCTTGAGGCCGGGGAGACGCGCAATGGCCCCGGCGTGGAGCTCGGCCCTGTCCACCTTTTCCGCCCCGGCCACCACCAAAAGGAGCGGCGGATAAAAATGACGGAAGGAAGCCGGTCCGAAGAGCAGGCCATAGCCGGGCGCCACCGAGGCCACGGCCTTGACGCGCGGGTCCGCAAGGCTCTTTTTGAGCGGAAAGCCCGCGCAGATGGCGTCGATCTTGCCGCGTACCCAGGGATCACAATAGGCGTCCCCCGCCCGGGCCCTGGCGCAGTAATCCGCCCAGGGCGTGCAATCCGGCAGCGCCCCGCCGAGGAGCAGGGCCGCGGACCCGCCCGTACCGAAGCCGAGCACCCCGATGCGTCCGGGGTCGATGCTCGCCGAAAGCTCCTTGTCGGCGAGGAGCACGTCGATGACCGCGGAGAGCTCCTTCACCCGGTTTTCCAGCTGCGGCCAGGTGAAGAGGTCATCCATGTTGTGCATACTGTCGCGCGCATGGGCCGGGGCCGCGACCACGAAGCCGCGTGCGGCCAGCCGCGCCGCCGTGTCATGGTAGGAAAAGCGCGTGCCCGGCGTCGCGTGGGAAAGCAGGAGAAGCGGAAAGCGCCCCTCGGCCGGGCGCCCGTTGCGCGCGGCATAGATGGTCCACGGTGAATAGCTGAGCTCGCGCGGCGGGCGCACGCCCGGATACCAGACGTTGATGTCGAGACGCAGGGAGGGCTCGCCCGCAAGTTCGCCCAGCGTGCGGAAGGCGGGCTTGTAGGCCTCGGCGCTTCGCCCGTCGCCGGGCGTCGCCAAAAGCAGCAGGAGCGCGGACAGGGCACAGGCCCACGCCCGCAGCCAGTGGGAGATGCACATGCCGCCTGTTGTGCCACAGCCGTGCCTGGGGTACAAGGGGCAAGTGGGCTTGCGGCGCCGCCGCCCGTGGGCGCAGCGGTGTTGCGCCGCGTAGCCCCGAAGCAGGAGTCTTTAATGGAAACCTTGAGCTTTTTCTTGGATTTCGTGCTCCATATCGACGTCCACCTCTTCGAGCTGGTGGAGCAGTACGGCATGTGGATCTACGGCATCCTGTTCGTCATCGTCTTTTGCGAGACGGGCCTTGTGGTCACGCCCTTCCTGCCGGGGGATTCGCTGCTGTTCGCCTCCGGCGTGGTGGCCGGGGCGGGCCTCATGGGCTACCCTGAGATCATGCTGGTCCTCCTCGCCGCGGGCATCAGCGGCGACGCCGTGAACTACTGCATCGGGCGCCATGTGGGCCCTCCCATCTTTGCGCGCGACAGCCGCTTCATCAAGAAGGAATACCTGCTCAAGGCGCACCATTTTTATGAACGCCACGGCGGCAAGGCCATCGTGCTCGCGCGCTTCATCCCCATCGTGCGCACCTTCGCGCCCTTTGTGGCGGGCATCGCGCTCATGAATCCTGCGGTATTTTTCTTCTACAATATTATCGGCTGCCTGCTCTGGGTGGGGGCGCTCGTCTCCGCCGGATTCTTCCTCGGCAACCTCGCCTGGGTGCGCGAGAATTTCAGCCTCATCGTCTATGCCATCATCATTATTTCCGTGCTCCCGGTGTGCATCGAGATCGTCCGCGGCTGGCTGGGGCGCGGCAAAGATGCGGCCAGGACGGAGGGGGAGGGCCATGAGGGCCGCTGAGGGCGGCGAGCCCCAGGAGGGCCTGGGCGCGCCCAAGGGCCTTCGGCCGCATATCGCCCTCGTGGGGCGGCGCAACGCGGGGAAGTCGGCCCTGCTCAACGCCCTGGCAGGGCAGGCCGTCTCCATCGTGTCGGAAACCCCGGGAACCACCACCGACCCCGTTGCCAAGACCATGGAGCTCTCGCCGCTGGGGCCCGTTGTCCTGCTGGATACCGCGGGCATTGACGACGAGGGCGCGCTCGGCGGGCAGCGGGTGGAGCGGACAAAGAGCGCCCTATGCGGCGTGGATGCGGCTCTCCTCGTGACCGACGGGGGGCGGTGGGATGCGCCAGAGCGCGAGCTCGTGGCGCTGCTCGAAGAGCGGCATATCCCCTTTGTGGTCGTCCGTAACAAGGCGGACCTTGGACCCGCACAGCTCCCGGAGATGCAGCTGCCGGAAGGCGCGCTCCACGTCTCCGCCCTCAAGGGCAACGGCGTCGGCGCGGTGGTGGCGGCGCTTGCCCGCATGCTGCCCGAGGCGGCGCTTCAGCAGCCGCCCCTGCTGGCAGGCCTTTTGCCGGAGGGGGGACTCGCCGTGCTGGTGGTCCCGCTGGATTCCGGCGCTCCCAAGGGGCGGCTCATCCAGCCGCAGGTCCAGACCATCCGGGATTGCCTCGACGGCCGCGCGAGCTGCCTTGTGACCACGCCCGGGGAATATGCGTCCATGCTGGAGCGGCTGGTCGCACCCCCGGAGCTCGTCATCTGCGATTCCCAGGTGGTGCGCGAGACCGTGGTCGCAACGCCGCCGGATGTGCCGCTCACCACCTTTTCCATCCTCATGGCGCGCCTCAAGGGCGACCTCGCCGCCCTTGCAGCGGGCGCTGCTGCGCTGGCGGGGCTTGCGCCGGGGGATACCGTGGTCATTCAGGAAGGCTGTTCCCATCACCCGCAGGTAGACGACATCGGCCGCGTCAAGCTGCCGCGGCTGTTGCGCGCGCTGGCCGGGGGCGAGGTGAACGTGGTCATGGCCGCGGGCACGGCGTTTTTTGCCTATCCCGAAGAGGCGCGGGCCGTCATCCACTGCGGCGGCTGTGTCATCACGCGCCGCCAGATGCTGGAGCGCATGGCCGAGGCCCGCGCCCGGGCACTTCCCATGACCAATTACGGCGTCGCCCTCTCCCTGGGGCAGGGCGTGCTCGAGCGGGCGCTTTCGCCCTTTCCCGAGGCGCTCGCCGCCTACCGGGCTGCGCGGGAAGCGCAGGAGCGCCCGCGCTGATGCCCGGCGCTTGCCAGCGCCGCCGCCAGCGGCTATGAAGAGCGGAGACTGACGCCAAGCCCATCCCCCAGCGAGAGGAGAAGCGCGTGAACATCGTGTGCCCGCAGTGCGGTTTCAGCCGTCGTTTGCCGGAAGGCCGCCTGCCCGGTGAAGTGGTCATCGCCACCTGCCCCCAATGCGCGTGCCGTTTCCGTTTCTCCGTTAGGGACGGGGTATTGGGCGTCCTTGCGCCGCGCGGAGAGGGCGCACCCCCTGCGGCCGGCGGTCCGTCACAGCGCGGCGCCGCCACTCCCCTGAATGATACGGGCCTTGCGCCCGGTGCGGTCATTCCCGGCAGGGATGAGGACCCCCCGGCCTCCACTGCGGCGCGTGACGGGCAGGCGAGCGGCCATGTTCAGCAGGCGAAGTCGGAGGAAGAGGAAGATATCCGGGAGACGGCGCGGCGCGCCTATGAGCGGGAGGCCGCCCGTTTTTCCGGCCCGGAAGCCGGGGCGGATGTGGCCGCTGCGGCGGAACGCCAATGGGACGTCAATCCCTGGGATGCGGCCCCGGCCAATGGCGGCTGGCTCCAGGCTTTTTACCAGACGGTCCTCAGGGTCATGTTCGCCGCGCCGCGCTTCTTCGCCGGGCTCCGGCCCCACGCGCGGCAGTTGCGGCCGCTCGGCTTCTATCTCGTCATCTGCGTCATCCAGACCGTTGTGGAGCGCTTCTGGGGCTCCATGATCATTTCGGCGCTCACCCCCTCGGCCGCCACGGACCCGCAGCTGGAAAGGCTGCTCGAGCTGCTCGCGCCCAAGAGTGACCTCGCCCTGAGCCTGCTTTTGCGCTGCGGCCTGCTCGTGCTCCAGCTCTATGTGTTCGCGGCGCTCATGTTTCTGGCTTACCGCCTCGTGGCCCGGGAGCGCACGAGCTTCTCTCTGGTCTTTCAGGTGATGGCCTACAGCTCGGCCCCGGCGCTCCTCTGCATCGTGCCCGCCCTGGGCTCGCTCGCGGGGATGATCTGGGGGCTCGCCTGCCTCGCCGTGGGCTGCCGGGCGGCGCTTCGCCTCAACTGGCCGCAGACGCTGTTCGGCTTTGTGCCCCTCATTCTCGTCTTCGGGCCCCTGCTGCTTCAGGCCATGACCGCGGTTCAGGGCTGAGGGCAGCTCGAGCCCGGCTTTCGGCGGGGCCGCTGGCATGGATTTCGCATTTTTCCCGGCATCCGGGTATCCGGCGGCGTCAATGGGTGCGCCGCGCCCCGGCCACAGCGCCTTTTCGCGCGGCCCATGCGCGGGAAAGCGGAATGAAGGCGGGCGGACCTGTCCGCAGGGAGAACTGTCATGACTTCGACGCCAAACACCACGAGCCATGCCGCTTTCCGGGGTTGCCGGGCTCTCATGTTCGCGCGGGTGCTTTTTCTTCCGCTCCTTGTGCTGATGCTGGGCGCGGGCGCTTCGGGATGCGCCAAATCTCCGGACGACAGCCGTTCCGCCACTACCCTCACCGGGGACCTCAGCACCCCCATCCAGATTCAGACGGACAACTTTGTGCGCCGCCAGCCGCCGGTGGCCTATGTTTCGCCCACAGCACCGCTGGGGCACAAGCCGACGGCGCTTTTCGTGCCCCTGCGCATGGTGCAGCAGACCACCAATGCCGTCACCTTCAGCGATTTGCTTTCACGGCAAATATGGCAGGTCTGGCTCTCGCTCGGGGCTTTCCAGACGCTCGAATACGCGCCCTGGGCTGGCCCCTTCGAGCGCGAGCGCGCGCTGGCCATTGCGCGGCAGCAGGGAGCCGAGCTTTTGGTGGGCGGCTACATCAACCATTTCATGGACGGGGGATCGGGCGGCGAGAGCTCGGTGTCGCTCTCCATGGAAGTCTATGACGTGAAGACCGGGAACCTGCTCTGGTCGCTTGCCGAGGGCGGCAGCATGGAAGCCCGCAAAACGCACGACTTCTACCTGTTCTCCATTACCGAGCGCAACCCGGCGGACCCGTCGGGGCTCATCACCCGCAGCCTCGCCTGGGATATGGGGCGGCTCATCCTCGGCTGGGTCGATCCCTCGGCTGTGCAGACGCAGGGCGACATCTCGCTGTGGGACAAGATCACGGGCAACGAGGCCTTCTAGGACAGGCCCGGCGAGCCCGGCAGATGCGGTGCTGCATGGTGGGTGGGCTTCAGCCCTTGGAGCCCTGTCTGCCCGCGCCGTCTCTGGAGGGGGAGAGATTGTCCGTCGCCAGCGCGAGGTTGCGGTTCCAGGCGCGGATGGCCGCCCCCTGGGTCACGGACCATTGCTGGAGCGTCTGGCCGCAGGCACAGACCACGCGCCAGACTTCCTGACGGCGGCCGGGCGGGAGCATGGATTCCAGATGGGCGTCCGTGCCGCCGCAGGCAAGGCAGGGACGGATGGCGTGCGGGTCAAGTTCCTTCATGGCATCATGGTAGCAAGTTTGCGGCAGGCGCACAAGACCGCACACGCCCTTGCGGGAGGGCCGCGCGTGTGCTAGTGTGGTGAAAAGCCCGGTCAGGCATGTGCAGGGCCCGGGCAGCCGCACAGATTGCGGTGGCGGCGAAAACCCGTAAACGCGCTCCGGCGCGAGAAGGACAGCTCCATGTCACTCATCCCCGAAGATCTGCGCTACAGTAAGGAACATATGTGGGTCCGCATGAAGGATGGCGAGGCCGTCATCGGCATGACCGACTACGCCCAGGCCCAGATGGACGGCATCACCTATATGCGCATCCCCTCCGCCGGCTCCCATCTGGCCGTGGGCGAGGTCTGCGGCATGGTGGAATCCTCCAAACCTACCAAGGACCTCATTTGCCCGGTGAAGGGCGAGGTGGTGGAAGCCAATGTGGCGCTCGATTCCACGCCCGAGCTCTGCAACAAGGACCCCTACGGCAAGGGCTGGATCTTGCGCATCAAGACGGTGGAAGCGCCCAAGGACCTCATGGACGCCGCCGCCTACGCGGATTTCTGCAAGACTGCCGCCAAGTAAGTCCTCTTGCCTCGCGCCCTGCGGGAGACTGCGGGGCGCGATGTCTTTTCAGGCGAGTACTTCCTCCACAATGGCCCCCGCAAGGACGACGCCGTCCTCATCATAGAGCGTCGCCACCTGCCCGGCAGCCGTGGGAAAACAGGCTTCGGCAAAGCTGAGGGAAAGCCTGTTTCCTTCCAGTCGCACATCGGCAGGGGCAACGGCGCCGCCATAACGGCAGCGGACAAGGGGCCGCTCCGGCCAGAAGCGCGGGTCCACCGCCACATTCACCTCGCCCGCCACCAGGCCGCGCATCCCGAGCAGACGCCGCGGCCCCACCACGAGTGCATTGGCCGCCACATCCTTGTGCAAGACATGCAGCGCTTCTGTATGGGCGAGGCCGAGGCCCCTGCGCTGGCCTTCGGTATAGCGCCAGAGCCCGGCATGGCTCCCGATTTGCCGCAGGGGCGCCCGCTCCGGGCACCCCCCACATTTTCCCTCCGGCACCGCGGTTTCTTCGCGGAGCATCACCGGGCCCGGCCCCGGCGGCGTGATGCCGAGTGTCTGCCACTGTTGCTCAAGAAACTCGCGGTAGGCGTCCACGCCACCGGGCGCAAAGCAAATGTCGTGGCTCTCCTGGGGCACGGGCACGGCAAGGCCCTCCTCTGCCACCAGAGCCTTGCAGGCGGCCTTGTCCATGTTGGCGAGTGGAAAAATCATGCGGCCAAGGCGCTCCCGCGGCACGAGGGAGAGAAAATAGCTCTGGTCCTTGGGCGCATGGGCAGCACGGGCCAGCAGCGGGCCCGGCGCCCCTGAGCGAGTGCCCCCCACGATGCGGGCATAATGCCCGGTGGCGAGGCGTTCCGCGCCAAGTTCAAGTGCTACATCAAGAAGCGCGCCGAACTTGATGTGCCGGTTGCACAGGGCGCAGGGATTGGGCGTGCGCCCCTCGGCATAGGCCGCGGCAAAGGGCGTCACCACCTCGCGGGCGAAGCGGGCGCGCAGGTCCACCACCCGCAAGGGTACGCCAAGGGCATGGCAGGCGGCCTCAAGACCGGGAAGGGGGGAGGCGGCAGTGGGGGATCGTTCCGCCAGCAGGGCATGGAGGGCCATGACCTCGTGCCCGGCCTTTTTTAGGAGCAGCAGGGCGCAGAGGCTGTCCACACCGCCGCTGACGGCTACGGCGATACGCATGGACGTGAAGGGGCCAAAACTTAAAGTATCTGGTTAAGGAATTGCCGCAAACGCGGATGGCGCGGCGCGGTGAAGAGCGTCTCGGGCTGGCCGGATTCCACGATCTGCCCGTGGTCCATGAAGATGCAACGGTCGGCCACGGTGCGCGCAAAGCCCATCTCGTGCGTCACGCAGATCATGGTCATGCCTTCTTCGGCGAGCGTCACCATGACGTCCAGCACTTCGCCCACCATTTCCGGGTCCAGCGCGGAGGTGGGCTCGTCAAAGAGCATGATGGCGGGCTGCATGGCGAGCGCGCGGGCGATGGCCACGCGCTGCTGCTGGCCGCCGGAGAGCATGGCCGGGTAGACATTGGCCTTGTCGCTGATGCCCACCTTCTTGAGCAGGGTAAGGGCGCGGGCCTCGGCCTCGTCGGCATGGAGGCCGAGTAGGCGGATAGGCGCCATGGTCAGGTTCTGGAGCACGGTCTTGTGGGGGAAAAGGTTGAACTGCTGAAAGACCATGCCGAGGTTGCGGCGCACCATGTTGATATTGTTCTTCGGGTCATTGATGTTCACGCCCTGCACGCAGATCTCACCCTTGTCGATCTCCTCCAGGCGGTTGATGGAACGCAGCAGGGTGGATTTGCCGGAACCGGAGGGCCCGATGATGACCACGCGCTCCCCCGGAGTCACGTTGAGGCTCACATCCTGAAGCGCGGGAAGCTGCCCGAAGTATTTCCAGACATGGCTGATGGTGATGATGGGGGCGTTTTCGCGGTCTTCCGTGGTGGTGGTCATGGCGCGGTCCGGGTGAGGGTGTGGGATGCCGGGTATCGTGGACGCAGTCCTCAACGCTAGTGGAATGTGCTTTTTTCGTCAAGAAAGGCGCGGGCGGCGCACAAGGCCGACCGTGGCCCTCATTTGCCAAAGAGGGCAAAAAGCCCTAGCATAGCCAGTTGCGGAAAGGGCGGTTTTTCGGGCCGCCGGTCCCTGCCTGCCCCGTCCCGCCTGCGCGACGCCGTTGTACCCTGTTTGCAAAGTAATTCCCTACCTTTCCGAGGGGGTTAAATGGTCGGTTTCCTGTTCAGAAAAATATTCGGCAGCAAGAACGAGCGCTATCTCAAGCGGCTGCGGCCGCTGGTCGCCAAGATAAACGCCCTCGAGCCCGAGATGCAGGCCCTGCCCGACGAGGAATTCGCCGCGCGTATCGCGCAATACAAGGTCGAGGTGCAGGAAAACGGCAAAAGCCTCGACGAGCTTCTGCCCGAAGTGTTCGCCCTCGTGCGCGAGGCCTCGCGCCGGGTGCTGGGGATGCGCCATTACGATGTGCAGCTCGTGGGCGGCATTGTGCTCCACAAGGGCAAGATAGCGGAAATGAAGACCGGCGAGGGCAAGACCCTCGTGGCCACGCTGGCCGTGGTGCTCAACGCGCTTTCGGGCAAGGGCGTGCATGTGGTGACGGTCAACGACTATCTCGCCACGCGCGACGCCGAGTGGATGGGCAAGCTCTACAGCTTCCTCGGGCTCACCACGGGCGTCATCGTCCACGGCCTCGACGACGAGGAGCGCAAGACCGCCTACAATGCGGACATAACCTACGGCACCAATAATGAGTTCGGCTTCGACTACCTGCGCGACAACATGAAGTTCTATGCGAGCCAACTGGTGCAGCGCGGGCACAATTTCGCCATTGTTGACGAGGTGGACTCCATCCTCATCGACGAGGCGCGCACGCCGCTCATCATCTCCGGCGCTTCGGAAGAATCCGTGGGCTTTTACCGCACCGTGGACGACATCGTGCGCAAGCTCGGGCCCGAGCACTACACCATCGACGAAAAAGCCAAGACGGCCATGCTCACGGACGAGGGCGTGGCCCGCTGCGAGGAGCTTCTCGGCATCGACAACCTTTTTGACCCGGCCAATATCACGGCCCAGCACCATGTGTTGCAGTCGCTGAAAGCCCATCAGGTGTTCAAGCGCGACGTGGACTATATCGTCCAGGACGACCAGGTGGTCATCGTGGACGAGTTCACCGGGCGGCTCATGGCCGGGCGGCGCTATTCCGACGGGCTGCACCAGGCGCTGGAGGCCAAGGAGCATGTGACCATCGCCGCCGAGAACCAGACGCTGGCCTCCATCACCTTCCAGAACTATTTCCGCCTCTATGACAAGCTTTCGGGCATGACGGGCACGGCCGACACCGAGGCGGTGGAATTCCAGCAAATCTACAATCTGGAAGTCGTCACCATCCCGCCCAACAAGCCCATGATCCGCAAGGACATGCCGGACCTCATCTACCGCAGCCGCAAGGAGAAGTTCGACGCCATCGTGGAGGCGATCGCCGACCTCTACAAGCGGGAGCAGCCCGTGCTCGTCGGCACCATCTCCATCGAGACCTCGGAAATGCTCTCCAAACGGCTCACCAAGCTCGGCATCCCGCACAATGTGCTCAACGCCAAGCAGCACGCCAAGGAAGCGGAAATCGTGGCCCAGGCGGGCCAGAAGGGCAAGGTGACCATCGCCACCAACATGGCCGGCCGCGGTACGGACATCGTGCTCGGCGAGGGCGTGGTGGAACTCGGGGGCCTGCACATCCTCGGCACCGAGCGCCATGAGAGCCGCCGCATCGACAACCAGTTGCGCGGCCGATCGGGCCGCCAGGGCGACCCCGGCTCCTCGCGCTTCTACCTCTCGCTTGAGGATGACCTCATGCGGCTCTTCGGCTCGGACCGCATCAAGGGCCTCATGGAACGCCTCGGCCTGCGCGATGGTGAGGCCATCGAGAACAAGATGGTCACGCGGGCCGTGGAGGGCGCGCAAAAACGGGTGGAGGCGCACCACTTCGAGATCCGCAAGACACTGCTCGACTATGACAACGTGATGAACCAGCAGCGCGAGGTCATCTACGCCCTGCGCCGCGAGCTCATGGTGGAGGACGACCTCTCGCCCGTGCTGGAGGAATTCCTGAGCGACGTGCTGGATGTGGTCTATGCGCCGCTTGATGCCGCCACGCCGGACACCCTGGCGGAAACGCAGGCTGCCGTCATGGCGCGCCTGCGTGACATCTTCAACCTTGACCGCGTGCTCCCGCCGGATGCGCCGCTTCCCGAGCGCGAGCAGACGGAGGCGCTCGTCCACGGGATGCTTGACGAGCTCAAGGCCGCCGCCGGGGAGAGCTACAAGGATATCGAGCGCTACTTCCTGCTGGAGGAGCTTGACCGCTGCTGGAAGGAACATTTGCGAAACATGGATGCCCTGCGTGACGGCATTGGGCTGCGCGGCTATGGCCAGCGCGACCCCAAGCTGGAATACAAGCGCGAAGGCTTTGAAATGTTCCAGGACATGCTCTTCCAGATTCGCGAGAGCGTGTTCCGCGCGCTCACAAGGGTGCGCGTGCAGCTGGTAAGCCCGGAGGAAGAGGAGGCGCGAGCCGCTGCCGAGCGCGAGGCCATTGCCCGTGAATTCCGCCACCGCGAGGAACCGGCGGAGCTGTCCTATTCCGGCGGCGGGGACACGGCCGCCGAGGCCCCGGCCCGCAAGCCCGTGCGCGCGGCGCCGCGCGTGGGGCGCAACGACCCGTGTCCCTGCGGCAGCGGCAAGAAATACAAGAAGTGCTGCGGCCGCGGGCAGTAGCCCTTTTGGAGCGGCTATGAGAAAAAACCCCGGAGTCGGCTGAAGCTCCGGGGTTTTTTGTGGCCGGCCCGGAGAAAAATCCGGCCTCCGCGGCGGAGGCGCCCCGCTGCGCGGCCTTTTCCGTAGCTGTGCGCTGGAAGCCGCCCATGAGCGCGAGGGACGCGGGCTCTTGGCGGCGCGCCTTTGCGTGCTCGGGCGGGCGCATGGCGCCACTGGGCAGACATCGGCGAGAGAGAAAAAATGCGCCGTGTCAGGGCGTCTCCATCGGGGCCGCTGCTTGCTGGTGGCGGGCATGGAGCGCGGAAATGCGCTCCCACGATTTTTTGACCCGCTCCACGGATATGCTGCCATCGTCCACAAGGCCGCGCAGGGTGGCAAAGACTTTTTCGGGCAGGCCTTCCTCCCATTCCAGATTGTTGCCGTAGAGGAGGATGTCCACCCCGGCGCGCACGGCCAGCAGAATGGCGTCGCGCAAGCCGTAGCGGCCGGAGATGGCCTTCATCTGCATGTCGTCGCTGATGACCACGCCCTGCCAGCCGAGGCCCTGTCGCAAAAGGCCCGTGACCACCATACGCGAGAGCGTTGCCGGAAGCTCCGGGTCCAGGCGCGCGTGAAAGAGGTGTCCGGGCATGACCATGCCGGGCCAGCCCGCGCGGAAAATCTCCGCATAGGGGAGCAGGTCCGTGGCGCCGTCCCAGCATTGGCTGATGTCCGTAAGGCCGAGGTGTGAATCTTCTTTCGCGCAGCCCTGGCCGGGAAAATGTTTGAGCACCGGGACGATGCCGCGGGCCGCGAGGCCCTGCCCGAAGGCCAGCGCGTGGCTCGCCACGATGGCCGGGTCGGAACTGAAGGCGCGCCCGAGCCGCCCGATGGCGGGATTGAGCGGATTGCTGTCCACATCGGCCACCGGGGCCATGTCCACATTGATGCCGAGCCCGGCCAGCTCCTCGCCGAGGCGCTCGGCGGTCTCGCGCGTTTCGGAGATGCTCCCCTGCCCGAGGCGCTGCGCGGCGGGCAGGTCGAGAAAGCCCTTTTGCGGCTTCAGGCGGCGCACCTGTCCGCCCTCCTGGTCCACGGCGATGAAGATGGGGCCCGGCGCGGCCGCGCGCAATGTTTCGGTGAGCCGCTTCACCTGCTCGGGTGAGCGGATATTGCGCTCCCCGCCGGAAGGGACGTCGCGGTCGAACAGGATGACGTTGCCCACGCGGCCGGCCGAGATGGCGACGAGGAAGGGATCGCCGGGGGCCAGCTCCGCGCCGCGGAAGCCGAACATGAGCATGGCCCCGAGCATATGCTCAAGGGGCGGAGCGGCTTGTGCCGCGGAAGCAGGGGAGGCGGCGGTGCCGGGGACTTCGGCTCGCAGGGAATGGCCGGGCAAGCCGAGGCAGAGCAGGGCGAGGATAGGCGCGAACAGGCGAAGCAGCGCGCAGCGTCGGACGCCCCGGAAGGGCCGGAATGGCCGGAAGTGCCGGAAAAGCGGACACGCCCTCAGCACGGAAGCCCCCGTGCGCGCCGCCGCTTCCTGAGCGCCTCAAGCACCGTCACGGGAACGCGCAGGGCGCCATAGCCGGTGCCGGGCCGGATACCGGGCTTGTTGGCGCCGTGGTAGTCCGAGCCGCCGGAAAGGCCGAGGCCGAGGCGCGCGGCAAGGTCCACGCATTCCCGTGTGTGGGCTTCCGAGTGGCTGGTGTGCCAGGCCTCGATGGCATCAAGCCCGTGGTCCACAAGGCGGCGCGCCAGCGCCTCCACCATTTCCGGAGCCGGGGAATTGAGGAAGGGATGGGCGAGCACGGCTGTGGCGCCCACTTCGTTCAGGACGCGCACGGCCTCTTCCGGGGCAGGGACGCGTTTGGGCACAAAGGCCTTGCCGTTGATGCCGAGATACTCGCGGAAGGCCTCGTTCCTGTCCTCGGCATAGCCCTTTTCCACGAGGAGCGCCGCCATGTGCGGGCGCCCCACGCTGCCCTTGGCGCGGGCGCGGACCTCCTCAAGGGTGATGGCAAACCCGAGGGCGCGCAGGCGCGCCACCATTTCGGCATTGCGCTCATTCCGGCGCCGGCGCACGGCCTCAAGCCAGTTTTCCAGAGGCGCGGCTTCGCGGGGCACCCAAAGACCCAGGATATGGTGCTCGCCTGCGTCCGAGCGCGTGGAAATCTCGCAGCCGCGGATGAAACCGATGCCCAGCTCCCGTGCGGCTTCCTCGCCTTCCTCAAGACCCCCGAGGGTATCGTGGTCCGTGAGGGCGATGGCCGCAAGGCCTGCGCCGTGCGCGCGCGCCACGAGTTCCGCGGGGCTGTCCGTGCCGTCCGAGGCGGTGGAATGGGTGTGCAGGTCAACCAGATTTTTCTCCATGCCCTTCCTTGTAAGCCCGCTGCCGCGCCGTGGCAAGCACCGGGGCGCCGGCGAGACGCCGCCGGGCGCCTCGGCACGGGCGGCAAAAGAATGTCGGTCTCGCAGGCATTTTTTTTGCATATATTGTCCTATTTAGAGAGACCGGCATCCGGTCCCCCAGCGGACGGTTTTGAGTTCCGCGCCGGATTCTGGTAGGCTCATCAGGCCCCCGGCGGAGGGGACGCCGCGCGCGGCCCCCGCTCCGGGGAAGTTCCGGGCCTTTTTGCCGGGAAAGGATGTTTCATGGCGCAGTTATCGCAACTTCTGGCGCGCTTGCCCGAGGGCAAGGATGTCCACATGAGCACCATGGGCCATGTGCTCTGGGTGTGCTGGCAGGGAAACCTTCCCCAGGCGGTGAACCAGACGCTGCTCAATTATGGCGGGATGCTCGTGGGCGAGGAGCACGAGCAGGCCATCTGGTTCTTCTTCACCGATGACGTTTTTCTGGCGCTGGCGCGCCTGCGCATCTGGGGCAATTTCAACGAGCTGCCCGTGAGCATCGAGCTCTTCCCGGGCAGGCTCCAGCTGAGCAGCAAGCGCGAGGCGAGCCTGCTCGTGGACGGCCTCCTCTCCGCCCAGGAGATCCATCCGCGCGAGACCCTTGACATCTGGATCCATCCCAAGAGCCGCGAGGGCCGCAATGTCCTTCCCGGCATCACCTTCGCGGACTCCAAGGGCCAGCAGGGCATGGCCTCCGTGGCCTGGGCCGCACCCGAGGTGGACGTGCGGATGCCCTATTCCTCCACCCAGGCCTGGTTCGCCGTGCTGCACCCGCTGGGGAGCCCGCTGGACAAGGCTTTCCAGGCTGGCTGGAGCAACATGTTCATCAAGCTGGAGGGCCTGCTTCAGGAGCTCAAGATCAAGTCCATCGTGCAGGAAGGCTTTGTCATGCTTGCCATGGACAACTTGCTCATGCTGCGCACCTTCATGCGCAAGTATCTCGACACTTTTGCCAAAGAGAAACTCGGCGAGGGCGAATACTGGCCCTGTGTCTGCGTGGTTGCCGACCGCAACAATCTCAATTTCAACAGCGATCTCCCCAAAAAGATTGGCCTCCAGTGGGACAATCTCATGCCGGATTTCCCTTACCTGAGCTACCGCAACGCCTATTTGCTCGGCGAGGGCTTTTCCGTGCGCGATTTGCGCTATATCGGCGGCCAGACCAGCATGGACAGCTGGTGCAATGTCCTCTTGGATGAAAACAGCATCAGCAGCCGGTCCATCCCGCTCATCATGTCCGGCCAGCTCGCCGCGGGCGGGGCGGGCGGCAGCTGCTTCTATTGCGGCCTCCCCAACCACTCCGCCGCGGAATGTCCCACCCGCACCTATTTCCCCACGCGCGCCGAGACCTGGCAGCAGGTGGAGGGCATGGACCTCGAGGTCATCAACGAGGCCTTCCGCCATATCGAGACCGTCCTCTCCGAGAAGGGTGTCGCGGGCTTCGACGAGCTTTTGGATGAACAGCAGCCTTCGGGCATACTGCTCCAGGCCATCTTTGACCTCAACGGCCCCTGCCAGCTCCGCAACGTGCCGCGTAACTGGCTTTACCGGATGCGCGAGCCGGACCCGGACGAGGAAAAGCCCGCCCGGGATGACAGCCCCGCCTGGGACCTGCTGGAAAAGCTCGGGCGCAGCGCCCCGGAGGAACTCGCCGAGCTGGACAAGGAGATCCTCCAGACCATCGCGCGCCACCAGCGCGACCCGCGCCTGCGCATGGTGCGCGCCTTCCTGCAAATCGAGCGCGGTGACTACACCCAGGCGCTCAACGCCTTCCGCGAAGCCGCGGCCATGACCCCCTGGCCTTCGCTCCAGGCGTGGAACGAATACCTTCAGGGGCGCCTTTTGGAGGAACAGGGCCAGCTTGCCCAGGCCAGCGCCCTGTATACTCAGGTTTTGCGCGTCATGCCGCAGTGGCGGGAAGTGACCTACCGGGGCATCATCTGCCGGGTGAAGATGGGTTTTGCGGAGCAGGTGCTCGACCAGGTGGTGGACCTCGTGCGCGCCGAGCCGGAATATTTCAACCGCTTCCTCATCGACCCGGCGCTGGAACGCGGGCGGCTGCTCGTGCTTTCCGCCCTGTTCGACCTCTGGGAGGAGGCCCGGAAAAACGCGGAAAACGAAAAAAGTGCCGTGCACGCCATGGAGGAACGGCTCATGGCCTGGTTCCCCGAGGACCATCCCGTGCAGGCGCGCCTCGGCCAGAAGGTACACGCCCTCGACGCGCTCGGAAAAGTGGACAATTACATGGCCTTTTTCCGCATGGTGCGCCAGCGCCCGCAACTGGAGAAGGAACTGGAGGAGAGCATCCAGCGCGAGGTGGAAGAACTGCGCAACCGCTACAAGTCCTATCTCGACGTGCTGGAAGAGATCAGGGACGAAGCCTCGTGGTTTCCCTTTCCCTCGGCCCTGCGTGACTTCAGCGCGGATTTCAATTCCAGCGCGGGCATCATCAACTGGGCCTTTGCCAGCAATTTCAACGAGGCCGAGACTTTCAAGAGCGCCCAGAACGCCATCCCCCGGCTGGACGAACTGCTCCAGAACCTCAAGACCCGGCTCAAATTCCTGCGCACCGTGCGCGACGGGACGCTCTTCGGCCTCACCATGCTGCGCACCTTCATCTGGGTCGAGGTCATCGGGCTTTTGCTCTGCTTCGTGGGCGTGCCTGTCATCGTGTTCTGGGGCGAAAAAATGGGCCTCGGCTGGCTCAAGTACCTTTTGGGAGAAAACCAGTGGTCCATCCAGAAGGTGCTCGTCATCATCGTGACCATCCTCGCCGTTGGCGTCGGGGCACTTCGCACCACCCTGGTCTTTGACCGCAAGCGCGAAAAACTCCTCGAACAGGCGAGGGAACAGCGCCAGAAAGCCCAGCAGACGCGCATTGAAAGCATCCGCAAGCAGCGCCTCGCGGAAGCGAAAAAACTGCGCCGCCAGCAGGAGGCAGCGCAACAACTGGAAAACCGCCGCCAGCTCAAGGCCCGGATGCAGGGCTGAGAGCGGGCGCAAAATCCCGTGCCCGAAAAAAGGACGCTTCCATGCCGACACTCAAGGACTTCGCCCTCTATCCCATCGACTGGAATCTCACTCCGGAACACGCCGTCACCATGTATCTCGAATGGGGCAACAATGACTGGCAGGATGAATACCCGCCCGTGCGCTCCAAGGAGGATGTCTCCCACTACTTTGTGGTGGACAGCTGGCAGGACCCCCCGGTCATCCGGCTCGTGCGCCGCAATTCCGAAGCCGCGGAGGACCTCATCACCGTGCCCCTCCCGCCGGAGCTTTTGCCCGATTGGCGGGAGGCCAACGGCAACCTGCGCGGCGTGAGCGCACCCACGCCCGCCATCAAGGCGTGGCTCAAAAAGGAGCTGGGCCAATAGGTTTTTTGCGCCTGCCATGACAGCGGCAGGCGGGAGCTTCAGGGCAGCGCCGGGTGCGCGCGTTTGGTGCGCCTCCGGCCGTTTTTCGTTGCTGTGCGGCCTATTGGAGCCAGAGGTCCATGCCTGCGCCCATGCCGTCAGAAGGGCGCTCGGTGAAACCGAGTTTTTTGTAAAAGCCCTCATTGCCCGCGGTGGAGATGAGCACGACCTTGATTTTCCAGCCGGGGCGGCGCTGGCCTTTCACCCAGGCGAGGGCGCGGCGGGCGAGCTCCCTGCCGATGCCCCGGCCCTGCCACGCGGGAAGCACCATCAGGTCCGAGAAGTAGGCGATATAGCCGTGGTCCCAGACGATGCGCACCGCGCCGATGATGTCGCCGTTCTTGCGGCAGGCGGCGATGAAGGCAGAATGGCTGAGGCCCTCCCGCGCTTCCTCGAGGGGGAGTTCCGGCCAGCCCACGGCAGCGCGCAGGCGGCAATATTCCCCTGCGGTGAGTGAGGCGGAGTAGTCAAGCCGGTTCATACAGGCCCCGCAGGTACAGCAGGAACAGGGCGGTCATCTTCGCGGCCGCAAGGTCCATGGAACGCAGCAGGGCGTTTCCCTGCCAAAGCCGCGGGGAAACGCCCTCAAGTTTCATCGGCAGGGACGCTCAGGCGTTGGCGGCAGTCTCCGCGTGGGCCTTTTCTTCGCGGGCGAGGCGCTTTTCCAGCGTTGCGAGCCTTGCGCGCAATTCGCGCGTGTGCTTCCGTACACCCGCATGGTAGAGCCAGACAAGGCCCAGCACCAGCAGGCTCGATTCCACAAAGAAGAAGAACAGCCACTGCAAATGGCGCTCCTGCCCGGCGGGGCGCTCCTGCTGGAGCCACTTGCGGGCCAGCGCCTCGCGCTCCTGCGGCGTCACCTGCGCGAGCGCCGTGGTGATGACATTGAACAGCTCGGGCTTGTCATTGCGCACGGCAACGGCATGGCCGTAGGAAGAATCCACCTTGCCCGCTGTCTGCATCTGAAGGATGCCCCCGGTCTGGATTTTTTCCAGCAGGTTGAACTCATAGTCGAGCACGGCGTCCGCCTCGCCGGCGGCCACTTTCTGCAGGGCTTCCAGCGTGGTCGCCGCGGGAACGGCAATGATCTCGGGGTGAAATTCCTTGAGGAAGTCGTGCCAGGAATAATCCTTGACCACGGCCACCTTCTTGCCCGCGAGCGACGCGACGTCCGCGCTGTCGAGGCCGCTGCCGCGCCGGGTCATGATGATGCCGGGTTCGGTGATATAGGGCGCGGTGAAGAGCATGTATTCGCTGCGCCGGCCGGTCTTGGCGGCGGCCATGAAGAGGTCGATCTTGCCCTGGCGCGCCAGTTCCTCGGTGGTGGCCCAGTCGCTCGTGGAGACGGGCCGGAAGTCGATGCCCGTCATCTTGGCGAGCAGGCGCAGGTAGTCGCCGCCGAGCCCCGTATAACGGCCGCGCTCGTCAAACATTTCCAGCGGGTAGAAGTTGGGGTCCACGCCCACGGTGACCACCGGGTTCGCTGCGAGCCACGCCAGGTCTTCCGGAGCAATTTTGTCGAGGACCGGGTTTTTCTGCTCAAGCAGCCCGTCGAGCGCGTCTTCCTTGGTCGCAAAGGCCTCAGGGAAGAAGGTCTGCGCCCCGAGCAGGACCTGGATGACGATTATGGCGAGTCCAACGCAAAGTAGCAGCAACTGTCGCATGTGTTCTCCACAAAATTCCGGCGTGTCCGGCTACGGCCCGCGCGGCTGGCGCCCGGCCGGGGCGCCTGTGTCAGCGCTCGGCGGTGGCCGTTTTTTCCTTCGGGGCTTCTTCCTCATCTTCCTCGGGGTCGAACAGCACAGGGCAGTTGCTTTTGCCGAAGAGCAGGTAGCGCAGTCGTGAATGGGGGATATGCAAAAGCTCGCTGCGCCGGTTGGCGAAGAAGATGCCGCCGAGGCCCACCCAGATGAAGAGCATGATCCACGAGGGCACACTGATGGCCGCCGGAGAGCTGGGGAAGATGAGCAGGAAGAAGCAGACGACGGACGTGGCCGCGCCGATGACACAGACGGGCTTGCCCCAGCCCGCTTCGGAAAGGCGCGGATGCCGCGTGAGGTACTTGTAGGCCGTCATGCTGGTGAACAGGTAGGCGAGAGCCGTGCCGATGGCCGACATGTCCACGATCCAGCCGAGGGCCGCGCGCCCGAACCACGGCACCACAAGGCAGAGCGCCAGGGTGAAGAGCACGCTCTTCCAGGGCGTGTTGTAGCGCGGATGCACGGAGGCGAAAAATTCCGGCAAAAACTTGCTGCGCCCCATGCTGAAGAGGAGGCGCGTGGTGGCCATGAAAAAGCCGTTCATGCCCGTGAGGATGCCCGCCAGCACCGGCACGGTGAGCGCCACGCCGCCGAAACGGCCGAACACCTGGTCGGCCACCCAGCCCGTGGCCCAGGCGTGGTTCTGGCTCAGAAGGTCCTTGTAGGGGATATAGCCCGCCACGCAGAGCGTCACGAGGGCATAGAGGATGGCCCCGCAAATGATGGAGAGCAGCATGAGGTCACGCGCCTTGGCCGGAGAGAACTTGAACTCCTCCGCGGTCTGCGGGATGGTGTCGAAGCCCACATAGAGCCAGGGCGTGAGCGCCAGCACCACGAGGACGCAGGCGAGCGGCGAGCGGTCTTCCGCAAAAAGCGGCTGGAAGTTCTCCAGGCTCGCCGACTCGGTGAGGAAGGTGCCCGTGGCGAGCACGAGCACGCCGGTGGTGAGCGCCAGCGCGAGGATGACCTGGATGGTGCTCGCCGCGTTCATGCCGCGGTAATTCATCCAGCCGAAGAGCAGGAGAATGGTGGAAACGAATGCCAGCTCGCCCGCATTGATGTTCCAGCCGGCGATGGAATAGAGGAAGCCCACGTCAAAGACGCCGGGGAGCAGGTAGCGGGTAAGCAGGATGAGCGCCATGGCGTTGGCCGCGATGACGCAGATATAGCTCAGCACCAGCGCCCAGCCGCACACAAAGGCCCCGCGCGTGCCGAAGCCCGCGTAGGCGTAGGCGAAGGCCCCGCCCGCCACCGGATAGGGCTTGACGAGGAAGCTGTAGCTCAGGGCTACGATGCACTGGAAGAGCGCGCCCACAAAGAAGGCGATGATGGTCCCGAGGGGGCCCGCGTCCGGCAGGAAGCGAATGGCGGGCAGGATGAAGCAGCCCCAGCCGACAATGGCCCCGAGCGCCAGGGCGAGAACTTCAATGGGGTTGAGGGTTTTTTCCAGCTCTTCGCGCTCGTGGCCCTTCACTCCATGCTGTGGCGTCTCCCCCATGCTCCCTCCTGAATCCGGCGTGTGCGCCAAGTGGCGTCATTTCACAAAAGCAATCCTTGTGCCATATGGCACATGACGCCACAGGCCTTGATTTTCGGCCTGTTTTGGCGCCGGGGCAGGGCGTTTGCCACAAAAATCGAAAGTCTCCGAGTCGAAAAAAACTCAACGACCACGATATTCCGCAAAAAACATGAGTTGTTTCTGACTTATTTTGCAAAAACGACTCATGCTTTTGCGTCGCAGACCCTATGTGAAGAAAATGTTTCAGCCTCTGAACCGGGGGAGACGCGGGAGGAGCCGCATGACTGCCAGCCTCAGCCCAGGCGGATGATCATGGCTCCGCCCATGACGAGGAGGATGGCGAGCAGCCGTAGCGCGGTGAGCCGCTCCCCGAGGAAGATGACGGCCATGATCATGCCGAAGATGACCGAGGTCTCGCGCAGGGCGGCCACAAGGGCGATGGGCGCGAGTGTCATGGCCCAGATGGCGATGCCGTAGGAGCCCAGTCCGCAGAGGCCCCCGGAAATGCCGGGAACGGCGCGCCGCCTCAAATAGCGCAGGTAGTCGCGTCCGTAGCGCGCGAGCACATAGATATGGAGGGGGAAGATATTGAGGAAGAAAATCCAGCAGGTATAGCTCACGCTGTCGCCGGAAAGGCGCGCGCCGTAGCCGTCGGCCAGCGTATAGCCCATGATGACGAAGGAGGTGCGCAGGGAATAGAGGACGCCCTTGAGACTGCCCTTGTGGGCCAGCTTCTGCTCCAGCGCCAGCGTGAGGATGCCGGAGCAGAGCAGGATGACGCCGCCCCAGCCCGCGAGGCCGAGCGGCACGCCGATGAGGCAGAGTGCCAGCGCCGTGAGCATGGGGGCCGTGCCGCGCATGATGGTGTAGCCGAGGGTGAGGTCGGCCACGCGGTAGGCCGCGGCGATGCAGAGATAATAGGTGAGGTGGCAGCAGCACGAAAGCGCGAGAAAGCCCCAGGCCGCCCTGTCCGGGAAGGGCAGGAAGGGCAACAGGAATATGGCCCCGAGTCCGCCGCCGAGGGCGTTCATGGCCGTTTCGTAGAGCTTGTTCTCGCCGCCCTTGACGATGATGTTCCAGGTGGCGTGGAGGAAGGCCGCGCCGAGCACAAGAAGGATGACTGTACCGGACATGCTGCCCTCCGCGCGGCATTCCCGCTTTCCGGGCCCGGCGGCCCTGCGGGCACGACGCCCTTATGCCTTCCCGTTTTCCGCCGCGAGATGGCGCCTTGCCGAGCGCACGGTGTTCTGCATGAGCATGGCGATGGTCATGGGGCCTACGCCGCCGGGCACCGGGGTAATTTTCCCGGCGACCTCCCGCGCGGCCGCAAAGTCCACGTCGCCCGCAAGGATGGCCTTGCCCGTGGTTTCATTGAAGCCCACACGGTTCACGCCCACGTCGATGACCGTGGCGCCGGGCTTGATCCAGTCCGCCTTCACAAGCTTGGGCACGCCCGCGGCCACGATAAGCACGTCCGCGCGGCGGCAATGGGCGGCAAGGTCCCGGGTGTGCGAATGCGCGAGCGTGACCGTGGCGTTTCCCCCCGGTCCCTTCTGGCCCAGCATGACGGAAAGGGGCTTGCCCACGATATTGGAGCGCCCCACCACCACGGCTTCGGCTCCGTCAAGCTCCACACCGGAGCGCACGAGCATTTCCTGGATGCCCGCGGGCGTGCAGGGGCGGAAGGTCACGGCCTCGCCGCCGATGAGCAGGTTGCCGAGGTTGACCGGGTGGAAGCCGTCCACATCCTTCTTCGGGTCGATGGCGTGGAGCACGCGGGTCTCGTCGATATGCTTCGGCAGCGGCAACTGCACGAGGATGCCGTGGATGTCAGGGTCGGCGTTGTAGCGCCCGATGAGCGCCAGAAGCTCGGCCTCGCTGATGTCAGCCGGGCGGTTTTCCTGCACCTCGTGGAAGCCGAGTTCGTGCGCCGTGCGCGTCTTGCGGGTGACATAGCTCACCGAGGCCGGGTCCTCGCCCACGAGGATGGTGACCAGGCCGGGAACCTTGCCGTAGTGCTCCCGCAGCTCCGCCACTTCGGCGCGCAAGCCCTCAAGAAGGGCGCGGCTCATGGCCACGCCGTCGATGATCGTTGCAGACATGGGTCTCCTGTACTCAGCGTGAAGCAGTCCGCCTGCGCGGGCGGCTAGAAAATCCCCTTGACCCTGCCTGTCTCGGTATCCACGTCCACGCGCCGGAAGGCCGGGTTGGAGCCCGTGCCCGGCATGAGGGTGATCTTGCCGGAAACGGGCACCACAAAGCCCGCGCCGCCATAGATGAGCACATCGCGGATCTTGAGCCGCCAGCCCTTGGGCGCGCCCTTGAGGTTGGGGTCGTCGGAGAGGGAAAGGTGGGTCTTGACCATGCACAGGCCGAGTTCGTCGGCGTCCTCGCGTTCCTGGATCTTTTGCAGCTTGGCCTCGGCCTCGCCGGAAAAGTCCACGCCGTCGGCGCCGTAGATTTCCCGCGCCACGAGCTCGATGCGCTCTTTGAAAGGCATGTCCCAGCTATAAAGGGGCCTGAATTCCGTCTTTTCGTTACAGGCGTCCATGACCGCGTCGGCCAGCTCCAGCGCGCCCTCGCCTCCCAGTTCCCAGTGGCGGGACACAGCCACCCGCGCCCCGGCCGCTTCGCAAAGCTCGCGCACCTTGGCGATCTCGGCCGGGGTGTCGGTCACAAAGGCGTTGATGCACACCACCGGGGACACGCCGGATTTCTTGACGCTCTCGATATGGTGCAAAAGGTTGCAGCAGCCCGCCTCCACAAAGCCCACATTTTCTTCCGAGTATTCGCGCGGCAGCGGCCGCCCGGGCACGGGCACGGGCGCGCCGCCGTGGCTCTTGAGCGCGCGCACCGTGGCCACCACCACGGCCGCGTCCGGCGCAAGGCCGCTGTAATGGCACTTGAGGTTCCAGAACTTTTCATAGCCGATGTCCGCGCCAAAGCCGGACTCCGTCACATGGTAGTCGCTGAGCTTGAGGCCCACGCGGTCGGCGATGACCGAGCTCTGGCCGATGGCGATATTGGCGAAGGGCCCGGCATGGACAAAGACGGGCTGGCCCTCGATGGTCTGGATGAGGTTGGGGTTGATGGCCTCCACCATCCAGGCGGTCATGGCCCCGTCCACCTCAAGGTCGGCCGTGGTGACGGGCTTGCCCGCGCGGTCATAGGCCACGATGATTTTCCCCATGCGGCGGCGCATATCCGCCAGGTCGCGCGAGATGGCGAGGATGGCCATCACCTCGCTGGAGACGGCAATGTCGAAGCGCGAGCGCATCATGAAGCCGTCGGACTTGCCGTTGACGCCGTCGATGCCGGTGATGATGTTGCGCAGCTCCTGGCAGCAGAAATCCATCACCCAGCCCATGTTCACATTGGTGGGGTCGATGTTGAGCCGCGGCATTTTTGAGAGGGAGAGCAGCTTTTCGTCATCGTAGTTGCGCTCATGCTGCATCCGCGAGGTGAGCGCCACCATGGCGAGGTTGTGCGCGTTCATGACCGCATTGATGTCCCCCGTGAAGCCGAGGGAATACTGCGTGAGCGGGATGCACTGGGAAAGGCCGCCGCCCGCGGCCGAGCCCTTGACGCCCATGGTGGGGCCGCCGGAGGGCTGGCGGATGGCTGCCGAGGCGCGCTTGCCGCGCCTGCCGAGGCCCTGCACGAGGCCGATGGTGGTGGTGGACTTGCCCTCGCCGAGCGGCGTGGGCGTGATGGCCGTGACATCCACATACTTGCCATTGGGGCGGTCAGCGAGGCGGTCCAGCACCTTGCGGAAGTCCACCTTGCCCATGTAGTGCCCGTAGGGCAGAAGCTCGCTCTCCTCCAGCCCCAGATCGCGGCCGATCTGGGAGATGGTCTTCATGGTCTTTTCGGCTTCCTGCGCGATTTCCCAGTCGGCATGGGCTTTGGGGTCCAGCATGGTGTGCTCCTCGGATGTGGGCGGGCCGTGCGCAACGCTCTTGCGGAAAATGGTCGGAGGCCCGCCCGTAAAAGGCGGGCAGGCCCCCGGAGAGCTAGATCTTTTCCAGCTTGTACTCGCGCGTGCCGAGGCCGATGGCCTCGCCGTAGCTCAACTGCACTTCGCCCCTGGTGTGCGGCCAGCGGGCGGTGAACTTGTCCGTCTTCGCCTCGGCGATCTTGGGGTCAAAGGCCGGGGCCTTGTTCACGAGGTCATAGCAGGCCTGGTCCAGCGCCACCGGGTCCATGGAAGCGAGGATGCCGAGGTCCGGCACGAGGGGCATGTCGCTCCAGCCAACGCAGTCACAGTCCGGCGTGACGTTGAGGACGAAGTTGATATAGCAGATGTGCTTCTGCTTGCCCTTCACCACGCCGTAGGCGTATTCGGTGAGGCGTTCCACAAAGGGCACCATCTCGGAGCTCCAGTCGATGCTGATGGCCTTGTTGGGGCGCACCGGGCAGACGGTGATACACTCGAAACAGCCGATGCAGCGGCTCACATCCACATGGCTCTTGCCGTTGACGAGCGTGAGGGCCTTCTGCGGGCACACTTTCACGCAGCGGCCGCAGCCGACGCAGAGGGATTCGTCGATCTGCACATGCACGCCGTGCTGGTCCCGCTTGCCGGCCACGGACGCGCCGCCCATGGCGAGGTTCTTGATGGCCCCGCCGAAGCCCGCCATCTCATGCCCCTTGAAGTGGGAGAGCACCACCATGGATGGCACGCGGCGGATGGCGGCGGCGATGCGCACATCCTTGAAGTGCTTGCAGTTGATGCGCACAGGCACGTCTTCCTCGCCATAGAGGCCGTCGGCGATGATGACGGGCGCGCCCACGGTCTCGGGCGTGAAGCCGTGGAGATAGGCGGTGTGGAGATGGTCCACGGCATTGTGCCGCGTGCCGGAATAGAGGGTGGTTGTGTCCGTGAGGAAAGGCTTGGCCCCGGCGGCCTTCATCTTGTCCACGGCCACGCGCGCGAACATGGGCTTGATGTGGGTGTCGTTGCCGTATTCGCCGAAGTGGATCTTGACGGCGGCGAGGTCATTGCGCTTGAGGACCTTTTTCAGCTGGAGCGCGTCGCAGAGGCGCGCCACCTTGGCGCACTTGTTGTTGTCCAGCGAGCGGCTGTGCATTCCGGTGAAGTAAACCGTGGCTGCCATGTTTTCCTCCTAAAAGGTTTGAAGCCGTGAAATTTGTGCGCCTTGCGCTACCAGCCGCGGCAGCGTGGCCAGGAGGCGATTTCCTCCGCCCCCTGGCAGAGATGGACGCTCTCGAAGCCCGTGGCCGTGGCACAGGCGTGGACGGGCAGGATGCGCACGAGCGTCCCCACGGGGAGCGGCGGGACGGGCACACCCGGCCCGGCGGTGATGAGACCGTGCTCCTGATTGGTCTCGCTCACGCGCAGGCCGGGGAGCAGATTTCCGTCCTCATCCAGCACGAGCCCGTAGCCGAACTCGGCGAAGCTTCCGGGAAGGCCCGCGTCGCGCGAAAGCGCGGTCCAGCCCGCGTCCGTCACGAGCGCCCCGTCGCGGCCGCGCCGTCCGATGACGGTGCAAAGCACGGAAAGGGCAATGTCCGCCACCGGGCAGACGCCGAGCCCGGCCATGACGAGGTCCTGCGTGAGGTAGACCCCGGCGCGCACCTCGGTGACGCCCGTAAAATCCTCGCCAAACAGCGCCGTGGGCGTGGAGCCCACGCTCACCACCGGGCAACGGTGCCCGGCGGCGCGCAGGGCATTTGCCGCAGCCACGGCGGCGGCGCGCTCCTGCTTTGCCAGCGCCGCGAACGCCTCGGGCGAGGGCTCAGCAAGGTCATAGGCCGAACCCGCATGGGCGAGCACCCCGGCCACGCACTGGCCGTGCGCCACCAAAATGCCCGCCGCTTCCACGAGGGCCGGGGAGTCCGGCGCAAGCCCCGCGCGGTGGCCGTCCGGGTCCACTTCCAGCAGCACGTCGAAACTGTGGCCGCGCGCCGCCCCAAATTCCGCAAGGGCGCGGGCCGCCTCCACGCTGTCGAGCAGCAGGCTGAGGGCCGCGCCCCGCTCCCGCAGCGCGAGCGCGCGCTCAAATTTTCCCGGCGCGATGCCAACGGCATAGCATATATCGGGAACGCCCCTTTCCGCAAACCATTCCGCCTCGGCAAGGGTGGAGACGGCCACGGGTCCCTCGGGCGTGGTCATGGCGCGGCGCGCGACTTCCACGCACTTGAGGGTCTTGGCATGCAGCCTCAAGCCCACCCCGAAGGGCGCAAGGTGAGCCGCCAGGCGGCGGATGTTGCGCTCCATGCGGTCATCGTCCAGCAACAGCGCGGGTGTGGAAAGATAGCGGATATGCAAGCTCGCCTCCACGCACCGCCTACAGCAAAAGCGCCGCGCTGTAAACCGGCAGGGGACAGCGGCACGGGGCTTTTATTCCGTCTGCGCTTCTGCTAGACTCACCCTCTCTTGAACCCGCTCTGCGGGAGAAGCCGGGAGGCCACATGCAGACCATCATCATGTGCGGCGGCAAGGGCACGCGCCTGCGCGAAGAGACCGCCATCAAACCCAAGCCCATGGTGGAGATTGGGGGGCGCCCCGTGCTCTGGCACATCATGTCCATCTATTCCCGCTTCGGCTTTCGGGATTTCGTCCTGCCGCTGGGCTACAAGGGCGAGGTCATCAAGCAGTATTTCCATGACTACCGCAGCCGCAACGCGGACTTCACCGTGGACCTCAAGACCGGGAATATCACCGTTCATCCTTCCTATATCGAGGACTGGCGCGTCACCCTCTGCGACACCGGGCAGGAGACCCTCAAGGGCGGGCGACTCAAGCGCGTGGCCCGCTATATCGAGGGCGACCGCTTTATGGTCACCTATGGTGACGGTGTGGCCGACATCGACATCGCGAAGCTGCTGGAATTTCACAAGAAAGCGGGCACCATCGGCACCTTCACGGGCGTGCGGATGCCCTCGCGCTTCGGCACGGTGCGCACGGGCAAGGACGGCAAAATCATCTCCTGGGAAGAGAAGCCCGTGCTCAACGAATACATCAACTGCGGCTTCTTTGTCTTTGAGCGCGCATTCCTCGACTACCTGAGCGAGGACGAGAGCTGCGACCTCGAAAAGGAGCCCCTGCAGCAACTGGCGGCCGAAGGGCAGCTTTCCATGTATCCGCACCCCGGCGAATGGCAGTGCATGGACACGCTTCGCGACGCCATCCACCTTAATAAACTCTGGGACAGCGGCCGCGCCTTCTGGGCCTGAGGCTCACGGCGCAGACCACATCTGCATCACTCTCAATAAGGACAAAACATGTTCGCAGACCTCTATCGCGGGCGCAGGGTGTTCGTCACCGGGCACACGGGCTTCAAGGGCTCCTGGCTTTCGGCGTGGCTGCTGGCGCTGGGGGCGCGCGCGGCCGGATTTTCCCTCGGTGTGCCCACCACGCCCTCTCATTTCGAGGCGCTGGACCTCGCGCGGCGCATGGAGGACATGCGCGGCGACATCCGCAACAGGAATGCGGTGACCGCCGCCATGCAGGGCTTTGCGCCGGAGGTGGTCTTTCATCTTGCGGCGCAGGCGCTGGTTCGCCGCTCCTATGACGACCCGGCGGCAACCTTCGAAGCCAATGCCCTCGGCACCATGAACGTGCTCGAGGCCGTGCGCGCCTGCCCGTCGGTCAGGGCCGTGGTCGTCATCACCTCGGACAAGTGCTACCGCAACGAGGAATGGGTCTGGGGCTACCGCGAGACGGACCGCCTGGGCGGGGCCGATCCCTATTCCGCCTCCAAGGGCTGCGCGGAAATCATCGCCCATTCCTATTTCCAGAGTTTTTTTGCCGAAAACCCGGCCTGCGCCACCGTGCGCGCGGGCAATGTCATCGGCGGCGGCGACTGGGCGGAGGACCGCATCGTGCCGGATTGCGCCCGCGCCTGGGCTGCGCACAGGCCCGTCGCCATCCGCAGCCCCTGGGCCACGCGGCCGTGGCAGCATGTGCTGGAGCCGCTCTCCGGCTATCTCTGGCTGGGCGCGCGCCTGCTCGATAACGATGCGGGCCTCGCGCACGGGGCGAAAGCGGCCTTTGAGCCGCGCGGGCAGTCCTACAATTTCGGGCCCGCAGCCGATGTCAACAATACCGTGGCCGAGGTGGTGGAGGCGCTGGCCCTGCACTGGCCCGGCTTCAAGAGCGAGATGGACGCAGCAGGCCAGGCCGGCAGGAAGGAATCCACCCTGCTCAAGCTCTGCTGCGACAAGGCGCTGGCCGAGCTTGCCTGGAAGGCGACCCTCGATTTTGAGGAGACCATCCGCTACACGGCCGAATGGTACGCCCGCTACTATGAGGGCGGCGAGGGCAAGGGCGCCATGTGGGACTACACCCAGGGGCAGATAACGGCCTATGCGGGCAAGGCCGCCCATCGCGGCCTTCTCTGGGCGCGCTGAGGCGGGGCATGGACGGGGAGCCCATTACCACAGGCATCGAGGGCGCGCTGTTCCAGCCGCTCAAGGTCATTCCCACGCCCGGCGGCCCGGTGCTGCACATGCTCAGGGCGGGCTCGCCGCTTTTGCCGGATTTTGCCCACGGTTTCGGTGAAATCTATTTTTCCGAAGTTTTCCCAGGCGCGGTGAAGGCCTGGAAGCGGCACACGCGCCAGACCCAGCTTTTTGCCGTGCCGTGGGGCCTCCTGCACATCGTCCTCTATGATGACCGTCAGGCCTCGCCCACGCGGGGCGTCCTCGTGGAGCGGCGCCTCGGCCGGCCGGACGATTACGGGCTTTTGCGCATCCCGCCCCTGGTCTGGTACGGCTTCACCGCCGTGGGGGAGGCGCCCGCGCTCATCTGCAACTGCGCGGACCTGCCCCATGACCCTGCGGAAGGGGAGCGCACAGCGCCCGATGATTCCGCCATTCCCTACGCCTGGCCTTCGCTTGGGGCCTCCCGTTCCTGAGCGTTGCCGCGGGCAGCCGCCGTGCCCCGTTCCGAGATAAGCAGCCCCGCCAGGGTGAGCGCCATGCCCGCGCCCGAAAGCAAGGTCACGCGCTCGTCGAGGAGCGCGATGGAAGTGATGACCGTGACCACGGGCACAAGGTAGATATAGAGCGACGCCTTGACCGCGCCCAAAAGCCGCACGCAGTAGGTCCAGGTGACGAAGCAGAGCGCCGAGGCGCAAAGCCCCAGAAAGAACAGGTTCGCCCAGTTGACCGGGCGCAGCAGGGCCTCGGGCCGAAAGGAAATGCCCGCAAAGGGCAGGATGGGCAGCATACACACAAGGCCGTAGAAAAAGATGCGCCGCGTGGCAGGCAGGCTCCCGTAGCCGCGCGCCGCCAGCATCCGCACCACGATGGAATAGACCGCCCAGGAGAGGGCGGCCAGGAGCGCGAGCACATCCCCGGCCGGGTTCAGCGCAAGCTCGTTTCCGGCGAGGCTGATGCAGGCGATGCCGGTGATGGCTACGGCAAAGCCCACGCAAAAGACGGCCCCCGGCCGCGCCGCGCCGAGGAAGCGCCAGGCCAGCAGGGCCGTGAAAAACGGGGCCACGGCCACGATGACGCCCACATTGGAGGCGAAGGTCAGGGTCAGGGCCACATTTTCCAGCAGAAAATACAAGCTCACGCCGGAAAGCCCCGCCAGCGCGAAGAGCAGCTCGTCCTTGCGGCTCCCCACCCGGAGCCTGTGCGGGCACACCAGCCAGAGCGCCAGCCAGCCGAGGAGGAAGCGCAAGAGCAGGATCTCCACCGGGCTGAAGTCCACGAGGAGCATCTTGGTGGAAATGAAGGTCACGCCCCAGACGATGATGGTGGCGAGCGCCACGAGATGCCCGACGACCTGGCCGGAAGAGCGGAAGGGGGCTATGCCGCGATTTGTCATCAGGGGTGCCTCCGGCACGCGCCGGGCGTGACGCCGAGGCGAGTCCTGAAGGCGCGCGAGAGGTGCGACTGGTCGGCGAAACCCGATTCCAGCGCGGCCTCGGCCGGGGGCAGGCCCTGCGCCAGCAGCTCCTGGGCGCGGTTGACGCGCGCGCTCTCCAGATAGCGGTAGGGCGTTGCGCCCGTCATGCGCGCAAAGGCCCGGACGAGCCGGAACTTGCCCATGTGTGCCATCACGGCCATGTCCTCAAGGCTCACGCGCTCCCCGGCATGGGCGGCAAGATGAGTGCGGAGCGCTTCCAACGCTGGCTCGGTGGGCGTGGGCGCCGCGTGGTCGGCGTCGGGCTTGCGGTCGCATCGGCCGAGCCGGGCAAGCGCCGCCAAGAGGCGGCTGCGCTTGTCCTCCGCCGGGGTGGGACCGCCCATGAGCGCGTGCACGGCCAGAAGTTCGTTCAGGACGCCAGCCCCGGCGCAGACGGGCTCCAAGGTGGGCTCGTCACGGGTGAGGCTTTCCAGCAGGGCGGCCGCCGCGCTTCCCTCCCGGAAGTGAAAGCCCCGCCAGACAAAAGGGGCGCCAGACTCCGGGGCGCAGGCATGGACCTCGCCGGGGCGCAGGATGACCACATCCCCGGCCCCGGCGCGGTATTCGCGACCGCGCACCCAGAAGCGCCGCACCCCGTCAAGGACGCAGCCGAGCACCCAGGCGGGATGATAGTGGGGGGCGAAGGCACGGGCGGTGAGGCGAAAGCTGAACGCATCCGCCTCCAAATCCGCGTCATGGAGAAGGGCAGCACTTTCCGCAGGCATGGTTCACTCCCTGTTGCGGGCACTGTGCCTGCCTTGCCGCGTCCGGTCTTGTACCATATTGCGGCAGCCGCCCTTTCAGCAGGGCTTGCGCGCCCGGCCCAGCTCCATGAGCCGTTCCAGCAACTGCGCGAAGGAAATGCCCGCGGCGGCGGCCTCCTGCGGCACAAGGCTTGTGGCTGTCATGCCGGGGAGGGTGTTGACCTCCAGCAGGGTGAGGCCGTCGGCGGCATCGAGGATGAAGTCCGTCCGGCTGTAGCCGGAAAGGCCCAGGGCACGGTGCGCGGCCAGCGCCAGATCCTGCGCGCGGGCCGTTGCCTCCGCGCTGATAGGCGCCGGGCAGAGTTCGCGCGCGCCGCCCTTGGCATACTTGCTTTCATAGTCGAAGAAGCTCCCGGCCAAAGGCTCGATGAGCAGCGGGGGGAGTGCTTCTTCGCCCAGCACCGCGCAGGTGAGCTCGCGGCCGGGAAGCTCCGTCTCCAGCAGGGCCTCGTCCCCGGCGGCGAAGATGGCGGAAAGCGCCGTATCGAGCTGTGCCCGGTTTTCCGCGCGCCCCAGCCGAAGCGATGAACCGCCCGTATTGCTCTTCACAAAGAGCGGATAGGGAAGCCTCGGCTGCCAGTCCGCAGGCGGCGGCAGCGGCAGGAATTCCCAGTCGGCCGTGGGGAGATTCGCCTGCCGGAAAACCTGCTTGGCCGCAGCCTTGTTCAGCGCGAGGAAGGAACCCGCGGGCCCGGAGCCCTGGTAGGGACAGCGGGCAGCATCGAGCAGGGCCTGCACGAGGCCGTCCTCGCCGGGCGCGCCGTGGAGGCCGATGAAGGCGAAGTCGTGCTGCCGGGCCTCCTCCATGAGGCGGTCGAAGCCCGTGAGCAGATCAAAAAAGGTGACGTCATGGCCCGCTTCGCGCAGGACGCCCTCGACGATGCGCGAACTCTTCAGCGAGACCTCGCGCTCACTGGACCAGCCCCCGGCAATCAAAAGTATCTTCATGGAGATCACATCCCAGTTGCGCCGCAAGGGCACGTTCTATGGCGAGCGCCTGCTCGTGGGCCATGCGGATGCCGGCCCGCGCGCGCTCGTCGCGCCCATAGCGGGCGAGCAGGTCCTCGAACCGTTCCTCAAGGGTCACGCAGGCGTCGTGGCGCACGCGCTTGTCGGCATAGATGACAAAGAAGGGCAGCGCGCAGATGCCCGGCCCCTCCGGCACGGCCCAGGGCCAGTGCACATGCAGGAGCACGCCGCGGGCGATGCCGTAATGCCGCGTTTCGGCGAATACCCACGACGCGCCGAGCTGCGCGTGGCTGCCACCGTGGAGCAGGCAATAGGTCTTGGCAAGGTCGTGCAGGAGGGCCGAGGCGCGCACGGCATCCACCTCAACGGCATGGCCCCTTTCGGCAGCCCGGCGCGCAAGGGCGGTCGCCACCTGCGCCACCAGGCGCGAGTGACGCTCCACATTGGCAAGCATGGCATATTTGCGCCACAGGGCGAAACAGGCGGCATCGTCCGGCGGCGCGGGGAGCTTCGCCCCGGCGCGGACGGCCAGCTCCGGGAGTTCCGGCAGGGAGGAGAAGGGATGCGCGTCTGCTTCGGGTGACTTGTCGGGGCCGTGCATGGGCGCGACTCTACCCTTGATGCCGCGCACTGGCAAGCCGGGGCTTGGCGCCGGCGCGGCTTATGGGTATGCTCCCGGCGTCTTTACCAGCAGCCCGTTGTCTGTCCCCGGAGGGACCATGACCACGCAAGCCAACAGGTTCCGCGCCATCTTGCCCTGGGCCGTGGCCGTCATCGTGCCCCTGGCCTATCTCGTCCTCTACACGCCCTATGGCATGGACACCACGGATTTCGGCTATTTCTACGGCTATGCCTGGCGCATCCTCCAAGGGCAGATGCCGTACCGGGATTTTTCCTATATCAAGCCGGCGCTGCCGCTCTACTGGCACGCCTTCTGGCTGTGGCTCACCCCGGAGAACCTGGGAGTGCTCGCCGGAAAGGCCGGGTTCCTCGCTACCATGCTGGTGGCCTCGTGGTGCGCGGCTGGCTATCTGGGGCGGATTTTCAGCCTCACAAGGCTTGACCTGCCCCTGCCGCTGCTGGCGACCTGCGGCTTTGTCTGGGGCGTCCATTCCTTTCCGCACATGCCTTGGCACACGGCCGATGGCGTGCTCTTCGCCGGGGGCGCGCTGCTGGCCGGTGCAACCGGCTGGCCGCTTGTGGCCGGGCTGCTCGCGGGCTGCGCCATGCTCTGCAAGCAGTCCTTCCTGCTGGTGCCCCCGGCCATCCTGGCGCTTGTCTGGGTGGAGCGGGGCTCTTGGCGCGCGGCCCTTCGCTGCGCCGTCGGCTGGCTGGCGTCGCTTGCCGCCGTCTGGCTCTTCCTACACGCGGCCGGAGCGTGGGAAGCCTTTTCGCGCATGACCACGGGCCAGCTCGACATCCGCGAGGCGCTGGACGCGGGCATCTATATCTATCTGCGCCAGAACTGGCTGCTTCCTCTCCTTGCCGTTGCGCCGTGGCTCGTGGCGCGGCTCATCGGCAAGAGGGCGCCCGCGTGGCTCTTTCCCGCCTATGTGTATCTTGCCCTGCTCACGGCCTGGTATGTGCGCGAGGTCATGGCGAAGCAGGGCTGGATCGGCTACGGCACCTCCTGGCCGACGCTTTTTGTGCTTTTGGGCTGCTTGGCTGCGCTCCTGCCCTCCGTATTTCTCGTGCGCTTTCTGCGTGAACCGGACGTCCCGCGTCCGCGCCTGCGCGCGTGCGTGGGCTTGGGGGCGGGGCTCGTGGCTGCCTGGTCGGTCGCCATCAGCGGCGGCTACAAGATTCCGGCCTTTTTCGCGACGCCGCTCCTGTTCTCCCTCTTTGTCATCCATGCGCGCCTGGGCGGCCGGGTGCGTCCCCTCGCCTGGACGGCGCTGGCGGCCGGGCTCGTCATGTTCGGCGTGGGTTACCAGTACCCCTATGTTTTCCCGGAGCGGCCCATGCCCAGGGCGAGCCTCATCCATGATGCCGGGAGCGTCTATCCCCGCGCATCCGGCGTCAGGGTGGATGCGGACATGCTCGCCCGTCTTGCCGAGCTCAAGGAGCTGCGCGCCAAATATGGCCCGAACTACAAGACTCTGCCCGGCTTTTCGCTGGCCTACTACCTCAACGGCGATGTGCCGGTCTATGGCTCGGACTGGCTCATCGACTGGGAAATCAACGGCGAGGTGGACCGCCTCTATAAGGAATTGCTGGACAAGGGCCTCACGGTCTTCATGGAGCGGGACCAGATGGACGCCGAGCGCGCCGACGCCTATGAGCGCGCGGGCTACGGCGTACCGCAGCGGGTGCGGCATAACTGGCGCGTGGTGGAGGAGACGCCGCATTTCGTGGTCTTTCAGCCGCCGCTCGTGGCGAAACCGGGGGATGAAGAAGGTGAGGGCGGCATGAAGTGAGCCGCAGAGCAGGGCCGGCGCCCCTGTGCGCGCGCCTTGCCAGCACCTGCGCCACAGGCTAGAATCGGGAAAGTCTCCGAGCCCCTGTCTTGAGGTCACGCCATGTCGCCTTTTTCCGCCGCCAGCGAAAGCACCCGCCTTATCCTCGACAGCCTGCCCATGGGCGTGCTGTTTTGTGACCGAGAGGGCATCATCCGCTTTGTCAACAAGGCCTATGCGGACCTTCTGGGCGAAGCGCCCGATGCGCTCCTGGGGCGGGACATCACGGAGGTCATCCCCCATTCCCGCGCGCAGGTGGTCATGCGCGAGGACCGGCCGGAAATGGGCGAGCTCTGCCAGCTCGGCCCGGGCGGCTCACAACCCGTGGTGGTCAACCGCCTCCCCGTGCGCGACAGTGCCGGGCAGGTGGCGGGCATGGTCTCGCAGGCGCTCTTCAACGACCCGCAGGAATTGCAGCGGCTTTCCGCCAAGATAGAGCGCCTGGACCGTAAAATCAGCCACTACAAGCGGCGTATCCAGGCGAGCCTTGCGCCGCAGCACAGCCTTGCGAGCATCCTCGGCGAAAGCCCGGTCATGCGCCGCCTGAAGCGGCAGGCGCAAAGCTACGCGCGTCTTGACGAGCCCGTCCTCATCCTTGGCGCCACCGGGGCGGGCAAGGAGCTTTTTGCCCATGCCCTCCACGCGGAAAGCCCGCGCGCCGAGGGGCCCTTTGTCTGCATCAACTGCGCGGCCATCCCCAAGGACCTCTTTGAATCCGAGCTCTTCGGCTATGCGCGCGGGGCCTTTTCCGGCGCGCGCCAGGACGGCAAGATCGGCCAGATCGAGCTGGCCGACAAGGGCACGCTCTTTCTGGATGAAATCGGCGAAATGCCGCCGGAAATCCAGGCCAAGCTCCTGCGCGTGCTGGAAAGCAGGAATGTCTGCCGCGTGGGCTCCGTCACCGCGCATACCGTGGATTTCCGGCTGGTAGCGGCTACCAACCGCCATATGGCGGCCATGCTCCACGCCGGGTCCTTCCGGGAGGACCTTTACTACCGCATCAATACCTTTGTGCTGGAAATTCCGCCGCTTTGCGAGCGCGCCGAGGATATCCCGCTCATCGCACGGCACACGCTGGACCGCATGGGGTTTGAGCATGTGCGCTTTTCGCCGCGGGCCGAAGCCGCCATGCTGGCCTTTTCCTGGCCCGGCAATGTGCGCCAGCTGCACAATGCCGTTGTCCATGCGGCCACCATGCGCCAGGGGGAGGTCATCGAGGTGGAGAACTTCCCGCCCGAGACCTTGCCCGGCATGGCGGCGCAGGCCACAGGCCCGGCGGCAAGTCCCCGCGGCTGGTCCCTGCAGAATATGTCCGGTGCGGGAGGGGCCGCGGGATACCATCAGGAGCTTTCCGGGCGCCCCGGCGCGGACATCGAGCTTCAGGGCATCATGGCCGATGCCGAGGCCGTTGCCATCCGCCAGGCGCTCGCCGCGCATGGCGGCAATGTCTCGGCCACGGCGCGCACCCTCGGCATTGCCCGGGCCACGCTCTATACCAAGCTGGCCCGCCACGGCATCGCGCCCGAGCGCGGCGGCCTTGCCCGCACGGCGGGGCGCTGAGGCGCAGGGCTCGCGTTCCATGAGGGGCGCTCCGCTTTCGCTCTTGCCCGCACCAAGATGAAATGGCCTGAAACCGTCATCGACACGCCTGCGGGGCCGAAAAGCGCCATTGCCCCGCTTGTCATCTCCGCCAGCCGGGCCACGGACATCTCGGCATTCCATGCGCAATGGTTCATGAACCGTTTGCGCGCAGGCTATTGCCTCTGGCAAAATCCGTTCAATGCCGCCCAAAGGCAGTACATTTCTTTTGAAAAATGCGCGGCGATTGTCTTCTGGAGCAAGGATGCGCGGCCGCTTTTGCCGCATCTTGGGGAAATCGAGGCGCGGGGCATCCGGTTTTATTTCCAGTATACCCTGAATGATTATGAGCGGGAAGGCCTGGAACCGGGCTTGCCGCCACTTTCGGAGCGTATCGCCACATTTCGGCAGCTGTCCGAGCGTGTCGGCAGGCAGCGTGTCATCTGGCGTTTTGACCCCATTGTCATGGGCGCGGGCCTTGGCGTTGAAACGGTCCTCGCAAGGATGCGACAGCTCGCCACGGCGCTTGCTCCGTATACAGAAAAGCTCGTTTTCAGCTTTCTGGATATGTATAAAAAGACGCAAAGGAATCTTGGAAGTCTTGACGCGAGCCTGCGAGCCCCCACTGGGCCAGAGGCGTGCCAGATTGCCGAGGGCATTGCGGAGATAAATGCTGCCCTTCCCAGACCGCTTCGGCTTGCCACCTGTGCGGAAGAGCTGGATTTGCAGCGTTTCGGCGTGGAAAAGAACAGCTGCATAGATTTCGGGCTCCTGTGCCGCCTGTGCCCGGAGAATGAAAACATACAGCGCATTTATGGCGCCTCCGCGACACAAAAGCAGGGCAGCCTCCTCACACCGCCAGGACGGTCGGGGCGTCCCGTCAAGGACACTGGGCAGCGCAAGGCCTGCGGCTGCGCCCCGGCCAAGGACATCGGCAGCTACAATACCTGCCTCCATCTCTGCGCGTACTGCTATGCCAACAGTTCAAAAGCGGCAGTGCTGCGCGAAATGGGGAGCAGGGACAGCAACAGCGAAAGGTTGTGAGCGAAACACTATGAGGTGGAGGAAGCTCCACAAAGGTTATGATGCTATACTGAGCAGTTGATGGATATTCCTTAAATCCGTCTGGAGCGAAGCGAAAGACGGGTGCTGGTGCCGGAAGAATCCTAAAAAATAAGATTTTTTGCTGCTTGCAAGGAAGATAAAAATTTCCGAAGGGAGTGTACTCAAGTACTCGACCGAGGAAATTTTTCTCTGACGCAGCAAGCAGC
>JAAUYU010000013.1 GCA_014804965.1 Desulfovibrio sp.
CAGAGTGCAGTTGCCAGACCGCATCTCCATTGTGACAAATCAAAAGGAGTTTTCATAACATACTTATAGCTATAAGCTTTTTTGAACCTCCCGCCTAGCGGGAGGTTTTCTTCATACAAAAAACCGCCGGGCCAATTTTTCCGCCCGGCGGTTTTTTTGCGGCTCGCCTTGTGCCATTCTATCCGCAAAACAGTGCCAACTTGCGCGCCCGCTTATTCTAAACTTCTCTACGACAAAAATGAAGTGGGGACAAATCGGAATTTCATGAAAAAAGGACTCACGGGTGATTCCCGTAAGTCCTTGTAATCACTGGAGCCAGCTAAGAGACTTGAACTCTTGACCTGCTGATTACGAATCAGCTGCTCTACCAACTGAGCTAAGCTGGCGTGGGCGTGTACCGGGCCACTTGTGGCAAAAAAGCGGCGCGCTGTCAAGTCGTCCGCACGGCCGCAGGGCGCGTCACTGCTGCACGGGCTTGCGGCTCTTGAGCAAGGGCTTGCCGAGGCGCAACTCCTCGGCGATGCGCGTGACTTCCTCTGCGCGTGCCGGGTCGCCGCGCAAGAGTACGAGCACCACAAAGAGCTTGCCTTCGCGCTGCATCCGTGTGCGCAGGCCGCGGCCCTCGAGGCGCTGCCGCAAGCTGTCCACGCTGTCCTCGTCGCGGAAGGCCCCCATCTGGAACACATAGTCCTGCATGGGGCCCGGCTGGGCCATTGCCTGTACCGGGGCCACGACTTGCGGCGCAGCGGCGGCCTGGGCAGGAGCACCGGGAAGGGGCTGGCTCATCTGGCCTGGCAGCCCCGGTTGGACGGGGTTTTGACCGGGAACCTGTGGGGCAGCCACGGGAGCCTGCGGCGCGGGCACAACCGGCGCTGCCGCGGGCCGCTGCAAGGGCGGGGGCTCCGGCGCGCCGTCCTCGTTACGCAGGGCGCGGGCGAAGCGGAGTTCCTCCGGGGCGAGGATGCCGGGGCCTTCCCGCTGGGGCGCTGCGGGTGCCGCTTCCCCGGCTGCCCTTGCTCCCGGTGCGGGCGGCTGCGGCGCGCGCTTGCCCGCCTCCACCGCGGCGAGGCGCCGCTCCGCGCTGGCCGAGGCCCGCCCGGTCATGACGCCGCCCACATAGGCGAGCGCAATGGCCGCCACGCCCAGAAAGGCCAGCGCCAGCAGGGAGGAAAGGCGCAGCCGCAAAAAGGGGACGCGCCCCGTATTTCGGGAAGGGCTCACGGGCATCCTGGTCTCGCCGGTTCCAGCCAAGGACGTTCAACACAAATGCCAAAAAGGCCATCACAGCATAGCAACGCAAGCCCGGCGCGTAAAGCGCGGGGCCTCGGGGGCGCGGCGGCTTGACAGCCGTCCCCGGCCCTCTGCTACACTGGCGCAATGCCTGCGTCTGCGGGCGTTTCGGCCAGCTTCGGCCCAGCGTCCACGACGCCACGGCCGGAAAAGGCCGCGCACGGGCAAACATCGCCGGAGGCGTCCCCATGGTCTTTGTGCACCGCGCCCTCATAGTCGCGCTCGTCCTGCCGCTTTTGTGCGTTGCCGCCACCACGGCCCGCGCGGCCGCGCCGGAAATGAGCATTTCCAACCAGACGGGCCATGACATCCTCAATATCCGCTTCCGTTCCGGGCCCAGGGTGTTCTTCCTGCGGCTGGACATGGCACCGGGCCAGCGCGACGAGGTGGAGAATCCCGGCGGCGTGGCCGACATGCGGGTGGACACGGGCCTCGAGTTCTGGTCCTTCCGGGATGTGCCCCTGGGCGAGGCGCGGCGCATGACCTTTTGTGGCGACCATGCGGCCTGCATGATCCTCGAAGCGCGCGACGGCATCTCCCGTCATGTGCGCGGCGAGGTGCAGGAGCTGGTCCCGCAGCCGGGCAGCCGCCCGGTGTGCGAGCTGGACCAGTTCCGCCCCGGCATGACCATGAGCGATGTCTGCTCCCTGCTCCGTCCCGACGTGCCGCGCGACGACAATGACGCCCTGCTGGAGGGCCTTGGCTTTGCCGGGCAGCTCTGGGCCGCGCGCCTCATCCCCGGCGGCGCCACGCCCGCGGGCGAGGACGTCAAAAGCCTCGGCCACGAATATCTGGAGCACCTCGAGCTGCGCCGCCCGCTGGACGAGGCCGCCCTTGAGCAGCTGCTGGCCGAGCTCTATGCCCGCGGCCTCACGCCCTGGCAGGCGGAATTTCCCGGTCTGGACATGGATTTTGCGGAAATGCCCGATCTTTCGGCGGAAAAAAAGCGGGAGCTTCTGGACCAGACGCTCCGGCGCTTCCTCGCGCAGGGCAAGGGCGAGGCGAGCTTCATGCTGGCCCCGCTGGCCGAGCTCCCGGCGCTGGCGGACGGGGACGAACCGCGCACGGACGTGCAGATCTTCACCCTCACGCTCAAGCCCGCTTCGGGCGTGCTCCTGGTGGACCTCGCCGCCTATCGCGGCACGGGGGGCGCGCCGGCCCATAAAAAGGGCTGAAGCGTTCAGCTCCGTCCGGTCTGCTTGGCCTTGCGCATCTTGCGCAGCCAGTCGTACCAGGCCTCCATGCCGCTGCCGTCGCGCGCCGAGACCTCAAAGACCGCAAGGTCCCGGTTGAGGCGTGTGGCATGGGCGCGGGCGCGGGCCACGTCAAAGTCCACATGGGGGAGCAGGTCCACCTTGTTGAGCAGCATGGCGCGGGCAAGGTTGAACAGCAGGGGATATTTCTCGGGCTTGTCGTCGCCCTCGGCCACACTGAGGATGGCCACCTTGGCGTCCTCGCCGCAGTCGAATTCCACCGGGCAGACGAGGTTGCCCACATTCTCGATGAAGAGGATGTCGAGGCCCGCGAGGTCGAGCTGCTCCATGGCCGAGAGCACGAGATTGCTGTTGAGGTGACAGCCCCCGTCGGTATTGATCTGCACGGCCTGGGCCCCGGTGGCGGCCACGCGCCGGGCGTCGTTGTCCGTCTGGAGGTCGCCCTCGATGACCGCCATGCGGAACTCGGGCGCCAAGTCGCGCAGGGTGCGCTCGAGCAGGGTGGTCTTGCCCGCCCCCGGCGAGCTGATGAGGTTGAGCGCGAGGATGCCGCGTGAAGCCAGCTCGCGGCGCACCTCGGCCGCCATCTTGTCATTGGCTTCGAGAACATTGCGGACAACGGGAATCTGCATCACGGCCTCCGGGGCTCCTGGAATGGACGCAAAAGGCTTAGCGTCAGCTGGCCTCCACCTCGAGCAGGCGCAGTTCCTTGCCCTGCTCCACCACATGCCCGACCACTTCGCCGCAGCCGGGACAGGGCGTGAAGCGCGCCTCCTGTCCCTCGCCGCCGAACACCGTGCCGCAAAACACGCAGCGCAGCCTGAGCGGCAGGCAGACGAGCTCGAGGCGCGCGCCCTCATGCGGGGTTCCGCGCGTGACGGCTTCGAAGCACAGCTCGAGCGCCTCGGGCATGATGCCCGCAAGCGCGCCGTATTCCACGCGCACGCGCTCAAGCCGGGTGCAGCCCCGGCTCGCCGCCGCCTCCTGCGCGAGCTCAATGAGGCTCATGGCCACGGACATTTCGTGCATGAAAAAGGCTAGCCCAATCGTGCTTCCGCGTAAAGGGAGCTAGCGGCAAAAAACAGATTTTCGTGCCACGCGCATACGGCCAATGCCCTCGGCGCCCTGCGGCAATCTTGCTATTTGGGGCGAATAATGTACATTTCTGCCATGCGACAGCCCAGATACCTTGGCGTCTATTCCGAGCGGCCCGGCGCGGGCGCGCCCCGCAACGGCAAAAAGGGCCATGCGCGGCGTTACTTCGTCTGGGAGCTTTCCCCGGGGGACTACGCCATCCAGGAGCTGGACGGCGCGCTCGAACCCAGTTCCCGCGTGCGCCTCATCAGCGCAGGCCGCCTCCAGAGCGGCTTCCAGCTCGAGCCCTCCATCCTTGTGGCGCCCATCACCCTGCCCGACATCGCGAGCGCCGAGCGCGAGCCGGACACGGCGGATACCGCCGCCCCGCGCATGGCGGCGGAGCTCAATGACGACACCCTGCGCGAGCTGGAGCTCGCCCGCCGGGCCAAGCAGATAGAGAATGACCTGCGCGGCAGCTTCCGCAAGGCTCTCCGCGGGCTCGGGCGCCCGCGCGAGCGCGAGGCCGCCCTGGCGGCGCTGGAACAGATCGCCGAGACCAGGGACGGCATCGTGCCCACCCACAAGCATATGTTCCGCGATTTCGGCGTCCAGCTGCGCAAGAAGGACCTGCCGGAAATCGCGCTGCGCTGCGGGCTGCGCGTGCTCGAGCTTTCGCCCGACGACGACCACGGGCATTTCAATCTCGCGCGCATCCTTTGCGCGCTCGGGGCCTGGGACCAGGCGGCCGCGCATGTGGAAAAGGCCATGCGTCTTGACGGCGCGGAGCCGGTCTATCCCCGCCTGCTCGCCCATATCCGGCGCGAGTCCCGCCGCCCGGCCGGGGCGGCGCACAAAACCGGGAAAGCGGGCGCGGCCTGAGCGCCCCCTGCCCCAGCCTGTCACGGCGCCTGGCGCCGGAGAACAAGGAGCCTCACGGCATGAACAAGACCATTTTCTTTCTTATCCTTGCGGTGTGCATCCTGGGCATGGCGCTCATCCTGCTCAACCAGCGCCTGGGGCGCGCCCCGGAACCGAGGCCCACGGCACGGAACGAGCAGGTGGTGGCCGACACGCCCATGACCGAGCCCGCGCCGGAATATCCCGTGCCCGCGCCCGCGCCTTCGCTTGCGCCCTCTGTGGCGGAGGAGGCGCCGCGAGTGCCGGACGCCCTGCCCGAGGCAGTGGAACGCGCGGCCGAAAGTGAGCGCGAGGCCAAGGCTGCCGCTGCCGCCGCCCTGGCCGTGGAGCAGAAGGAGGCCAATGCGGCCCTGCACGGGACCGCTCCGGCGCCCACGCCCCCGGCCGTCGCGACTCCGCCCGCGGCTGCCCCGGCTCCGCAGGTGCAGCCCAAGGCCGAGGCCACGGCTCGGAAGGAGACGGCCCCGCGCCAGCCCTCGCAGGAGCGCGCCGCTGCTGCGGCCCCGGCCAAGAAGACCGCCTCTCAGGAAAAGGCTCCCACGCAGGCCGGTGCAGCCGGCCCGCGCACCATCACGCGCTTTGTGGTCTTTGCCCGCGACAGCGGGGCCACGGTGCGCCTCACGGGCAACGGCCCCCTGCGCTACAAGAGCATGAACCTCGAAAATCCCGACCGCGTGGTGCTGGACCTCGAGGGGGACTGGGAGGTGAAGGCCCCGGCCGTGCCCAAGAATCCGCTGGTGAGCGCCGTGCGCGTGGGCGACATGGACGGCCGCACCCGCATCGTCATCGACCTCAAGGGCAAGCCGCGCACCGCCCGCGTCATCCCGGCCAAGACCGGGGACGGCGTGGACGTGCGCGTGGACCAGTAATCTCCCTGCGGAAGAACTGCCGCAGAAAATGCCGGGAGGCGGGGCCTTGTGCCCCGTCTCTTTCATTTTCTCCCCAGCCTTTTATGGCCCTCACGCTCCGGTCCAGCGGCGCAGGAACTCGGCGGCGCTCCTGCCCTCGTCCAGATGGCGCAACAGGGCGCTGCCAAAAACCGCCGCATCGGGCCGGGCTTCGGGCGGCAAGGCCTCCAGCTGTTCCGGGCGGCTCAGGCCGAAGCCCAGAGCCAGCGGCAGCTTGCAGGCGCGCCGCGCGCGGCTCATGGTGGCGGCCACCTGCGGGGCCAGTGACCCGCGCTCGCCCGTGACCCCCATGACCGACACCACATACATATAGCCCTCGCCCGCACGGGCGCATTCCGCCATGCGCTCCTCGCCGGTATTGGGCCCCACCAGCGGGATGAGCGCCACGCCTTCCGCCGCCAGGGCCTCGCGCACGGGGGCGGCCTCCTCATTAGGCACGTCCGGGATGATGCAGCCGGAAACCCCGGCCCTGGCCGCGTTCCGGGCGAGGCGGTCAAGTCCGTAGCTCAGGAAGGGATTGAGATAGCCCATGAGCACCAGGGCGGCCCCGCCCGCGCGGGGCTTGGCGCGGCCTTCGCGCCGGGCCGCCAGTTCCTCCAGCAGGTCCTCCAGCCGGAAGCCCGCCGCGAGCACCCGGCGCGAGGCCTCCTCCACCACCGGGCCGTCGGCCACTGGGTCGGAGAAGGGCACGCCGACCTCGATGATGTCCGCGCCGCCCGCGTCCAGCTCGTCAAAGGCGGTCCAGAAGCGTTCCCTGTCGGGAAAATGCGCGGTGAGGAAGGGAATGAGCGCCGGACGCCCCGCGGCGTTGGCCTCCCGTATCTTTGCTTCAAGCGTGTGCATGGCTGTTCTCCCGTGCGGCCAGGGCCGCCTCGATGATGTCCATATCCTTGTCGCCCCGGCCGGAGAGGTTGACCACCACTTGGTCGCCGGGCCTGAATTCGTCCGCGTGGCCCAGCACCCAGGCGAGCGCGTGCGAGCTTTCCAGCGCGGGCAGGATGCCCTCGGCCCGACAGAGGCGCCCGAGCGCGTCAAGGGCCTCGTTGTCGGTGATGATGTCGTAGCGGGCGCGGCCGCTCTCGCGCAAATGGGCGTGCTCCGGCCCCACGCCGGGATAGTCCAGCCCGGCGGAAATGGAGCCCGAGGGTTCCACCTGCCCGTCCTCGGTCTGGAGCAGGAGCGAGCGGCTGCCGTGCAGCACGCCGGGACGGCCGAGATTGAGCGAGGCGCAGTTGAGGCAGCCCGGCTCGCCGCTGCCCCCGGCCTCCACACCGATGATGGCCACTTCCGCATCGTCCACAAAGGGATGGAACATGCCGATGGCGTTGGAGCCGCCGCCCACGCAGGCCACCACCGCGGTAGGCAGCCGCCCGGTGAGCTCCAGCATCCGGGCGCGCGTCTCGCGGCCGATGACGCTCTGGAACTCGCGCACCAGGAGCGGGAAGGGATGCGGCCCGGCCGCCGTGCCGAAGCAGTAGTGCGTATCCTCCTGCCGGGCGATCCACACGCGCAGGGCCGCATTGATGGCGTCCTTGAGGGTGCGGCTGCCGCTCTCCACAGGATGGACCTCGGCGCCGAGCAGCCGCATCCGGCGCACATTGGCCGATTGCCGCTCCACGTCCTCAGCGCCCATGTAGACCGTGCACTCCATGCCGAGGCGCGCGGCAGCGGCCGCCGTGGCCACGCCGTGCTGGCCCGCCCCGGTCTCGGCCACGAGCGCGCGCTTGCCCATGCGCTTGGCGAGCAATGCCTGCCCGAGGGTATTGTTGATCTTGTGCGCGCCGGTGTGGAGCAGGTCCTCGCGCTTGAGCCAGAGGTCGAAACCGAGCTCGCGCGAGAGCGTGGGGCAGTGCGTGAGCGGCGTCTCGCGGCCCGCGTAGTCGTGGAGGAGGCTCCCCAGCTCCTCCTGGAAGGAGGGGGTGGGCAGGATGTCGCGCATGGCCGCCTCCACCTCCTCGAGCGGCGGCATGAGCAGCTCGGGCACGAAACGGCCCCCGAATTCGCCGAAATATCCTTTCCTCATGGTTTTTCCCCAAGGTTCCCGGCTGCTGCGGCCAGGGCGGCCGCCAGCAGGTCCGGGGATTTTTTGCCCGGCGCTTCCTCCACGCCGGAATTGAAGTCAAGGCCGTCGGGCGCGCAGACCGCCACGGCAGAGCCTACATTGGCGGCGTTGAGGCCACCGGCGAGAAGCCACGGCCGCGGCGACGTGAGGCCCGCGAGTTGCCTCCAGTCCTGCGGCCGGCCGCTGCCACCTCCTGCCTGCCCGGCCTCGAGCAGGAACAGGGCGCAGCTTTCGGCATGGGCCGCCATGTCGGCCACAAGCTCCGCGCGGCCGGCATAGCGCTCCGGCCAGAGGACGCGGATGACGCGGGCGCGCCCGATGCGCTCCGCGCAGGCGCGGTCCTGCCTGCCGTGAAGTTGGGCGTAATCCAGCCGCGCCTCGGCCATGATGGCGAGGATCTCCTCCGCGTCCTGCCCCACAAAAACGCCCACGCGCGCCATGCCGTCGCTCTCAAGGGCGGCCGCGGCCGCCGGGCTGATAAAGCGCGGGCTCGCCGGGTGGAAGATGAAGCCGCAGAAGCTCGCGCCGAGCCGTGCCGCCGCGTCCACATCGCTCTGGCGCGTGAGGCCGCAGACCTTAATAATCCGCATGGGTCGCCTCCCCCGCAAGCAGGCGCGCCAGCGCCGCGCCCGGCTCGCCCCGGGCCATAAGCGCCGTGCCCACAAGGGCCGCCTGGTAGCCCGCATCGGCCGCCCGGGCCAGGTGGGCGAAGCTGTCCATGCCGCTGGCCGCGATCCAGATTTCGCCGGGGAGCGGCGGGTGCTCGCGGATGAGCGCGAGCGGCGCTTCCCTATCGACCTTGAGGCTCTCGAGGTCGCGCGCGTTGACCTGGATGATGCGGGCCCCGCTCTCGCGGGCCAGCGCCAGGTCGTCCGCGTCGAACACCTCCACCACTGCGGCCATGCCATAGCTCTCGGCCTGTTCGCGCAAGGCCCGCAAGACCTGCGCCTCGGGCGTGAGCCGCACGATGAGCAGCAGCGCCGAGGCTGGCGTGGCGGCGGTGGCCCTTACCTGCAAGGCATCGAAGATGAAGTCCTTGCGCAACAGGGGAAGCTCCGGCCCCCCGGCCGCCTCCAGCACACGGCTGGCGCGGGCGAGGAAGGCGAGGTCGCCGCGGAACCATTCCTCCTCTGTAAGGATGGAGAGCGCGGCCGCCCCGGCTTCGGCGTACTGGCGCGCCACAGCCTCCACGTCCAGCGCCTCGCAAATGACGCCCTTGGAGGGCGAGGCCCGCTTGTATTCCGCCACCACATTGAGCGGTCCGCGGCTGGGCCGTGCGGCAAGGGCGGCCGCAAAGTCCGGCCGCGGCCCCTCCCACGGCTTCGGCAAGATCCCGGCCACTTCGGCCCGGCGCAGTACCTCTATCTCCCCCGCCTTGGCATCGCGGAAGCGCTCAAGCCGCATGGAGCACCTCCCGGCCCGCGCCCGCGCGCACGGCCTCCCTGGCGCGGCGCATGGCCTCGGCGAGGTCCATGCCCTCCTCCAGCAGATAAACGGCAAGGCCCACGTTCAGGGCCACCATGTCCAGCATGGCCTCGGGCCCGCGCCCGGCGAGCAGTTCCTTGAGGATGGCGACCGCTTCCTCCCGGTTCTCCACCGCGAGGTCGCGCGGGCGGCAGGTGTGGGCGAGGCCGAAATCCGCCGGGTCGAGCCTGAGCGGCCGCACTTCGCCGTTCCGCAGCAGGGCCACGGTGGCGGGGCCCATGGGCGTCACCTCGTCATAGCCCCCGGCGCCGCAGACTACGGCCCCGCAGCGCAACGGTGTCTGGCGCAGGGTGGCGGCCACAAGGTCCACCAGTTCCGGCCGGGCCACACCCATGAGCAGGTGGCTCGGGCGCGCCGGGTTGATCATCGGCCCGAGGATATTGAAGAGCGTGCGCACCCCGAGCTCGCGCCGCAGCGGCCCGATATTCTTGAACGCCGGGTGGAAGCGCGGCGCGAAGAGGAAGGCGAAGTTGCGGCGCGCCACGGATTCGGCCACGGCCGCCGGGTCCGCATCGAGGTCCACGCCCAGGGCCTCCAGGGCGTCGGCGCTGCCGCAGGTGGAGGACACGGCGCGGTTGCCGTGCTTCACTACCCGGTAGCCCATGCCCGCCAGCGTGAGCGAGGCCGCGGTGGAACAGTTGAAGGAATGGCGGCCGTCGCCGCCGGTGCCCACCACGTCGATGCAGGTCCCGCCGATGCCCTCCACGGCCACGGCGCGGGCCAGCGCCGCGCGCGAGGCATGGGCCAGCTCCAGCGCGCTCTCGCCCTTCATGCGCAGGCCCATGAGCAGGCCCCCGGCCTGCGCGGGCGTGAGGCGCCCGTCCATGAGCGCGGCAAAGGCCGCGGCGGCCATGTCCGCCGTGAGGTCCTCGCGGGCGGCAAGGCGGTCGAGGATGGCGGCCATGTCCGGCGTAGCGGCCACGGCGTCCACCAGGCTTGCGGGGAAGTTGGCGAGCAGGCGGTCGCCGTCGGGCGTGAGCACGGATTCGGGATGGAACTGCACGCCCACCCAAGGGCGATCACGGTAGCGCAGGGCCATGACCTCGCCCTCGGGGCCGCGCGCCGTGACCTCCAGCCTTTCGGCCGCGTCCCCGGCCACGCGCACCACGAGCGAATGATAGCGGCCCACGGTGAGCGGGTTCGGCAGGCCCTCGAACAGGCCCTTGCCGTCGTGGACGATGTCCGACTGCTTGCCGTGCATGACTTCCGGCGCGAGACAGATTTCCGCCCCGGCGTGCAGGCCGAGCAACTGGTGCCCGAGGCAGACGCCGAGCACCGGGGTCTCAGGCGCGCGCGCCTCCAGCCTGCGGAGAAATTCCGGGCAGAGGCCCGTATTTTCCGGCCGTCCCGGCCCCGGCGAGATGCAGACGAGCTCCAGCTCCGGGCTTTCGGCGAGCTCGAGCAGGGCCGGGTCGTCATTGGTCAGCACCACGGGCTCGCGCCCCAGGCCGTAAAAGGCCTGCACGAGGTTATAGGTAAAGGAATCGTAATTATCGATGAGCAGGAACATCTTCTTCCTCCCCGCAGGCGAGCGCGGCGCGCATGATGGCGGACTTGTTGAGCACTTCCTTCCATTCCAGTTCCGGGTCGGAATCGTGGACGATGCCGCCCCCGGCCTGCCAGCAAAGGCGGCCGTCCCGCTGCCACATGGAGCGGATGGCGATGCCCATGTCGAGGTCGACCGCGGCCGCGTCGCCCTTGCCGCCAAGGCCAATCCAGCCGATGCAGCCCGCATAGGGGCCGCGCGGGGCGCCCTCGAGCTCGCGGATGATTTCCATGGCGCGGCGCTTGGGCGCGCCGGAGACCGTGCCCGCGGGGAAAGCCGCAGTGAGCACGTCCACGGCGTCGAGCGGGCGTGCCGGTCCCTCCCCGGCGTCACCGGGCAGGGTGTCGCCGAGCTCGGCGGTCACCCGGCTCGTGAGGTGCATTACATGGGAGAAGCGCTCCACCTCCATGAAGCGCTCAAGGCGCACGCTGCCCGGCTTCGCCATGCGGCCGAGGTCGTTGCGGCCGAGGTCCACCAGCATGACGTGTTCGGCGCGCTCCTTGGGGTCCGCGAGGAGCTCGGCAGCCAGCGCCTCGTCCTCGGCGTCGGTGCGGCCGCGCCGTCTCGTGCCCGCAATGGGCGAGAGCGTGAGCTTGCCCCCCTCACAGCGCACCATGACCTCCGGCGAGGAGCCGAAAAGCGTGAGCCCTGGGAAGCGCATGCAAAACATGTAGGGCGAGGCGTTCAGGCGGCGCAGGCGGCGGTAGCAGTCAAAAGCGTCGCCCGTGTAGGCAGTGGAGAAGCGCTGCGAGGGCACCACCTGGATGGCCTCGCNCNNGCGCAAAAGCTCGCGGATGCGGCGCACCATGCCCTTGTAGTGNTCNGCCCCGGCCGTGGCGNNNGCGNCCGGCNCAAGGCAGGNGCTCTNTCCNGCCGCNCCNGGCGNTTCGCGNGCCGAGCCNGGCTCNCGGTGCTCGCCGAGGCTCACCTGGCAGAGGCGGTGATAGAGNTGGTCAAAGAGNAGCACCGTGCCGGGNAGCGCCAGGGCGCATTCCGCCTCCTCNGGNGGGAGGGCNGGGGCNAGNGCNGGCTGGAAGAGCCCGGCCATGCCGAAGCCGAAATAGCCGTAGAGGGCGCGGGTGATGGGCGGAAGGTCCTGGNCCTTGCCGTCCTTCCCTTNGGGCGGCAGGATGCGGATGCGCCCGATGAGCGCGCGCAGGCCCTCCACAAAGGNCGCGCCNTCAAGGTCGCGCAGCGGNGCGAAGCGCTCGTCCCGCACATCNAGGGCNAGCCTGCCCNCCCGGCAGGAGACGATGAGCGCCATGTCGCAGCCGAGCACGCTGTAGCGGCCCCAGCGGCCGTCCACCTCGGCGCTTTCCAGAAGGATGCCCTCGCCGTCGCCCACNATGCCGAGCCAGAGGCTGATGGGCGTGTCCATGTCCGCNGGGAGCCAGCGCGCCCGCTGGCGGATGCTCACCGTGTTTTTGTCCNTTTCCATGTATTCCNTCCATCTTCGGCGCNAAACGCCGNCACAGGGGAATAAAAAAGCGCCGCCTCCCCGAAGGGAGACGGCGCTGCCAGTGCCGTTTTGGACNGCGAANGCCTANNCCCGCGCCACTCCCTTCAGCAAAAGAGAGNGCCGCCACCAGAGACGGAACGAGGAAGCCACGCCGCAGGAAAGNCCGGCATTAACGCCGCACACNGCCNGGGCCTTGGAGCCNGGCCGATGCNNGCNGGATGCGGAAGCGGCAANAGACATGGAAACCTCGTTCNGTTCGCGTTNNNANAANCCTAGCCCCGCNGGCNAAGTCTTGTCAAGCCNGCGNAGCNGGAAAAACANCNCCGCATGGGCGGACGCGAAAAAGGCCGGNNCNGGNCCGGCCTTTTTCGCAATTNCCTNNCCGCGNNGCCNNGTCNNGNCGCCNCNNCNGGNCGNNGNCAAAGGCTTGCGGCGCGCGAGNCCTGTGGNGGAAGCGCTAGTCCTGCCACTCCTTGCCGTCGTAGCGGATGAGCTCGTTGAGGTTGCGGGCGCGCACCTGGGTGCAGGGCGCGGAAAGCGCGGCCTGNCGCGTGGCCCCGCGGCATTCAAAGACGCGCTCCTGGTAGCGGATGAAGCCCACATACTGGCCATTGGCCCCNGGCTTCATTTCCGTGCTCACGTTGTTGGTGTCCACCTCAAGNTAGGTCGCCACATACTCNNTGCCGACCTTCTTCACTTCCTTGTTGGCCTTGTTGGGCAACAGGGTNCGCTTGGACTGGTTGACCAGCTTCTGGCCCATCTTGTCCAGTTNNGCCTTGATNTGCGCTTCGGACTTGNCGCCCTTNTTNGCCGCAGTCTTGGCGGCCGCCTTGGTGGCCTTNTTGGCGCTCGTCTGGGCCGGGGCCTTGGCCGCTTCGGCCGCGGGCGCGGGCTCGGCGGCCGGGGCCGCCTCCGCCTGGGNGGCGGGGGNGACGGNCTCGCTTTCNNCGGAGCTGGTGAACCAGGCGCAGCCGCCGGCCATCAGGGAAAGGGCAACAATGAACACCAGTGATTTACGCATCGGCTACCTCGCGTCAGGATGGTTTGAACATAATCAAGGCCGGGCAGCTGGCGCCGCCCGGCCGGNATCATCGCTGGTCGCTCAGGTCAGCCTAGTCGAAGGAAATCTCGACGCGGCGGTTCATGTAGCGGCCTTCCTCGGTGTGGTTGTCATACTTGAAGGACTTGCCGCAGCCGATGGCCGTCATGCGGCTGGCCGGGATGCCCTGCTTCTCGAGGTAGTTCTTCACGGCATTGGCGCGGTTCTGCGANAGNACCTTGTTGTAGGCGTCGGAGCCGATGTAGTCGGTCCAGCCCTTCAGGACCACATGCTTGTTGGGATTGGCCTTGATGAGCACGGCGGCCTCGTTGAGGATGCCCTGGGCCTTGCTGTCAAGCGCGTAGGAGTTGAAGGCGAAGTGCACGCCGCGCAGGACGATGACGTCCTCGTCCTGGCAGAACACGGAAAGGACAAAGCGCTCGACGGCGGCGTCGCTGGTGGCGAGCTCTTCGCCGCGCACCACNATGCTGNNCGGATTCAGNGCNGCGAGNTCCTTGATGATGGCTTCGCCCTTGGCGTTGTCGGCAAGGGAGATGATGTGGATGGTGAGGTCGCGCTGGCTCGCGTAGAGCTGGCGGGCCACNTCNACCACGCTCTCGCCGCGGTTGTTGTCGCCGTCGGTCACGAGGATGATGGCGGANGGGGNCTNCATGNNGNNGACNAAGGGCTCATACTTGTGCAGGCCGTTGCCCATGCTGGTCATGCGGCCGAAAATCTGGAAGCCGCTCTTCAGCTTGTTGATGCCGGCGCTCATGGCAGCGCGGTCCCAGGGGCCCTGCGGGATGATGACGCCGTCGGGCGTGATGGTGTGCAGGCCGCCGTTATAGTCAAGGGCAGGAATGGCCGCGTTGACGCGCTGCAGAACGTCTTTCGCGATGACGATCTTGTCCTTCTTGAGCTGCTTGTTCTGCATCATCATGGAGCCGGAATAGTCCACGACGAAGTCGAAGCTGTTGATTTTCTTGTTGCAGGTCGGCGTGGCAGCGGCAGCCGCTACGGCGTAGCCCAGAACAAGAACCGCCGCGAGGGCGAGAAAACGGAGCGATTTCATGATGCCTCCCAAAAACGGTTTGTGTGTCGGCCTTGAAGCTGTTTGCCGACAGTTGTCACGATTTGCCCGCCAGTAAGGACCGGCTCGTCGCCCCGCTCGCCTGAACGCGGCAACTGGTTTTTGATACTCCCCTTCCGAAAAATCTGCAAGTCATATTCGGCGATTCCGAAAAAGTGGCCTCGGGAGCCCGGCCCGCCCCCAAAAGCAGCGGCGACCGGGCCCGCTGGACAGGGCACGGGCCGTGGGGCATACTTTCGGCCATGCACCACGAGGACGGCCCATGCCGGAGCTGACCTTCTCCAAATGGAGCTCCGGCGGCAACACCACCATCTTTTTGCACGATGCGGACATGCCGCCCGAAAGCCAGGCGGCCTGTGCCCGTGCCGTCCTTGCCCCTGAAATTCTCGGCGCGGAGCAGGCGGGAACGGTCTCCCTCGCCGGGCGCAGCCTCCGCATGGCGGGCGGCGAGTTTTGCGTCAACGCAAGCCGCGCCTTCGGGGCGCTCTTGGCGCTCAGCTCCCTGACCGGGGATGCGATATGGCGGGGAGAGGTCCGCGTCTCCGGCTGGGAGGGGCCTGTCGAGCTCACCGTGCGCGGCGCGGCGCCCCGCTGGCAGGTGGCCGCGCGTCTGACGCTTGCGCCGGAAACGGGGCCCGAAAGTGTGCCCGGCCTTCCCGCAGGGGCACGCCTCGTGCGGCTTCCGGGCATCAGCCATCTCCTGCTGCCGCTTGAAGGCACACACCTGCCGCCGGACCTGACAGGCAGCGCTCGGGCTCTGCTCAAAAAAGCGGACCTCCTCGGCGAGGCCGCTGCCGGAGTCATCTGGTGGCGGCCCGAAGGCACAGGCTTCGCCATGACCCCGGTGGTACATGTGCGCGACGCGCACACCCTTGTGGCCGAGAACGCCTGCGGCTCCGGGGCCCTCGCCCTGGCGATGGAGCTCTCCGCGCGCCACGGCCTGGGCGAGTGGCGGCTCGCCCAGCCTTCCGGCTCCCACCTTAAGGTGCGCGTGGGCGCGCCCGGCGCGGACGGTAGGGTGGAGGCCCACATCGACGGCCCGGTGACACTGATCGCCCGCGGGCGCGTCTGGCTGGATTGGGGCGATGCCGAAAACTGATCGCCCGCTGCGCGAGGGTTTCACCACGGGCACGGCGGCCACGGCGGCCGCGTTGGCGGCCCTGAGCCTGCTCATGAAAGGGTACGCGCCGCCGACCGTCCCGGCACCGCTTCCGCCCATAAAGGGCGAAAGACCCCGCGCGTGGCTGGACGTGCCCGTGGCCCTGTGCGCGCATGGCCCCGCGCCGGAGCTCGCGGGGCAAGCCCAGCCCGTGGGCCTGCCTTGCGCCCATGCGCGGGTACGCAAGGACGGCGGCGACGACCCGGACGCCACCACGGGCGCGCTCATCACGGCCAGTGTTTTTTTGCGGAAAGATGCGGCGCAGCCGGGCATCCGCCTCGAAGGCGGTCCGGGCGTGGGGCGCGTCACCCTGCCGGGGCTGCCCGTCGCCGTGGGCGAGCCCACCATCAATCCGAGCCCGCAGGCTCAGCTCCGCTTCGGCCTGGAAAACGCGCTCAAGAGCCGCCCCGGCGCCGCACCCCGCGCGCTCACCGTCATTCTCAGCGTGCCCGGCGGCGAGGAACTGGCGCGGCATACCTTAAATCCACGTCTGGGCATCGTGGGCGGCATCTCCATCCTCGGCACACAGGGTACGGTGCGCCCCTACAGCCACGCCGCCTGGCGCGCCACGGTGGCGCAGGGCCTTTCGGTGGCGCGGGCCACGGGCTGCCGCTGCCTGTGCCTTTCCACCGGGCGGCGCTCGGAAGTGCTGCTCATGCGCCGCTACCCGGAGCTGCCGCCGCAGGCCTTCATCCAGGCCGCGGATTTTGCGTGCTTTGCCCTGTCCGCCGCCGGGGAGCTGGCGCCGGACCGGCTGGTGTGGGGCTGCTTTTTCGGCAAGCTTGCCAAACTCGCCCAGGGGCTGGCATATACCCATGCCCGCGAAGCGCCGCTGGACATGGAAGCCCTTGCGGCCCTCTGCGCCGGGGCCGGAGCCGCGTGCGCGCCCGCCATCGCCCGTTGCGTCACGGCCGCGCACGCGCTTGAACTTCTGCTGGACGACCCGGCTGGCCCGGCGGCCCTCGCCGCCGTGGGCGCCAAGGCGCAGGCCACGGCGCAGCGCTTTGCCGGGCGTCCGGTCCGCATCCACCTTTTCCACACCGACGGCAGGGAGCTGCTTGCCCTATGATCCGCCCCTTCCCCCTCCTGCCCCTGAGTCAGGAGGCCGCGCCCCCCGCCACGGACGCCTCCTCCCCGGCCCCGGAAGATACGGCCCCGCCAGCCCCGGCAGCCGAGGCCGACGGCGAATGGCCCCACAAGGGGCAGGCGCGGTCCTCGCTCTTTGTTTTCATCCCCTCGACCGCCACGCCCGAGCCCATCACCGTGCTCGGCCTCGACTGCGCGGCGCCGCGCCTTGAGGACGCGCTGACGCCCCCGGCACGGCGGCTGCTCGCCGATGCCGACGTCCTCTGCGGTCCGGCGCGCCTGCTGGACCAGGTGGAGGAAGTCCCCGGCCGCATGGTACGCCGCATTCCCTTGAGCCTGCCGCTTCCCCCGCTGCTGGAGCGGCTGGCGCACCTGCGCTCGGCAGGGGCGCAGGTGGTGGTGCTCTCCGGCGGGGACCCGCTCTTTTTCGGCATCGGCGCCACCATGGCGCGCCAGCTCGGGCCGGACGCCGTGCGCATCCTTCCGGCCGCAAGCTCGCTTCAGGCCGCCTGCGCACGCCTGGCGCTCCCCTGGCACCGGGTCATCCCGCTTTCGCTTCACGGCCGGGAGGACCTTGCGCCGCTCAATGCCGCCGCGGGCAGGGGCGCGCCGCTTTGCATCCTCACCGACGCGCGCATGACGCCGGATGTCATCGCCCGCCATCTTCTCGACCGCGGTGTGGACTGGTTCACGGCCCATGTGTTCGAGCGCATGGGCGCTACGGACGAAAGCCGCCGCAGCCTCACCCTCGCCGATGCCGCCGTGGCCCGCTTCGGCAGCGCCTGCGTGCTCGTGCTCGAGCCCACGGGCCCGGTGCGGCGGCCGCGGCTGGGTATCGAGGATGCGGAGCTCGCCGTGGACGGCTGCTTCACGCGCAGGCCCGTGCGCGCCGCCGCCCTTTCCCTGCTCGGCATCGGGCCGCGCCATGTGGTGTGGGACGTGGGCGCGGGCTCGGGCGCGGTGGCACTGGAGGCCGCAGCCCTCGCGCACGAAGGGCGGGTCATCGCCGTGGAGCGGGACCCGGGCCGGGCCATCACCATTCAGGAAAACCGCCGCCGTTTCGGCGCGGCCACGGTGGAGGTCTGCCTCGGGCGCGCGCCCGCCTGCCTCCGCGACCTCCCCGAGCCGCAGCGCATCTTCATCGGCGGCGGCCTCTCCGGGCCGGACGGTGAGGCCCTGCTGGCAACGGCCTGTACCCGTCTTTCCCCGGGCGGCCGCCTGGTGGCAAGCTGCGTGCTTCTGGAAAGTTTCCAGCGCTGCCGGGAGGGGCTCCGGCAACGCGGCTGGGAGCCGGAAATCCTTCAGATACAGATGGCGGAGGCGCGCCCGCTGGGCGCGGACGCGCATTTTGTGGCGCAGAACCCTGTCTTTTTGCTGGCGGCGCGCAAGCCCGGCAGGGATGCGGCCTGAGGAGGAGAACATGCAGGAACAGCGAGGCCCGGAGCCCGGACTCGTGACCTTTGTGGGCGCCGGGCCCGGCGACCCGGAACTCCTGACCATCAAGGGCCGCGCCGCCATCGCGCAGGCGGACCTCGTGCTCTATGCGGGCTCGCTCGTCCCGCGGGAGGTGATCGCCTGCGCGCGGCCGGGGACCACGGTGGTGGATTCCGCGCCGCTCACCCTTGAGGAGTGCCATGCCCGCGTGCGCGAGGTGGCGCTGGCGGGGGGCCTTGTGGCCCGCGTGCACACGGGGGACCCCAGCCTATACGGGGCCTTGCGCGAACAGGCCGCCCTGCTGGACGCGGACGGCATCCCCTGGCGGGTGATCCCCGGGGTGACGGCGGCCTGCGCGGCGGCGGCCGCCGCGGGCGTGAGCTTCAGCATCCCCGGCGTGAGCCAGAGCCTCATCCTCTGCCGCGTGGCCGGGCGCACCCCCGTGCCGGAACGGGAAAGCCTCGCCGCCCTGGCAGCGCATCGCACGTCCCTGGCCGTCTATCTTTCCGCCGCGCACGCAAGCCGCATGGCGGAGGAGCTGGGCCGGGAGCTGGCGCCCGAAACGCCCGTGCTCTGCGCGCAGCGCGTCGGCTGGCCGGAGCAGCGCCTTGTCTGGACCACGCTTGCGGAGCTCGCGGACTGCGTGGCGCAAAACGGCTTTGACCGCAAGACCATCTTCCTCGTGCTGCCGGGCGAGCTTGCGGCCGGAAGCGCCCGCTCGCGCCTTTACGCGCCGGACTTCGGCCACGGCTGGCGCCCGGAAAAAGCCAAGGGCGGCCCCGGAAAGGACGGCCCTTGCGCGGGCGAAGATTCCTGAAATTAAGCTGCGTCAGGGCCGGCTGGGGGGCGCCGGCAGGCCCGGCGACTCAGCGCTTTTGCTTCATTTTTTCACGTATAAGGGCCACCGCATGCGCGGTCCGGGCCTCGCGTGCCTTTTCGCAGGTGGAAAAATACTCGTCTGTCTTCTCGCAGAGCGAGAGACAGCCCAGACCTTTGACGACCCCCGTGCCCGTGTCCACATCGATCAGATCCTGGCTGAGGACCTTGAAGCCGGCCACTGTGGCGAGATGCGCGAATATCCTGTCAGAGCAGAAATTATGGCCACCGGGATTCTGAAAATAAAAATTCCCCGGTTCCGCACCATAATAATTGGAATGATGAAACAGTATCCTGCCGCCGGGTTTCAGGATGCGCCAGGCATCGTTGATATAGTTCGCTATATCAATAAGGTTGAAATGGATCATGGAGTCGTAGGTGAAGATGGCGGAATAGCTGGCGTCGGGCAAGCCCTGAAAATTGTTTCCCGTGGTGAGATAAAAACGTATTTTGGGGTTCCCGCTGAAACGCTGTTTGCAAAAGTCGATATTTTCCTGATTGACATCGACGAGCGTGACGGTTTCCGCATCATCCATGTACTTGGGGACATGGCGCCCGTGGCCGCAGGCAAGCTCAACAATATTTTCGGGGTCCAACTCTTTAAAACCCCCAAAAAAGGGGATTTTTCCCCCCCCCCCCCCCCAGAAAAAGTCAACAGATTTTTCCGCAAGGAGATAATAGGGGTCCTGTTTCCAGTCATCAGCAATGGCCTGGGAAATCTTGTTCAGCATACGGGACACTCCTGGACCTTTTAATACAGTGTCACATGCCCGTGCCGCATCCGGCCCGCTCAGGGCCGGATGGGCGGTGCGTCGCCCCCGGCGGTGAGCAGGATGCCGATGTGGTGACGGGTGAGGGCCAGCTCCTCATTGGTGACTGAGGGCATGTCTGCCGGGCGGCTGCCCATGTCATTGCCCTCCTCCACGATGACGAGCGCCGCGGCGAGCCGCCCCATGACGCAGAAAAAGCGCGCGGGCTGCCAGCCCTTGGCCGCGACCCACTCCGCCGCGTTGGGGGAATAGAGAAAGTCCGCCTTGCCGTCGCGCACCACCGGATGCGCCTCCTCCTGCGCCGCCCGCGCCCAGGCGCGGAACTGCGGCAAAAGGTCCGCAAAGGCCAGCAATTCCTTTTCCGTCACCGCGGGCTGCCCGGCATAGACATTGGCCGTGGAGGGCGCGGCCGTGCCAGCCTCTCCCTTGGCGGCCTTGGCCCCCTTTGCGGACCTTGTCGCTCCCGAGGCCTTGCCGGAAGCAGATTTTTTCGCCTTGGCACTGGGGGCGGGCGCCCTCCCGGCGGCCTCCAGCGCGGCTTCCATCTGGGGCGTGGCGGCCCCGGCCGCGCAGGGCAGGCACAACGCGACCGCGGCAAACAGGAACGCCGCGGCGCAGAGGGCCGCACCGGGCCGCAGCAGCTGTGGCGTGAGGGGCCTTGGGGTCATGGTGCTGCGCGACCCCGGCTCAGTAGCGCACGGCACTGATCTTGCCGAGGCGTTCCATGTTATGGAAGGATTCCACATAGCGGATGGTGCCCGTCTTGCCGCGCATGACCATGGAATGCGTCACCGTGTGCCTTGCGCTGTAGCGCACGCCGTGGAGGAAGTCCCCGCCGGAGATGCCCGTGGCCGCGAAGAAGCAATCGTCGCTGCGCACAAGGTCGTTCACCGTGAGCACTTCCCGAAGGTCGATGCCCGCCTCGGTGATGGCCTCCTTCTCCACATAGGACTGCGGGTCCAGCCGGGCGAGGATCTGGCCGCCCGTGGCCTTGATGGCGCAGGCAGCGAGCACGCCCTCGGGAGTGCCGCCCGTGCCCATCATCATGTCCACTTCCGAGCGCGGGTCCACGGCCATGAGGGCCCCCGCCACGTCGCCGTCGGTATGGAGCTGGATGCGGGCCCCGACTTCCCGTATCTCCTCGATAAGGCGCTGGTGACGCGGCTTGTCGAGCACAAAGACCACAAGGTCCTGCACGCTCTTGCCGAGCGCGCGGGCCACATTGGTGCAGTTGTCGCGCACGGGCGCGTCCAGGTCCACCACGTCGCGGGCCTCGGCTGGCACCACGAGCTTCTGCATATAGTAGCTGGGGCCCGGATTGAACATGCTGCCCTCAGGGGCCACGGCCACCACGGAGATGGCGTTGGGGCGGCCATAGGCGAGGAGATTGGTGCCCTCCACCGGGTCCACGGCCACATCGAGGCGCGGCCCCGCGCCCTCGCCCACCTTTTCGCCGTTGTAGAGCATGGGCGCGTGGTCTTTCTCCCCCTCGCCGATGATGACCGTACCGTCGATGTGCAGGCTCCCGAAGCTGACGCGCATGGCGTCCACTGCAGCGCCGTCGCCGGCCTCCTTGTTACCGCGCCCGAGCCAGCGGGCCGAGGCGAGGGCCGCGGCCTCGGTGATGCGCACGATGTCCAGGGCCAGGTTGCGTTCCGGTGCTTCTGCCATGTGGGTCTCCTCGGCGTGGATGGCACGGGCATGGGGCGGATGCTGCCCGCACTCCAAAGCATAGCCCACGGGGGGCGGCGCTTCAAGCAAAAAGCCCGAGGCTCCGGAGGCCGCCGCCGCGTCAGGCTTGACAAAAGACCCCGCCGAGGCAAAAAAGGAGGTTCCCCGTCGCGGCGGCCCCGCGCACCTCTCCAGCAGCCCATGCAGCAAAGGAAAGAAGCCATGAAAGTGTATTACGACAAGGATGCGGACTTAAGCGCCCTCAAGGACAAGACCGTGGCCATCATCGGCTATGGCAGCCAGGGCCACGCCCACGCGCAGAACCTGCGCGATTCCGGCGTGAAGGTGGTCATCGGCCAGCGTCCGGGCAGCCCCAACTATGACCTCGCCAAGGAGCACGGCTTCGAGCCCGTGTCCGCCGCCGAGGCCGCCAAGCAGGCCGACCTCATCATGGTGCTCGTGCCCGACGAGGTGCAGGCCAAGGTCTACGAAGAGGACATCAAGCCCAATCTCGCCCCCGGCAAGGCGCTCCTTTTCGCGCACGGCTTCAACATCCATTTCGGCCAGATCCAGCCGCCCAAGGACGTGGACGTCTTCCTCATCGCGCCCAAGGGTCCCGGCCACCTCGTGCGCCGCACCTTCACCGAGGGCGGCGGCGTGCCCTGCCTCGTCGCCATCGAGCAGGACGCCACGGGCAAGGCCCTCGAGACCGCGCTCGCCTATGCCAAGGGCATCGGCGGCACGCGCTCCGGCGTCATCGAGACCACCTTCCGCGAAGAGACGGAGACCGACCTCTTCGGCGAGCAGGCCGTGCTCTGCGGCGGCCTGGCCGCGCTCATCCAGGCCGGCTTCGAGACCCTGGTGGAAGCGGGCTACCAGCCGGAAATGGCCTATTTCGAGTGCCTGCACGAGATGAAGCTCATCGTGGACCTGCTCTATGAGGGCGGCCTTGCGCGCATGCGCTATTCCATCAGCAACACCGCCGAATACGGCGACTATGTTTCCGGCCCGCGCCTCATCAACCAGGCCGTGAAGGACGAGATGAAGCGCGTCCTCAAGGACATCCAGAGCGGCAAGTTCGCGCGCGACTTCATCCTCGAGGCCCGCGCCGGCTACCCCATGTTCCTCACCACGCGCAAGAACGAGTCCGAGAAGCAGATCGAGAAGGTCGGCAAGGAACTGCGCGGCATGATGACCTGGCTCAAGAAGGACGGCAAGAAGGATTAGGCTTTTCCCGACATTCGTTGCCTCATCAGACAAAAAAGGGAGCCGCAAGGCTCCCTTTTTCATGCTTCCGCCACGCTTTTCCTTTTCGCCGCTACCCGATTTCCTTGAGCCTGCGCGCGGGCACGCCGCCCGCCACCGTGTCCGGGGCCACGTCGGCACGCACCACGGCCCCGGCGGCGATGACCGCACCGGCGCCGATGCGCACGCCCGGCAGCAGGATGGCGCCCGCGCCGATCCAGACATCATCCTCCACCACGATGGGCGCGAGCTCGTGGGTGAGGCGGTCCTCCTTGCGCAGGCCGTGGTTGATGGTCGCCATGAGCACATTGTGGCCCACAAAAACGCCGTCGCCCAGGGTGATGCCGCCCTGGTCCTGGAAGCAGCAGCAGGCATTGATGAAGACGCGCCTGCCGATGCGGATATTCTTGCCGAAATCCGAATAAAAGGGCGGAAACATGCGGAAGCTCTCGTCGATGGGCGCCCCGGTGAGCCGCGCCATGAGCGCGCGGATCTCGGCCATGGGGCGGTAGCCGTCATTGAGCTCCCCGGTGATGCGCCTCGCCTCGTCCGAATAGTGCTCCATGCACTCGTAGGCTTCCGTGCCGACCACGAGGTCCTTGCCGGCGGCGAGGTGGGCGAGCAGTTCCTGCAATGCCATCATGGCGTGGTTCCTCCTTCCCGCGTGACCCGCCAGCAGGCCACGCCGTGCGCCCCTTCCACGAGCATGGGGGGCGCGGCTTCGGCGCAGCGCGGCATGGCCTCCGCACAGCGCGGTTCAAAGGGGCAGCCGGGGGGCATGGCCGTGAGCGGGGGCACGCTGCCAGGAATGGTGGGCAGGCGCGCCGCGCCGAGGCTGTCCCGGCCGGGCGCCGCGGCCATGAGGCCGCGCGTATAGGGGTGTAGCGGCTGCGCGAAAAGCTCGGCCGCCGGGGCGCGCTCCACGAGCATCCCGGCATACATGACGCCCACCGTGTCCGCCATGTCGGCCACCACGCCGAGGTCATGGGTGATGAAGAGCACGGCCATGCCCCGCTCCCGGCTGCGGGCGCGGATAAGGCGGAGGATCTGCCCCTGGATGGTGGCGTCGAGGGCGGTGGTGGGCTCGTCCGCGAGCAAAAGCTCGGGCGCGCAGGCGAGCGCCATGGCGATCATCACGCGCTGGCGCATCCCGCCGGAGAGCTGGTGCGGATAGTCCTCATACCTGCTTTCCGGCGCCGGGATGCCCACTTCGCTGAACAGGCGCACCACCTCGCGCCGGGCCTCGGCGCGGCCCATGCCGAGGTGCAGCCTGAGGGGCTCGGCCGCCTGCTCGCCCACGCGCAGCACCGGGTTGAGCGAGGTCATGGGCTCCTGAAAGATCATGCCCACGCGGGCCCCGCGGACGCGGCGCAGGGCGCGCTCGGAAAGGCCCAGCAGATCCTCGCCTTGAAGCAGCACACGGCCGCCGAGGATGGCCCCCTCGGGCGTGAGCCTGAGCACCGAGCGCGCGGCAAGACTCTTGCCGCAGCCGGATTCTCCCACAAGGCAGGTGATGGCCCCGGCGGGGACGTCAAGGTCGATGCCACGCACGGCGGCGAGCAGNCGCCCCTCCGCGAGGAAGTGGACCGAGAGNGCNTCCAGGCGNAGCAGNGGCGCNNCNNCCGCCNCCCNGGCCACGGNCGCCTCCNCGGGNCNTGCCNCCGCCTCAGCGCCTGATCTGGGCATTGCGGTAATTGGCGTAGGCCTCGCGCATGGCGAGATAGGGGTCCACCGCGATGCTCTTGAGGTCCTCATAGGTGGGCAGCACGTCNCCGANGTCATTGAAGCGGAAGCCCACCTCAAGGCCGGTGGAGAGCTCCCACGGGTGCACATAGAANAGCGGGTCGGTGAAATAGTCGCCCACGCGGCCGATGGTGTCGCGNAGNGAGCTCGGGCCGATGAAGGGCCAGACCACATAGAAGCCCTGGCCGAAGCCCCAGCGCCCCAGCGTCTGGCCGAAATCCTCNCCGGANTCGTCCACGGGCACGATGGTTTTCTTGCCCTTGGCCACATTGGCGAAACCCGCGCTCGACATGGTGTTCATCATGAAGCGGCCGAATTCCACCCCGGCCTCGAGGAAACGGAACTGCAGGAGATTGTTGATGAAGCGCGTGGGAAAGAGCAGNTTGTGGAAGAANTTGCTCAGGCCGCTNCGGAAGCATTCGGGCACGAGCCATGTCCAGCCCTGGTAGGCGGGCTTGGCGATATACATGAAGAAGATGTCGTTGAAATGGAACCAGAAGCGGTTCCACGGCTCGATGGGGTCCGCGATGCTCGCCACGGGCTCTTCGTCGTAGTCGTCAAGGCTGTCCCCGGCCTGCGCGCCTTCTCCGGGCTCCACGGTGATGGCGCCCGGCGGCAAATTCGCGCCGCCGGCATAGACCACGGAAGGCGCAAAGGGACCCACGCCCGCGGCACTCTGGGTGTGCCTCAGCCCCGGGGCCAGGGCGGCGGCCTGCGCGGTGGGGGCTGCACCGCCTGCCGCCTGCGCGCCCGCGGGCACAAAGACCGGGCGGATGCCTGCCTCGGGCGGCACGGCCGACTCCGGCGCATTNCCCATGCTGACGCCGCCCTCGCCGTCCGCGCGGGCCTGCGCCGGGAACCACAGGCAAAGCGCCAGCAGGAGGAGCGNCGCCAGCGGCCGCAGGGCCCGGCACACAAGGCCGCTATTGTTCTGCCTGCACTTCATGGGCTTTTTCCNGCACCCGCTCGATGAGCTGGTCAGGCGTGGCGCTGTTGAGGATGTCNTGGAACTGGGTGCGGTAGTTCTTCACGAGGCTGATGTTCTCGATGATCACGTCATAGACGCGCCACGAGCCGTCCTTGGGCAACATGCGGTAGTTGACCGGTACCTTTTTGCCGTCCTTCATGGTGATGACGGTGCGCACCTCCACCCGCTTGCCGTCGGGCGATGCCATCTCCCCNNNATAGGNCACNTNCTCGCCNTTATAGCCCGTGANCTTGTTGAGNTAGGTATTGAGGAGCAATTCGGCAAAGGCGTCGCTGAAGCGCTTTTTCTGNTCCGGCGTGAAGGAGCGCCAGCGGGGGCCCACGGTGCGCGAGGAAAATTCGCCGAAATCAAAGGCGTGGTAGACCTCGTCCTCGATGCGCTGGCGCANGGGNCCGCGCGTGGCCGGNTTCACCCAGTCCGGGTTCTTGATTTCGTCGAGCACNCGGGTGATGGCCGTTTCCAGCGTCTGGCGNGGGCCNGCNTCGGCNGCNNNCGCCGGGGCGGCGAGNAANAGGGCCGCCAGCAGGANGANNCCCGGCGCGAGNGCGCGCCAGAAGGGGAGGGCCCGTCTCATTTCACACCTCCGAAGGCGTATTTGCTGATGAGCGATTCCAGGTCCATGGGCGATTCCGTCTCGGTGATGGTGCCCCCNGGCGCGAGGATGGTGTCCGAGCCGCCGCGGGAAAGGCTCACATATTTGTCGCCGATGAGGCCGCTCGTCTTGATGGAGGCGATGCTGTCGTCGGAGAGTTGCAGGTCATGGTCGAGCCNGAGCTCCACGATGGCCTGGGTGTGCATGGGGTCCGGGTCGAGGCGGATGCCCACCACNCGGCCCACGGGCACGCCCGCGAGCTCCACGTCCGCCCCGGCGCGCAGGCCCGAGGCCGAGTCGAAGCGCGCGGAAAGCTCGAAGCCCTTCTGCGCGAAAAGCTCCATGCGNCCGAGNTTGATGGCGAGGTAGGCCACGCACAGAAGCCCCAGGATGACGAAGATGCCCACAGCGGTTTCACGAAAACTGTTCATGCGGCGCAGGTTCTCCATGGAGGACGAAAAGGCGCGGAAAGCCCCATGCTAGCGGGGGGCCGGGCCGGTGTCAATGCGGCCCGCTCACGAGCGNAGCCANTTCTCCAGCGCNNCGCGCACCTCGGGNTNGGGCGGCTCGCTGAAGGCGCGTTCCTCNGGGCCNGCCTCGCGCCGCAAAAACTGGCGCAAATAGGCGTCCCCGCTCTTCTCCAGCTCGGCCAGCGTGCCCGCGAACACGGCCGCNCCGTCGCGNAGCACGAGCACATAGTCCGCGATGCGCNTGAGGCTCTCAAGGTCATGGCTCACCACCACGAGGGTCATGTCCGCATACTGCGCGTGCAGGGAAAGGAGCAGGTCATCCATGCGCGCGGCCGTGATGGGGTCGAGGCCNGAGGTGGGCTCGTCGCAGAGAAGCACGCGCGGCTCGGCGATGATGGCCCGCGCAAGCCCCGCGCGCTTGCGCATCCCGCCGGAAAGCTGGTTGGGATAATAGTCCGCNAAGTCNGCNAGGCCCACCATGCCGAGNACGCGNANNGNNGCNTCGCGCANNAGGCGGCGNGGCAGGCGCAAATGNTCGCTGAGNGGCAGGGCCACGTTCTGCGCCAGGGTGAGCGCGCCCAGNAGCGCNCCGTCCTGNAAGAGCACGCCCATGTGCCGCCGNACNCGNCGGAAGGCCCGNGAATCCAGCCGGAAGAGGTCGTGGCCGCCGATGAGGATCTCGCCNGCGATGGGCCGCGAAAGCCCGATGATATGTCGCAGCAGCGTGGACTTGCCGCAGCCNGAGCCGCCGAGGATGACCGAGACCTTGCCCGCGGGNAGGGTNGCGTTGATGTCCNTGAGCACGGCNNTGCGTGCCNTAGCCCACGGTGAGGTCNTGAAACTCGATGTCCCAGGCGTCCATAGCTTGCGGCCCTTAGAGGAGGAAGGAAGTCAGCACATAGTCCGCCGCGAGGATGAGCACGCAGGAGATGACCACCNCCGANGTGGTGGCGTTGCCCACGGCCTCGGGNCCCACGCTGTCGCGGCGCANATGCGCGNAATAGCCCTGNTGGCAGCANACCGTGGNCACNAGNAGCCCGAANACNANGGCCTTGATGAAGCCGCCGGAAACGTCGCTCATGGTCACGGCATGGGCGATCTTGTAAAAATACACGCCCTCGTTGATGCCGAGCATNCACACGCCCGTGAGGTAGCCGCCGAGGATGCCGATGACGTCGAAGATGGCCGTGAGCAGCGGAAAGGANATGAGCGANGCNANNAGGCGCGGGCTCACGAGATAGCCCATGGAATTGATGTCCATGACNTCGAGNGCGTCGATCTGGTCGGTGATGCGCATGACGCCGATTTCCGCNGCCATGGAGGAGCCCGCNCGCCCNGTGAGCATGATGGCCGTGAGCACCGGCCCTAACTCGCGGATGAGGGTGAGGGAAACGGCGGAACCGAGCAGCCCCACGGAGCCGAACTGCACGAGGGTGTAATAGCCCTGAAGGCCCAGCACCATGCCGCAGAAAATGCCGATGAGCAGGATGACGAAGAGCGACTGGTAGCCGATGACGTAAAGCTGCCGCAAGGTGCGCGGGAAGATGCGCACGCTGGCGAATATCTGTGCCAGCCCGGCCGCCATGAAGATGGCCATGCCGCCCACGGCGTCCACGCCGCGCAGGGTGGCACGGCCCACAGCGGCCGCGAGGCGGAGGAATCCGGCAAGGGGGCCCGTCTGCGTGTGTTCCGTCATCGTGGCGCGCTCCCGCGGCGGCCCTTGCCGCCCGCTTTTTCCGTCACCGGGCTTTTTTCCAGCAGGATGGGCCGCCCGAGCCCGAGCCCCGCGAGTGTCCCGCGCACCCGCCTGGCCTCCTCCGCGCTGCCGCGCAGGGAAACGACCACGAGGCGCACCTTGCCGCTTGGGCGCACCTGCGCGCGCAGGCCCGCGGCCTCGAGGCGGCCGCGCAGGCGCTCCGCATCCACGGGGCCCTTGAAGGCCGCGGCCTGAAAAACATAGTCGAAGCGCGGCTCCGCGGGCTTCACCGGCGGCGCGGCCTTTTTCGGCGCGGCCTCACGGGCTGTCGCGGCAGGCTGGCGCCCCGGCTGTGGGGCCGCTGCCGCTTGCGGATTCGCCCCCTGTGCGGGCGCGCCCTGCGCGGCTCGCTCGGGTGTGATGCCCCAGGCGGCGAGGCCCTCCCCTTGCGGTCTCGTGAAGGGATAGGCCGGGGGTGTGGGCTCCCCGGAAGGCTGTGCGGCAGGAGCCTCGGCCATAGCTTCTGGCGCGGAACCGGCCGCCTGAGCGGCGGCGGGAGGTGTCGGGACTTCAGGTGTCCCGGCCTCACCCGGCGCTTCCGGCGCAACGGGCGCAAGAGCCGCACCCAGCTGCGCGGGGTCAAGCGCCTCCTCGCCGGGAAGCGGCGTCCGCCGGGCAGCCGACTCGCCCTGCGGCAGGATGAGCCCGGCCACGCTTTCCACGCCGCGCCTGGGGTGTTCCCCCCGGCCCACGAGATAGCCCATGAAAAAGGCCCAGCCCACGGCGCAGGCGAGCGCGAGGGCGAGTGCCGTGGTGGCGGCGCCGGAAAGGTCGAGGGTGCGCCGCCCGCTTTTGGCCGCAGCCTTGCGCCCGCCGCCGGCTTCCCCCTGCCTCGCCGCGCGCTCGCGCCTCGGCTGCGGGCTGGCGGCATCCGCGCCCGAAAGCAGGTTCTTCTGGAAGATCTTGCGCAGGGGCTGGGCCATGCCGTCCGCCGCTACATGCTTTCCGGCGCGCTCACGCCCAGGAGAAAGAGGCCGTTCTTCAGGGTCTGGCCTACGGCCCGCAGCAGGGCGAGGCGCGCCACCGCCCGCGGGCGGTCATCGGGGACGAGGATCTGGTGCTTCGCGTAATACCCGTGGAGCTGGGCGGCAAGGTCCAGCAAATAGCGGCTCACATGGTGCGGCGCGAGGTGCGCGGCCGCCTGGGCCACCATTTCCTCAAAGGCCGCCATCTGCCGCAAAAGGGCCATGTCCTCCGGGGTGTCCAGAGGGGCGAGCGCGGCCTCGTCCACGCGCTCGGGCAGGCTCAGGCCCTGGTCGGCCGCGCGGCGCAGAAGCGAGCACACCCGCGCATGGGCGTACTGCACATAATAGACCGGATTGTCGAGATTGCGCTGCGTGGCGAGCTCGAGGTCGAAGTCCAGCGGGCTGTCGCTCTTGCGCGAGAGAAAGAGGAAGCGCGCCGCGTCCGTGCCCACCTCATCCAGCACTTCCCTGAGGGTCACGAATTCGCCTGCGCGCGTGGACATGCTGACCACCTTGCCGTCGCGCAGCCAGTTGACGAGCTGGATGAGCACCACGTCAAAGCTCGATTTCGGCTCGTGCATGGCGGCGACGGCCGCGCGCATCCGCGGGATATAGCCGTGATGGTCCGCGCCCCAGACATCCACAAGCCAGCGATGGCCACGGCGGTACTTGTCATGGTGATAGGCGATGTCCGAAGCGAAATAGGTGAGGCTGCCGTCGGACTTGCGCAGCACACGGTCCTTGTCGTCGCCGAGGCGCGTGGTCGCGAACCAGAGCGCGCCGTCCTTCTCATAGGTGTAGCCGGCTTTTTCCAGCGCCGCGAAGGCCGCGGCCACGGCCCCGGAGTCCACGAGGCTTTTTTCGGAGAAAAAGCGGCTGTGGTCCACGCGGAAGGCCGCGAGGTCCGCCTTGATGCCCGCGAGGATCTGTTCCACGGCGTATTCGCCGCAACGCGCACGGGCCTCGTCCTCGGGGAGCTTGGCGATTGCCGGGTCCATCCCGTGCAGGTCCCCCGCGATGTCGCGGATATAGTCGCCCTTGTAGCAGTCGTCCGGGAAGTCGATTTTCTCGCCGAGCGCTTCGCGCAGGCGCAGCCACACCGAAAGCCCCAGCTTCCGCATCTGCAGGCCCGCGTCGTTGAGGTAGTATTCCGTCTCCACGGCGTAGCCCGCGGCCCGGAGCAGCCGCGCCAGGCTGTCGCCCACGGCCGCGCCCCGGCCGTGGCCCACATGGAGCGGCCCCGTGGGATTGGCGGAGACGAATTCCACGAGCACCTCGCGTCCGGCCCCGGCCTTGCTCGTGCCCCAGGCACCGCCCGCGGCCTCCACCTCGGTGACCACGCGCCGCCAGAACTCCGGCTTGAAGGTGATGTTGCAAAAACCCGGGCCCGCCACCTCGACGCTCTCGATGTCCGGGCAGAGCGCGGGAAGCCGCCCGGCAAGCACCGCCGCAAGCTCGCGCGGATTGCGCTTCGCCTCTTTGGCGAGCACGAGGGCCGCGTTGGTGGAAAGGTCGCCGTGCTTCGCCTCGCGCGGCGGCTCCACCACGAGTTTTTCCGGCCAGGGAAGGTCCAGTTCCTTCAGCGCCGCGGCGATGGCGGCGCGCAACGTGTCAGCGGCGCGCATGGCGTGGTCCCGGTGCTTCCCGGTGCGGGAAGGTATTACATGGCATAGTTGAGGATGCCCGTGAGCGAATCAATGAGGTCCACGCGCAGGTTCTCGCTCTGGGCGGCGATGCCCGCCATGGACGGCCCCACCATCTTGCCGAGCACGGCCCGCGGGCTGATTTCCATCCACCAGCGCACGCCCGCAAGATAGAGATTGCGGATAAGGTCCACCCAGAAAACGGGCGTGACCATCTGCCGGAGCAGGCTTTTTTTGGCGCTTTCGCCGTCGTGGACGGGCTTGCCGTCCACATTGCAGTAGACGGGAAAGCGCGGCGTGTGCCAGTCGGCCTTTTCCAGCAGGGGCGCAAGCTCCCTGTTGGCCTCGGCCATCATGGGGCTGTGGAAGGCGCCGCTCACCTTGAGCTCCACGCCGCGGCCCCTGCGCTCCTTCGCCTTTTGCACGGCCAGCGCCACGGCCTCACGCGCGCCGCTCACCACCGTCTGCTGCGGGGTGTTGCGGTTGGCCGCCACGAGGAGCGCGCCGGACTCCGCGGCGGCCTGTGCCACGATGTCCGACACCGCGTCCATGTCCAGCTTGACGATGGCGGCCATGGCCCCCTTGCCTTCCGGGTCCGCCTCGGCCATGAGGCGCCCGCGCAGGGAGGTGATCTCAAGCACGTCACGCGGCGAAAGCACGCCCGCGGCCGCAAGCGCGCTGTACTCCCCGAGGCTGTGCCCGGCAGCGGCGAAGGGCTTGAGGGATGGCCCGAGGCGCCCGGCGAGCGCGTGCCAGAGGTTGACATTGGCCACGGTGAGCGCGGGCTGGAGGGCACGGGTGTCGCTCATGGCGGCCTCGTCCCCCTCCCAGTAGATCTCGCGCAGGGGAAGGCCGCTTATGCGCTCGGCCTCCTTCCAGTAGTTCATGGCGTCGGCCGAGGCTTCGGCGAGGTCGCGGCCCATGCCCGCCACCTGCGAGCCCTGGCCCGCGAAAATCAGCGCCGGGCGGCCGCAATCGGGCGCGGCCACCTGCGCGGCCTCTCCGGCCTGTGCATTGGCGTGTGTCATACGAGCTCCGAAAAAAATGCGGCAGGGCCGCAGTCTACGCGCTTTTTTCTACGCCATCGGGCCGGGGCTTGCAAGCGCTCTCTCGCCGGGCTATCACAGGCCGGGAACGATGGCCGCCCCAAAGCCCGGCAGCGGAAGCCCGGCGGCCCGTCCCGGAGGCCACATGGCGCAAAGCCGCGCCCACCAGAACAGCGCCCCGCGCGAGAGCACCCCGCCGCTCACGCGGGAAAGCGCGGAACGCCTGCTCCCGCCCGGTCTGGAGGTCGCCGCGCCCCTGCTCGAGGCCCTGTCCGGCCGCCTTGACCGCTACCTCCATATGCTCCTCGCCTGGAACCGGGCCATCAACCTCACGGGCGGGCGCACCCGCGCCGACATCCTTGTCCGCCTCATCCCGGACAGTTTCGAGCTCGCCGCCTTCCTTGAGAGCGCGCCGCTGGCGCAAATCCCAGCCATGACGGGCGCCCCCCGCGTGTGGGACCTCGGTGCCGGGGCGGGACTTCCCGGCATCCCCCTGCGCATGGTCTGGGACAGGGGCGACTATACGCTTGTCGAGCCCAGGGAGAAGCGCGCCCTCTTTCTCGCCAACGCGCTGGCCCAGCTGGACCTTCCCCGCACCACGGTTTTCCGCGGCACGGCCGAGGCCCTTTTCGCGCACGAGCCGCACGGCGCGGACATCATCCTCTCCCGCGCCTTCATGCCCTGGGAAAAGCTGCTCCCCTTCTGCGAGCCGGGGCTCGCTCCGGGGGGGCTCGTCATCATCTTCGCTTTGGAAGCCGGCGGAGAAATCCCCGCGCCGTGGCGGCTCTGCGCCGAATGGGCCTACAGCGTGGGCGAAAACCGGCGCTGGTTCTGGGCGCTCCGGAACGGGGAGGCCGCCCGTGCTTGAAGCAGCCGCGCAAGCCCGGCACGGGAGACCTGCCGCCCTGCGCCACTGGGCCGGAGGTCTCGCCTGCTTCCTCCTCACCGTGGGCCTGGCCTTCGGCCTCAGGATGCTGGAATGGCCCTCGTGGCAGAACCCGGAATACCGCCTCGGCGGGGAGATGCTCCTCGCCACGCACGACGCCTACCACTGGGTGGCCGGGGCCGTGGGCTTCGGCCTCGCCGTGGACCATCCCATGGCCGAGATGCTGCGCCTCATGGCCGCCCTCACCGGGACCACGCCCGCGGCCGTGGCCTTCTGGTTCCCCGCGGTTCTCGCGAGCCTCGTGGCGGGCATCGTCTTTCTCTGGGCCTGGGCTCTGGGAAGCATGGAGGCCGGGGTAGCCGCGGGCCTCGTGGCGAGCATGGCCCCGGGCTTTCTCGCGCGCACCCTGCTCGGCTATTACGACACCGACCTCGTGACCCTGTTCTTCCCCCTGCTCATGACCCTGGCCCCGGCCTGCTGGGCCATGCGCTACATGCTTTTGCCGCAGATGGTCCTCGCCCGGCTGCGCCAGCCCGGCGCCGGACTCTGGGCGCGCATCCGGGGGCAGCGCCCGGACGCTGCCGCGAAAAGCCCGGATGCGCCCTTCCCCGAAGCGGCACTCCCGGACGCCCTCCGCCCCGGCGACCCGCTGCGGCCGCTCTGGACCATCCTGCTCGGCCTTTCCGGGCTGCTCTCCTGGTGGGCGCAGGAATGGCACTCGGTCTTTCCCTATCTCTTGCGCTACAATGTGGTCCTGCTCGGGTGCATGGCGCTCATATTGGGGCCGCGGGGGCGTCGCGGACCGCTCCTGCTCGGGGCGCTCGCCTATGCGCTCCCCGCGCTGGGGGGCCTTGCGGGCTGCGTCTTTGACCTTGTGCTGCTCGCCACGCACGCGCCCGGCGCTTCCGGCGGCGAGGGCCGGGGGCTGCGCCGCTTCCTCCTCGAGCCGCGCGTGCTCGCCGTGCTCTGGGTCTGCGTGGGCCTGCTCCTCCTCCGCGGCGAGATCCTGACCACGCTCATCATCCACGCCAACGCCTACCTGAAGCACAGCGGCGACGCACGCGGAGCCGGCGCCGCGGCCCTGGTCTATCCATCCGTGGCGCAGTCCATCATCGAGGTGCAGGACCTCGGCTTCGCCGCGCTCTTCCCCTATTTCCATCCCTGGATGGAAGCGGCCGTGGCCGGGCTGGCGGGCTTTGTGCTGCTCATCTTCCGGCGCCCGGGCTCGCTGTTCCTCTTGCCGCTCTTTGTGCTCGCCCTTTTGAGCACGCGCCTCGGCGGCCGCATGGTCATGTTCGGCGCGCCCGTGGTGGCCCTGGGCCTCACCGTGCCGCTGGCGTGGCTCGTGCGCCGCGTGCTCCCGCGCGCCTTGCGCGGCGCGCCCGCGTCGTGGCTCGCCGCCTTCATCGCCGTGGCGCTCTTCGTGGCGCCCTTCGCCCACATGGTCCCGGCGCTCTCGCAGGGGCCCATCATCAACCGCCGCCACGCCGCCGCGCTGGCCCAGGCGCGCGACATCACCCCGAAAGACGGCCGCCTCTGGCTCTGGTGGGACTGGGGCTATGCGGCCCATTATTTCGCCAGGCGGCAGACCATCGCCGACGGCGCGCAGCACGCCGGGCCCTCCCTCTATCTTCCGGCGGCCGTCTTTGCCACGGACAATCCGCGCTTCGCCCGCCAGCTCATCCGCGAGACCTCGCGCTTCGGCAACGAGCCGGGCGCGCTCTTCGCCGGGCTCGACTCCGCGGGGGCGCAGTCCCTTGTGGACAGGCTGCGCTCGCCCGCCACGCCGCTGGTGGCCGGGCGCGGGCGCCAGTTCATCGTGGCGAGCTTCGAAATGCTCCGCCTCGGCTTCTGGATCAGCAATTTCGGCAACTGGAACTTCGTCACCCGCCACGGCGAGGGCGGCGCGCTCTCCATCGTGCCGCAGGCGCTGGCCTATCGCCTCAAGACGGGCGAGGTGCGCCTCATGGACAGCGGCAGCATCATCTATCCGGCTTCCATCGCGGTGTTTGACGAAACAGGGGTGACGAAACGCAACTATGTGCAGGAGTGGTTCGACGCCCACCCCAATGCCAGCGCCCGCGCGCAGCAGGCCTTTCTCGCCGGGCGGCGCAACGTGCATTTTCTCTTCAACCGCGTGACCGATGAAAAGCTCGCCATGGACGAGGGCATCTTCAGCTCGCTCATGGTGCGCCTTTTGCTGTGCGACCCGCAGGACCCGCGCATCTCGCCCTATTTCAAGCTCGTCTACGACAATGTGTTCGCGCGCATCTACGAGGTGCTGCCCGCGGACGGCGACACGCCCTGAACTGGCTCAATGGTGGTAGGGGACCTTGCGCAGGATGCACTCGGCGCGGTAGAGCTGCTCCAGCAGGAGAACGCGGGCGAGCTCGTGCGGCCAGGTCATGGCCGAGAGGCTGAGACGGCGCGATGAGGCGGCGAGCACCTCCGGTGAGAGACCGAAGGGGCCCCCGATGACAAAGGCCGGGCGCAGGGCCTGCTCGTCCAGGCGGCGGAGCAGGGCCGCCAGGCCGGGGGAATCCAGCGCCTCACCGCCCTCGTCAAGGGCGATGGCCCCGGCGGTGGAGCCCAGCGCCGCGAGCAGGCGCTCCCCCTCCTGCGCGGAACGGGCGGCCGGAGCCAGCGCGGCGTCGCCGTCGCGCACCTCCACGAGCTCCACGCGCCGCCAGCGGCCGAGGCGATGCGCGTAGTGTGCCGCGGCATCGCGCCAGAACGGCGTTTTCAGCCTGCCCACGCAGAGGAGCCGCACAAGGTTGCCAGCCATGCCCCCACTCCCTCCCATCCTGCCGCGGGGCCGCGCGCGACCGCCGGAACTGCCCCGCCTCGGGCTTGAGGAGGCGGCGGCCTCGCTCGCCCGCGGGGGCATCGTCATCTTCCCCACTGAAACCTTGTACGCCATCGGCTGCCGGGTCGACAAGGCCCTGGCCTGCGCCCGCATCTGCGCCATCAAGGGGCGCCCCGAGGGTTCCCCCCTGCCGCTTTTGGCCGCGGACCGGGAGCAGGCCGCCCGCACCGTGTGGCTTGAGGCCGCGCCGGAGCACCTGCTCGAAGCCTTCTGGCCCGGTCCCCTGAGCCTGCTTTTGCCCGCGCTTCCGGGCGTCGCGCCCGAGGCCCGCAATGGCGCAGGCCTCGCCGCCCTGCGCGTCACGTCCCACCCCCTTGCCGCGCGCCTCGCCGCGCTGGCCGGATTCGCGCTCACCGCGAGCAGCGCCAATTTCAGCGGTGGCGCGCCTGCGGCGCGGGCGGAGGACCTTGATGCAGGGCTGCTGGCCGCGCTCGCCCGCTCGGGGGGCGAGGTCGGTCTGCTCACGGCAAGCGCGCCGGAAGAGGAACCGCACGGAGGCCTGCCCTCCACGCTGGCACAGCCGCTGGCGGGGCCGGAGGGCACTACCCTGCGCCTCCTCCGGGAGGGCGCGGTGAGCGCCAAAGCTCTTGCGGCCGCGGGCTTCCGGGTCCTCCCCTGAGCGCCCCGGATTGCGCCCCGCTTGCAGATGTCGCGCCGCTGGCATACCATTTTTCCACCACGAGGAGCGCAGCCATGAAAAAAACCGTTCTCTGCCCGCAATGCGGCAAGCCCTACATCTGCTCCTGCGGCAGGGCCTACAGCTGCTGGAGCAATCCCACGCCTACAACGGACGTGGTCATTTACGAGCCGGGCAAGGGCGTGGTCATCATCCGCCGCGCCAATGAGCCTTTGGGCTATGCGCTCCCCGGCGGCTTCATCGAGGAGGGCGAGCAGGCCGAGGCCGCTGCTGTGCGCGAGATGCGGGAGGAGACGGGCCTCGACGTGGAACTCACCGGGCTGCTCGGCGTCTATTCGAGGCCCCACCGGGACCCGCGCCAGCACACCCTGAGCGTGGTCTTTACCGGGCGCCCGCGGGACGCCGCGGCGCTCTCTGCGGGCGACGACGCGGCGGCCGCGGCCTTTTATCCGCTGGACGCGCTGCCAGCGCCGCTCGTCTTTGACCATGCGCGCATCCTCAAGGATTTCGCGGAAGTGCTCGCCGGGCGCAGGGCCGTGGCGCCTGTGGAAACTCCGGGAGACCGCTAGGCCGTGGGCTATTCCTCCCTGCAGGACTGCGTGCGCGACCTTGAGGCCGCGGGCGACCTTGTGCGCGTGGACGCGCCCGTGGACCCACACCTCGAACTCGCCGCCATCCAGCGCCGGGCCTTCCGCGCCGGCGCGCCCGCCCTGCTTTTCACGCGCGTCACGGGGACGGACTTCCCGGTGCTCGTCAACCTGTTCGGCACGAAGCAGCGCCTGCGCTTCCTCTTTCGGGACGGGCTCGCCGCCACCGAGGCAGTGCTTGCGGGCAAGGCCGACCCAATGGGCCTTTTGCGCCGCCCCGGCAGGAGCCTCAAGGCCCTGGGCGGCCTTGGCCGGATGCTGCCGCGAAAGGTGCGCGCGAAAGAGGCGCCTGTCCTCGCCCGTCGCGCTGCCCTCAAGGACCTGCCGCCGCTCGTCTCCTGGCCTCTGGACGGCGGCCCTTTCATCACGCTTCCGCTCGTCTACAGCGAGGACCCGGCGCGCCCCGGCGTCGATGCGTCCAATCTCGGCATGTACCGCATCCAGCTTGGCGGCAACGACTATGGCGCGGACGAGGTGGGCCTGCATTACCAGATCCACCGGGGCATCGGCGTGCACCACGCGCACGCGCTGGCCGCGGGCAAGGCGCTTGCCGCGCGTATCCATGTGGGCGGGCCGCCTGCGCTCACCGTGGCCGCAGTGATGCCGCTCCCGGAGGGACTCTCCGAACTGCGTTTCGCGGGCCTTTTGGGGTCGCGCCGGGTGCGGCTCGCGCCGGGCGGCGACGGACTGGGCCTGCCTGTGCTCGCCGAGACGGATTTCTGCATTTCCGGCGAGCTGCTCCCGGACACGCGGCCCGAGGGGCCATTCGGCGACCATGTGGGTTATTACAGCCTGCGCCACGACTTTCCGGCGTTGCGCGTGGTCTCGGTCACGCACAGAGAAGGCGCCATCTGGCCCTATACCTCGGTGGGGCAGCCGCCGCAGGAGGACACGGTTTTCGGGGACTTCATCCACGAGCTCACCGGGCCGCTCGTGCCGCAGGTTTTCGCGGGCATCAGCGAGGTCCATGCCGTGGACGCGGCGGGCGTGCATCCCCTGCTGCTGGCGCTGGGGAGCGAGCGCTATACCCCGTGGGAGGCGGCGCGGCGCCCGCGCGAGCTCCTCACGCAGGCCCTGCATCTCCTCGGCACGACGCAGACCGCGCTCGCCAAGTATGTGCTCATCACGGCGCAGGAGGATGCGCCGGGCCTCTCCAGCCGGGATGTGGCGGCCTTTCTCGCCCATATGCTCGAGCGCGCGGATTTTCGCCGCGACCTGCACTTTCTCACGCAGAGCACCGCGGACACCCTCGACTACACGGGCACGGCCCTCAACGAGGGCTCCAAGCTCATCTGGGCCTCCTGCGGCGAGGCCCGGCGCAAGCTGGGAACGGGCGCGGATGACCTTGGGCCCCTGCCGGAGCTTCCGCAGGGTTTCGGCGCCCCGCAGGTGGCGCTTCCTGGCGTCGTCGTGCTCCGGGGCCCGCGCCATGCGCGGGGACGCGGCGAGCCGGACCCGGCCATGGAAGAACTGGCCCGGCGCCTCGGCGTCTGGGAGCGGCGCGAGCGCTTCCCGCTGGTGGTCGTGGCCGATGACCCGGACTTTTGCGCGGCAAGCCTCGAAAATCTCCTCTGGGTGGCCTTCACCCGCTCGGACCCGGCCGCGGACTGCTACGGCGCTGACGCGCGCATCACGGCCCGGCACTGGAGCTGCGAAGCACCGCTCGTCATCGACGCGCGCACGAAGCCCTTTCACGCGCCGCCCCTCGTGGAGGACCCGGCCGTCTCCGCCCGCGTGGACAAGCTGGCCGCGCCGGGGGGCCCGCTCCACGGGCTTTGGTAGACGCAGCGCAGGTGCGCCCATTGCAAGGAAAGACGCCATGAAGATCGCCATGATCCAATGCGACAGTGTGCCCGGCGACATCGCGGGCAATGCCGCCCTCATCCTCGAGGAGGCGCGCAAGGCCCGCGGGGCTGCGCTCTGCGTCACCCCGGAGCTTGCGCTTTCGGGCCCCGAGCCCGGCGAATATCTCCATGCGCGGGACTTCGCCCGCGGCCTGCGCAAAGCGCTGGACGGCCTCGCGAGCGCCCTTGCCGACGGCCCGGCCCTGCTCGTGGGCGCGCCCGCGCCCAGCCTGTCGCGGCCCGGCGGCTACGCCAATGCGGCGGTGCTGCTCCACGCCGGGCGCCTTCAGGTGGTGTCGCGCAAGGTGCGGCCCAATTTGCGCCGCCACGGCCAGCCCGGAGCGGACGCGCTGCCCTGGGATGACGGCGTCTCCTGCGGCATCGTTTCGCTCGAGGGCTGGCGGCTCGGGGTGGTGGTCTGCGAGGACGCGGCCATGCGCGCCGAGGCCTTCTGGCGGCAGCCGCCGCCGGGCGCGCCGGACCCCCTGGGCGATCTCACGCGCCGCGGCGTGGACGCCATCATCCACATGACGGCCGCGCCCTACCGCCCCCGCGCGCAGGAGGAGGCCGAGCGCGTGCTCTCCCATGTGGCGGCGCGCGAGCATGTGCACCTTGTGTCCGTGAATCTCGTGGGCGGGGACGGGCCCACCGTCTACAGCGGGCAGAGCGTGGCCTTTGACCCGGCGGGGCGCCTGCTCGCGCGGGCCCGCGCCTTCGCGCCGGACCTCGTGCTCGTGGATACCGCGGACGAAGCCCGGCCTGACGCCGAAGGCGGGGACGGCAGGACGGCGGACGGCCTCCCGGTCAATCCCGTGGCCCCGGGCTGCACCGGGGTGGAGGAAAGCCGCTGGCGCGCGCTCACGCTCGGCACGCGCGACTATGTGCGCAAAAGCGGCGCCTCGCGCGTACTTCTGGGCCTTTCCGGGGGCATGGATTCGGCCCTTGTGGCCTGCGTGGCGGCGGAGGCCCTGGGCCCGGAAAACGTCACCGGGGTGCTCATGCCCTCGCCGCACACGAGCCGCGCCTCGGTGGAGGATGCGGAGGAACTGGCGCGCAATCTCGGCATCGCCACGCTCACCGTGCCCATCGCGGAGCTCATGGAGACCTTCACCACGGCGCTGGCGCCCGGCCTCGAGCGCTTCCCGGCATGGCCCGGCGACGTGACGGCCGAGAACCTTCAGGCCCGCATCCGCGGCACCATCCTCGCCTCGCTCGCCAACCGGGCGCGGGCGCTGGTGCTCAACACGGGCAACAAGAGCGAGGTCGCCATGGGCTATTGCACCCTTTACGGCGACGCCGTGGGCGCGCTCGCCGTCATCGGCGACCTCACCAAGACCGAGGTCTACGCCCTCGGGCGCTGGCTCAATGCGTGGAGGGGCCGGGAGCTCATTCCCGAGGCCATCTTCGTGAAGGCCCCCAGCGCGGAGCTCAGGCCCGGGCAGAAGGATACGGACTCGCTGCCGCCCTATGAGGAGCTCGACCCGCTGCTGGAGCGGCTGCTCGGCGGAAGTGGGACCGAGACGAAGGAGGGGGAGGCCACGGAAGCGGCGGAAGCCGGGGATGCGGGAGAGGCTGGCCTCGCGGACGAAGTGCGACGGCGCCTCTTTGCGTCGGAATTCAAGCGCAGGCAGTTGCCGCCCGCGCTCCGGGTGAGCAGTGTGCCCTTCGGGCAGGACGGCTGGCAGGCCCCGGTGACGGGCCGCTACCGGATGCCCTGAACGATGCCCGCGCCCTAGCGGCGCCGGCCGCGCACGGCGGCGCAGGCGCTGAGGAAAAGCTGGTATTTGTGGCTTTCCACCCGGCCGCGGCGCGAAAGCTCGTAGGGCGTGTATGCCGGGTCCGGCGTTTTCAGCGGCAGGGGCACATAGCCCAGTTCCTCCAGGGCCTGGGCAAAACGCTCATGGGAATCGACGGGGATATAGCCGTCAAAGACGAAGTCGCGGCCTCCGGCCTCGCGCACGGCGAGCGCCACATAATCGCGCCAGAGGTCGCCCTCGAAAATCCTGCGCGTGAGCTTGTCCAGCCGCAGCCAGTCGCTCTGGCTGGCGGCGACGGCGTGGAGCTCCTCCCCCACGTCGGCCGAGGCCCGCGCCAGCGCCCAGAGCGCGTCGCCGCTGATGAGCCTGACACCGGGAAAGAGCCTGCGCGCCGCCGTGGACTTGCCCGAGCCCGGCGCCCCCAGAAGCAGCACGGCGAAGGGCCGCGCGCGGCGTACATGGAACACCTCGCGCCCCACCGGGTCCCCGGGCTGGCTGACGCTCGGACCCATGTGCTTCCAGGCATAGGGCGCGAGCATGGCCCGCACCCCGGCCCATGTGGGGAAGCGGCGGCTGTCGATGCTGCGGCGCACCGTGAGCCAGCCGCTCCCGGGCTCCCCGCCGGGGCCCGTCTCCTCAGTGCCGTCGGCCCGGTTCTCCGGGCCGGCCACGCCCATTTCCAGCACCAGGAGGCCCCCGGCCGCGAGGCGCCCCACCATGGCCGCCACCAGGGCCGGCTGGTCCGCGGCGTACTGCAGGGCCGACGCGCAGAGGATGACATCGAAACGCGCGTCCGGCTTGAGGGGGCCCTCCCCGTCCGCTTCACCTTCCGCGTCGGGCGCGAGCACGCTCCAGTCACTGGCGAGAAAGGTGCATTGGGGAAAGCGCGCCCGCGCGCGGGCGATCCACTCGGGGTCCCTGTCGATGCCCACCACGCGCACCGCCGCGTCAAACATGGCGTAGCCGCAAAAAAAGCCCTCGTTGCAGCCCACGTCCAGAAAGGACAGCCCGGCGAGAGGCGGCAGCGCGAGGGCCGCGAGCTTGGCGAAAGAGCCGGAATCCCCGGGCTCCTCCGGGAAGCTCTGGTAAGGGGACATCTAGCCCTCGCTCTTGCGCGAACGGCGCATGGCGACAGAGCCCGTGCGCGCGATTTCCTTGAGGCCGAAGCGCTGGAGCAGCCCGAGGATGGCCTCGAGCTTCTCGTGGTTGCCCGTGGCCTCGATGGTCATTTCCGTGGGGCTCACGTCCACCACCTTGCAGCGGAAAATCTCCACCGTGCGCAAAATCTCGCCGCGCGCCGGCCCCTCGGCCTGCACCTTGACGAACATCATCTCCCGCTCCACGGCCTGGAGCTCGGAAAAGTCCACCACCTTGATGACCGAGACGATCTTGTGCAGCTGCTTCATGATCTGCTCGAGGATCATGCTGTCGCCGTAGGTGGTGATGGTCATGTGGGAGGTGCCCTCCTCGAGGGCCGGGGCCACGTTGAGCGAGTCGATATTGAAGCCGCGCCCGCTGAAGAGGCCCACCACGCGCGAGAGCACGCCGGGCTCGTTTTCCACGAGGACGGAAAGCACATGCCGCTGCATCGGGATACTCCTTCGTGCCTGCTGTATTTTCGCCTGAACTGTCTCTGGTCCCCGAAGCCGGGACAAGGGCAAAAAGCCCTAGACCAAGAGCATCTCGTCCAGCGCCGCGCCCGCGGGCACGATGGGATAGACGTTCTCCTCCCGCTCCACGCGCACGTCCACAAAGGCGGGATTGGGGGTGGAGAGGGCCTTTTCCAGCTCGGGGAGCAGGTCCTCCGGGCGCTCGATGCGGTAGCCCTCGGCGCCGTAGGCCTCGGCGAGGCGCACGAAGTCGGGCTGGGCCTCCATGTTGGTGGAGCTGTAGTTGCCGCCGTAGAAGAGCTCCTGCCACTGGCGCACCATGCCGAGGTGCCGGTTGTTGAGGATGATCACCTTCACGGGCAGCTTGTTGGCAACGGCGGTGGCGAGCTCCTGGATGTTCATCTGGAGCGAGCCGTCGCCCGCCACGGCGATGACCATCCGGTCCGGGAGCGCGAGCTGCGCGCCGATGGCAGCCGGGAAGCCGTAGCCCATGGTGCCGAGGCCGCCGCTCGTGAGCAGGGTGCGCGGCTTGGTGAATTCATAATACTGCGCCGCCCACATCTGGTGCTGGCCCACCTCGGTGGCGATGATGGCGTCGCCGCGCGTGAGCTCGCGCAGGGCCTCGATGACCTCCTGCGGCTTGATGGCCCCGCCCTCCGAAGGCTGGTAGGAGAGCGGCTTGCTTTTCTTCCACGAGGCCACGTCCTTGAGCCACAGGGCGTGCTGCATGGCCCAGTCCTTGTCGGGATACTTGCTCGTGCAGATGTCGAGGATGCCTGCGAGCGCGAGCTTGCAGTCGCCCACCACCGGGATGTCCACCTCCACGTTCTTGCGGATGGAGGTGGGGTCGATGTCGATGTGGACGATGCGCGCCTTGGGCGCGAAGGCCGCGATCTTCCCGGTCACGCGGTCATCGAAGCGCGCGCCCGCGCAGATGACCACGTCCGCGTTGTTGATGGCGAGGTTGGCGGCGTAGGTGCCGTGCATCCCCACCATGCCGAGAAAGAGCTCGTCCGTGGCCGGAAAGGCCCCGAGCCCCATGAGCGTGGCCGTCACCGGGATGCGCAAGTCACGCGCGAGCGCCGTGGCCTCGGCCGCGGCATCGGCCATGACCACGCCCCCCCCGCAGAGGAGCACCGGCCGCTGCGCCTCGGCGAGGAGCTCGGCCGCGCGCCTGAGCTGGTTGACGTTGGGCTTGTAGGTCGGGTTGTAGCTGCGCATGGAGATGTCATCCGGCCAGAGAAATTCCGCCGTGGCCTGGACGATGTCCTTGGGCAGGTCCACGAGCACCGGACCGGGCCGCCCCGAGCGCGCGAGGTAGAAGGCCTGGCGGATGGTGAGCGCGAGCTTCTTCACGTCCTTCACGAGGAAGTTGTGCTTGGTGCAGGGCCTGGTGATGCCCACGATGTCCACTTCCTGAAAGGCGTCGTTGCCGATGAGCTGGGTGGGCACCTGCCCGGTGATGACGACCAGCGGGATGGAATCCGCATAGGCCGTGGCGATGCCCGTGACGGTGTTGGTGGCCCCGGGCCCGGAGGTCACGAGGCAGCAGCCCACCTTGCCCGAGGCGCGGGCGTAGCCGTCCGCCGCATGGACCGCCCCCTGCTCGTGGCGGGTGAGGATATGGCGGATCTCGGGATGGCGCGGGAGTTCGTCATAGATGTCGATGACCGCGCCGCCGGGATAGCCGAAAAGGATGTCCACGCCCTCGCGTTTCAGGGATTCCAGGAGGATATAGGCTCCGGTGCGTTCCATGCAGGTGTCCTTGTGCGGCAGGTGTCCTTGCGGGCAGGTGGCTTCGTGGTGCTTGGGTACTCGCGCTTCCGGGCGCGGATTTTCAGGCGGCCGCCCCTGACGGCAGGCGGCGGCGCACCCGCTGCGCCGCCGGGGATAATCCCCGAAACGCGGCCGCGGGAACGCCGCCGACAAGCGGCCCGAATGACCCGAATGGTCCGGCTGGCGCGCCCGTGCGGGCTAGCAGTCTTCCTTTTTCAGGCGGTCGAGCATATCCATGAGCTGGGTCTTGTTTTCCAGCTTCTGCTTCTTGAGCTGCTTCAGGGTCTGCTCTTCGGTGGGCGTGCGGAAGCTCTTGCCCTCGAGCTTTTCCACCTGCTTTTCATAGAGCACATGGTCGTCCCACAGGGATTTCAGCTCGGGGTCCTTGGCGGCGTACTTTTCCAGAAGGTCGAGTTCATGCTGGTCCATGACGGCTCTCCAGGGTTAGAGGGTGCGGGGCGCGCCCGCAAAAAATTATGCCCGCGGCCTAGGGCAGGCCCGCGGCGTACTGCGCGAGCGAGCGCACCACGATGCGGTTGGCGAGCTCGATGGCCAGAAGCACGATGACCGGCGAGAAGTCCAGCCCGCTCGTATAGGTGAAGGGCAGCCACTTGCGCACCCGGTAAAAGACGGGCTCGGTGAGCTGGCGCAGGATGCGCACGATGGGATTGTAGGGGTCGGGGCGCACCCAGGTGATGACCGCCGCGATGACGACGATCCAGAAATAGAGGTTGAGCAGGGTGCCGAGCACCATGGCAACGGCGCTCAGGGTATTGGCAAGAACGATCATGCGCTCTCCGGACTCTGTTGGGGCTTTCCGGCCGGGGGAATGTCCCCGAGGCCCAGCATCCGCGCCAGCGTGGGAAAATCCGGGGCCGTGAGTTCGCCCTCAAGGCCGCCGAAACCCGCGAAAACCATCCCCGCGCCGCGCGCGGCCTCACGGTCGTTTTCGCTGTCGCCCACAAAGAGCGCCTGGCCCGGAGCCGCGCCCCAGGCGCGGAGGATGAGTTCCGCGCCCTCGGGCGAGGGCTTGGGGCGGGCGCATGACGCCGAGATTACGGGTTCAAAATAGGGAGGAAGGGAAAAAAAGTCCAGAACCCTCTCGATGCCCACGTCCGTGCGGTTGGTGTCGATGGCGAGACGGCAGCCTTTCGCGTGCAGGGCCTCCATGAAGGGCACAAAGCCGGGCATGAGGCGGATGAGCGGCAGGACCTCCGTGGCATAGTCCACCCGGGTGACGGCGTCCATGATTTCATGGTGGCGCTTTTCCGGCACCATGCGCTGAAGCGCCTCCATGGCTGTTGCCATGAAGGCGTAGCTCTCCTCCTCGGGGCCCATGGGGGGAAGGCCGAGCACGGCGAGCACCTTGTTGTAAAAGGCGCGGTTGGCCTCGCGCGAGTCGATCATCACGCCGTCGCAGTCAAAGACCACGCCAGCGAGCCCCCGCGGGAATATCTCCGGGGCGATGCGCGCAAACTTCATGGCCGCCCCCAGGTTATCCAGACGCGCGCCGCGCCGGGTTCGTCCGGGCCTTCCGGGGCCGGGGGGCGCCTGCGCCCGAGCGCCCGCCACAGGGGGGCCTCGGCGGCCACAAGGCGGTCCGCGTCCCCGGGGGCGCAGCCGAGGCGCTCCGCCCAGTCCGGCGCCGGCGTAAAGTCGAGGCTGTCGAGCAGTTCCTCACGCATGGGGCCTTCCACAAAAAAGACGGTTTCCGCGCTGACGAAGTGGGCCGCGCTGGCCGCGGCCACGCGCCAGGGCGGGATGAGCCCCGGATGCAGCGGCAGCGCCGCCTCCGGGGGCGTCACGGCGGGCGCCGCGGCTTCCTCCTCGCCAAAGCGCAGCGCAAGACCGCCGAGGCCGCGCGCGCAGCCCGAGGCCAGCTCCGCGAGCTCCGCCAGGCGTTCCTCCTGCAGCCAGAGCCAGAGCAGGAGCTTCTGCGCCTGTTCGGCGGCCACGCGCGCGGAGGCCCCGGCCCTGCCGCGGGGGGATGCGGCCTCCCCGGCGCCCGCAAAGGCCGCGAGGTCGGCCATTTCGCCCAGTTCTCTGGCGCGGCGCAGCTCGCGCTCCCGGTCCGCGGCGTCCCGCGCGTCTTCAAGGTCGCGCGCGGTGAGGCCGCCGAAGGCCGCGAGCAGGGAAGCCGCCTCGGCCATGCCGAAGGGATAGCCGGTCGGCAGGTGCCAGCCCGCGGGCACTTCCCCGCCCTCCGGCCTGTGCCCGGGCCAGAGCCGTTGCGCGGCGGCGCACGGCGGCATATGGGCCTGTGCGGCGTCCAGCTCACGCGGCAGGGGGCCGCGGAGGAAGGGAAGCCGGATGCAGGGCGTGGGTTCGGGGCGGGACACGGTCATGGAACTTCCTTAAAACTTTCGGGGAAAGGCAGGATACCCGCCGCCGCGCCGGAGCGCAACGGGGAATTTGGCCGCGGCCGCAGCCCCCGCGCCGTATTTACGGGCGAGGCTTTTTGGCGTAGTGTGGAAGAAGTCACTTTCATTTCCGGGCGGGGCGGCGTCTTTCGCCGCAAAACCCGGCGCAGCCAAGGAATACCCCGATGAACGACGAAGTCAGCAGCCGCATGAAGCGCGGCCTGGAAAAGGCCCCCCACCGTTCCCTGCTCTATGCACTCGGCCTCACGCGCGAGGAGATGGACCGCCCCTTCGTGGGCATCGTCAATTCCGCGAGCGAGATCGTGCCCGGACATCTGCACCTCGGTGCGCTCGCCGATGCCGTCAAGGCCGGGGTGCGGCTCGCCGGGGGCACGCCCCTGGAATTTCCGGCCATCGCCGTCTGCGACGGGATCGCCATGAACCATGAGGGGATGCGCTTCTCCCTGCCCTCGCGCGAGTTCATCGCCGATTCCATCGAGATCATGGCCCGCGCGCACGCCTTTGACGCCCTCGTCTTCATCCCCAACTGCGACAAGACCGTGCCGGGGATGCTCATGGCCATGATGCGCCTCAACCTGCCCTCCATCCTCATTTCCGGCGGGCCCATGCTGCCCGGCAATCTCGGCCCCGGCAAGCGCGGCGACCTTATCACCGTGTTCGAGGCCGTGGGCAAGGTGCGCGCGGGCGAGCTCGACGAGGAGGGCCTCGAGGTCATGACCGAGCGCGCCTGTCCAGGCTGCGGGGCCTGCGCGGGGATGTTCACGGCCAATTCCATGAACTGCCTCGCCGAGACCATCGGCGTGGCGCTGCCCGGCAACGGCACCATCCCGGCGGTGAGCGCCGCGCGCATCCGCCTCGCCAAGACCGCGGGCATGAAGGTCATGGAGCTTTTGCAGAACAATATCCGCCCGCGCGACATCGTGACGCCGGACGCCGTGGCCAACGCCGTGGCCGTGGACATGGCCCTCGGCTGTTCCAGCAATACCGTCCTGCACCTTCCGGCGGTGTTCGGCGAGGCCGGGCTCGACATGGGGCTGGAGGTCTTTGACGAGGTGAGCCGCAAGAGCCCCAATCTCTGCAAGCTCTCGCCCGCGGGCAAGCATTTCATGGTGGACCTCGACAACGCGGGCGGCATCCCGGCGGTGATGAGCGAGCTCGACAAGCTCGGCCTCATCCACGAAAACTGCATGACCGTCACCGGCAAGACCGTGGGCGAGAACCTCCGCGAGCGCCATGCCCGCATCCTCGACGAGGAGGTCATCCACACCGTCGACAAGGCCTATTCGCCCGAGGGGGGCATCGCCATCCTCAGGGGCAACCTGGCCCCGCAGGGCGCGGTGGTCAAGCAGTCGGCCGTGGCGCCGGAGATGATGCGCCGCGAGGTCACGGCGCGGGTGTTCGACTCCGAGGAGGACGCCATGCAGGCCATCCTCGACGGCAAGATCAAGGCCGGGGACGCCGTGGTCATCCGCTATGAGGGCCCGCGCGGCGGCCCGGGGATGCGCGAGATGCTCTCGCCCACCGCGGCCATCACCGGCATGGGCCTCGGCAAGGACGTGGCCCTGCTCACGGACGGGCGCTTCTCCGGCGGCACCAACGGCGCGGCCATCGGCCACATCTCGCCCGAAGCCGCGGACGGCGGGCCCATCGCGCTCGTGCGCGAGGGGGATGTCATCAGCATCGACATCCCCGGCCGCAAGCTGGAGCTTCTGGTGGACGAGGCGGAGCTTGAGCGCCGCCGTGAAAAGCTCACCCATCCTGAAAAAAAGAGCCCGTATCCCGTGCTGCGGCGCTATGCGAAGCTCGTGAGCTCGGCCTCCACAGGCGGCCGCTACAAGGAAATCTGACGCAAGGGCAGGACATGCAGGAAAGCGTGCGCTACCCGGCGCCGGGCTGCATAGTGGAATATCTGGAGGGCAATGCCGTCCAGATCGCCATGGTCATGGAGGAGGCGGGCGGCAAGCTGCGCCTCTTCCTGCCCAACCGGCGCGAGACGCGGCTCACCTCGTCGCGCGTGCTGCCGTGGCTCGGGCCGCTCCATGAGGGGGGGCCGGGGAAAGACGAGATGGCGCGCCTGCTCGAGGGGCACAAGGCCCGGCGCGAGCAGTTGGCCGCCTCCGTGCCCGTGGACGAGCTCTGGGAACTCGCGCAGGGCGAGGTGGAGGCGGCTCCTGCGCGCTGGTTCGCCGAGCTCATGGAGACGGCGCCGGGCCCGGACGAGGTGGCGGCCTATGGCCGCGCGCTCCTCGCCTGCAAGAGCCGTTTCCGCTTCCAGCCGCCGGACTTCCAGGTCTATGACGCGGAGACGGTGGAACGCCGCATGGCCGGGCAAAAGGCCCGCGAGGAGCGCGAGGCCCTCGTGGCCGGGGGCGCGGCCTTCCTGCGCCTGCTCTGGGAGGTGGCGAGCGGCCGCAGGGAGCTCGCGCCGCAGGGGGAAGGCGTCTGTGCGGCCGAGGGCGTGCCCTGGCCCGCGCCGGAAGTGGCGGAGCGGCTCAAGGCCCTCTTGCGCGGCCGCATGATCGACCCCGAGACGCAGGAGGACGACCCCCTCTGGCGGCTGCTCGTCAAGGGCCTGCCGGAGGTGCCGCATTTGCCGCTCCAGCTGCTCGTGGCCTGGGGGGAGCTTCCGCCGCATTACAATTTCTGGCTCGACCGCGCGGACTATGACGCCGGGGATTCCTGGTGGCAGCCCTTCGGCGACGAGGTGGCGGCGCTGGCCACGGGCGCGGTGCCGGATCTCGCCCCATGCGACCTTCCCTTCATCAGTATCGACAGCGCCACCACGCGCGACGTGGACGACGCCTTTTATGTGGAGGAAAAACCGGACGGCACGGGCTGGGACGTGACCGTGGCCCTGGCCTGCCCGGCGGCTTCCTGGCCCTTCGGCTCCGCGCTCGACAGGGCGGTGCTTCACCGCGCCACGAGCATCTATTTGCCGGAGGGCGACTGCCACATGCTGCCCGAGCGCCTGGGCACGGATGCGTGGTCGCTCAGGGCCGGAGAGGAGCGCCCCGCTTTCTGCGTGCGCGTGAACGTGGACAGCGAGGGCAGGCTTGGCGAGTATCACTTCTTCGCGGCCCGGACGAGGCTTGCGGCCAATCTCGCCTATCCCGACGCCCAGGCCGTGCTGGACGGCAAGGCCGGGCCCGACAACCCGGCAGCGCCCCATGCCGCGCAACTGCGCATGGGCCTTGCGCTCGCCCGCGCCCGGCAAGCCGCGCGCATTGCCGCCGGGGCCGTGGTCATGGAGCGGCCCGAACCGCAGCTCGCCCTCGAGGGCGAGGGCCGGGACACCACGGTGCGCCTGTTTTGCGGGGAGCCCGCGCCGGACGCCCAGATGCTCGTGGCCGAGCTCATGATCCTCGCGAGCGCCGCGCTTGCCGAATGGGGCGCGGCCAACCATGTGCCCCTTTTGCACCGCACGCAGGATGTGGCCGTGCCGCGCGACTATGCGGGCGTGTGGAGCGAGCCTGAGGACATGGCCCGCATCCTGCGCGCGCTCATCCCCTCCACTCTGGAGGTGCAGGCGCGGCCGCACGCGGCCCTGGCGCTCCCCCGCTACGCGCCCGTGACCTCGCCGCTCCGGCGTTACCCGGACCTTATTAACGAGGCGCAGGCCCTGCACATGCTCGCCACGGGCGCGCCCCGCTGGGACGCCGAAGCCCTTGCCGTCCTGCTGGAGCAGGTCTCGCCCGCGCTGGACGCAGCCTCGCAGGTGCAGCGCTTCCGCCCGCGCTACTGGAAATTGCTCTATTTCCGGCAGCAGGGGGACAAGGTGTGGTGGCCCGGCGTCATCACCGAGGAAAACGAGGCCTTCGCCACCGTGAGCCTTCCGGAGCAGGGCCTTTTCGTCCGCGCCCGGCGCAAGCTCTTCGACGAACGCGCGGCGCCCGGGATGCGCGTTCAGGTGCGCCTCGGCAAGGTGCAGCCGCTCTACAACGAGATCCAGATCCTCGAAGTGGCCCCGGCGGACGAGGACCCGCCGCCCCTTCCCTGAGACATCACCGCCCCCCTGAAGGAGGACGCCATGCTCGTCAAAGCCTGCTGGATACTGTTCGCCTATGTGCTCGGCTCCGTGCCCTGGGGCGTGGTCATCGCCAAAACGTGCTGCGGCATCGACCCGCGCAAGGACGGAAGCAAAAGCACCGGGGCCACCAACGTGTCGCGCCTCTGCGGCTTCGGCTACGGCGTCGCCACGCTGGCCTGCGACGTGCTCAAGGGCGCGGTGCCCGTGTGGATAGCGCTGCGCTTCATCAGCCCCTCGCCGCTCTTCGTGAGCCTTGTCGCCGTGGCGGCCGTGCTCGGGCATGTGTTTTCCTGCTTCATGCGCCTTCGGGGCGGCAAGGCCGTTGCCACCAGCATCGGCGTCTTTTTGCCGCTGGCCTTCTGGCCGCTGCTCGGCTCCTGCGTGCTGTGCATGCTCGTCATCTGGCGCAGCGGCTTCGTCTCCCTGGGCTCCCTGAGCCTGCTCGCGTCGCTTCCGGTCTTTCTCGCCTTCGTGGGCGCGTGGCAGTGGCTGCCGCTATCCCTCTGCCTCTGCGTCATCGTCTTTGTGAAGCACAGGGAGAATATCGGCCGCCTGCGCGCGGGCACGGAAAAGCCCTGGCTCAAGGGCAAGGCCGGGCGCTGAGGCGGCCGGGATTCTCCTCCCACGCTCGACAAAGGCGCGGCCGCGAGCTACAACAGCCCGGCCGCGCCTTTTCCCGCGCGTGAAGGAGCCCTCCATGACCGACACTTTTTCCGCGACCGACACTTTCCCCACCTGGCGCGGACGCCTGGAATACGTCTGCCTTGACTGCGGGGCCCGCTACCCGGCGGACCACCTGCTCTACACCTGTCCGGCCTGCGGCGGCGTCTTCCTCTTGCGGGACCTCGATTTCGACGAGCTGAAAAAACGCCCCGGCGCGGAATGGCGGGCGCTTTTCGACGCCCGCGCCGCCACGCGCGTGACGGCCCTGCGCGGCATCTTCCGCTTTTATGAGCTGCTCGCCCCGGTGCTCGACGAGGAGGACATCGTCTATCTCGGCGAGGGGCAGACGCCGATCGTGGACGCGGCCACGCGCTTTCAGGCCGAAGTGGGCTGCAACTTCGCCTTCAAGAACGACGGCCAGAACCCCAGCGCCTCCTTCAAGGACCGGGGCATGGCCTGCGCCTTCAGCTACCTGAAATGGCTCTGCCGCCGCCATGACTGGGACGAGGTGCTCACGGTCTGCGCCTCCACGGGCGACACCTCGGCTGCGGCCGCGCTCTACGCCGCCTATGTGGGGCCGCCGCTCACCTCGGTGGTGTTGCTTCCGCACGGGCGCGTCACGCCGCAACAGCTTTCCCAGCCTCTCGGCAGCGGCGCCATCGTGCTGGAGCTCCCCGGGGTGTTCGACGACTGCATGAAGGTGGTGGAGATCCTCGCCGAGCACTACCGCGTGGCCCTGCTCAACTCCAAGAACAGCTGGCGCATCCTCGGGCAGGAGAGCTATGCCTGCGAGGTGGCGCAGTGGCACGGCTGGGATGTGTCCGACCTCTGCCTTTTCGTGCCCGTGGGCAATGCGGGCAACATCACGGCCATCATGTCCGGAATGCTCAAGCTGCGCGAGCTCGGCATCATCACGCAGCTCCCGCGCATCTTCGGCGTCCAGTCCGAGCACGCCGACCCGGTGTGGCGCTATTACGCCGCCCCGGCTGCCGAGCGCGTCTGGAAGCCCGTGGATGTGCAGCCCAGCGTGGCCCAGGCGGCCATGATCGGCAATCCCGTCTCCTTCCCGCGGGTGCGGACGCTGGCAAGCCGCTATGCGGACGCCTTCGGCCAAGGCTCCGACCGCGCCTTCCAGGTGGTGTGCGTCACCGAGCAGGAAATCATGGACGCCATGATAGCGGCCAACCGCCACGGCCATATCGCCTGCACCCAGGGCGGCGAATGCCTTGCCGGCCTGCGCGTGGCCCTGGCCGAGGGCCTTGTGGGCGCGGACGAGCGCGCGGTGCTCGACTCCACGGCGCACAGCCTCAAGTTCGCGGGCTTCCAGGATATGTATTTCAACAACAGCTTTCCGCAGGAATACGGCGTCACGCCCGACCCGGCGCTCGCCAACCGCCCCGAGCTTCTGCTTCCGCCAAAGGAGCGCGAGGGCCGCGACGTGGCGAGCTTCGCGCGCCTCGGCGCCGAGGCCGTTGCGAAACGCCTCGGCCTGCGCCCGCGTGACTGATTCCGTGGTTTCGTCTGAGTGGGTAAGTTGCTCAGCACCGTTGAAAGATATTCCTTAATACCGTCTGGAGCGTAGCGGAAGACGGGTGCTGGTGCCGGAAGAATCCTAAAAAATAAGATTTTTCGGTGCTGGCGCGCTAGCCGTTGGCGAGCCTGCGAGCCTTACGGATAGCGACAGTGGCATCGTTGGCTGACCCGCGTGGTAACTAACTGCTGTCTTCATCCGTAGCTTCCTTCGTCGCAACGGCTGAAGCAAGGAAGATAAAAATTTCCGAAGGGAGTGTACACAAGTACTCGACCGAGGAAATTTTTCTCTGACGCAGCCAGCGCCGAAAAGGCTGTTTTTGACGGATAATTTCGGCAATACAGAGGCAGCACAGGCACAACATCAACACGAATGGACAACAAGAGTTTCGGAGCAAACACCATGACCCTGCAAGAACTCTTCGCCGTTCCCGCGCCCGAGACACGCATCCCCATGCCCTATGTCATCGCCGAGGCCGGGGTGAACCACGAGGGCAAAATGGATATCGCGAAGCGCCTCATCGACGAGGCCGCCGAGGGGGGCGCCAACGCCATCAAGTTCCAGACCTACAAGGCCGAGACGCTGGCCTCCAAAGACTCCCCCGCCTACTGGGACACGAGCAAGGAGCCCACGCAAAGCCAGTACGAGCTTTTCAAGCGCCACGACTCCTTCTGGAAAAACGAGTTCGAGGCCCTGAAGAAGCACTGCGACGCGGCCGGCATCGCCTTCCTTTCCACGCCCTTTGACGTGGAATCCGCGCGCTTTTTGAACGACCTCATGGACGTGTTCAAGATTTCCTCGTCCGACATCACCAACAAGCCCTTCATCGAGATCCTCTGCGGCTACGGCAAGCCCATCCTGCTCTCCACGGGCGCGGCGCACCTGCACGAGATCGCCGAGGCCGTGGAGTGGATTGAGGCCAAGGGCAACAAGCTCGCCCTGCTCCACTGCGTGCTCAACTATCCCACGGCGGACGAAAACGCGGCCCTGGGCATGATCCCGGCGCTCAAACGCATCTTCCCCGGCCACGCCATCGGCTATTCGGACCACACGCTCCCGAAAGACATGCACACGCTGGAAATCGCCACCCTGCTCGGCGCGCGCGTGCTGGAAAAGCATTTCAGCCACGACAAGACCCTGCCCGGCAACGACCACTACCACGCCATGGACAAGGACGACCTCAAGCTCTTTTTCCGGCGGATGCGTGCCACCCTCGCCAGCGTGGGCGAAATCTCGGTGCGGGCACTCGCGCAGGAGGAGCCCGCGCGGCAGCACGCCCGGCGCTCGCTGGTGACGGCGCGGCCCGTGAAGGCGGGGCACGCGCTCACGCCCGCGGACCTCACCTGGAAGCGCCCGGCCCACGGCATTTCGCCGCGCTGCTATGATGAGGTGCTGGGTATGGCGGCCCGGCGCGACCTTGCCGAAGACACGGTGCTTCAGTGGACGGACCTGGAACGGCCCTGACGGCGGCCCCGCAGCAACGCGAGAACGGGCATTCGGCATTCCGCGAGCTTGCCCTCGGGGCCATGCCCCGCGGGGCGGACCCGGCGCGCGTGCTGGCCGTGGGGCCCTCCTGCTTTGCCGGGCGCGAGGAATTTTTCCCGGACTGGGAAACGGCCTTCACCTTCGCCCCCGAACCGCTGGCGGACCACGCGGTCGCCCGCGAGGCCGCGGCCGCGGCGCAGGCGCTCGCCGCCGACACCATCCCGCGCCTGGCCGCGTGGCTCTCGCCCCATGCCGGGAAGCTTCCCCCCGCCTACTGGCAGACCCTGCTCGCCCCCTGGGCCGTGGATGTGGCGCGGCAGATCATCGAACGCCATTTGCGCGTCCGCGCCATGGTGAAAGCCTGGGGCGAGCTTGAGCTCCATGTGGGCCTGCTCCCCGCGGACATGGCTTTCCATTTCGCGGACGAGCACGACTTCACCCTGCGGGGGGCCCTGGGTACGGAGTTCAATCACTGGCTATTCTCGCGCCTGCTGGAGGCGGACTGGCCTTCCGCATGGAAGCGGCACTTCCCCGAGGCCCCCGCAGATACGGCGCATGCCCGTGAGGAAAAGGCCCCAGAGAGTTCGGCAGAGCCGCCCCTGCGGCAGTGGCTCAGGGGCACGGTGCGCGCGCTCCTCCTCGGCCTGCCCTTCCCGCGCCTCAAGGGCATGACGCTCGGCCAGGCCCTGCGTTTTTCGCTGGCCCTCCTGCATCCCTGCCACGGACCGGACCACAGCCTCGACCTGGCCGCGGCCTTCGGCGGCGAGTCGGGAAAAGACACGCCCCTCATCCCGCCGCTGCTGCTGGACCCGCTGCCCCTCTTTCAGGCCGCCTGCCCGGCGAGCCTGCGGGAGCTCAGTCATCCGGCCGCGCTCTCGCGCACGTCCCGGCCCCGGCTGCGCGTGGCCACCATCCTCGCCTATGAGGACGCGGCCTACAGGCAGCGGCTGGCGCGCTGGCGCGGGCGCGGCCACAGGCTCGCCTTCGCCCAGCACGGGGGCAATTACGGCATGGAGGCCGTGGCCTGCGAGACGGCCTTTGTGGAATATAGCCAGGATGTGTTCTTCACCTGGGGCTGGACGCGCCACGGCGAGGCGCGGGGCAACTTCGTGGCACTCCCCTCGCCGCAGCTGGCTCGCTTGGAAAATACCTGGCACGGCGCGGACGGGGAAAAGCTCCTCTTCGTGGGCACGGAAATGGCGGCCTTCGCCTACAGGCTCGACTCCCACCCGACGCCCCTGCAACTGGTGGAATACCGCGAGGACAAGGAGTGGTTTTTCGAGGCGCTGGGGCGCGAGTTGCAGGCGCGCACGCTCTACCGCCCCTATTTTCCCCTGCCGGGCTGCCTTGAGGACGCGGCGTGGCTTTTGCCGCGGATGCCGCGCCTCAAGCTCTGCACCGGGCCGCTTTTGCCGCAGCTCCTCGCCTGCCGCCTGCTGGTGCTGGACCATCACGGCACCTCGCTGCTGGAGGCCATGGCCGCCAATGTGCCCATGGTGCTCTACTGGAACCGCGCCCACTGGCCCCTCACCCCCGAGGGCGAGGCCCTGCTGGACGAGCTCGCGGGCGCGGGCATCTGGTTCCCCACGGCTGAGGAGGCCGCCGTCCAGGCGCGGCGCATCTGGCCCGCGGCGGCCGACTGGTGGCAGAGCGCGAGCATCCAGGCGGCCCGGCGCCGCTTCTGCGAAGCGCAGGCCCGGCTTTCGCATGGCAAGGAAGTTCCCCTCTGGACGCAAACGCTGAAGGCGCTATGAACACCATTTCCCGCACGCTGGCACCGGCTCTCCTGCTCGTCCTCTCCCTCCTGCTCCCCTGCGGCATGGCCCCGGAGCAAGCACTCGCCGCCGGCCGCACGGCGCAGGCAGCCAAGGCGCCCACCCCTGACGGCGCGGAGGCGGCCAAAAGCCTCGAGGCCGCCCAGGCCGCGCTCGACAAGGGCGATTATGCCAGGGTCATCGGCCTCCTCAGCCCGCTCGCCGAAGCGGGGAATGCCGAGGCCCTCTATGTGCTCGGGCGGTTGCGCCTCGAGGGCAAGGGCGTGAAGAAAAACGAGGTGCGCGCGGCCCAGCTGTTCAACCAGGCCGCGGAAAAGGGCGACATCAGCGCCCAGAACGCCTGGGCCACGGCGCTGGCGCGCGGTCAGGGCACGCGCCGCAACTATCTCGAGGCCGCGCGCTGGTTCCGCAAGGCCGCGGAGCAGGGGCTCGCTGAGGCGCAGTACAATCTCGGCTATCTCTACGCCCACGGCCGCGGCGTGAAAAAGGACGAGAATGCGGCGCTCGACTGGTACGGCCGCGCCGCCAACCAGGGCCTCGCCGACGCCCAGTA
>JAAUYU010000014.1:0-73945 GCA_014804965.1 Desulfovibrio sp.
TCAAAAACAGCCTTTTAGGTTCCGGCTGCGTCAGAGAAAAATTTCCTCGGTCGAGTACTTGAGTACACTCCCTTCGGAAATTTTTATCTTCCTTGCCGGAACCTAAAAATCTTATTTTTTAGGATTCTTCCGGCACTAGCACCCGTCTTTCGCTTCGCTCCAGACGGATTTAAGGAAGGTTTATCAACGGCGGCAGCTAAGACGACCTTCTCCAACAATAGCTAAATGTCGAGGTCCTGCACGGAAAGCGCATTGCGCTCGATAAATTCGCGCCTGGGTTCCACGCGGTCGCCCATGAGCTCCTCGAAGGCCTCGGAGGCCGAGAGCGCATCCTCCACGGACACCTGAAGCAGGACGCGGTTTTCCGGGTTCATGGTGGTGGTCCAGAGCTGCTCGGGATTCATTTCGCCAAGGCCCTTGTAGCGCTGGATATTGATGCCCTTGCGCGCCTCGTCCAAAACCTGCGCGAGCAGCCGGAAGATGTCGTCCACGTTGGCCTCGCCGTCCTTGCGCACGAGGGTGAAGGCAAGGCCGCCGCATTCCTCGCGCAATTCCGCAAAGAGCTGCCAGGTGCGGCGGTAAAGGCGGGAGGCGAAAAACTCCATGCCGCGGCGCGTGTGGTGGCTCCCCGCGTTCTCGAAATTGGCGAACAGGCGCACCTCGTCGTCCTCTTCGCTGCGCTCGCGCTCGAGGGTGAGCAGGTAGCCGTTCTTGTTGAGCCATTCCGTGAAGTCGCTTTCACCCCTTTCCAGCAGGTTCTCCAAGGTTTCCCGGTCCACCCGCGTGGGGTAAGTGACGAGCGTGAGAAAGAGGTCACGCGGCATGCCGCCGCTCTCGGCCTCGGCCACGCGCTGCTCCAGTGTCTCGATGCGGCGCATGAGTTCAATGAGCTCCTTGCCCGCAAAGGTCTTGCCGTTGGGCGCCACCACGCTCACGTCCTCGCTCACGCGGGAGAGCAGGAAGGCGTTGAGCTCCGCGTCGTCCTTGATGAATTTTTCCATGCGCGCGTTGTGCACCCGGTAGAGCGGCGGCTGGGCGATATAGACGAAGCCGCGCTCCACCATTTCCTGGTACTGGCGGAAAAAGAAGGTCAGGAGCAGGGTGCGGATGTGCGCGCCGTCCACGTCGGCATCGGTCATGATGATGATCTTGTGGTAGCGCAGCTTGTCGAGGTCCGTGTCCTCCTCGCCGATGCCCGCGCCCATGGCCGTGATGAGCGCCTTGACCTCCTTGTTCGCCAGCATCCGGTCGAAGCGCGTGCGCTCGGTATTGAGGATCTTGCCGCGCAGGGGGAGGATGGCCTGGTTTTTCGGGTTGCGGCCCTGCTTGGCCGAGCCGCCTGCGGAATCGCCCTCCACGATGAAGAGCTCCGACACGCCGGGGTCCTTGCTCTGGCAGTCGGCGAGCTTGCCGGGCAGCGAATTGTCCGAAAGCGCACCCTTGCGGCGCACGAGCTCCTTGGCGCGCCTTGCCGCGTCGCGGGCGCGGGCCGCGTCCAGCGCCTTGTCGATGATCAGGCGCACATCGCGCGGATTTTCCTCAAAAAACACGTTGAGGCGGTCATAGGTGAGGCCGGCCACCAGGCCCGCCACCTCGGAGTTGCCGAGCTTGGTCTTGGTCTGGCCCTCAAACTGCGGCTGCGGCAATTTGACGCTGACCACGGCCGTGAGGCCCTCGCGCACATCGTCGCCGGAAAGCACGGTGTTCTTGAGCTTTTTCACGAGGTCCGGCTGGCCCTTGATATAGCCGTTGATGGCCCTGGTGAGCGCCGTGCGGAAGCCCACGAGGTGGGTGCCGCCTTCCTTGGTGCGGATATTGTTGGCAAAGGTGAGGATATTTTCCTTGTAGCCCGCATTGTATTGCAGGGCGAAATCCACGCTCACGTTCTCGAGCACGCCGTCGCCCGAGATGACCGGGTGGATGCCCTGCTCGCCGGAATTGAGGTCGCCCACGAATTGCCGGATGCCGCCCTCGGCGTGGAAGATGTGGCTCTCACCGCTGCGCTCGTCGATGCACTCGATGGTGAGCCCGCTGTTGAGATAGGCGAGCTCCTCGAAGCGCTTTTTCAGGGTCTCATAGGAAAATTCCAGGACCTCGAAGATCTCCTCGTCCGGCTTGAAGCGCACCGTGGTGCCGTGGCCCTCCACGCCCTCCCCGATAAGTGTCAGCGCGTCCTGCGGCACGCCGCGCGAATAGTGCTGGCGGTAGCGCCGTCCCTCGCGCCGCACCGTGACCGTGAGCTCCTCGGAAAGGGCGTTGACGCAGGAAACGCCCACGCCATGCAGGCCGCCCGAGACCTTGTAGCTCGTGTTGTCGAACTTGCCGCCCGCATGGAGCTTGGTCATGACCACCTGCACCGCGGGCACGCCCTCCTTGGGATGGATGTCCACCGGGATGCCGCGGCCGTCGTCGCGCACGGTGACGGAATTGTCCGCGTGCAGGGTGACGGTGATCTTGGTGCAATAGCCCGCCATGGCCTCGTCGATGGAATTGTCCACCACTTCATAGACGAGATGGTGCAGCCCGCGCGCGTCGGTGGAGCCGATATACATGGCCGGGCGCTTGCGCACCGCGGAAAGGCCCTCGAGGATGGTGATGGAGGAGGCATCATAGACGCCGGAAGCGCCGGAAGCTGGGGGGGGAGCTGCGGGCGTTCCGGGCGTGGCGGGTACGGGACTTTGCGACATGGTTCCTTCCTTCAAGACAAATCAATGGCGGCGTGCGCCAAAAAACCGGGATTGCGGGCGGCGCGGCTAAACGTCGTCTTCGGAATAGTAGGCCGCCTCGGAGACCTTCATGGGCATGATGATGACCGTATAGTCCGGGTCCTCGGCGCCGCGGATGCCGCAGGGCCCTTCCGGCCCGGTGAGGGTCATGTCCACGCGCGGCGAAATAAAGTGCGAGAACACGTCCATGAGGTTACGCGTGGGAAAGGCGATACGGCCGATGCTGCCGTCATAGCGCACTTCCAGGCTTTCCTGCGCCGAGCCCACGTCCGCCCCCTGGGCGGAGAGGCGCGCCTCGTCCCTGGCGAGGTCAAAATAGACGCAGCGGTCGCTTTCCGTATTAAAGATAAGGATGCGGCCGAGCGCGTCCATACCCTCCTTGCGGTCGAGGTCGAGCACGCTGGCGCCCTCGTCCTCGAGGCGGGCCATAAAGACCGTATAGTCGGGATAGTCGTGGAGCGCCCTGGGCAGGCTCAGGGTCTCGGCGCGGTCGAGGCGGCGCAGGTAAAGGCGCTTGTCCGTGATATTGAGCTCGATCTCGTCCTCGCCGAGCCACTTGCGGATGTCGGGCAGGTATTTTTTCTGGATGAGCACGCCCGCTTCCGGCAGGCGCGCCGCGAGCTCGTCATGGGTGATGGTGACGAGCGCGAACTGGTGGCCGTTGAGGCCGCAGACGTCGATGCGGCCCTCGCCCCTGGGCTTGAGGCAAAGGCAGGCGATGGCGTCCATGGCGTCGTCGTCGCTGATGCAGAAGCTCACATGGTCGAGCAGCCCGGAAAGCACGTCGCCGGACCAGATGACCGCGTTCTCCTCGGGAAAGGGCGAAAAGTTCTGGAACCACTCGGGCCCGTTCACCGGCAGGCGGTAGGAGCGCCGCCCCTGTTCCAGCAGCAGGGTGCCCGCGTCGTCCAGGCTCAGGTGCATCACCCCGGAGGGCAGCTGCCGCACGAGGTCCACAAAGGAGCGCCCCTGCACGCCGATGAGGCCCGGCTCCGCCACTTCGGCCGGATAGGTGCCGGTGAACTCGATATTGGCGTCCGTGCTCATGAGCGAGAGCCCGTCCTCCCCGGCGCGGAGCCAGATGGAGCGCAGATAGGCGGCCCCGGCCTTGGAGGGGATGATGGCGGCGGCTTTCTGCAGGCCCTCGATGATTTGCTCTTTGTTAACGGCAAGTTTCATTTAATTGTCCTTGTTATTGGGGATGAACCTTTGTGCTTAACCCGTGTATCCTGCCTGAAACGTTAAACGATTTCGGGGCATCCCTGCGCACGGCCGGCTGACGGCACGCACAGGCGAAAGCCGGGGGTCCGCGTTTCCGGCCCCCACCGGGGCTCAGGAGACGCTATTTTCCAGTTCCGTCACCAGGTTGTGCACAACTTTGTCCGTTTCCAGCAATTTGTGAATCTTTTTCACCGCATGGATGACCGTGCTGTGGTCCCGGCCGCCGAAGGCCCGCCCGAGTTCGGGATAGGAAAGCCCCAGCTTGCGGCGGCAGAGATACATGGCCACCTGGCGCGCCAGCACAAGGTCGGGCCTGCGGCGCGCGCCCAGAATATCCTCGGTGCGGAGGTTGAAGCCCCGCGCCACCGAGCCCAGTATCTCCCGGCAGCCGGCAGGGCGCACGCTCCCCCCGGTGCGGACGATGTTCTCCAAATCCGCCTGCAGGGGCGGCCGGCCGTTGAGCGCGGCAAAGGCCTCCACCTTGCGCAACAGCCCCTGAAGCAGGCTGAACTGGGCGCAGCGCTGCGCGAGATAGAGGAGCTGCTCGCGCGTGAGCGTGAGCTCGCGCTCGCGCACGGCGCGTTGAAGATAGCGCAGGCGCACGTCCAGGTCCGGCTCCAGCAGCTCGAGCACCAGGCCGCTCTCAAGGCGCGTGCGCAGCCGTTCCGCAAGGTGCGCGAGGTCCGCGGCGGGCCCGGCATGGGCAAAAATCATGAGCGACGTTTCCGGCGCAGCGGGACGCGCGTCCATCCAGGCGGCGAGCCCGCGCTGCGCGCCCGCATCGACGGCGAGCTCCTGCACATCGTCGAGGAGCACGGCGTCGCATCCCTTCCAGAATCCAGCCCCGCGCGCAGCGCCGCCCCCCGGCGCGCAAAACTGCGCGGCCCCGCTGAGGTGCACGCGCCCTGCGCCCAGGCGGCGGCCCAGACCGTGCGCCAAGGCCCGGAGCAGGCTCGTCTTGCCCGTGCCGCTCCTGCCGCAAAACACCACCACAGCGGCCCCGCCGGGCGCGCCCTCCCCGGCGATCTTCCGCGCCGTGGCCAGGGGAAAGGCGTTTTTCGCATTGACGATGAAGCGGTCAAAGGGATCCGTCTCGTCCGGCTGGTCCGGGGCAGCCGCAGCGTCACTTTCAGTGAAGGTCCCGGTGGCGCGTTCTTCGCCAACTTCGGGGCCTGCTTCCAGGACCGCCGTTGCCGACAGGCTGGAGCCCGGCGCCATGCCATCCTCATAATAGACGTCCGGCACTTCGGGGAAACAGCGCGCCAGCGCGCTCTCAAAACCGGCCTGCTTGTACATGCTGAACCAGCGGGCGAAATAGCTGTGCGGAAAGCCCACCACCAGGCGCCCATCCTCGAGGCGCAGGGCGAGGGCGTCCAGCCAGGCCTCGGCCGCGCAGGTACCGGCCTGCGGGCTTTCTTCCCCGGCGAGGAGCGGGCGCAGGCCCTGTTTCAGCTCTTCAACAGTCAGCATGGCATGTCCCGGCATATTCCGCGGACGCGGCAGGGAATACCGCCCGAAAGGCACTGGGTCGATCCCCGGGCCCATTCCGGCAGGGCGGAAAACACCTGCGCGAACAGGGACAAATAGCATAAAAGGCCACCGGAAACAAGACTTTTCCACAGGGGCCTTTCCTCGCGGGGGAGTCTCGTTTCAGGATGTGGAAAAGCCGCGGCAACTGGACACGGCCGCGCCGTCCGGTATATAGAGGGCGCGTGACCGGCATGAAGAAACTCATTCTGGCGGCCGTGCTTGTGGCCGCGGCCATCGGCGGCCTTGCGGCCTGGCAAACGGACGGGCTGCTCCAAAAGGACGCGTCCGCTGTTGAGGCGTCCGCGTCCGCAGAGGACACGCAGGCCGCGGCCCTAACAGCCGAAGCTCTGGCCCCCGACAAAGCGGCGCAGGCCGGGCGCGACATCGTGGCGAGCATCACGGCGCAGGCCGCCTCACTGGCCGGGGAGGCCCGCGATGAGGGATCCGTCACCCACGGCGTGGTGGAAAAGGGCGACACCATCGCCAAGGTGCTCGGCAATGCCGCGGATGACGGCATCCAGCAATATGTGAGCGCGGCCCGGCGCGTCTTTTCCCTGCGCTCCTTCCGCGAGGGCCAGCCCTATGTGGTGGTGAAGGACCCGGATTCGGGCCGGGTCACGCGCTTTGAATACGAAATCGACGGCAAGAGGCGGCTCGTGGTGGAGGGGGACGAGGCCCCCCAGGCCCGGGTGGAGCCCATCGAATATGTGACCCTGCTCACCACGGCCGAGGGCGTCATCGACGACAACCTTTTCCAGGCCGTTGCCGACATCGGCGAAAGCCCGCAGCTGGCCCTGCGCCTCGCCGAGCTCTTCGGTTCGGAAGTCAACTTCATCCGTGACCTCCAGGAGGGCGACAGCTTCCGCGTGCTCGTGGAAAAGCGCTACCGCGAGGGCGAATACAAGGGCTATGGCCGGATGCTCGCCGCGAGCTTCACCAACAAGGGCAAGACCTACGAGGCCTTTCTCTTCAGGGATGGGGGCGGCCGCGCCCAGCACTACAACAGCAAGGGCGAGAATCTCCACAAGACGCTGCTCCAGGCGCCGCTGGCCTTCACGCGCCTTACCTCGCGCTTCACGCACAGCAGGAAGCATCCCATCCTCGGCCGCAGCCGCCCGCATCTGGGGGTGGACTACGCCGCGCCCACGGGCACGCCGGTCAAGGCCGTGGGCGACGGGGTGGTGGTCAAGCGCGGCTGGGCCGGAGGCTACGGCAACCAGATCATCCTCAAGCACACAGCGGGGCTGGAATCCATGTACGCGCACCTGTCCGGCTATGCGCGCGGCCTGAAACAGGGCCAGCGCGTGCGCCAGGGCCAGGTCATCGGCTTTGTGGGCAGCACCGGCCTCTCCACCGGGCCGCATCTCGATTTCCGCCTGCGCCAGAACGGGAATTTCATCAATCCCACCAAGGCCATCAATCCGCGCGGCGCGCCTGTTTCGCGCCCGAACATGGGGGAATTCCACAAAACTGTGGCCACCGCCCGCGACTATCTTGAAGGCCGGCGGAATTTAGGCGACTATACGGTGGACAGCCTCGTGCCCGAAGCGCCCAAGGTGGAGACGTCGGCCCCGGTGGCGAAGGAAAAGAAGCAGCCACGGCGCCGGCACCGCGAGCGGCAGCAGCGGGGCCAGGCCCGGAGCTAGGCCCGGTGCCAGGTCCGGGCGCGCGCAGAAGGAGGGTGGAGCATGTTCGCGCTTGATCCCTACTGGGGCGGCATCAACGTGGTGCAGGACACGCCGCCCCATGACGCGCTCGGCATCACCTTTGCGCCGAGCATCGTCACCGATGTCACGGCGGCGGTGCCCCAGCTGGATTCGCAGGCCAGCGTGCAGTCCTTCATGGCGCACCAGTTCCGCGCCGCCGCGGAAAATATGTATGATTCCGGCCTTGTGGTGAGCACCTGGTCCTGAGCGCGCCCGCCACGGGCCTTCCGGTCAGCAGGCCGGAGAAAAATCTTGACAGACAGGGGCCCTTGCGCGTAGGACGAATGGGCGTCGGGATGTAGCGCAGTCTGGGAGCGCACTTGAATGGGGTTCAAGGGGTCGAAGGTTCAAATCCTTTCATCCCGACCAGAAATTACAAGGGGTTACGGTGAAAACCGTAGCCCCTTTTTCGTTGTCCTGCCCTTTTGGCCCCACAATGGCCCCACATTTTATCCCCATTGTACAGGGTAGTAAGGACGCCTAGCAGACAAAAATGGTTAAATGAGTCCCATTTAAACCTTCTCAGCCCCCATGTTGCAAAAAGTGCCGTAAAATGGACATCCTCTGAGATGCCACCTAGTCGTCCATATTTGGCCTCTAGGGGCAGGAAAATTGCCGGATGACTTACCACCCTAGTGCCCAGAAAATTAGCCCGCAGATTTAATAAAATAATCAAATATTTTCAATATGTTATATAACAAGTGCTGATTTCATGCCTTCAGGGTGGATTTGGAAGGGGATAAGGGTGCTAACTCGGGTAAAGTGGGAGACCGATTTCCCGGTAGAGCAGATTTGTAGAGCAGATTTATGGTTTGCTTGTGCAGAGCTATTTAAGTATGCTTCCCCATGCACGGTTCGGGGGAGATTTCACCCCGGATAAGCTGCGCCCCCTGAAGGAGGTTCAGGCGGAGTGAACGCGTGGAGGGATGCCTCCATCTAGCCCGAATGGGTATCATTGTCTGAGGCAGCATTTTCAAGGCGAAAGCCCTTCATTGTCTTACCTGCGAATTGTTTGAAGCGCTATTTCGCGCGTGACAACAAACTTTTTCAGGATAAAACAATGAAAAAGAACAATCAAAAGGGCCGCAGGAGCGAAAAGGAACTGGCGGAACGGATGCTTGACCTTATAGAGGCAGGTCGAAATGAGGAAGAGATCATATGCGAACTAGGAATTACATTCCAGCAAGCACGATCAATTCACTATCGACTCCTTATGGGGGCTAAACTCCCCATTGGTCAACTGAACTTTTCTAAGTCACGCAGGACGTACGTCACGGAACGCGGCGTTTTCATTCCACGGAGTCGTTTTGTGGCTCTTGGTCTGGATAATGCGTTCCCAGCCGGAACCCCTGTAGGATTCAGCGCACGCGGTAACTCACTTGTCGTGTGGCCTATCAAGACAGGTAACAGACGAGTACAAAAGGAGACGGTGCGGCCAGAGGCCTCCCCCCTAGCTATAAGTTGGGATGGCTTTACGGGTGACGCGATAGCGATGGGGGAATCTAATGAACCCGTTGCTTGAAAACCTCCGTTCGCGCCTACCCCAGGTGTTGACACGCAGACAAGTCGCCGAATACCTCGGTGATTTCATCTCTGTGAAGTATCTTGCCAACCTCGATTCTGAAGGCAAGGGGCCCAAGGCCTATCGTTTCGGAAAGCGCAAGGTTTTATACGAAAGAGATGATATGCTTGCGTGGCTGGACGGCCGAATAAAGCCGTTACGGAGCGCTTAGACACTCATCCCCATTATGCGAGCGCCCCTTCGGGGGCGCTCCTTTTTTAATATTCTCCTCCTTCATATGAAAATATCATATGAAAGGAGGACTTTTTATGATTTCAGACTTGTTGAAAGCCGGGTTTCCCGCTGTGTTGCTGCAAACCTTGGAGCCGCACAGAACCGAGGATGAATTACGGAACATCCCAGGCTGGCAAATCGCCAGATGGGATTGTGTGCAAGGCATCCGGGGACTCACCCCGCAATCGTTTCTCCACGAGGACATCCAAAGTCCGATTGAAGCTGTCTCATGGCTCATGTCCGCCAAGGACACTGTGCTTGTCTGCCACGGATTGTCGGCGTTTGTCGATGACCCGATGGTCAGTCAGGCCATCCTAAACGCCATCCCTGTGTATAAGGGAACCGGCTCATGTCTGGTCATCGTTTCTCCGACTCCTGCTTTACCCGTTCAGCTTCAACCGTTCTTCCACCTCGTGGAAGTCAAATTGCCAGAGGAGGAGGCGTTATTTCGCCTGCAAGCCGAACTTGGCGAACCACTCAACATTCGGCCAAACCGCAAAGCCGCAAGGCTCGCAACTGGTTTGACCGAATTTCAGGCGGAGACCGCCTACTCACTCAGCCTTACCCAAAAGGGCTACTTCAGTTCCAAGACCGTGACAGAAGCCAAGAGCCAGATGATTAAAAAATCNGGCCTGCTTGAAATCTTCCCGGCTGCGAACATCCTTGANGTNGGNGGANTNNNCCCGCTCAAGGAATATGTNGCCAANCGCGCTCANGCNTACAAGNCNGATTCCAAGCTGCCCAAGCCAAAAGGNATACTCCTNGTGGGTGTTCCCGGNACGGGCAANTCCAAAACCGCCTGCGCNATAGCGGGGATGTTGCAATTCCCNNTGCTCAGGCTGGACATCGGCGCNTTGAAAAACTCGCTGGTGGGNGAATCGGAACGCCGGATGCGCGANGCCACGAAAATCGTGGACGCCTTCGGCAACTGCGTCCTCTTTCTGGANGAACTGGAAAAGATGTTNTCCGGCACGAAAGGAGGACTCAANGACTCAGGNACGACAATGGGTATGTTCTCCCATTTCCTGACCTGGGCCAATGAGCAGAAATCCGCGTTCATCGTGGCTACGGCCAACAACATCAAGGAACTGCCGCCCGAATTTCTCAGGGCGGGACGCTTTGACGCNATCTGGTTCGTGGANTTGCCTACGCTTATCGAGCGCAGGGAAATCATCAAAATCATGAANCGCAAGTACGGCACANCCATGCCCGAAGCNTGGGCGGATGACCTCAAAGGNTACACNGGGTCTGAAATAGAGCAAATCCTNCGGGACTCACTCTATGACGGCCTTGAAGCCGCTCGTCATTCGCTTATNCCGCTTTCCAAAACCATGAAGGAGGACATCGANCAGTTGCGNCTGTGGGCGCGTTCCCGTGCCCGCATNGCCAATACTCCCGATGAGGAAANNACGGCNACACGGAAACTTCGGCAAGCNCCGAAAATCCGNGTTCCCGGNACACCGTCNACAACCATCCACTAGGAGGGCGTATGTCNCACGTNTCGCACATCGAACTCAAGATNTTCGACCTNTCGGCCATCAAACGGGCCTGNCAGNGACTNGGTTTCCAGTTCGTTGAGNNNCAGAAAACCTANGAATGGTANGGNNNNCTNGTGGANCCGGANAANTANCCGCTCCCCGAAGGGCTTACCGANANCGACCTNGGNCATTGCGACCACGCCATCAGGATTCCCGATGCCCGCTATGAAATCGGCGTTCTCAAGCGCAACGGCAACTATATGCTGCTCTGCGANTTCTGGGACACNNANCTCAAGCGGGCCATTGGCGAAAACGGCGGCCTGCTCAAACAGGCNTACGGCGTGGAAGTCATCAAGGAGGCCGTGAAAAAGAAGCGGTACTCCTATGCCGAAAAACAGGTCAANTCNGGNATCGAACTGACCATTACCCTGTGAGGACANNATGAAACTCGTACAGATCACCGTCACCGCCGATGGCCGTGTGGAAATGTCCACNTACGGCTTTCCCGGNAAGTCCTGTGTGGAGGCCACCAAGTTTCTCAAGGAGCTTCTGGGCGAAGAAACCTTCATCAAGATGAANCCGACNGCCTTNGTGCCCTATGTGGCGCGGACGGAAGTCGTCCAGAACCGGGAGTGAACATGGGCTATTACTCAGANGTAAGNCTNTGCCTCACGAAAACAGGCGTGNNNNCGCCTCAAGGANANGCTNGAAAACNCNCCNNCNGAANTCAAACAGCGAAGTGGAACGTCTGCTGGAATATGCGGACTCCCANNCNCTCGATGCCTCAAGCGAGGCTGAGTTCTGGTGGTGGAGCGACATCAAGTGGTATTCCGACTTCCCGGATGTGGGTTTCATGGAAGCCTTCATNCGNGAACTTGACGAAAAGGACTACTACTTNCTNCGNATTGGCGAAGCCGATGACGACACCGAGCGNCNNGGCTGTNATCTCGACAACCCGTTCAANNTGTATCTGGTNAGGNGNATCCATTNCTCNNNCCCGGAGGCAACCAATGGCAACCGCTGAAAATATGTTCAGGGANGCGGCTTTGCTCCAGCTTACNGCCACTTGCTGGCAACTGGACAAGAAGCTGCCCCAATCCCTGCTGGCTGATGTGGGCAATGTGGACTTCCTGCGNGGAAGAAAACTGCTTCTNCCGCCGGANNCCACGGCNAATATCAANCANGTCATNGGCAAGGCGCGCAACTATCTGCGAAAANTCGCGCTGCCCTTTCCCATAAANGGCTGTGTGCTTGTGCCCCGGAAGCTCATTCCCGANATTCAGGAGCATCTCAAACAGCTTGAAACCCACTACCANAACCATGTGGAGGACTTNCTCTACTGGTATCCGCAGGCCATNCAGGACGCNAAAGCCCTGCTNGGNGAACTCTTTGACGAGTGCGATTANCCCACGCCGGAAGNCGTCAGAACGCGCTTCCGCTTCCAGTGGCGNTATATCGTCATCGGGCCATCGGTNTCACGGGTCTTGCCGCCGTCCATCTACAAGGACGAAGTGGCGAAGTTCCAGAANCTTATGGAACAGGCCCGGCAGGAAGCCATCGCGGCCCTGCGCGGAGANTTTGTGGAGCTTGTCGCCAACATCNCNGACAANGTATCCGGCGCTGAGGACGGCAAACCCAAGCGNNTGCGCGATGCCGCNGTGGAAAATCTCAGGGGCTTTCTGGACAGCTTCGCTGACAGGAACCTCTTTGAGGATGAGCAGCTTGCCGAACTGGTAAACCAGTGCAGGACTATCATCTCCGGCACGGACGCCAATGCCATCCGGCATAGCGCTCTGGTTAAGGAAAATCTGCATAACTCAATGACCAACCTGCTCAAGACCATCGAAAGCTCGCTTGAAGGCGTACCACGCCGCAAGCTGCGCTTCGCCGCCTGAAAACAGGCACATCCGTCATCATCTTAAATAGGTGGTGGCGGATTACTCCCGCCACCACCAAAGGAGCCACCATGTCCAAAACAGAACGGCTCATCAGGCGGCTTTGCAAGAAACCGTTTTGGTGGACGAGAATCCGCATCATCACTTCCCCCGACAGAGAACCGAAAGCTCAATCCCGCGTGGAAAAGGCTTTCGCGTGGCTGAAAAACCATATGGGTTTCAGAAAGGGGGAGAACTAATGGAACCGCTGCTGCTTTCCAAATCGCGGCTGAACACCTATTGCCTCTGCCCGGAAAAATACCGCCTGACCTACGTTGAGAAAATCGTGCCCGATAAGACGGCCATTCCGCTCATCGAAGGTTCGGCACTCCACCATATCGTTGAGAACTGCCTTGTCTATGGGAAGACCGTTCCCCATATGGCGGAGGAGGCGTCCAAGGAATACTGGGAGAAAGTCTCGGTTCAGGAAACCGAATACGCCGATGAACAAGGCTTCACCCAGGCTCAGGAAAAGATTTTGGGTGAGGCCAAAGCCTTTCTGGAAAAGATCGGCCCGCTCAATACCTGGCAGATGGAAGCCTATTTTGAGCATCCGCTTGTTGACCCGCTCACGGGTGAAGTGGATGACAGCATCCTTCTGAGAGGTTTTGCGGACATCATCGACCAGCCGGAACCTGAACTCACCCGCATCATCGACATCAAGACATCGGCCAAGTCACCCAATCAGGAGCAGGGAAACCGCGCTCTGGAACTGACCGTCTATGCCTATCTCATGGCGTGCGAGTTTGGCTTCCAGATTCAGGTTCCCGTGAGCTTGCTCTATCTCGTGCGCTCGAAGGAACCCAAGGTCGTGTGGCTCAATTCCCTGCGGGCCGAAAGCGATTTCGTGAAGCTCCATAGCTCTATCCGCCATATTGCCACCGCTATCCGGCAAGGGCTGTTCTGGAAGAATCAGGGCGTCAACTGCCTCTGGTGTCAGCATCAGGAAGTCTGCTTCGGCAAGTGCCTTGCGGCATGAGGAGGAACACATGGACTATGCGTTCAGTTCGCCGGAAATCACCGAGCTTTCCAAGGCTCTCATCGAGGTGCAGAAGCATCTTCAGCCTGCCATCAAGGATGCCGAAAACCCCTTTGCCAAAAACAGGTATGCCACGCTGAACAGCGTCATGGATTCCTGCCGAATGGCATTGCTGGATAACGGTATCCTGCTGACCCAATACCCTGTTCCCGTGGAGGGAAGTAATCTTGGGCTGGTCACGAAACTCGTTCATGCCAAGACAGGACAGTTTCAGGCATCACTGGCAGTTATTCCGCTTGCCAAACCTGACCCGCAGGCAATGGGAAGCGCTTTCACCTATGGACGGCGTTATGCCTTATCGGCTATGCTTGGAATCGTATCTGAGGAAGATGATGATGGAAATGCCGCCGCTGGCAGAAACACGCAAGCACGAGTCAGGGGAATAAAACCTACTGGTAGCCAGTCAGGGGCAACCGTGAGCAAAAGGGCTGCGCCCGTTGACCGTGTTCCTCTGAGCCAACTGCTTGCGGACTTGGGCTTGGCGGAACTCATGCCCTGCTATCGGGCTTATCTCCGCAAGGAATATGGCTGCTCAACGAACAAGATTACCGTAGAGCAATACGAGGAGCAAAAGACCATGCTCGAAACGTGTAAACAGGAACCAATTAAGCTGAGGAACTTCATGCGGACTTTGCATGGGTTTATGTAGGAGGAAAAAGGCCCCAGATATTATTCTGGGGTCTATTTTAATGGACTATAAAAAGTTAGTTATATTAGGATATATAGTTATTTGACATTTGGCTCATAATGACATAAATTCTATGGCTAATTGCAAATTAGGTAGCTATATAAACTGTTCTGATATATTTTATTATAATTATTTAACGTAAGTTAATTGTATTGTTACTGAGGTATTGTCTTAGTAATAAAAAGAGGTGCGATATGGATGATAAAAAATCTAATTATATGAATCCCATTGATCCTTTTAAATTTCCGACCATGCCATCTCTTTATTCTAAAGATAAGGGCGGAGATGTATGGATGTGGTATCATTATATAATTATTTTTTTGAAAGAGCCTGTATCCTACTATGAGTCTGTATATATAAATAAAGGAGAAAAATGTCCTAACGTGCCACCTATAAAATATTTATATTCAATGCAGGTTTATATTAATTCGGGAAAGCCCCCATTTATTTCTGCCCCCCCTATTCTAGCAATTACACTAGAACAATATGACCAATCTAATCAATCTACGTATGTCGTCCCTTTTTTTGAGGAGGGAAAATGCCCAATAATTTTAGGTCTATTCTCCTCAGAGCGTCGCTACACTTTGGGTGAATATAATGGGAATCTTGATTGGGAGACAGTGGAAGGATTATTTTTGGATAAAATAAGGGAATTTCTCAAACTAGATTCAGAACCGGTAAAGACAAGTTTGGATAATTTTCTTCAAATTATAAGTTTCAAGCCAGATAATAAGGAAAATAAACAGGATGGAATCTTAGATGGTAAAAAGCTAAATATTAAAACAAACGGATTTAAAGGTTATTTAAGTAATATATTGCGTCATGTAAATAAATATAAGAAGTATTTAATTATATCTTTTATTTTATTACTTATGATACCTATTTATCTGCTTTTCAATAAGAAGAGCGAGTTTTTTGTAGCTGACATTGCAAATAATATTATTTATGTGGATATCGATAATGATATTGTAAAAATCCCTTATCCCGCTGATTTTACAAAGATAAAAGGGAAGAAGTTTATAGATATTGAATATCATCAGGTATGGGGCTTGACGGGGCGTCCTAATGAAAAAAATGATGAGTCTGCTTATGAGATTCTAAATCTTATCCATGACAATATTTACTGCCGGATAGGTTTTATTTGTAATAGTAAAGATGGTCAGATAATTAAGAATTCATTTTCATCATTTAATCATTATAAGGATTTAATGGAGCAGTTTGCTTATATTAAAAATATTCCTTTATATAAAAATGAAAAGAAAGTTATATTAGATAAAGGTGATAACTTCATAGCGGTTACAACAATATATTCTGGATCAGGAATAAAAGAACAAAGAATTGTTATTGAAACAGTCATTGCTATGTATATCGATGAGTATATTATCGAAACCTCCTTTTTATTGGGCACAGAATTAGCGCATCTTGAGAATCAATCAGATGAATACGCAAAAGTAGTCAAAAATTATATTAAGTCGTTTAATGATATTAAAGTAATGGATAATGCCGAAATTCTTATAGAGCTCAAGGAAAGCCTTAGATCAATAAGAGATTAATAACGAGTTAGTTTACTTACACATATAAGGGGCAATTTTATAATTGGGGAACCGAGTTTCTCTGATTCCCCATATTCTTTTTTGGACTAGCTGATTATTCAGCAGTAGGAGCAGCTTCTTGCCCGGCCTTTGCGGCTGCGCGCTTTTCAGCATTACCATCGGCAAGGTTCTTGCCGCGCCCCTTGGCTTTCATTGCCTCCTGCTTTGACATGAGGGGCAAGTCATCGGGGTATCCGCAGAGTTTCCTGTAGGATTTTGACCAAATTTGATGCTGGCTACTGATGTGGTTTCCAAGTGTATTAAAATGCTTGCTACAGAGGCAGCAAACAATATAATCATCATGGATTGCTTCCTCTGGATTAGATACTAGGTCATTTTTTGTATAGTGCCTCTCAACTCTTTCGACCTTTGCTGCGCCTTTATTTCCCTGCTCTAGCTTCTGGGGTTCAGTTTCAACTTTCTCGACATCTATAATTTCCTTAGTCGCACCCTTTGCAAGTCCCTGTTCAATTTCCAGATATAGGCGCTTGGCCTTACCATACTCCTCCATGATAAATTCTATAGGCTGGCCCTCGCGCTGCTTGAACATCATCTGAAGCAAAACTTCATCGCTAATAGGCATATGAGACTCCTTTTTCCTAGTTCTTTCTCATCATAACGAACTAATGTCAAGAAACCCTGCTTTTTCCCTACCTCTATGCTTGATAGTCCCTATCGTCCAACTGTTTACACCGAGCAAAGGGTTTGTAAAAATCACAACTCAAAATTACCTAACTATATAATGAGCCATCGAGAGATGGACAATTAATTTTTTATTTTTTAAATTTTTTGGAGGTAATAAATGTCCGAAACAAATTATTCAGAAGCTAAATCTATTATTCGTCAGGGTATTCGTGATGCCATTGATTTCAAGGAACTCAGAGCAAAACTTCCCGGTTGGAGGAAGCGGCCGCTTCAAAGCCTTGTCTTTGACGTGATGGCAGACATGGGCATCAAAACCGTGCCTTTTGCTGGAATGATAGCTCGTCCACGCCTGAGCCGTAAGCCTATCCAGATTGATGAGTACGGATCATTAAATATTTTTGACCTACTTGCAGAGAAGGAATTTTTGGGGAAATCCTGTCTTGCCTACGCCCACATAGGTGATAAGAAAATCACCCTGACCATTAAGCCGAATAGCGTAAACTCAAATGTAGCAAAGGAGCCATCAGATGAAACCATCGAAAGTCCTATGGGAGAATAGAAACCTTGTGAAAGGTATCTTATCCCACTACCCTATGTTTTCAAATATCCGGGTAACTGGTTCAATCGACAGAATGGAGGATGACGAATTAAGTGACATTGATTTATATTTAGATGCTGATTCAACAGCGACATTGTTAGATATTTCTAGGCTTCAAAGTGAGCTTGAAGAATTACTCGAATTTGATGTCGATATATTTAGTTCAAATATGGGAGTCTCGAAGTTTTATGGAAATAATAATCCTGTTTCTGGTGAAGACAGTATAAATAATGAGTAGGTTTCCAAAAAAAATTGTTGCCAAATTATATAGTAGCTTAAAACGGCTTGAAATAATTTTGGATAAGGAAGATTTCGCATCATTTATTCAGTCTGATTCTTGGATTACTCAGGACGCTGTTATTAGAAGACTTATTGAAATTTCATATATATCTGAACTCCTAATAGAAAATCATAATAATTTTAGCGAAGCTCACCCGGAGATTCCATTTAAAGAATTGAGCGGTATGAAAAAATACCTAACGAAAATTCAGGATGGGAGTATTGATTTAGCACTTATATGGCAAACAATTCAGAAGGAAGTTCCTGAATTAATGGGGAAAATAGAAGTAATTTTCAAAAAAATACGTTAATTCCCCTATAAATTTGTCATATTTTTTAAAACTATAGGCAAATTTTTCGTTAAAAATCGGCCAGTCTGCAAATTAAATGCAGACTGGCCCATTATTTGAACACCAGATAAAAACTGGTTCGAGAAACACAATTTACCCGTTCACGCTAACGGCTTGTTTCACCGCATTGGAAATGAAAGTATTTAATGACTGCCCTGTAGCGGCAGCAGCGACACTGGCTTGCCGGTAAATTTCCGGGTCGAGCCGTAGAGCAAATTTTCCATGCGTCTTTTTGGGAGGTACACCATCTTCGGCGCACATTCTAAGAAACACGTCCAAGGATGTCTGACCTTCTCGTTTTAGGGAATCTGCATCCTTGGCGTAGAAATCTGCGCCCCCGTTGAGGCCAACAAATTCACCCCGGAACATCTCAATCTCCGGGTCATAAGAAATAACGGCCTGATACCCACCGGGAAAATCCATCACATTTTTCATGGCCGTACTCCGTTGCTTTCAAGCCATTTTCGGATGCTTGCCAACGCGCCTTTATCGGTCATTGTGGAAGGATGCGGGCGATGGAAAACTCTCCGATCTTCAAAAAGGCGCACACATACCCGTGAACCCTCAGCCTCGCTGATTTCAGCACCAAGCGTCTTGAACAGATTTTCAATGTCTGCCCAACGAACATTGGCATTGACTGGTCGCTGGAAAATCTGCAGGAGCGTTTTTTGGTGCTTGGCTACCATGAAATTTAATATCAATTTTTGATGTCAAGTCAAGTCGCTTGTTCATTCATAGTTCCTGTGATATTCATGTAATGAAAAATTATATTAGCTTTACAAGTTAATATACTAAATATAGGAGTCTGGCATGGATGAACGGTTGAAGTATATTTTGCGTGCCAAAGAAAACGCTATTAAGAATAACAATAAAATTATGATAGATTATGCGGGAGAAATGGAAAAAAAATTGCTAGATGAAATTAATAGGGAAAACATGGCAAAGGAATACATTTCAAATGAGCTTGGTATCGTAGGCGAAAACAGAGACAATATTCCTATTGTAAATTTTTTCGCGGATGGCTCTTATACACTCAATGGTGAAAAATTTATTGCGAAGGTAAAAGGTATACCGACATTTGAACTTATAAATGTGTATAAAAATAATATTCACATGATGTTAAAAGCATGTCGTGCCGAATTAGTAAATATGGTTACAAACCTTTTAGCACCTGCACCCTATTATTTTGAGAGAGTAGCAATTCTTGCTCGTAAATCAAAAAATTATGAGCTTGAAATATTTATTTGTAATATGTTGATAAGAGCTTATGATTTATATATAAAAGCACGAATAAGATATAGTCTTGATACCCTCTTAGACCCAAGGAAAAGTCCTAGATATGAAAAAATTGTAAATAGACTTCCAAAGGCAATAGATTTGTACAATCGAACTATAAAGTAATTATTTTCTGTAATCTGCGAAGATATTTAATGGCCTGGTCTAGCCGGGCCTTTTTTAATTTTGATAATTATTTCATATATCATATATAAAAGGTTTTAAAATGAACAAGCTCGATTATTCGCGTGAGCTTGATATTTGGATGTGGTCAAATAAACCCGAAATAATTCAGTCGGCAGACTTCTTATTTCCACGAATTTTGAAGAATATTACCAAAAAATTAGATAAAAATAGGCTGAAAAATCATTTAAAAGTCTTTTTAACCGAACTTTTTGTTGCGCATAAACAGGATACCAAGTTATTTATCTCGTTTAGCCGAAATAAAAATTCATATAGGGCATCCAAGAGATTTGATAAAGTCTATCTTCGCTATAAATATGTTATTGTGGTTGTTAACTTCCTTATAGATAATGGATATGTCGAGTATCATAAGGGGATAAACTTTTCTCATTATGCTCGTGAATCAAGAATTCGCGCCAGTCAAAAACTCCTACGACTTTTCAGAAAATATCGTAGTGAAGGGGGAATAGTTCTGAGAAGAAATCCTCCAATTATTTTACGAGACGAGAATAAGAAGGACATTGATTTCGATATTGATACCTTTGAAGTCAAGACAATAATCAAAAACGTCAACAAGATAAATAAATGTCTTGATAGGCATCTAATATCGACTGATATTCCTTGGGATGAATTTTTTGACTTCATGCGTGATTGCCCTATCAATGAACAGACAAAGAAATATGTCAGGATATTTAATAACTCAGATTTTAAGCAAGGAGGTAGATTTTATTTCCATTGGACTCAGATGATTAAATCAGAACTTAGAAAATATATCACCATTGATGGTAAGAGTACCGTTGAACTTGATTACTCCTGCCTCCATTTAAGTATGCTCTACGGGCTAGAGAATTTAACTCCTCCTGCGAGCGACCTTTATGTCTTGCCTGGTGTTGATTGCTGTTTCCGACCTATTATTAAAAAGGCCGTAAATATCGCTATCAATGCCGAGAATGAAACTTCTGCCATGCAAGCTATAAGGGTGGAAATAAGTGAGTTCGAAAAAAAGACAGGTCTTATTTCTCCACGCCCAAAAATAATTCTGGAGGTATTGAAAGAAACTCATAGCCCTATTAAGAAATATCTATGCACAGGACATGGAGTAAGACTTCAATATCTTGATAGCTCAATAGCTGAACAAATTATGGTATCCCTTGCTGAAGATGATATTTGCTGTCTTTGTATTCATGACAGCTTCATAGTAGCCAAAGAATATCAAGACAGGTTATATAATCTCATGGTAAACAAGTTTGTCAACTTGTTTGGTTTCAATCCAAGAATCTCTACTAAGTAACAAAGTCAGTAGACAATTATTAAGAATCTAATTTTTTTTTCTCGTCTAATATATTCTATATCTTATCCATTAGGTATCTATCCATTCTTACCATTACTCATCCAAGATAATTTTATTTTTACTAATGTTTTTCCTCTTTCTCGGAAATGAGTTGTCGAACTTTTTGATGAGTATTTTTTTACTTATCTTGTCATATCATGCTTATACCTGATTATGAATATGTTATGCAGGTTTATATTCTTAATCAGTAGGAGTGTTTGTTTTTTATACAAGGCGATTCCTTATTATATGTTGAATATATGAAAGATCGCAAAAAAATGCGTGTAGGATGGTAGCTTTTCCTTACCATCCTACACGCAAGTCACTCTTATTTTGAGATGCAATTTATTCCTTAATTAATAAGCATTCTGTGTATGACCGCATAAGATGGTCTTGAACATCATTTAGTGAATGCCATATCCCAAAGTTATTTGTCTGAAGGAGGGAGACGTGGCCATCTGAAATCATATAAAACCAAGGTTGATTTCCTGTGTAGCCACCAAAACTATTCTTGGAGTTGACAAAAACAAGACCTGCATACCCAATCAGTGGTGCAGTATAATCTCTGATTGGGCCAGAAAAATAACCGAGATTTGAAAAACTACAATATTTTGGCTGCTCTTTAAAAGTATATTTTGCGCTGTCAGGGTCTTTAAGCAGCCCTGAAATTTCCTGCTTAACCAGATTCTGCCAGTTTGCAGGTAGTTTAGGGATTGTATTTATTGATTCTAATCCCTCATTAGCAAGAGCATAAGCCTGTGCCTTGCGGTCAGCAACATCATTCTGTATTCTTTGCTCCATCGAGACACAGCCAACGGCAAACATTAAAACCGCAGCAAGCGCTGTTTGAAGTATAATTCTATACATCCGTTCCTCCTTTTTTGTCACTATTGCCCTTCCTGGATTTCTCCTATCCACTTCAAACTTTCTCATTCCTTTTACTTCTATCATTTCTGGCACGGATTGTTAAGAGGGCATAACGAGCATCATGTCTGATTTCACCTTCCCCTGAAGGGGATTACTTTTGCCGATTCTGGCAGTTCTTCTTCCGGTACAAGTGCCCCATTGAGAACATTGACAGCCTGCCTCATGCTTTCGCTGCTCAGGTGGGCATACCTTTGAACCATTCTGGCTTCTGAATGACCCATGAGGCGTTGGATATTATACAGGGGGATTTGCCCCTGAGCCAGCCAAGAGGCAAACGTGTGGCGCAGGGTATGAAATACCACCTTCTGTTTTGGATCATCTATCCCGTCATTCAGCCCAAGTTCCTTGACAACTAGCCGAAAGGTTTTGGAAATTCGGTCACGTTTATTTCCATTCGTAGCTGGAAACAGGAGTTGGTCGCGGTCATGGTGGCTTTTGGCTCGCTCCGTAATAATATTGCGAACCTCGTCAGTAAAAAAGGCATAGCGTGAATTGCCAGCCTTAGTTCCCCGTAAAAAGATGGTTCCCGCATCCATGTCAATGTCAGCCCATTGGAGCTTGAATATCTCTCCAGCTCGGAGTCCACAAAACAGGGAAAGTGTAGCCATATCTCGTAAATCAAAGCTATGCTTGCCCAACTCATCAAGTAGCATACGGGCTTCTTCTCTTGTCAGGAAACGCGCGCGCTCATTATCGAGCCGGGAGATTTTGAATCTCCTCGTTGGTGAATCACCGCTGGCGATGCCTTTATCCTTGGCATATGTCCACACTTGAGAGATTACCGAGAGGGCGTACTTTATGGTGCGGGGTTTTCTGCCAGCTTCGCGCATGGTATTTATGATTTTCTCGATGTGGGAATAGCTTATTTCCAGGAGCGGGACTGCTTGCAGAACAGGTGAAATCCATTTCGTGTGCAGGGCTTTTTCTGACTCGATGCTGCCCTTTTTCTTTTTAAGGCTTGTGGTGGGGAAATATTCCTCTTCAAAGAACTTTCCATAAAGGACAGCTTGACGCTGTTCACGCTCTGCACGTTCCTGCTCTCGGATTTTGGCTTCCTCGTTCTGTTCTCGCCTCTCAGTCAGGGATTGTGGGCCGCACCCTACGCGGATGTTCTCACGAATCTCGCCAAGGAGTTTGCTTGCCTTTTCGGCAGTCATGCCTTCCGAGGCCCAACCTACGCCCTCTTCCTTAAGCTGGCCGTTCACCCGGTAGCGGATGAAGAAATAGCGGTCTTGTCGTATCCCGTGTTTCCGGTTAGCGTTTTCGCGGTATCTGACACCGGGGTATGAGGTGGGTTTCTTCTCTCTGCTCATTCCGGCCCCACAATGGCCCCACATTTTCGGGTTAAAGTGCTAGGAATTGGGCGGTGCTATGTGGAGGTATATATCCCTAACACCCTTGACTAGCAAGGGAAATCTGGGGTTCAGGAGTAAAGAGTGGAAACTATATGCTCGGAATGGGGTTCAAGGGGTCGAAGGTTCAAATCCTTTCATCCCGACCAGAAATTCCGGGGGCCGCGGTGAAAGCCGCGGCCCTTCGTTTTTGCACTTCCTTTCTCCTGCCGCGGAACGCGCCCGGAAGGCGGTTCGCCCGCGGAAAGCCGGCGATGAGTCGAAAGTCAAAAACCTGCTTGGCGCCCCGTGCAGGGGGCGGCCGCGCTCCTCTCGGCCGGCGCCCAGTTGACAAAATTCCCGCTGCTGGCTAGGCCGGAGAAGGCTGCTGACCCAAGCCCAAGGAGAAGAACGATGAATTACGCGCAAGTGACTCAGGAAGCCCGTGTCGTCATGGTGGAATTTTTTGCGACGTGGTGCCCCCATTGCCAGAGGATGATGCCCGTTGTGGCGCAAATCAAGGAACTGCTCGGCGACGAGATCCCCGTGGTGCAGCTCGATATCGACCAGAACCAGGCCGCCGCGCACGAGGCGCGGGTGGACGGCGTGCCGACCTTCATCATCTATCTCAACGGCACGGAAGTGTGGCGCCACAGCGGCGAGATTGACGGCAACGACCTTCTCGCGAAAATCCAGTCCTTTTGACCGACGCCATGCAGGCCCACAGCATTTTTTCTCGCTTTCTGACGGCGCTCGGCGTGCCGCATACGGACAGCTGGTCGGACGCGCAGTTCAGGAACATGACCTTCAAGTCCCTGTACGGACTCTCGCATCTGCTCACTGAATACGGGGTGCCCAACAAGGGGCTGCGCTTCGCCGACAAGCGGGAAATAACCGCTCTCACGGCTCCCTTTCTCGCGCAGACGGGCTCCGGCGCCTTCGTCATCGTTACCGCGCTGGGGCCCGAGGGCGTGGAATATGATTCCGTGGGCGAGACGCAGAAAATCGGCCTTCAGGACTTCATAGATGCCTGGAACGGGATCGCCCTCCTGGCATTTCCCGATGACAAGTCCCGCGAGCCGGACTACCGGAGCCACCGCCTCACCGAGGTGATTTCGGGCATGGCGCGCTCCGTGCTCGGCATCGCCGCCCTGGTCGTTTTCGCCTACTTTTTCGTGACGCGCGGCGTGTACGCGCATGTCTCCACCATACTGCTGACGCTTTTTAACTGCGTGGGGCTCTACTTCTCCTATCTTTTGCTCCAGAAGTCGCTGAACATCCATACCGCGGCCTCCGACAGGGTATGCGGCGTGCTGGAGCAGGGGGGCTGCGATTCCATCATGGAACTGCCGGTCTCCAAGCTGTTCGGCGTCTTTTCCTGGAGCGAGGTGGGCTTCGGCTATTTTGGCGTTTCCCTCGTCACCCTGCTCCTCTTTCCCCATATGTGGGGCGCCCTCGCCGTCTGCAATATCTGCTGCCTGCCCTACACGGTGTGGAGCATCTGGTACCAGAAATTCCGGGCGAAGCACTGGTGCACCCTCTGCGTGGGCGTGCAGTCGACGCTCTGGCTGCTCTTCTTCTCCTGGCTCGGGGGCGGCTGGCTTTGCTCGGCCGATCCCTTCCATGCCGATTTCCTCGTCCTTTTGGCCGTCTATCTCTGCGCCGTGCTGGCGCTCAACCAGGTTCTCGCGGTTTTCAGGAAATTGCCCTGCCATGAAAAACATTAAGGAACCGGAGTGTCCTTCGGCCGTCGCCCTCAAGCCCGCGGAAATGAACCGCATCCATTTCGGCGGCATCCACACCCCCCTCACCCCGGAGCAGCTTGAGGCCATAGCCCGGACTGCCGCGGCGCAGACGCCCGGGGAGCCGGGCGCCAAGCCCGCCGCCTCCTGACCGGGCGCGGACGGCGCGTCGCGCGAGGTGTGGATATTCCCCCTGCGCCAGCGCCGCAGGCAGCCCACCTTGCCGGAACCCGGAGAGGACGCCATAAGGCCAGCCTTATGCGGGCGGTCAGTACTCGTTCAGGGCTCGTTCAGGTTCTCTTGGGTGGCAAAAAAGCGTTGTTGCAAACTGGCGATATTTTCCAGGTATTTGGGCGGAATGAAGAAGGGCGTGCACTGAAGCCCCAGAGCCGCCGCACGGGAGGCGAAAAAGGCCGCGGCCAGTAAGGTTTTTTGCGAGGGGCCGCGTCCGTTCACCTCGCGGAAATCCAGGGAGAACTGGACCATTTTGATGCCGAACTGGACGCAGAGGTCAAAGAACCTCGTGATCTCCGGAATACTGTTGTTGGTCTCAAAGATAATGTATTTCAGGGATATGGCTTGCGCATCGCCCGCGGCTTCGGCGTACCTGCCAAGGCTTTTGGTAACGGCGGCAAAGCCGTCCACCCCCTTCACCTTCTGGTAGGTCTCCGCTGTGCCCGAATCCAGGCTGATATTGATTTCCCCGCGCCGCTCCTGCAGCAGGAACGCGATGGCCGGGGAAAAGCGCAGGGCGTTGGTGTGGACGTTTTGCCAGAATCCCCTCCTGGTCACCCACAGGCTCGCCTCTTCAAAATCCTTGAGGATGCTCGGTTCCCCGCCGCCCCAGCTGAAAAAGCAGTTGGCGGCGAGCGCCTGTTGCGAAGCCAGGCTTTTCAGCACGGGCAGGACCGGATAGCCGAGGCCCCGCTCCCGATGCTTCCACAGCTCACAATACACGCATTTGCAGTTGCAGAGATAGCGATGGGAATTGATGCTGACCGTCTTGAATTTGATTTTCAGGTCCGTCACCTGCGCAACCGGGATCTCCTGCAACGAGGGGCAGCCGCGGCAAAGGCGGTCGTCTTTTTCCTGCAGCCGGCGCAGGCTCTTGGCGACGTGCGCCGCATAGGCCTGCATATCCACGTTGCCGCCCGAAAAGGGGAAGGCGGGCACCTCGCAGCCGTGCACATCGCAGCAGGGCTGGAGCGAAGCAGGCTCAAGGTTGATGTCGTTCAGGAGCATGGGGCACAGTTTCATGAGCTTCTTCCTGGCGGGCCGGCGTTCCGGGCTGGGGTGGGCATCCGCGGTGGGCGCCGCGAGCATAGCAAGGCGGCATTTCTCCAGTCAATACGCGGCGCGGAAAGCGGCATCCGCCGCGTGTTTCCTGCCTGCGCGGCGAACGCCTTGACCCCCACTTCCCGCTGTTTTAGGCTCGGCATCCTGTGGATACAGGCCGGCCGCGCGGGAACAACATCTTCACAAAGGGGACCTCTATGCGACTTTTGCAGGAACTGGGCGCGTCTCTGGCGCTCCTCCTCGTCCTGACGGCGCCCGCCCTCGCCGGGGACGGCGTGGACCACTATTCCGTGGGCGATGTTGATGTCATGGTCATCCGCGATGCGGATGTGAGCATGGGCCAGCAGCTGTTGCCGGGCCTCGCGGAAAAGGCGCCCGAATTTGTGGGCGTGTTCCAGAACGGCCCCGTACCCGCGGTTGACCAGACTTTTTATTTCAAGAAGGACGGCCGCCAGGTGCTCGTGGACGCGGGCTGGGGCAAGGGGCACAAGGTGGAGGGCCACACCGCCGACCTTTTGCATGAAAACGGCATCGCCGAGGACGACATCACCGACATCCTCCTCACCCATATGGACATGGACCACATCGGCGGCCTTCTGGATAACGGGCGCCCGGTCTATCCCAATGCCACGCTCTGGATCTCCGCGCCGGAATACGCGGCCTGGGTCGGCGGGGGCGGCGTCAATCGGGGCGAGGCCGCCGTGGACCTCGCCAAGAAGGTGGCCGCGGCCTACAAGGTGAAGCAGTTCGCCTATGGCGACGAAGTGCTCCCCGGCGTCACGGCCGTGGACGCCTCGGGCCACACGCCGGGCCACACCGCCTATGACATCGTTTCCGGCAAGGACAAGATGACCATCGCGGGCGACATCCTCCATATCGCGCCCGTGCAGCTCGCCCGGCCGGACCTCAGCACCGTCTATGACATGGACGGCGAAAAGGCCGCGGCCGCGCGCAAGCGCCTTCTGGACCGCGCCGCGGCGGAGCGCTCCCTGTTCGCCGGGATGCACTTCCCCATGGTGAGCGACGTGCGCAAGGTCCCGGACAACGGCTTTGTCATGAAGCAGCCGCGCTAGGGGCCGTTTTTCCCCGCTTGCCCGTGCCGTGCGTTCCCGCGCGGCCGGGCCGGGGCCCCGGCGCTTCTTGACTTTGCGCGCGGCATTGCCCAAACTAGGCCGATTTTTGCGCGCCTTGTCCCGTCGCCTGCCCGATATTTCCGGGCGGGCGCGTTCTATCACTGTCGGGCAACCACTGCTGGAGTCGGCATGAGCGATTACAAAAAGACCCTCAACCTTCCCAAGACGAGTTTTCCCATGAAGGCCAACCTGGCCCAGCGCGAGCCGGAAATGCTCCGCCACTGGGAAGCCATCCACGCCCGGGAGGCCATGGTGGCGGCCTCGGGAGCGAAGGGGGACTATGTGCTCCATGACGGGCCGCCCTATGCCAACGGCCATATCCACATGGGCACGGCGCTCAACAAGATTCTCAAGGACATGGTGGTCAAGTCGCACAACATGCAGGGCTGGGCCTCGCGCTATGTGCCCGGCTGGGACTGCCATGGCCTCCCCATCGAGCACAAGGTGGAGCAGGAGCTCAAGGCCGACGGCAAGACGCTCCCGGTGCTCGATGTGCGCCGCCGCTGCCGCGCCTATGCCGAGAGCTGGATCGACATTCAGCGCGAGGAGTTCAAGCGCCTCGGCGTGCTCGCCGACTGGGCTCACCCCTATCTCAGCATGCTCCCGGCCTATGAGGCCGCCACGGCGGACAATCTCGCCACCTTTGTGGCCGAAGGCGGCGTGAGCCGCGCCAAGAAGCCCATTTATTGGTGCTGCTCCTGCCACACGGCGCTCGCCGAGGCGGAGGTGGAATACGGCGACCACACCTCGCCTTCGGTCTATGTGCGCTTTGCCCTGCCGGATGCGAAGCTCGCCGAGATTTTTCCCGGCGCCGACCCCGGGCGCGCCGCCGTGGTCATCTGGACCACCACGCCCTGGACGCTCCCGGCCAATGAGGCCGTGTGCCTGCATCCCGAATTCGACTATGTGCTCGTGGAGGCCGGGGACGGCCAGTATGTGCTCGCCGAGGAGCTCCTGCCCGCGTGCGCCGCGGCCTTCGGCTGGGAAGATGCGCGCATCGTGGGCCGTGCCCGCGGCGCGAAGCTCGAGGGGCTTGTGGCCCGCCATCCCTTCTATGACCGCGATTCACCGCTCATCCTCGGCCAGCATGTGACCTTGGACGCGGGCACGGGCTGCGTGCACACCGCGCCGGGCCACGGCCGCGAGGACTATGAGGTCGGCCTCAAGTACGGCCTCGAGGTCTATTCGCCGCTGGACGACGCGGGCCGCTTCCTGCCCACGGTGGAGTATTTCGCCGGGCTCAACGTGTTCGAGGCCAATCCCAAAGTCATCGAGCGTCTGGAGCTGGAAGGCGCGCTCATGGCCGAGGCTGCGCTCTCCCATTCCTATCCGCATTGCTGGCGCTGCAAGAAGCCCGTCATCTTCCGGGCCACCACGCAGTGGTTCATCAGCATGGAAAAGAATGACCTGCGCGCCCGCGCGCTGGCGGCCATCGACAACGACGTGCGCTGGATACCCGCCTGGGGCCGCGAGCGCATCCACAACATGATCGAGTTCCGGCCCGACTGGTGCATCTCGCGCCAGAGGCAGTGGGGCGTGCCCATTCTCGCCCTCATCTGCGAGGACTGCGGCGAGGCCTGGAACGACCCCGACTGGATGCGCGCCATCTGCGCCCGCTTTGCCGAATATCCCACGGGCTGCGATTACTGGTACGCCACGCCGCTCGAGGACATCGTGCCCGAGGGGCTCAAGTGCCCCAAGTGCGGCGGCCGGCACTGGCGCAAGGAAACGGACATCCTCGACGTCTGGTTCGATTCCGGCACGAGCTTCGCCGCCGTGCTCGAGGCCCGGCCCGAGCTGCGCTTCCCGGCGGACCTCTACCTCGAGGGCTCGGACCAGCACCGCGGCTGGTTCCACAGCTCCCTGCTCATTGCCGAGGGCGTGCGCGGGGCCGCGCCCTACAAGGCGGTGCTCACCCACGGCTATGTGGTGGACGGCAATGGCCGCAAGATGTCCAAGTCTGTCGGCAATGTCATCGCCCCGCAGGAGCTCATCGACAAGTTCGGGGCCGAGATATTGCGGCTCTGGGCATCGTCCGTGGAGTACCGGGAGGACATCCGCATCTCGGACGAGATTTTGCGCCGCCTCGTGGACGCCTACCGCCGCATCCGCAATACCTGCCGCTTCCTCCTCGGCAACATGGACGGCCTTGACCGCGAGAACCTCATGGCTCCCGGCGAGCTCTTGCCGCTGGACCGCTTCGCCCTCGACTCGGCGGCGCGCCTCCACGAGCGGCTGGCCGAGGCCTATCTGGACTTCGAGTTCCACAAGGTCTTCCACGGGTTGCACAACTATTGCGTCACGGACCTCTCGGCCATCTATCTCGACATCCTGAAGGACCGCCTCTACGCCTCGGCCCCGGACAGCCGCGAGCGGCGCTCGGCCCAGAGCGCGCTGTGGCACATCCTGCGCCTGCTCCTGCGCGACATGGCGCCCATCCTCTCCTTCACGGCGGATGAGATTTTCGGACACCTGCCCGAGGGCCTGCGCGGCCCGCAAAAGACGGTGTTCGCGCTCCAGCCCGTGGACATCGCGCCCTACCTTTTGCCGGACGGCGTGCGCGACGACTGGATGACCCTGCTCGCCGTGCGCGGCGCCGTGACCGCGGCCATCGAGCCGCTGCGCCGCGAGGGCGTGGTGGGCCACTCGCTGGACACGCGGGTCACGCTCTGGCTGGCCGACGATGTGCGCGAGCGGCTCACGAGCCTCGACACGGACCTTCGGGCCGTGTGCATCGTCTCGCAGCTTGAGCTTGCGCGGCTCGCCGACGCGCCGGAAAACGCCGTCCGTGACACCGGGGTGGAGGGCCTTGCCGTGAGCGTGGAAAAGGCCCGCGGCGAAAAGTGCGAGCGTTGCTGGATCTATCACGAAGATCTGGGTACGGACGCGGCGCATCCCACGCTCTGCCCGCGCTGCGCGGCCGTGGTGCGCGAGCTCGAAGGGGCCGGCGCATGAGCGCGGGGCGCGGCCCGGGCTTCCGCCGGGGCCTTTTGCTCGGCTCCGCGGCGGGCCTGCTGCTCCTGGACCAGGCGAGCAAGTGGCTCGTCATGGTCCATATCCCGGAGCACAGGCCCGTGGTGGTCATCCCCGGCTTTTTTGATTTGGTGAATATCCGCAACCGGGGCGCGGCTTTCGGCTTTCTCAACCGCTCAGATATCGAGTGGCAGTTCTGGCTCTTCCTCGCCGCCACGCTGGTGGCGGTGTGGGCCATTTCGGTGCTCGCGCGCCACACGCGCCAGCCGCTCATGCTGGTGGGCCTCGGGCTCATCCTCGGCGGGGCCATGGGCAACCTTATCGACAGGCTGCGCTTCCGGGCGGTGGTGGATTTTCTGGATGTCTACTGGCGCGGTTGGCACTGGCCGGCCTTCAACGTGGCGGACATGGGCATCTGCGTGGGCGCGGCCTTCGCCTGCCTTGCCGTGTGGCGGGCGGAAAGGCAGAAGGCGGCCGCCGCGGGGGAGAAACCGGCATGAGCTTCGCCTGGTGGCACGCCGTGGTGGTCTGGATACCCATGCTGCCCACCTTTTGGAGCATCTGGCATATCTGGAACCACGATTTCCCGACGCCGCAGGCGCGCGCCCTCTGGCTGGTGCTCGTAGTGTTTGTGCCGGTCATCGGCGGGATCATCTATATCTTCACGGGCCGCAAGACGGCCCTTGCCAAAATCTGACGGAGGCAAGGATGAAAAGCACAGGCGCTTTCCGTTTTTTCGCCCTCGGCCTGGGTTTCCTTGTGCTTGGCGGCTGCGCCACCCAAGGCAGCCAGAACCTCGAGCAGCGGGTGCAGCAGCATGACGCCCAGCTGCGCCAGTTGCAGCCGAGCCAGGCCGACACCTGGAACCAGATGCAGGCCATGCGTCAGGAGCTCAATGCGCTCAAGGGCCAGATGGACGACCTCAACAACGCGGGCGGGGCGCGCGCGCTGGTGGACCGGGTGCGCCGCCATGACACGGCCCTGCGCCAGGTGAACACCAGCATGGCCCTCAACCTCGACCTGGGCGAGCCCATGAGCACGGCGGCCGCAGCGCCTGTCATGTCGCAGCCGGTCATGCCCGCCACGGCGGACGGAACGGCCACGGCCCAGCCCCCGGTGCCCATGGGCGGCCTCGCCGCCGCAGGCGCAGCCGGGGCTGCGGGGGGTGCGGCCGCGGCCACCGGGAGCTACGGGCTTCCCGCGGACGGCACGGCGGGCGGCAGCGTGCCCGCGCAGGCCCCGTCCGAATCCACCTGGGGCCAGGCAGACCCCAAGCCCGTGGCGCAGGTGCCGCAAAAGGACATCTCGCTTGCGCTTTTCGATGCGGGCGTCAACGCCTACAACGCGCGCAAGTATGAGGAGGCCCAGCGCTCCTTCACGGATTTCCTCAAGAATTACAAGGATCACAGCCAGGCCGCGGAAGCGCAATACTATCTTGCGGAATGTTATTTCCAGCGCAACCAGTTTGCGGATGCGGCGCTCGCCTATGACAAGGTGATCAAGCAGTATCCCAAGTCATCGAGCGCGCCCGGCGCCTACCTGAAGCAGGGCATCTCCTTCAGCAAGATCAACCAGGCGGCGGCGGCCAAGGCGCGCATGGAAGAGGTCATCAAGAAGTATCCCAACACGCCGGAAGCGGCGCGGGCCAAGAGTTTCCTCAAGACCAACAGCTAGACGGCCGGGCGCTCCGGAAAGATATTGTTAGTGCGGGCGAGAAGTATTCCAGATTCCGGCTGGAGCGAAGCGACAGACGGATGCTAGTGCCGGAAGAATCCTAAAAAATAAGATTTTTCGGCGCTTGCAAGGAAGATAAAAATTTTCGCAGGGAGTGTACTTAAGTACTCGACCAAGAAAATTTTTCTCTGACGTAGCAAGCGCCGAAAAGGCTGTTTTTGACGGATAATTTCGGCGTTAGTAGGAGCAGCAGAAATTTCACGCTGCACATCATTGCCGCGCATGTGGAACAATATCACGAAGCAACGCCGTCACAGAGGTAAGGGACCATGTCGGAACAGAAGCGGCAGGAAGCGGTCTACCGGCAACTGAGCGCGGACATGCGCCAGGGCCTGAAGGACATCTACCAGCAGATCTCCACGGCCTCGGCGGCGGACGGCGCGGCCCCGGCCACGGACGCGCTTTTTCACGAGGCCTCGGCCCAGCTCGACGAAGTGCTCAGGGACACGGAAGCCGCGGCCATGAGCATCATGGAAATCGTGGAAAAGCAGCTCGAGCTCCAGGCCGAGAGCGCGGAACTTATAGCCGCCGCGGGCGAGGCGCCGGGCATGGCGCGGCTCGCGGCCATCAATGACGAGCTGGGCAGCGATCTCACCACCCTGCTCACCACCCTGAGCTTTCAGGACATCACGGGCCAGCGCATCAAGAAGGTGGTGACGGCGCTCAACGGCATCGAGCGGCAGGTGGTGGACCTCTATGTGGCCTCGGGCCTTGTCATGGACGGGGCGGAGAAGGACCCGGCCAAGGACGCGCAGACCCTCCAGGACGAGGCGCGGCAGGCCGTGGCCGACTTCCGGGAGAGCCGCAAGCAGCCGCAAGCCGGGGGCGAGACAAAGGCCGCAGGCTCGGAGCTCAAGGGCCCGGACAAGAACGGCGTTTCGCAGGCCGCCATCGACGACATGCTCGCCCAGCTGGGCTTCTAGGCTGCTTAAAAGGGATCGCCGGGCGCCATCGTCCGCGGGCCTGTGCAGGCCCGCGCAAAGATGCGCACGATTTCCGCAACGCGGTCCCGGCTTTCCCGGTGCGTTGTGGGAAGATGCCCGCCATGCGGGCTTGTGGTGCGCAGGAGATGGAGCTCCGCTACCTGCGAAGCGCAATGCGCGAGCAGCCACGTGGCTTGTGCGGGCGGCGAGCTTGCGTCGTGAAAATGCTGGATGACGCAAAGCGGCGCCCGCACGAGGCCAAGGCGGCGGCGGATGCCTTTGAGCGCGCCATCGAGCTCCGCAAAATGGCGCAGGGAGCAGACCTCTTCATGCCCCTGCCACGGGGCCACGGCCCTGGCTTCGGGCGAGCGCGGCGGTACGCGCAGCACGGGCCAGAGGTGCGCCGCAAGCGGCAACAGGCGGAAGCGCCAGCTCCCGGGCCCGCGCAGGCGTAAAGCGGGGCGCCACGCGCCGAACCACAGCGGCGTCGCCAGCAAGAGCAGGCCGGCGGGCGCGGGGAGCCCCCGCTCCGCAGCGTGTTCGGCAATGTCCAGCGCGAGGATGCCGCCAAGCGAATAGCCGCCGAGGAGCACCGGGCCCCCGGCGCTGAGGCGCTGATATTCCGTGCGGGCAAAGGCGCGCCACTCGGTGAAGGACGAGGCGAGATACGTCTCCGGGCCTGCGCCGTGGCCGGGCAAAAGCGGCGTGTGCGCGGCCATGCCTTCCGTCCTGAGCGCCTCCGCCACGGCAGCCACCTCGAAGGGCGTGCCCGCGAGGCCGTGAAAAATCAGGGCCGTGACGGCGTTCGGGTCTTGCCGCATCTTTACCTCCCCTCAAGCGCAACAAGGATTCTCCATGCCCGAGTGCCAGACCCTTGTCCATGCGGGCGTGCTCGTCACCCAGGATGCGGAGCGCCGCATCCTCGCCCCCGGCGCGCTCGCCATCGCGGAGGGCGTCATCCTCGACGTGGGTGGCGCCGAGGAGCTTGCCGACCGCTGGCAGCCCCGGGAGCGGCTCGACCTCGGGAACATGCTCGTTCTGCCGGGCCTCGTCAACGCCCATTCCCACGCGGCCATGACCTTCCTGCGCGGGCTCGCGGACGACATGCCGCTCATGGAATGGCTCACCGGGCGCATCTTCCCGGTGGAGGCCCGCCTCAGCGCGGACATCGTGCGCACAGGCAGCCTGCTTGGCTTTGCGGAGATGCTGCGCACCGGGACGACGGCCTGCATGGACATGTACCTTTTCGAGGGCGCGGTGCTCGAGGCCGCGGATGCGGCCGGGCTGCGCTGCACGGGCGGGGAGGCGGTGTTCGGCTTTCCTTCGGCGGCCTGCCCCGACGCCGCGGCCGCGCTTGCGGCCACGCGCGAGCTGGCCCGGCGCTATGCCGGGCATGACCGCATTGCGGTTGCTGTCAACTGCCACAGCGTCTACACCACCACGCCCGAAATCATCACCGCCTGCCGCGACCTCGCCCTGGAGCTCGACCTGCCTTTCCACATGCACCTCGCCGAGACCAGGGACGAGACTGCGCGCTCTCTTGAGGAGCACGGCCGCCGCCCGGTGGAGTATTGCCGGGAGCTCGGCGTGCTCGAGGCCCCTTGCACCTTCGCCCATGTGGTGGATGTGGATGAGGCCGAGCTGGACCTGCTCGCCGCGAGCGGCGCGGCGGTCGTGCATAATCCCTCCTCCAACATGAAGCTCGCCTCCGGGGCCGCGCCCGTGCCCGCCATGCTTGCCCGCAGGCTTCCCGTGGCGCTCGGCACGGACGGCCCGGCCAGCAACAACCAGTGCAACCTCTTTCAGGAGATGGGCCGCGCGGCGCTTATGCACAAGCTCGTCAGCGGGGACCCGGCCAGCGTACCGGCCGGGGCCGTGCTGGACATGGCGACCCTCGGCGGTGCCGCGGCCCTGCGCGCGCCGCATTTGGGGGCTCTCGCTCCGGGCATGGCCGCGGACCTCATCGCCCTTGACCTTGCCGAACCCAATCTCCAGCCCATGTATGCGCCCGTCTCGCACCTCGTGTACGCGGCCACGGGCCATGAGGTGCGGCTCAGCATGGTGGGGGGCGAGGTGCTCTACCACGACGGGCGCTTCACCCGTTTTGACTATGACGCCTTGCGGCGCGAAGTCCGCGCCCTGCGGGATTTTGTGCTCGGCTAGGGCCGCGCTGGACGCGCCCCTCCGCCTCGTTTAGAATGACCACGGGCCGCGTGCGGCCCGAAAGGACGACGAGGAGCAGCAAATGAAAAGGAAGCAGATTTTCCGGCTGGCGTGCGCTGTGCTTCTGGCCCTTGCGGTGCTGGGCTGCAATGGCGCGAGCGGCCCGCAAAAGGCGCTCAACAGCCTGGCCAAAGCGCTGGACAACAATGACAGCGCGGCCTTTCTCTCAGGGCTGGACATGACGGCCTATGCCGAGAACCATATCAGGAACCTGGCCGCCAATGACCCGGCCCTGCGCGCCCTGGGCTCGCTCGGGCGGCTCTTCCGGCTCGGCAATGTGGACCAGCTCCTCTCAGGGGCGCTGGACATGAAGGCCCAGATGGAGGCGGATTTCACGCGCGGCGTGAGCACGGGCGAACTCATGGCCCGCTGCCGCACGGACGATACGCCGGAATGCCCCTGGGTTCCCGAGGCCCTGCGCGACGCGAAGATCGTGGAGCTGAACGCCGAGGCGGCCATCGCCAAGATCACCACCCCGGCCCGGCTCACCAGCTGGCTCGCCCTGCGCAAGCTGGGCGAGCACTGGCTGGTGGTGGGCCGCGCGGCCCTGGAGCAGACGGCCAGGCAATACGCCCTTGCCGCGGGCGCGCAGGAGCAGGCGGCGCCGCCTGCCAAGGCCAATCCGGCCCCGGCTCCGGCTCCGAAAAAGGCGCCAAAGTCCGGCGCGTCGTCCGGGGCGGTCACCATTTAAGGCACAAGGGAAGGACGCCTGTTGCGTATGAAACCCCACGTTTTTCGCCTGTCCTTTCGCGTGGCCCTGCTGCTGGGCTGCCTGCTCCTTGCGGCGAGCCTCCTCTTGCCGCCCGGTGCCCTTTCGGCCGCGGAGGCCCCGCGGAGCGCCCCCCTGCGCGCGACCCTGCTGCTCGAGCATGAGCAGGCCTCGCCGTGGAACGACCTTTTGCTGACCGGCCTTGAGCGCGCCCGCCGGGACTTCGGCATGGAGACCGCGGTGGTCTACGCGCCCAAAGGCACGGACCAGGCCGCGGCCCTGCGCAAGGCCGCCGCGGAGTCGGACCTCGTGCTCGTGGCCTCGGACGGGCTGCATGAGGTCCTGCGCAACAATGCGGCCAATTTCCGGCGCACCCTGTTCGGCTGCGTCGACGCGGGCGTGCGCGCGCCCAACATCATGTCCGTGACCTTTGCGGACGAGCAGGCCGCCTTCCTCGCCGGGGCGGCTGCCGCCCTGCTGACGCAGGCGAAGCTTCCGGGCATCAATGCCGCCGCGACCATCGGCTGGCTCTCCGGCGAGGACACGCCCGCCATGCGCTCGCTCTTCAGCGGCTTCGCCGAGGGCGCGCAACTGGCCGCGCCCGAGGTGCGCGTGGTGCAGGCCGTTGTCGGCTCCTTCACCGACGGCGAAACCGCCGCCGCCAAGACCGCCGGGCTTCTCGGCGCCGGGGCGGACGTGGTGGCGCTGGCAGCTGGCGCGGGCAATGCCGCGGCCCTTGCGAGGCTCAAGGCGGCAGACGCCTATCTGGTGGGCCTCGATACGGACCAGGCCCCCGCGTATCCCGGCCACACCCTTCTTTCCATCGTCAAGCGGGCGGACAATGCCGTCTATGAAATCGCGGCCTCGGCGGCCTCGCCCCGCTTTCGCGGCAAGGAAATCGTGGTCTATGGCCTTGCCAACGGCGGCGTGGACGTGGCCGGGCTTTCCGCCTTTCTCGCCGCTGCGGGCAAGGGCGCGCCGGAAAGCATAGGCCGCCGCGTGGGCGAATTGCGGCGGGAGCTTGAAAACGGCTCCATCCGCCTCCATTCGCTGCGTGCGCGCACCCTTTGCGACTGCCTGTAGGCCCACCCGCCGGAAATTCCCAAAAATGGCGCATGTGCGCCACTGGCAAAGCCGGGTGCAGGCTACCTTGCGGCCACAAGGGGGCTTGCATGAAAACACCGTCCACCCGGCTCATTCTCTGCCTGCTGGTTTTCTGTTTCGCCATGTGGGGCGGCGGCATCATTGCCGTGAAATTCGCCTACGGCTCGTTCACGGGCGGGCAGATCGTCTTTGCGCGCGTCGGTTTTGCAGCCCTGTTCTATCTCCTGCTCTGGCGGCGCTGGGCGCATCTCCCCTACCAGAAGGGCGACTGGTTCTACCTCGTCCTTCTGGTAGCCTTTGAGCCGTGCCTGTTCTTCCTCTGCGAGACCTTTTCCCTGAAATACACCACAGCGGCGCAGGGCGGCGTCATCGCCGGGTGCCTCCCCATCTGCACGGCCATCGCCGCGTGGATTTTCCTCAAAGAACGTCTCTCGAAGCGCACCATCGCCGCCATCGGCCTCGCCGTGTTCGGCGTGGGCATCAGCTCGTACTTCGCCCCGGGCGACGAGCGCGCGCCCGACCCCCTGCTCGGCAACCTGCTCATGTTCGGCGCCGTGCTCGCGGCCAGCGGCTATGCCGTGTGCGTGCGCTATATTTCCCGGCGCTATTCCTTCCTCGCCATTTCCGCCATCCAGGCCATCGGCGGGGCTCTGGTCTTTTTGCCGCTGCTCTTTCTGGACCCCATGCCCGTGGCTGTCAGCCCCGCGGCCCTGGGCGGCCTGCTCTACATGGGCATCATCGTGGGCATCGCGGTCTACTTCTGTTTCAATCTTTCCCTCAAGTACCTCGAGGCTGGCGTGGTGACGCTCTTCGGGAACCTCATGCCCGTGTTCACGCTCTTCTTCGCGTGGCTCATCCTCTCGGAAGAGTTCAGTGCTTTGCAGCTCTGCGGCGTGGCCCTGACGCTTCTGGGCGTGCTTCTGGCGAGCACCGGGGCGAAGGAAAGCCCGGCCGACTAGCCCCGCCCTCACCGGCGCGCGAAAAAGGGAACCGTTTTGGGCGGTTCCCTTTTTCTTTCGGTTCCCGGAGAGGCGGCAGCGCTACATGATGCCGATGAGCTTCCAGTAGGGGATGGCGATGAGCGCCAGCATGAAGCCGCAGGCGATGGCGCGGATGACGAGCGCGCCCGCGATGTGCACGAGGCTCACCCGGTTGGTGATGAAGATATAGAGGAAGTACACGGCCTCATAGGGCAGCACATACTGGTCCACGCCGTATTGGAAGGCGTAGAAGATGGGCAGCGGATTGACGTGCATGGCCTGCCCGAGCTCGCCAAGCGCCGGGGTGAAGGCGGCGGTGGCGGCGAAAGGCGTGAGCATGAAGTTGACGAAGACGCCGGAGAGATAAGCCATGACGATGCTCATGGTCTCGCTCCAGTCCTGCATGAGGGGCAACACCTGCTGGACGGCCCAGGCGTTGAAGCCCGTGGCATTGCCCACAAAGCCGATGGCCATGCAGCCCGCCACGAAGATGAGGAACATGACCTCGAGGTGCCCCATGCTCTCCCTTTCGAGGATGTCGATGCCCGGCAGGTAGGAGCAGAGCGCGAGCACGCAGAAGATGTAGACCGGGTCGATGCCGGTCCACGGCTGGAGCATGAAGCCGAGCACCATGCCGAGCACGAGGCAGAGCAGCTTGATCTCCTTGCCCGTGAGCGGCCCCAGCTCCGCGAGGCTCCGGCGGATGTAGGCGAGGCCCTCGCCGCTCTGCTCGAGCTTTTCCTTGCCCTTGACCACGCAGCACACGAGCATGGACACGATGGTGTAGCAGATGGAGAAGAAGGAGCCGTGGATGCAGTATTCCCAGAAATTGGGCGCCGTGCCGTCCTTGAAGAGCATGGAAAAGGCCCAGATGAAGGATTCGGACGTGTGCAGGAAGAGGAATTGCGGCGCCGCCGCGCCCATGAAGGCCATGAGGATGATGGCCGAGGACATGCGCGACTTGGGGTCGAGCCTCAGGGTGTCGATGATGCCCGTGGCGATGGCGCAGAAGATGACGAGCCGCGCGAGGATGGACGGCAGCACCAGCGCGAGCAGGATGCTCCCGATGAAGAAGCCGAAGAGCAGCCCGTAGAAACTGGCCCCGGCCACGCCGAGGCAGCGCAGGGCCAGCCGGCGCCCGAGGCCGCTCTTGTCCATGGCCTCGCCGATGATGACCGCGGCGAAGGTGAGCCACGGCAGCACCGTGGTCCAGGGCCCGAACACCACCTCCGAGGGCGCCACGCCCCCCAGCATGTAGGCGAAGGTCAAAAGCGCGGCCACGCCGATGGCCGGGAAGACGTTGAAGGCCCAGGCCAGCACGGCCATGCTGGTCATGGCCATGAAAAGCGGCGCCTTGGCCGAGATGTCCTGCGGGGCCGCGAAGTAGACGAGCACAGGCAGGAGCAGGACGGCGGGCCAGCGCAGGTGTTTGAGGATATGCATGGCAGCCCTCCGTCAGCGCAGTCGTTCGCGCCATTCGGTCTTGATTTCGTCGCCGTCGCGCCAGATGCGCAGGAACTTGTCGCGCAGGAGGGGATTGGTGAAGGTATAGTCGGAGCGCAGGTGGCGGCCGCGGCTTTCCTTGCGGCCGCGCGCCGAGATCATGAGCGCCTCGCCGAGGTCCAGCAGGTTGAGCACCTCGGCCGCGCGCGTGAGCTCGTGGGCGTCGGAGGCGCCCATGTCCTTCACGATTTTCCTGCGCAGGTCGCCGAGATACTTGATGCCCGCGTTGAGCATGGTTTCGGAGCGCACGCGGTGCGGCCCGCAGTCCGCATACTCGGTCATGATCTGCTGCAGGGCGAAGTTGGCCTCCTGCCAGCTGGCGCCGCCTTCGCGCCCGTAGATGGCGCTGTAGAGGGCCATGCGGTCGTCCGCGCCGGCGAGTTCGCCCTTGCTCTGCTCCCGGTCGCGGTAGTCGGCGGCATGGTGCCCGGCGATCCAGCCGTAGACGGCGGCCGCGCCGATGTCGCCGCTGATGTTGCCCATCATGTCGCCGGCCGCGTAGAGGCCGCGCACATTGCTCTCGCCGTTGATGTCGATCTCGATGCCGTTGGTGACGAGGTTGGCCTCGTACTGGCCGAATTCCACGGCGTGTTTGCCCGGGTCGATGCCCTCCTTGTCCATGTAGTCGAGGAGGGCGGTGAGCCCCTCGCACTTCATGGCCCAACGCATGTGCTCGAGGTCCTCCTTGCTCGCGCCCGAGCAGTCCATGTAGGCCGGTCCCGTGCCGGAGAGCTTCAGGTCCGTGAAGGCCGAGGACCAGACATCGCTCGTCATGTCGCCGGTCTCCACATTGGGTTCGGTGATGAAGGGGCCCACCGGGCGCCCGTCCGGGTAGCGGTAGACGCCGATCCAGGTGGCCTTGCCACAGCGGGCGAGAAAGCGCGGGCCCGCATGGCGGTAGGTCTTTTCCATGTTGACGAGATAGGCCCCGATGCGCCATGCCTGCGCGATGGAATCGCCCGTGCCCGAGGGACACATGTTGGTGTTGAACATCTGGCTGGGCGTGGGGTCGGTGGTGAAGAGGCGGCTCACATAGCCCGTGGCCGCCACCACGGCCTTGGCGCGGATGAGGCGGAAGGCGGGTTCGTCTTCCGAGGCGTCCAGCGCGAGCACGCCGGTCACGCCGTCCTCATTGCGGAAAATATCCAGCACCGGCGAATGGTTGATGATTTTCACGCCGCGTTTTTTGGCCTCGGCAGTGAGCACCTTTTTCTGGTTGTGGCCGTCATACTTGAGGAAGATGCGCGGGCGCCCCGGATAGGCATGGCCCTCAAAGTGCCAGTCGCCCGTGGGCTTCATGTTGATGCCCCAGTCGTTCCACATGTTGACGATTTTCGGGCTGGTCTCCAGAAAGCGCATGACGAGCGGCGTGTCGTTGCTGGTGGCGTTCTGGCTGTCCATGAATTCGTCGTAGACGACGCTGATGTCGCCGTGCTTTTCCGGTATCCAGCAGAGAAAGTGGTCATTGCCCGTGGCACCGGCGCCGCTGCGCCGCGTGTTGGCCTTGTCGAGCAAAATCACTTCCGCGCCCTTGTCGGCCGCGGCGATGGCGGCCATGAGCCCGGCAATGCCGCCGCCGATGACGGCCACATCACAGGCGAGTTCTTCCGTGACTGGTATCATGGTGTCCTCCTGCGTATGAAAAGGGTTATTTCTGGGTGTCGCGTCCGGTCCAGCTCGGCTTGAGGCTGTCCGAATCCACATAGAGCAGCATGTGGGTGAGCGGCAGCCGGAGCTCGATGGCCCCGGCCTTGCAGTCGAGGACACAGGCATTGCAGTGCCAGCACTCATAGGGGCGCTTTACCTCGGGAATGGCGTCCACCTTCCTGCGGAAGCGGAACACCTGGAGCGGGCAGATCTCGGCGCAGACCCCGCAGCCTGTACATTTTTCCTTGTCGATGACTGGCGGCATAGTTCCTCCTTTGCCGGTAGGGAAACCGAAAGATTGTTGCGTTTTTCACATGCCGCCAAAGAAAAAAATGGCGCAGGGACGCCATTTTTTGCAAAAAACGGGATTTATTTTCGGGGCGCGTTCCGGGAAGGACCGGGGGAAGGGATGGGTGGACGGCCCGCGGAAGTGCCGAGAGCGGGCCGGAAGTGGAGAAGGCTGCAGGGGGGGAGGACCATGCGCGCAAAAGCCATTGCGCTGATGATCGCCTGCTATGTGGGCTGGGGCGGCGGGGCCGTCGCCATGAAGTTCGCGCTCGAATCCTTCAGCGTGCTTCAGGTGATGACCGCCCGCGTGGCCGTGCCCGCCGTGCTCTATCTCTTTCTCTGGCGGCGCTGGTCGCATCCGGCCTACCGCGGTGACTGGAAGTGGATAGCCCTGGCCGTGGCCTGCGAACCGTGCCTGTTCTTTTTTTGCATCACCACGGCCATGCGCTTCACCACGGCTTCCGAGGCCGGGGTCATCACGGCGCTTTTGCCGCTGGCCACGGCCCTCGGGGGCTGGCTCTTCCTGAAGGAGCAGCTCCCCGGCCGCGCGCTGGCCGGGCTTGCCCTGGCGCTGCCCGGCATCATCGGGCTCAACCTCTTTTCCGCGGGCGGGGGCAACGCGCCCGCGCCCCTTCTGGGCAATGCCCTCGTGTTTCTGGGCATCGTCTTTTCCGCGGGCTATACCCTCTGCATCCGCCACCTGGCGGACCGCTATTCCGGGCTCTTTCTCTCGGCCATGCAGGCCCTTGGCGGCAGCCTCGTCTTTGTGCCGCTCTGCCTCTTGCAAGCAGCGCCCGCGCAAGTGGAGCCCGCGGCCGTGGGCGGCATGTGCTACCTTGGCATCGGCATCGGCATCCTCGTCTATCTTGGGTTCAATTACTCGCTGCGCTGGGTGAAGGCCGGGCTCGCGGGGGCGCTCGCCAACGTGACGCCGCTGGTGACGCTGGCCGCGGCGGCGCTTTTGCTGGGCGAGCGGCTGCACCCGGCGCAGCTGGGCTTTGCGGGCCTGGCGCTGTTGGGCACGGCCGTGGCGACCGGGGCCTTTTTGCGGGAAAAGGGGAAGTGAGGGGCCGGGGTTTCAGGCCCGGCCCTGGGTTCCGGCGAGCCGTTTCAGGATTTCCATGTCGCCGATTTCCACCCGGCGCTTGGTGAAGCGCAAAAGCGCCCCCTGCCGCCGGAGCTCGTGCAGGGCCCGCACGAGCGTCGCCCTGTGCATCCCGAGCAGGGTAGCGAGGTCCTCCTGGGTCATGCCGGGGTCAAAGGCGAGGCTGTGGCGGCGGAGCGCAAGGGCGCAGAGGAAGCGGCTCACCCTGGCCACGGCGCTCACGCCCACGAAGTTGGAGAGGCTCGTGTGGTGCATGAGCAACTTGACCCCGAGACCGTTCATGAGATTGATGATGAGCTCGGGTCGGGCGGCCACGAAGGCCGGGTCATGCAAGAGGGCGTGGGAAAAGCCGTAGACGGTGCAGTCCGTCTGGCAGAGAAAGGGGGAGTCCGGCGCGTCAAAGCCCGCCAGCGCCGGGCTTTCGTTGAACAGGCATCCCGGCCCGATGCGCAGGGTGGCCCGTTCGTTGCCCTCCATGTCCGCGTGCATGACGAGGATGATGCCGCTCGCAAGATAGTAGAAATCGAGCCTGTCCCCGAAGGGCTCAAAGAGGCTGGGACCGCGCACCGTGAGCTTGCGGCCCTCGGGGAGTATGACCTCCCAGGGCTTGTTGACCCCGGTGAGCAGGGGGGCGTGCAGCGTTTCCGGGCAGTCCACGACGCGAGTCCTCCGCGGCGGGGCGCGCCGCTGTTCCGGTCACGGGAGGAGAGCCTGCCGGGGCAGGGAGCCGTTGGCGCCGTTTTCATCATAGGGCGCGGGGCGCCGGGCTGGCAAGGGGAGAGCGCCGGACGATAACGTGCCCCGGCCGGGTTGCGCCCCTGCCCGGCGCAAGCCCGGTGCCTGCGTTTTTCACGCGGAAAGTGCGCCGGGCGCGACAATCGGGTGCAGTTGAAAATTTATTGAATTTTCAACAACTATTCGCGCCCCAAAAGCGGGAATTGCTTGGCGCGTCCGCGNCNGCTCCCGTATGCTCGGGCGGAGGGGGCGCGCCCAAAGCCGGGGAAGGCACNCGGNNCGGGCGCGGTTTTTCGGGAACNNANGTTCCCCGCACACTTGAGAGAAAGGTTGGAACNTCTATGCCGTGGATCCAGAACTACATCACCGTGGGCGGGAGCACCGTGGGCTCGGCCTGCGTGGCGGCCATNCCGCTGCTCATCCTNTTTTACATGCTGGCCGTGCGCAAGNCCAAGGGGCACATCGCCGCGGCCGCGGGCCTCATCGGCGCGCTCATCGTGGCCGTGGCCGTATGGAAGATGCCNGTNGGCCTCGCCATCAGCTCCACGCTCATGGGCGCGGCCTTCGGCCTCTTCCCCATCGTCTGGATCGTGGTCACGGCGGTCTGGGTCTACAACATGACCGTGGAGTCCGGNGAGTTCGAGATCATCAAGGATTCGCTGGCCCGCCTCACCGATGACCGGCGCCTCCAGGCCCTGCTCATCGCCTATGCCTTCAGCTGCTTCATCGAGGGTACGGCGGGCTTCGGCACGCCCGTGGCCATCGCCGCGGCCATGCTNGTGGGCCTCGGCTTCACNCCGCTCTGGGGCGCGGGCATCGCGCTNATCGCCAANACNGCGCCCGTGGCCTTCGGCGCCATCGGCGTGCCNATCATCGTGGCGGCCTCGGTGTCCGGCCTCGACCTCATGTCCGTGAGCTCCATNGCCGGNCGCCAGCTCTCCCTGCTCGCGCTCATCGTGCCCATGTGGGTCTGCGTGACCATGTGCGGCTTCAGGCGCAGCATGGANGTGCTCCCGGCCATCGTGGTCTCGGGCGTGTGCTTCGCGGGCATGGANTTTTTGCTCTCCAACTTCCACGGNCCGACCCTNCCGGACATCGGCTCGGCCATCGCCACCATCGTGGGCCTNGTGCTCCTGCTCAAGGTCTGGCGGCCGANNCANACCTACCGCTTCCCNGGCGAGGGCGANTCCCGGCTTGANGGCGACGGCTTCCCCGCGGCNGTGGTGGTNCGCGCCTGGGGGCCCTATCTCGTGCTCGCCATCTTCGTGTTCTTCTGGGGNCTCCCCGAATTCAAGAANGTGCTCAACAGCGTGCCCGGNGCCATCTTCACCTTCGGCTGGCCCGGCCTTGACGGCGAGGTGCTCAAGACCGCGCCCATCGTCAAGGAAAANGCGGTCTATGCCGCCNNGTACACCTTCAACTGGCTNTCCGCGGGCGGCACGGCCATTTTGCTCTCCGGNCTCGTGTCCGTGCCGCTCATGCCGCGCTACGGCTTTGGGCGCGCCATTGCCTGCTTCTTCCGCACCATCCGCCAGCTCATCCTGCCCATCATCACCATCGCCCTCATNCTNGGNCTNGCGTACCTNATGAACTACTCGGGCATGAGCGCCACCCTNGGCCTNGCCTTCACGCTNACGGGCGGCNTNTTCCCCTTCTTCGCGCCCATCCTGGGCTGGCTCGGCGTGTTCCTCACCGGNTCGGACACNTCCTCCTGCGCGCTCTTCGGCGGNATGCAGCGNGACACNGCCGTNGCCGTGGGCATGNNNCCNGACCTCGCCGTGGCGGCCAACGCCTCGGGCGGCACCACGGCCAAGATGATCTCGCCGCAGTCGCTTTCCGTGGCCACNGCGGCCACGGGCATGGTGGGCGAGGAGGGCAACCTCTTCCGCTTCACCATCCTCCACAGCATCGGCATGACGCTTCTGCTCTGCGCGCTCACCTGGCTNNNGGCCGGGCCGCTCGCCTGGATGCTGCGCTAGNCNGAAACCCCGCACCTTCGCAAAAGGGGGCCCGTTCCGCNCATGCGNGGNGNGNCCCTTGNGCATTTAAGGAAGGGAGAGANNNCAGGNNTGAATCAAAAACGGTTTGTNAGTCNANNNTGGTTTNGCACCAGCCGTTATTTTGAGTCTGAATCGGTTTGAATTTGCGGCGNGGNGNCGCNNGNNCGGANACTGTNNGNCGCNAANNTGGCNATNTNNCAAGCAAAAATGAGCCTGTGCCATCTGGCACAAGGCTTGCTATTTCAGGCACGGCCCTGCNNTCNGGGAGNGNANCGCNGGNCCACCATNNNATNGCGGAANCAGACGCCGCCCCCGGATGTTCCGGTCGGGCATCCCCTGCGGCGCCAAGCACCCAATCGGAGGAAGAAATGGCGCAGTCCTTCAACGCCGCCGAGCTGATNGCGGACGACAAGAAGTACGTCTGGCATCATCTCACCCAGCACAAGGTCTATGAAAAGTCCGATCCCATCATCTTTGTCAAGGGCGAAGGGATGCGGGTCACGGACATCAACGGCAAGCAGTACCTGGATGCGGTCTCCGGCGGCGTCTGGACGGTNAACCTGGGCTANGGCAACGAGACCCTGGTGAAGGCCGTGAGCGACCANATCAAGGAGCTCTGCTACTTCGCCAACGGCTACGGCAACATCCCCACCATCCGCTTCTCCAAGAAGCTCATCGAGAAGATGCCGGGNCTTTCCCGNGTCTACCTTTCCAATTCCGGCTCCGAGGCCAATGAAAAGGCCTTCAAGATCGTGCGCCAGATNTCGCAGCTCAAGCACGGCGGCAAGAAGTACAAGATCATCTACCGCAACCGNGACTACCACGGCACCACCATCACCACNCTTTCCGCCTGCGGCCAGGAAGAGCGCAAGATGCAGTACGGCCCCTTCACNCCGGGCTTCGTGGAATTCCCGGCCTGCTCGGTCTACCGCTCGCCCTATCCGGCCGGCACCACCAACCTCGGCGAAAAGTTCGCCCTNGAGCTNGAGAAGGTGGTGCAGNNNGAAGACCCGGACACCGTGGGCGCGGTCATCCTCGAGCCCATCACCGCCGGCGGCGGCGTCATCGTGCCCCCGGACGGCTATTTCGAGACCATCAGCGAGATTTGCAAGAAGTACGGCCTCCTGCTCATCATCGACGAAGTGGTCTGCGGGCTCGGCCGCACGGGCAAGTGGTTCGGCTACCAGCACTTCAACGTCAAGCCCGACATCGTGACCATGGCCAAGGGCGTGGCCGCGGGCTACGCGCCCATCTCCTGCACGGTGACGACCGAAGAGGTCTTCCAGGACTTTATCGCCGACCCCTCCGACCGCGAGGGCTATTTCCGCGACATCAGCACCTTCGGCGGCTGCACCTCCGGCCCGGCCGCGGGCTACGCCAACCTGTGCTACATGGAAGAGCATAACGTGCTCGACAACGTGGTCAAGATGGGGGACTACCTCCTGAACGGCCTCAAGGAGCTGGAAAAGAAATACGAAATCATCGGCGACGTGCGCGGCAAGGGCCTCTTCTGCGGCCTCGAGCTCGTCAAGGACCGCGCCACCCGCGAGCCCGTGTCCGAAGCCGTGGCCGGGGCCGTGGTTGCCGAGTGCATGAAGCAGGGCGTCATCATCGGCAAGACGAGCCGCAGCTTCCGCGAGTTCAACAACACCATCTGCCTCGCCCCGGCGCTCATCACCACCACGGTGGAGCTCGACGAGATCCTCAAGGCCCTCGACAACGCCTTCAAGGTGGTCAAGGCCTAGTTGTTCCGGCGGGCCGGGGAGCGCGTGCGGCCGCCCCGGCCCCTCATCGTGCACACAAAGATTTTGAAGGAGCCATTCCCATGAAATTTACCGGTATGACCATCGGCGTGCCCACGGAAATCATGCCCGGCGAGCGCCGCGTCTCCTCCACCCCCGAGACCGTGAAGAAGATGGTGGACGACGGCGCCGTCGTGCTCGTGCAGGCGGGCGCGGGCGAGGGCTCGTTCTTCTCCGACGACCAGTACAAGGCCGCGGGCGCCACCATCGTCGAGCGCGCCAAGGACATCTTCGACAAGGCCGACGTCATCCTCAAGGTGAAGGAGCCCCTGTTCAATGAGAAGGAAGGGATGCACGAGAGCGACATGCTCCGCGACGGCCAGTATCTCATCACCTTCCTGCATCCCGCGGCCCCGGTGAACAAGGAGCCCATGCGCAAGCTGCGCGACACGGGCTGCATCAGCATCACCCTTGACGGCATCCCGCGCATCTCCCGCGCGCAGAGCATGGACGCCCTCACCTCCATGAGCACCGTGGCCGGTTACAAGGGCGTGCTCATGGCCGCGAGCTACCTCGCCAAGTTCATGCCCATGATCGGCACGGCCGTGGGCGTCATCAAGCCCGCCAAGGTCGTGGTCATCGGCACGGGCGTGGCCGGCCTGCAGGCCGTCGCCACCGCCAAGCGCCTCGGCGCCGAAGTGACCGCCATCGACATCCGCCCCGACGCCGCCGAGCAGGCCCGCAGCCTGGGCGCCAAGTCCGTGGACACGGGCGTGCCGAAGGAAGTGGCCATCGGCGAGGGCGGCTATGCCCAGCGCCTGCCCGAGGAATGGCTGAAGAAGGAAATCGAGGCCATCAAGCCCGTGGTGAAGGACGCCGACGTCATCATCCTCACGGCCCTCATCCCCGGCAAGCTCGCCCCGGTGCTCATCACCGAGGAGATGGTCAAGTCCATGAAGCCCGGCTCGGTCATCGTCGACATCGCCATCGACCAGGGCGGCAACTGCGCCGTCACCAAGGCCGGTGAGGAAGTCGTGGTGAACGGCGTGACCGTGAGCGGCATCAAGAACATCCCCGGCATGATGCCCACGAGCTCCACCTGGATGTTCGCCAACAACATCTACAACCTCCTTGCCTACCTCACCAAGGACGGCAAGATCGAGCTCGACCGCAATGACCCCATCGTGGCCTCCTCCCTGACCACCATCAACAAGGAGATCGTCCACGCCGGGGCCAAGGAAGCCGGCGTGTAGCACCGCATTGGCAAGGGCGCGCTTCCCGACGGGGCGGCGCGCCCTTCTCGTATCCGCCGTCCGGCACCACTCTTTCGCATTCGCGGAGGCATTCCCTTGACCACGTTCATCCTCATCCTGGTCTTTATCGCCGCCCTCGTCATCGGCTACAAGGTGCTGAGCCATATCCCGAGCCTCTTGCACACGCCGCTCATGTCGAGCATGAACGCCCTTGACGGCGTCATCATCCTGGGCGCGCTCACGGCCACGCACCTCGCCACGACACCGCTGGGCGCGTTCTTCGGCGGCGTCGCCATCGCGCTCGCCATCACCAACGTCTTTGGCGGCTTCGACATCACGAACAAGATGCTGAAGATGATCGCCGGCAAGAAGCGCTAGGCCACAAGGCCCGCGCCCGCCGCCACAATCCCAGGGAGATACTCCGCGCATGAGCTCTTTCGCCTATTACATCATTGCCACGGTGCTGGCCGTCGCCATCCTCTACGGGCTGCACCTGATGAGCAACGTCAAGACCGCCGTCCGGGGCAACGCCATCGCCGCGCTGGCCATGGCCCTCGCCATCCTCATCACCATGCTGAGGGATAACTCATTCGGCTCCGTCACCCTCTGGGTGGCCATTGCCGCGGGCATGGCCTTCGGCCTCTTCCTCTCCAACAAGGTGAAGATGATCCAGATGCCGCAGCTCGTGGCCTTCCTCCACGGCTTCGGCGGCGGCGCAGCCGCGCTGGTGGGCCTCATCATGCTGGTGGACGTGGGGCCGGAATCGGCCTTCCACCGCATCGACGCCTGCCTCGCCCTGTGCTCGGGCATGACCACCATCGCCGGCTCCTTCGTGGCCGCAGGCAAGTTGCACCAGGTGCTGCCGCAGCGGCCCATCGTGCTGCCCAACCACAGCCGCATCGTCAATATTCTTCTGGGCGTGATGGGCGTGGCGCTCGTCATCTACAACATCGCCCCTGACTTCCTGCCCTGGGTGATGATAGGCATCATGTTCGTCACCGGCGCGCTCTTCGGCGTGGTCTTCACCCTGCGCGTGGGCGGCGCGGACATGCCCATCACCATTTCCCTGCTCAACTCCATGGGCGGCATCTCCTGCGCCATTGCGGGCTTTGCCGTGGCCGACCCGCTGCTCATCGCCGTAGGCGGCATCATCGGCTCGGCGGGCTACATGCTCACCCGCGTCATGTGCAAGGCCATGAACCGCAGGCTCATGCCCATTCTTCTGGGCGAATCTTCTGTGGCGGGCAAGAAGCCCGGCGCGGCCCCGGCGGCTTCCGCGCCCGCGGCGCCCAAGGCCCCGGCCGGGCCTTCCGGCGCCGCCGCGGCGGCTCCTGCGGCTGACGCCGCAGCCAATGACGACGCGGAGATAGCCAAGCTCCTCCGCGGGGCGAAGCGCGTCATCATCGTGCCCGGCTACGGCATGGCGCTGGCGCAGGCGCAGCATCAGGTGAAGCAGCTGGCCGACGCGCTGGAGGCCAACGGCGCCAAGGTGGATTACGCCATCCACCCGGTGGCGGGCCGCATGCCCGGCCACATGAACGTGCTCCTGGCCGAGGCCAATGTGGATTACGAGCACCTGCTCGAGATGGATACAGTCAATCCGCTCTTCCCCGAGGCGGACCTCGTGGTCATCGTGGGCGCCAACGACGTGGTGAACCCGGCGGCCAACACGGCCGAGGGCACGCCCATTTACGGGATGCCCATTCTTGATGTGGACAAGGCCAAGGGCGTCATCGTCTGCAACTATGACGAAAAGCCCGGCTATGCGGGCGTGCCGAATCCGCTCTACAAGAAGGAAGGCGTGCACATGCGCCTGGGCGACGCGGCCAAGACCGTGGCCCACCTCGTGGACCTCGCCAAGGGCGAGGTGCCCGCGGCCGCTCCGGCGGCTGGCGCATCCGCGACTTCGGGCCCGAGCGACGAGGCCCGCGCCGCCGACATGCTGAAGAACGCGAAGCGCGTCATCATCGTACCCGGCTACGGCATGGCGCTGGCGCAGGCGCAGCACAAGGTCAAGCAGCTCGCCGACGCGCTGGAAGCCAACGGCGCCAAGGTGGATTATGCCATTCACCCCGTCGCGGGCCGTATGCCCGGGCACATGAACGTGCTCCTCGCCGAGGCCAATGTGGACTACGAGCACCTGCTCGAGATGGACACCGTGAACCCGCTCTTCCCGGAAGCGGATCTCGTGGTCATCGTGGGCGCCAACGACGTGGTGAACCCGGCGGCCAACACGGCCGAGGGCACGCCCATCTACGGGATGCCCATCCTCGATGTGGACAAGGCTAGGGGCGTCATCGTCTGCAACTATGACGGCAAGCCGGGCTATGCGGGCGTGGAAAACCCGCTCTACTCCAAGCCCGGCGCCATCCTCATGTTCGGCGACGCCGCCAAGACTGTGGGGCGCCTCGTGGATCTGGCCCAGGGCGCCACGCCCGAGGGCGGGGCGGCGCCGCAGGCCGCCGATGCAGCAACCGCCCCGGCTGCCGCGGCAGGGGCGGGCGACGCCGCGGCCATGCTCAAGAACGCCAAGCGCGTCATCATCGTGCCCGGTTACGGCATGGCCCTGGCGCAGGCGCAGCACAAGGTCAAGCAGCTCGCCGACGCGCTGGAGGCCAACGGCGCCAAGGTGGATTACGCCATCCACCCCGTCGCGGGCCGTATGCCCGGCCACATGAACGTGCTTCTCGCCGAGGCCAATGTGGATTACGAGCACCTGCTCGAGATGGACACGGTGAACCCGCTCTTCCCCGAGGCGGACCTCGTGGTCATCGTGGGCGCCAACGACGTGGTGAACCCGGCGGCCAACACGGCCGAAGGCACGCCCATCTACGGGATGCCCATCCTCGACGTGGACAAGGCGAAAGGTGTCATCATCTGCAACTATGACGAAAAGCCGGGCTATGCGGGCGTAGAAAACCCGCTCTACAGCAAGCCGGGCGTAGTCATGATGCTGGGCGACGCGGCGGCGAGCCTGGACAGGCTGCTTGCCATGCTGCGGGGCTAGGAGGTTTGGGGAAGCTGCCTTTCCCGGGCATGGGGCTTGATAGCTGTGAAAAAAAATGCTAGGCCGAAGGCAGAGTAGTAGGGGATTTCCATCATTGACTTCAGGAGGGTGTATGAGCTTCAAGAAACTGTGTGTCCTGACGCTGGCGTTCCTGTTCATGCTCACCGTGTCCGCCCAGGCGGCGGTGAACTACAAGGTCGCCGTGGGCGACCCCGAGGATTCCGAGCAGGGCGTGGCCGCGCTGGCCTTCAAGGCCTATGTGGAGAAAGAGACCAAGGGCGAAGTGCAGATCGACCTCTTCTTCGCGGGCGCGCTCGGCGACGAGAGCGAGGCCTTCCGCAATGTGCAGAAGGGCACCCTGCCCTTCGCCGTGGGCGGCATCGCCAACCTCGTGCCCTTTGAGAAGAAGCTGGGCCTCCTGACCCTGCCCTACCTCTTCGAGAATCTTGACGAAGTGGTGAAGGGCACCAACGGCAAGCCCGCCGAGCTGCTCAACAGCTATGCCACCAAGGCCGGCTTCCGCATCCTCTGCTGGACCTACACCGACTTCCGCTACATCTCCAACTCCAAGCATCCCATCAAGAAGCTCGACGACATGAAGGACCTCAAGTTCCGCGTGCCGCAGAGCGCCGTGCTCATCGCCGCCTACAAGGCCTTCGGCGGCAGCCCGACCCCCATCTCCTGGGCCGAGACCTTCACCGCCCTCCAGCAGGGCGTGGTGGACGGCCAGTGCTACGGCTACATCGGCTTCAAGGCCATGAAGTTCAACGAGGCCAACCAGAAGTACCTCACCGAGGTGCATTACACCTACCAGCTCCAGCCGCTGGTCATGAGCGAGCGCGTCTACAAGAAGACCAAGCCCGAGCTCCAGAAGATCTTCGTGGACGGCGGCCTCTTCGCCCAGGAAGCCGTGCTCAAGTACCAGAAGGAATACGCCCAGGCCGCCAAGGACGAGCTCATCGCGGGCGGCCTCGTGGTTGACATGCTCGAGGACGAGGAAGCCTGGAAGAAGGCCGCCTATGACAAGGTGTGGCCCGAAATGGCCGACTTTGTGGGCGGCAAGGACGCCATCAACGAATACCTCAAGGCCATGGGCAAGGAGCCCTGGCAGAACTAGGCTCACCATTCTCCGCGGCCGGGCTCTTTCAGGGGTCCGGCCGCCTTGCGGCAAAGCCGCCATTCACGCGCACATTGGCAAAAGCTGCCGGGCCCGCCCGGCTGACAGCCTGGGGGGTTCGGCGTGAAGAAGTTCGTTCTGGCTTTCATGGACCATTTTGAAAGCTATCTCTGCCAGTTTTTGCTGGTCTTTTTTGTTGTCGTCGTTTTCATCCAGATCATCCTCCGCTTCCTGGACGCCTCGCTCCCCTGGACGGAGGAGATCGCGCGCTTCGCCTTCATCTGGTTCATCCTCTTCGGCGCCTGCTACGCCACCCGGCTGTGCGCGCTCAACCGCGTTACGCTCCAGTTCGCCAAGGCCCCCAAGTGGGTGGCGAACCTTCTGCTCTTCATCAGCGACATGATCTGGCTGGCCTTCAGCCTCATCATGGCCTGGCAGGGCTACCTCGCGGTGCTGGATTTGCGCGAATTTCCCTATTTCACACCGGCACTCGACTGGGACCAGAGCTACGTCTACCTGGTCTTTCCGCTGAGCTTCACGCTCATGGCCATCCGCATCCTGCAGGTGAACTACATCAAGTTCATCCTCAAGCAGGAAATCGCCGACCCGGACCAGGAAGCGGTGAAGCAGAGCCAGAGCGCCCTGCTTGAAGACAGCGGCAAAGAAGGAGGGGCTGCCTGATGGAAGCGCTCACCCCCATGGGCATCGGCGGCCTGCTCTTCGCCGTCTTTTTCGCCCTTCTGCTCATCGGCTGTCCCATCATGGTCGCCCTCGGCGTGGGCACCATGGTCTGCTTCATCATCCTCGACATCGACCTTTCGATGATGATCGAACGGGCCTTCGCCTCGCTCACGGCCTTCCCGCTCATGGCCTTGCCGGCCTTCGTCTTGGCAGGCGCGCTCATGGAGGCCTCGGGCATATCACGAAGACTTGTGGCCGTCGCCGAGGCCTTTGTGGGCCCCATCCCCGGCGGCCTCGCCATTTCGACGGTGCTCTCCTGCGTGTTTTTCGGCGCCATTTCCGGCTCGGGCCCGGCCACCACGGCGGCCGTCGGTATGCTGATGATCCCGGCCATGACCAAGCGTGGCTACAACACGGCCTATGCGGCCGCTACCACGGCCACGGCCGGCGGCATCGGCATCATCATCCCGCCCAGCATCCCCATGGTCATTTACGGCGTCACCGGCCAGGTGAGTATCTCCAAGATGTTCATGGCCGGCTTCATCCCCGGCTTCCTCATCGCGGCCTCGCTCTGCGTGCTGCACTACTTCAAGTGCCGCAAGCTCAACCTGGGCGGCGATTCCTGGTCCCTGCGCCACCTGCTCCACACCATTAAAGACGGCTTCTGGTCCATCCTGGCGCCGCTCATCATCCTCGGCGGCATCTACGCGGGCCTCTTCACGCCCACCGAGGCCGCCATCGTGGCCATTTTCTACACCCTCTTCGTGGGCGTCTTCATCCACCGCGAGCTCAAGTTCAAGGCCTTCATGGCCTCGCTGAACACCACCTCCTGGCTCACGGGCCGCGTGCTCGTGCTGGTGTTCACGGCCACGGCCTTCGGCTATCTGCTCACCGCGTACCGCATCCCCGTGGAGCTCGCCAACTGGGTCCTGAGCTTCACCAACAATGTCTATATGGTGTGGGTCTTCGTGGTGGTGCTGCTCATCTTCCTCGGCATGTTCATGGAGACGCTCGCCATCATCATGCTGGTGACGCCGGTGCTGCTCCCCATCATGACGGCCTACGGGGTGGACCCCATCCACTTCGGCCTCATCCTCATCTGCTGCTGCGGCATCGGCTTCTCCACGCCGCCGCTCGGCGAGAACATGTTCATCGCCTCGGGCATCTCCAACCAGTCGCTGGAGATCATCTCCCTCAAGGCGCTGCCCATGGTGTTCGCCAATCTGCTCGCCATCGTCATCCTGGTGGTCTTCCCGAGCCTCGTCATGTTCCTGCCGAACATGATGACCGTGGCCGCACCGTAAGCCTGTGCAGGACGGGCGGCGGGACATTCCCGCCGCCCTCCTTCTGTCCCTGTCCACCCTGTCCGAATCCACCCGCGCGAGGTTTCCATGCGTACAAAAGCTCTTCTGCCGGCCCTCCTGGCCCTGCTGTTTCTGGCGGCGCCTGTGCTCGTTCACGCCGCCGCCAAGGGCGGCGCCAAGGCTCTTACCGCCGCCGACGGCCCCGTGACCATCAGCTTCGCCATCGGCGACCCCGAAGATTCCGAAATGGGGATGCTGGGCCTGGCCTTCAAGAACTATGTGACCCGGGCCAGCAAGGGCAAGATCAATATCAAGCTTTCCTACAGCGGCGGCCTGGACGCGGACGAGACCTTCCAGTTCCACCGCGTCCAGACGGGCAAGCTCGGCATGATGCTCGGCGGCGTGGGCAATCTCGCGCCCATGGTGCGCGGCCTCGGCGTGGTGACGCTGCCCTATCTCTTCCCCGATGAGGAGGCCGTGGTGCGCGGCACCACGGGCAAGGCGGCCGAACTGCTCAACAGCTATGCTGAGAAGGCGGGCCTGCGCATTCTCGCCTGGACCTATTACGGCTACCGCTACCTCTCCAACAGCAAGCGCGCCATCGATAGCCCGGACGACATGCAGGGCCTGCGCATCCGCGTGCCGCAGAGCCTTGTGATGATCAAGACCTACCGCGCCTTCGGGGCCATCCCCATGCCCGTGGCCTGGCCCATGACGCGCAACGCGCTCAAGACGGGCCTCGTGGATGGCCAGTGCTATGACTACAGCGGCTTCAGGTCCATGAAGTTCCAAGACGCGGGCCAGAAATACATCACCGAGCTCCACTACCTCTACAATCTCCAGCCGCTCGTCATCGGCGCGCGTGTTTTTGACGGCCTCAGCGAGGCGGACCGCAAGATACTCACCGAGGCGGGCCAGCATGTGCAGGAGCTTTCCCTCCAGTACCAGAAGGAAATGAACGCCATGGCGAAAACGGCGCTCAGGTCCGAAGGGGTGAAGATCACCACCGTGGAGGACGAAAGCCCTTGGCGCGACCTCGCCCTGCGCGAAGTCTGGCCCGAAACTGCCGAGAGCGTGGGCGGCCGCGAGGCCATCAACGCTTATCTTGAAGCCTGCGGCCTGCCCCTCTGGGAGCCCGCGCAGGAAAAGACGGACAAGGCGGAGAAGCAGCAGGAAAAGGCAGAAAAGAAAGCCAGGTAAGGACTTTCACCAGTGTGCGTCAAAAGCGCCCCGGTCCTCTGGCCCGGGGCGTTTTGCGTCGGTTCCCCGGCTGGAGGCGCCACCGCGCGGCGAGGGCCACGGTGGCGGCTTTTGCACTGTAGGCCCCTGTAAGGAGAGGGCGAAGATGAGGAAAGTTTCTCCGGCGCCCTTCAGGCTGAACGCCTCACTGAGTCATGTCCCATTTATTATGAGGGAATGTGCCGGATGCCCGGAACGGCAGTCGGGCCTTTCTGCACCCGGATGTGCCTTGTACGCGGGTATCAGCTCCTTTCGTCCCTGGGGCCTCTGAGCAGGAAGAAACCGCCCGCGCATACGATAAGGCATGCGGCAGCGATCAGCCACAAAGCCCTGTCGAGCCCGATGCTGTCTCCCAGAAAACCGAGAAAGGGCGGAAAAACCAGAAGCCCCGTGTAGGACAGGATGGACATGGTGGAGCTGGCGACGCTCGGAGACACGTCCGGATATTTCCCGGCCCGGCTGAAAAGGATGGGAACGATGGGCGCAAAGCCCATGCCCATTACCGAGTAAGCGATGAGGCAAACGAGCGGGGACGGGGAGAGCAGAATCACCGCCATGCAAATGGCGCCCAGCGCGCCCCCTCCGCACACAAGGATCAGGTCCCCGAAAGCATAGCGCAGACGATCGCCGGTAAAGCGGAAAATCACCATGGTGAGACAGAAACAGCCAAAGACCAGGGCTGCCTGGTCCTGAGGCGCGCCCTTGACGGAATGCAGGAGGATGCTGCCCCATTCCCCGACGGAGCCTTCCGAAACATAGCACAGCATGCTCATCAGGCCGCAGAGGTAGATAAATGCCGGGGAGCGGCGTTTTGCCGTGGCGCTTTTGCGCTGGCTTTCGGGCGCGGAGTTTTCGAGGGAGCGGAATGCGATGGGTGAGAGGAGGATATAGCATCCTGAAATGACGATAAAGTTGATGCCCGGCGAAAGCTCGAGAAAAGCGAACAGCGCTCCGGAAAGGGAGCCCGTAAGGCCACCAAGGCTGAAACTGGCATGCAGGGAAGCCATGCAAAGTTTTTTGTATTTCTGCTCGATAAGCATCCCCTGGGCATTCATGGCAACTTCGCAAAGGCCGCTGCATACACCCCCAAAAAACGCCATAAGGAGCAGCATGGCATAGTTGCCCGCGAGGCCGAGCAGGCTCATGAATATCGACAGCAGGATCGCTGTCGCGCGAATCAGGGTCCTGAGGCCCCATCTCTGAAGGGCGAGGCGGCTGCTGAGGAGGCCCGTGAAACTCGCCGCGCCAAACACCAGCAGCAAAATGCCGATCTCGCCGTCAGTGGCCTGGACCATTGCCTTGATGGCAGGCAGCCGCGAGGTGAATATGCCATATGCAAGGCCGGGGACCGCGAAGAAATACGCGCATGCCAGCCGCTCACGATTGAATGCCGTCATAGTCGCGCCTTTTCCTGAATCCGGCTTGATTCGCCCTGCCCGGTTTAACATTCTTTCCACCTGATGAAATGGCGCAGTTTTTGGGGGGAGGCGTCAAGCACCGGAGCGGGATGTCGCCCGCTATGGCAAGCCCGGCTTCAGCCCCTCTCAAGCTCCGCGCCGAGCAGTTCCGCAAGCGCGGTGTCGCCCTGCACGGAGGCCCTCCGGCGCGCGGCGCGCAGTCGCCCCTGGTTGGCGGCTTTCTGGGCCGCGTCCGTGGGCGGCGCGAGCGTCCTCGCAATGGCCTCCACATCCGGCGCCAGGGAGGCCAGCGCCGTTCCGGGCCGTGTGAGCGCTTTCAGTCTCTCCACCAGTTCGCGGGTGGGGAAAAAGCGTAAGGCCTGCATCCCCGCGCTCACGGCCGCCTGGGGCTGGCCCTCCTTTTCCCGCAGCAGCATGAGCCTGAGCCAGCCCTCGCGCCAGAGGGGTTCGCGCCGGAGCGCCTCCTCCACCGCGTCGGCCCCGCCTTGGGCGGTGGACGCCGCCAGTTCGTCGGCGCCTGCCTTGGGCAGCTCCAGCCAGCAGGAGAGGGCCGCGTCCATGCGCATCTCGTAGCCGTCCAGCCGCCCGAGGAGGTGCATGTCGGGCCGAAGGCGCGCCCCCTGCCGCTGCATGAGCAGTTCCTCATTGGCCGTGTCATGGACAAAGCGGCCCGGCGTGGCGCTCGTGTGGTGGATGATGCGGCTTTCCGGGGCCACGGTGAGCTTGTGCCCGGCCGCGGTGAGGCTGAAGCAGAGGTCCAGGTCCTCATAGCCGTTGAGGTAGCCCTCGTGAAAGCCGCCCACCTGTCGGAACAGGGCCGACGGCAGCATGAGGGCCGCCCCGGTGATGGCCTGAAGCGGCCGCGGCCGCGACACCACAGGATGATCGCCGGGGAAAAATTCATAGATATGCCCCACATGGAGAAAGGGCGTGAAGGTGATGCCGCAATGCTGGAGCCTGCCGTCGGGATAGAGCAGGCGCGGCCCCACGGCGCCCACGCGGCCCTTGAAGGCGGCGAGCAGCGGGGGCAGCCAGCCCTCGGTGCAAAGGGTGTCGTTGTTGAGGAAGAAGAGCATCTCGCCGCTGGCTTCCCGCGCCCCGGCATTGCAGGCCCGCGCGAAGCCGAGGTTTTCCTCCATGCGAAGCTGCCGGAAGGCCGCGCCGAAGAGCTCGCGCCCCAGCACGGGCAGGGCCTTGGGCGTGGCGTCGGTGGAGCCGTTGTCCACCACGAGGACTTCGAGGTCGGCCCCGGCGCTGTGCGCGGCCAGGGAGCGCAAACAGGCGCTGGTTAACTCCACGAGGTTCCAGGCCGGGATGATGACGGACACGCGCATGGCGCCCTCCTGTGGGCTTGGGGTCAGGTCCGGGCGCGGGCCTCGCGGCGGTCGGCCGCCGCTGCCACGAAATTGGGCGCCCAGCAGGGCACGGCCGGGGCGAAAATATGGGTATAGGCGGCCCAGGTGCGCCGGCAGAGGATGCCGTCCACGGGCGTCGCGCCGCCAGCTTGGCGGCCCATGCCGCTGCCGCGCACAAGCTCGAGGGCCGGGGGCGCTGCGTCCGCATCGAGGCGGCAGGCAGAGTAGTGAAATTCATGGCCGCGCAGCCGCAAGCCCACGGGAAAGAAGGGATTGGCGGCGCGGACAATGCCTTCCACATAGCCCAGCCCCTGCGGCCTCGCCGTCCAGACGATGCGCAGGGGGAGCGCCCCGGCGAGCGGCCAGAACACGCCATCGCGCTCCATGCCCTGCGAAAGCAGGATCATGCCGCCGCATTCCGCATAAATGGGCAGCCCGGCCTGCGCCAGCCCGGCCAGCCGCGCGAGCTGCGGCGAGCCGGAAAGTTGCGGCAGAAAATCCTCGGGAAAGCCGCCGCCGAGATAGAGGCCGTCCAGCCCCTCCCACAGCCCGGCCCCGCTTTCCGGCGCGTCCGCAAGCGAAAGCGGCACGAGGTCCGCGCCCGCAGCCGTGAGCGCGGCAAGATTTTCGGGATAGTAGAACCAGAAGGCGGCGTCGCGCACATAGCCGATGCGCGGGCGGATTTTCGGGGCTGCCGAACTGGGGCGCGCTGCGGGGGCAGGCGCGGAAAGGTGGAGTGGTTCGGGGTCCTGCGCCCGCGTTTCCCCCGTGCTTTCGCCTTCCACGCCCGGCAGCGGCCCCGCGCCTCGCGCCGCCGCAAGCACCGCCGTGAGGTCCACATGCTCGCGCACGAGCGCCGCCAGTTCGTCCAGCAGGGCGTCGACTTCGGTGCTGAGGGAACCACCCGTGCTGGCGATGCCCATGTGCCGCTCGGGTAGCGGATTGCGGGCCATGCGCGGGAGTGCCCCGAGCACGGGAAGTTCCAAGTGCGCCGCCACCATGCGGCGCAGCGCGCCTTCATGCCGCGGCGAGCCCACGCGGTTGAACACCACGCCGCAAAAGCGCAGGCCGGGCTCAAAGTTCAGCAGGCCGGACAACAACGCGACGGCGGTGCGCGTCATCTTGGTGGCGTCGAGGCAGAGGAGCACAGGGCAGGCGAGCGCCCGCGCAAGCTGCGCCGTGGAGCAGGAGCCTCTCTCGTCCAGCCCGTCATAGAGGCCGCGGTTGCCCTCGATGAGGTCGAGGCGGGGCGCATGGGCTGGGGCTGCCAAATCGAGCGAGCGCGCGAAGAGCCGGGCCAGCTCCGGTCCGTCGAGAAAGAAGGGGTCGAGATTGGTGGCCGGGGGGGCGCCAGCGCCTCCGGCAGCGCGGCCGAGCCAGGCCGCGTCGATATAATCCGGCCCCTTCTTGAAGGGCTTGACGGTAAGCCCGGCCTCGCAAAAGGCGCGCGCCAGCCCGAGGCTCAGAAGGGTCTTGCCGCCGCCGCCGGACGCGGCGCTCACGCAGAGGCGCGGGTAGCGCGTGGCCGCGGGGGCCGTGTCCGGCGTGGCATCCATGCGGCCGCCTAATGCTTGAAGGACCGCTGGCCCGTAAAGACCATGGCGACCTGCGGCACGGCCTCGTTGCAGGCCATGATGACCTCGGCATCGCGCAGGGAACCGCCGGGCTGGGCGATGGCCGTGACGCCCTGGGCGATGGCCACATCCACGCCGTCCCGGAAGGGGAAGAAGCCGTCGGACACAAGGCGCGAGCCGGGAAGCCCTGCGCGGGCCTCGCGGGTGCGCGCCCGGATGTCCGCGAGCTTTTCCTCAAGGGCCGGGTCGGCCGCCGCCTTCTGCTCCAGCTCATAGAGCGAGAGCCCGCATTCGCGGAAGGCGAGGGTGTCCGCATACTTGGTCATGGCCTTGTGGATGGTGAGCTCCACGCAGCCCACGCGGTCCTGCTCGCCCGTGCCGATGGCGACCGTCGCGCCGTCGCGCGCGAAGATGACCGAGTTGGAGGTCACGCCCGCCTCCACGGCCCAGGCAAAGCGCAGGTCCGCAAGCTCCTTGCGGTCGGGCGCACGCGCAACCACCTCCACGCCGTCCTTGGTGCGGGCCATTGCCGGGAGAAAGTCCGCATCCGTCAGAATGCGATTCTGGAAGGATTTCTGGATGATGATGCCGCCGTCCGCAAGGCTCTTGATGTCGAGCCAGGCCGAGCCCACCAGCTCCTCCAGACGCCCGAGGCCGGGCAGCTCCATGATGCGCAGATTCTTGCGGCCCTTGAGGATGGCCACCGCGCCCTCCTCGAAGGCCGGGGCGGCCACCACCTCGAAGTAGCTCGCCGCAATGGTCTCGGCGCAGGCCTTGGTAAGCGGCCGGTTGACCACCACCGCGCCGCCGAAAGCCGCAATGCGGTCGCTCCAGTAGGCGCGGGTGACGGCCTCGGCGATGCCGCCCTCGGCCTCCGTGACCCAGGCGGCGCCGCAGGGATTGTTGTGCTTGAGGATGACCGCGGCCGGGCGCTCGGTGAGGTATTGGAGGATATTGGCCCCGTTGTCCACGTCCGTGAGGTTGGTCTTGCCGGGATGCTTGCCCGCCTGGATCATCTGCGCCTCGCTCATGCGCGAGACGATGCCGTGCTTCGGCCCGCGCCAGGCAAGGCCGCCGAGCGTGGGCGAGCCTTCCTTGAGGGCGTAGAGGGCGGCGGGCTGGTCCGGGTTTTCGCCGTAGCGCAGGCCCTTTTCCTCGCCGTCAAGGGTCCACGTGCGCTTTTCATAGACCAGGCGCTCGTCGCCGAGGATGATGGTCAGGGTGTCGGGGAAGGCATCCTTGCGGATGGTGGAATACATGGCCTTGAGGTCCGGCATGGTGTTCTCCTGCGCTTCGGCGCGGCCGGACAGGCTGCCGCGCCGGAAGGGGACACCCTAGCATGAAAGCCCGCGCCGCGCCAGCGGGCCCCGGCGCGTTGACGCGGGCGGCGCGAACCTCTACAAGAAGGCAACACACTGCGGGAGGTCCCCGGCGCATGGAAAAACTTCTGCTCAAGCTGGCGCGGCAGCTCGACGCACTGGACGAGGCCTCGCTCATGTCGCTCTGGAGCAAGTACGCCACCCTGACAAGCCGTTTCGAGCCCACGCGGCGCTGGGAGGAGGGGGCCCTCGTCTTTTCGCTCATCCAGGCCAAGCGCTGGAAAAACCAGCTTTTCAACTATTGCTGGCGCGAGCAGCGCCGTCCCCCCGAAGAGCGAGGGGGAGCCAGCGGGGCTGCCCACGGCGCGGCCGCCCCGGCTGCCGCAGGGACTGCGCCCGAAGCGCCCGCGCCCGGAGCGGACTTCGCCCTTGAGCGGGAAAAGGCGCCTGCGGCCCCGCCCTGCCGGGTGCTGAGCTTCCGGCCCGCGCGCGGGGAGGGCGAGGACCCGGAAAAGCGCTAGGCGGTGCAGGTGCCCCTGCGCGCCCGCGAAGCCTCCCCCGCGGTTGCTGCACGGGGCAAAATCCGCTACTGTACTGCGGGTATTTTGTGGGTCAATTCTTGCCAGAATGACGGCGCAAGGCCGCCATACCGCACGGGATCGTCCATGCAAACCTCCTTTATGCGCCGCAAGGGCGCGCCCAACACCATGCTCATCGTTGACGACGATGAGATGAACCGCGCCCTTCTCTCCATGATTTTCGAGAAGGACCACCCCATTCTCGAGGCGGCCAACGGCGAGGAGGCGCTTCGCATCTTCGCCGGGCACAAGGGCGAGATCTGCGCCATCCTCCTCGACGTGCAGATGCCCGTCATGGACGGCATCACCATGCTCAAGAAGCTCGCCGAAGAGCATGTCCCGGCCCGCATCCCCGTTTTTCTCATCACGGGCGAGACAAAGAGCGCGGTCATCCAGCAGGCCTATGACCTCGGCGTCATGGACGTCATCCCCAAGCCTTTTGCGCCGCCCATCGTGCAACGCCGGGTGAACTCGGTCATGGAGCTTTTTGCCGCCCGCAACCATTTTGCGGATGTGGTTGCGGAACAGACCGAGGAACTGCGCGAGCAGAACCAGCAGCTCCAGAACCTCAACATGGGCATGATCGAGGCGCTGGCCACGGCCACGGAGTTCCGCAGCGGTGAATCCGGCGAGCATGTGCGCCGCATCCACGACATCACGCGGCTCTTGCTCGAAAAGACGCCCCTGCGCGAAAAGTTTTCCGACGAGGAGATCCGCCAGATCGCGCTGGCCGCCATCCTCCACGACGTGGGCAAGATCTCCATCCCCGACGCCATCCTCAACAAGCCGGGCAGGCTCACCCCCGAGGAGTTCGCGGTCATGCAGCAGCATACCGTGAGCGGCGACGACATGCTCACCCAGATCCCGCAGCTCAAGGGCCTGCCCTTTTACGATTATGCCAGGCTCATCGCCCGCCACCATCACGAGCGCTGGGACGGCAAGGGCTATCCCGACGGCCTTTCCGGGGAGGACATCCCCATCTACGCGCAAATCGTGGGCGTGGCCGACGTGTACGACGCCCTGGTGAGCCAGCGCGTCTACAAGCCGCCCTTCGAGCACGGCGACGCCGTGGACATGATTATCAATGGCCGTTGCGGGGTGTTCAATCCTCAGCTCATGGAATATTTCCGCGAATGCGCGCCCGCCATGCGCGAGCTCTACGCGCGGCGCGCCGACTGAAAAAGGTGGACCGTCATGGATGCGACACGCAAGGAGCGGCTTATGGCCGCGGGCATCAATGTGGATGGGGCGCTTGAGCGCTTCATGGGCAATGAGTCCATGCTGGAGCGCTTTCTCGGCCGTTTTCTTGAGGAAAAGAGCTATGCGGCCCTCGCCGCCGCCGTGGCCGCGGACGACGCCGCGGGCGCTGCGGCCGCGGTGCATACCTTCAAGAGCGTCTGCGGCAGCCTCGGCTGCGACCGGATGCAGCAGCTCGCCCTCGCCCAGGAGGCGAAGATGCGCGCGGACGACTGGCCCGGTGCCAAGGCCATGATGCCCGAGCTCCAGGAGGAATATGACCGCATCTGCGCGGCGCTTCGGGGCTGAAGCCTTGGCGGGCGCCCGGTCCGGCGGCTCCGCGCGCTTGAGGAAGTGGCTCATGCCCTTCCTCTATTGCGTCACCGTGGCCTACATGGCCTTCACTGCCCTTTCCCTGCACCGCCTGGGCGCCATCACCGACCTTCTCTATCAGTATCCCTTCATCGTTTCGGGCGAGGCCACGCAGCTGCGCACGCGCCTCGGCGAGCTCAGCCGCTCGCTGCCGCTCTTTGTGGGGCGCCCGGGCGTGGGCCAGGGCGAGGTCAATTCCTTCCTTGCCGGGCAGGCGCGCGTGGGCGACGAGGCCGTGGCGCGCATCCGCGACAAGTTCCGCGGCAACGAGAACCAGCTCACCGCCCTGGTGGAGGCGCTTGCGGAATTGCGCGAGGTGCGCCGCGACTTTGTGGCCGCCAATGTGGAAAGGGACGACCCCGAGGAGGTGGAGCGCGACTACGCCCGCGTGGTGCTGCCACACTTCCGCAGCGTGGATGCCATTTTGCGCGAGATCACGGCGGGCGCGGAGGCCCGTGCGCTGGCCCTTGTGGAGGAGATGAACCACATCCGCAATGTTGCGGTGCTCGTCACCTTCGTGGTGGGCGTCATGATTCTTCTGCTCATCATGTACACCCACCGCCTCGAAAGCGCGCGCGTGGCAGCGTCCGCCTATCAGGAGCGGCTCTTCCGCCTGCTCGGCGAGAATATCGACGAGGTTTTCCTCATTGCGGACGGTGCGGGCAGCCTCGACTATGTGAGCGTCAACAGCGGGCGCATCCTGGGCCTTCCCGCAACGGAATTGCGCGAGGACCCGGAGCGGCTCTACGCCCTTTTCGACGCGCCCGTGGCCGAATGGCTCAGGGGGCTCGTGCTCCAGTTCCACAGCCGCCATCCCTCGGAGCGCGACGTCACCCTCCATCCGGCCGAGGACGCGGGCATGGAGCCGCCCCTCTCCCCGGCGGGCCGCTTCTTCAAGGTGCGCGTCTATCCCATCTGGGTGGGGGATGTTTTCCAGCGCACCATCGTGGTGCTCAACGACCAGACGGAAGCCATCACGAGCCGGCAGGCGCTCAACGACGCCCTGCAAAACGCGCGCACGGCCAATTCCGCCAAGAGCAGCTTCCTCTCGCACATGAGCCACGAGATCCGCACGCCCATGAACGCCATCATCGGCATGACCACCATCGCGCTCAGCCACATGGACAACCCTGCGCGCGTGGAGGACTGCCTCGGCAAGATCGCGCTGTCCTCACGGCACCTTTTGGGCCTCATCAACGACGTGCTGGACATGGCGAAAATCGAGGAAGGCAAGCTCTCCATCAACCGCGAGCCCTTTGACCTCAAGGAGTCGCTGCAATCGCTCGCCACCCTCGTCATGCCCCAGGTGGAGGCGCGCGGCCTCAATTTCGACATCCTCGTCCACGACGAAGTGGTGGAGCACCTCGAGGGCGACGCGCTCAGGCTCAACCAGATACTGCTCAACCTGCTCTCCAATTCCATCAAGTTCACGCCCCCAGGGGGCACGGTGGCGCTGGAAGTGAGCCAGGTGGTGGCGCGCGAGGGCTCCGTGCGCCTGCAATTCATCGTGCGCGACACGGGCATCGGCATGAACAAGGAGGCGCTCGCGCGCCTCTACCGGCCCTTTGAGCAGGCCACGGCGGGCACGGCGGCCAGGTTCGGCGGCACGGGCCTCGGCATGGCCATCACCCAGAACCTCATCACCCTCATCGGCGGCACCATCCAGGTGGAGAGCGAGGAGGGCAGGGGGACGACCTTCACCGTTGAGCTGCCCTTCCGGGTGGTGGAGGGCGCGGCCGAGGCCACCTGCGGCGAGCTCGGGCCCCTGCGCGTGCTCGTGGTGGACGACGATCAGGGCACCTGCGAGCACGCGGACCTTCTCCTCGACAAGATGGGCATGACCGTGAGCTGGACCCTCAACGGCAAGGACGCCCTGCGCCTGCTCCACGAGGCCCATGACCGCGGCGAGGACTTCGACATCTGCGTCATCGACTGGAAGATGCCGGACATGGACGGCAAGGAGCTCGCCCGCCGCATCCGCGCGGAGATCGGCGCCTCGCACATCATCCTCATCCTCGCTTCGGCCTATGATTACAGCGTCATCGAGGAGGAGGCCAGGGCCGTGGGCGTGGACGCCTTCATCCCCAAGCCCTTCTTCGCCTCCAGCCTCTACAATACCCTCTGCACGGTGACGCGCCGCGCCGCCCGCGAGGCGCCCGCGCAAGCGGCCGCGCAAGCCGCCGCGCCGGAGAAGACCCCGGACGCCGGGGAGGCGCCCGCCCAGCCCGGGGTGTCGCCGCGGGGCGGCATGGGCCGCTTCGACTTCAGCGATTGCCGCCTGCTGCTCGCCGAGGACAACGAGTTCAATCAGGAGATCGCCTGCGAATTTCTCGACATGGTGGGCGCCACCGTGGATGTGGCCGCCAATGGCCGCGAGGCCGTGGAGAAGTTTCAGGCGTCAGCGCCCGGAACCTATGCCTGCATCCTCATGGATGTGCAGATGCCGGAAATGGACGGCCACGAGGCCACCCGCGCCATCCGCGCGCTCCCGAGGCCCGACGCACAGACTGTCCCCATCCTCGCCATGACGGCCAATGCCTTTGACGACGATGTGGCGGCGGCGCTGGCCGCGGGCATGGACGGGCACCTCGCCAAGCCGCTGGACGTGCAGGCCATGTACCGCCTCATGGAAGAGAAGATCCGCGGCGGCCGCGGCGCATCCGGGGAGGCGACGGCGTGAGCGGCTCCGGGGCTCGGCCGGAGGCCGGGCCGGGGGTGGCCGATGCGCTCCCCGAAGTGCTGCTCGCCTATGTGACCGTGCCGGACGCGAAGGGCGACGGGGAAACCGCCTTCGCTCTGGCGCGGCTCCTCGTGGAGCGCGGCCTCGCCGCGGGCGTCAATGTGGTCCCGGGCGTGGCTTCGGTCTACCGCTGGCAGGGCGAGGTTTGCGAGGCGCGGGAGCGCATCCTGCTTGCGCAGGTGTCGGCGCGGGCCTTTGCGGCCTTTTGCGAGGCGGTGACGGCCGCGCATCCGCATGTGGTGCCCTGCGTGCTCGGGCTCCCCGTGGCAGCCGGGCACGGGCCCTTTGTGCGCTGGATCGGCGAGAACAGCGCGCCGCCGGCGTCCTAATCCTTTCCTGGAGGAGTTGAAAAATATTCCTTAAATCCGTCTGAAGCGAAGCGGAAGACGGGTGCTGGTGCCGGAAGGATCCTAAAAAATAAGATTTTTCGAGGCTGGCAAGGAAGATAAAAATTTTCGACGGGAGTGTACTTAAGTACTCGACCGAGAAAATTTTTCTCTGACGCAGCCAGCCTCGAAAAGGCTGTTTTTGACGGATAATTTCGGCATTACCCAGTTGGCACGGACAGGGCACCAACTCAAAAGATAACAAAGCTTCCCAGAATTTCCGCGCACTCCGCGCACAGCACGGCCCCGGCGGCACCGGCAGCCGCCCACAACCCAGCGAGGCATCCATGTCCATCTATGTTTCCGGCTCCCTGGCCTTCGACCGCATCATGACCTTCCCCGGCAACTTCCAGGACCACATCCTCATGGACAAGCTGCACATGCTCAATGTGAGCTTCATGGTGGACCGCATGGAGGAGCGCAACGGCGGCTGCGCCGGGAACATCGCCTATTCGCTGGCGCTGCTCGGCGAAAAGCCGGTCATCGTGTCCTCGGCCGGGCGCGACTTTGATGGCTACGCCAGGCGCCTCGAGGAGCTGGGGCTGCCGCTCGACGGCATCCGGCGCGACCCGGCCGTGTTCACGGCGCTCTGCTATATCACCACGGACATGAACAGCAACCAGATCACGGGCTTCTATCCCGGCGCCATGAACGTGCCCTCCGACTACAGCTTCCCGGATCTGGACCCGGAAAAGGACCTCGCCATCATCTCGCCCGGCAATGTGGAGGACATGTGCCGCCTGCCCGCCTTTTTCCGCAGCCACGGCGTGCCCTATATCTTCGACCCCGGCCAGCAGCTCCCCGTGCTCTCGGGGAGCGACCTCCGGCAGGCCATCGAGGGCTCCTTCGCCTGCATCACCAACGATTATGAGCTGAACATGATCTGCAAGGCCACGGGCATGAGCGAGGACGAGCTGCTCGGCCGCACCCTCTGGCTCGTGACCACCCTCGGCGCGGCGGGCTGCCGCGTGCGCGGCGCGGACGGCACGGACGTGCGCGTGGCGTCGGTGCCCGTGGAGCGCGTGGTGGACCCCACGGGCGCGGGCGACGCCCAGCGCGCGGGCCTCATCAGGGGGCTGGCCGCGGGGCTTGCCATGCCGGAGGCGGCGCGCCTCGGCTCGGTGAGCGCGAGCTTCGCCATCGAGCGCATGGGCACGCAGGAGCACAAGTACACGCCGCGCGAGTTCCGAAAGCGCTATGAGGCGGCCTTCGGCGCGTGGCCTGAGGAGCTTGTGGTGGCTTGGTAAGCGGTGGGGGTGAGCTGGTTCTGTGCCTGTGCAGCGTGAGTAATGCCGAAATTATCCGTCAAAAACAGCCTTTTAGGTTCTGGCTGCGTCAGAAAAAAATTTCCTCGGTCGAGTACCTAAGTACACTCCCTTCGGAAATTGTTTTTCTTCCTTGCCGGAACCTAAAAATCTTATTTTTTAGGATTCTTCCGGCACCTGCACCCGTCTTCCGCTTCGCTCCAGACGGACTTAAGGAAGGCCCCTGCTGAGAGCCCGAGCTTTCAGGAGTGGACGAGGCGGCTCTCCAGCTCCGGGTCCACAGCCACCTCGCGCGTGGCGAGGATCTTGTCCATGCGCACCGTGCCGGGCGCGGCCCCGCGCAGGGGCCGCACATGGCGCGCCTCGGCATAGAGGATGCGCGCGCTCGCCGCATCGCGCCGCCAGCTCTTGCAGGCCGCGAGGCATCCGGCCTGCTCCAGCGTGCGCTCCGGCACTTCCTGCCCGGCATGGGCGCGCCGGATGATGACATGCGCCCCAGGGCCGCCCTCGGCGTGGAGCCAGATGTCGCCGGGCGCGGCCTTGCGCAGCACGGCCTGGTTGCCCCTGGCGTCGCGGCCGCGCAAAAGCAGAAAGCCGTCGTCGCTCACAAAGGCCTGCACCCTTTTGGGCAGTTCGCGCGGGATAATGCGGGTGGGGGCCGGAGTCGCGGGCGTGGGGGCGCCCTCACCGACGGCAGCGGGAAGCGCCGCGCCCCCCTCGCCAAGGGCCTCCCGGAGGCTTGTGGCTTCCTCCAGCAGGGCCTCACGCCGCGGCGCCAGCAGTTCCAGGCCGCGCTTGCCGCGCCGTGCCGCATGGAAGAGCCGCTCCATGTTGGCGCGGACCGTGTACCTCCCATCCAGCCGGATACGCCGGGGCGCGCCGTCCGCTGAAGTCTCGTCCGGCGCAAGCTCCACCACTTCCGCCCGAAAGTCCGCGGGCCAGCGCCAGAGATTGGCCGAAAGCGCCAGCGCGTCCTCCTGGCGGCTCGTCATGGCCTTGAGCCGCGCCTCCTCCGCATCCAGTTTTTCCAGCAGCTTCGTGAGCTTGCGCAGGCGGCGCTGCACGGGTCTCGCGCGTCCGGCCTCGGCCGCCTCGGCGAGTCGTCCCAGCACCAGCGAAGCCGCGGCCCGCTCCACGAGTCCAAGCACATCCTCCCCGGATTCTTCCTCAAGGCCCGCGCGCAGTTCCGGCGGCAGCGGCCATGCGGACACGGCGCGGACCACATCCGGCGCGCCCGCCTGCGTATAGAGGAACACGTCGCCGCCGCCCGCGCGCAGGTCTTCCATGAGGGCCCACTGGTCCGGCTCCTCCATGTGGACGAGGCTGCGGCGGAGCGCCGGGCTGAGCACGGGCCAGTCCCGCCAGTGGGCCAGCGCTTCGGCAAGTTGCGCGGGCTCGGGCCATTCAGGCGCGCCCGGCTCCGGCGGGAGCAGCGCCACGGCCTGGCCTTCCGGGAGGTGGGCGGCCCCGGTTTCGGCTTCCGGCCGCTGGAAATGGAGGCTCGCACCCTCGCGCAGGTCGAGCAAGAGCCAGAGCGCCGTGCCCGCGGGGAGGGCCCCACCCACTTTTTCCGCATTCCCGGCGAGCAGCAGCCAGAGCCTGCGCCGGCAGAATTGCGGGACAGCGGCGGCAATGCGCCGCCCCACGGCGTACTTGCGCAGGCGCATGATGGCGGCGGAGGGCGCGGCCCCGGACGTGAGGCGGGAGCCTGCAAAAAAGCAGAAGGGCTCCTTGCGGTCATGGCGCAGGCAGAACTGGCGCTTTTGGCCATTGCCGTAGAGGCTCAGGACGAGCAGGTCGGGCGCGGCCTCCTGGATTTTCTCGATGCGGCTCCCCAGAAGCTGCGGGCCGGCGGCCTCGCAAAAGCGGCGGAAAAGATGGGCGTCCATGCGCCAAGTCTAGCGCGCAGCCGGGTTGCGGACAAGGTGGGGACAAGGCGGGGAAAACGGGGCGCCCTGCTTTACAGCACGGCCCTGCGCGGCATAGGCTGGACGCATGGAGACGCGCGCCCCATCCGTTCCCGTGGCCCTTGTCCGCTGCCATAGCCACGCGCCGCCCGAGGTGCGCGAGGCCGTGACCCAGGCCCTTGACGCTTCGGGCATTGCCGTGAGCCGGGGCACGCGCGTGCTTGTCAAGCCCAACTTGCTTATGGCGAAGCCGCTCGCCTGCACGCATCCGCAGGTGGTGGCAGCGGCCTGCCAATGGCTGCTTGCGCGGGGCGCCTCCGTGGAAGTGGCGGATTCGCCCGGTTTCGGCAGAGCCTCCGCCGTGGCCAGGGCCATCGGCCTCACCGAGGCGCTGGAGCCGCTGGGCCTTGGCGTGGCCCCGCCGGACAGGGCCGTGCGCGTGGAGCTCACCCTGCCGGACGGCGCGCGGCTGCCCTTCCGGGTATCGCGCCGGGCGCTGGAATGCGACCTTGTGCTCTCCGCGGCCAAGGTCAAGGCGCACAGCCAGATGGAGCTCACCCTCGCGGTCAAGAACTGCTTCGGCTGCGTGCCGGGCTTGCGCAAGGCCCTCGTCCATGCGCGCGAGGGGCAGGAGCCGGACCTGTTTGCGGATGCCCTCGCGGCGCTCTGGGCGGCGCTCCCCCCGGTGGGCGCGCTCGCCGACGGCGTCACGGCCATGCACGTCACGGGACCTTCCCGGGGCGAGCCCTTCGACCTGGGCCTCGTGGGCGCCAGCGTATCCGCGCCCGCTCTGGACACGGCCCTGCGCGAGCTTCTGGGCGCGCCGATGCCGCCGCTGGAAGCGGCCCTCGGCCGCCGCGCGGCGGCCGGGGACGCGGCCGCCCGCCCGGATGCCGTCTATCCGCTCCTCACGCCCGGCGAGTGCCGCGTGGAGGGCTTCATCGTGCCCGCCACGCTCAAGCACACGTCCTTCAGGCCCGGCCGCCTCGTCAAGAGCCTCTGCCGCCGCGTCTGGGCGGCGCTGCGCGGGTAAAGGTGTGGCGCTTGGCAGATTCGGTACCTTTTTCACGAGGGGGTGTGTTCGTGAGCCGGGCCTTCCTTAAATCCGGCTGGAGCGAAGCGACAGACGGGGGCTGGTGCCGGAAGAATCCTAAAAAATAAGATTTTTCCCGGCTGGCAAGGAAGAAAAACAATTTCCGAAGGGAGTGTACTTAAGTACTCGACCGAGGAAATTTTTTTCTGACGCAGCCAGCCGGGAAAAGGCTGTTTTTGACGGATAATTTCGGCATTACGGATGCAGCCAGGCACGGGCCGCATCCCATCGTGCCGCAAGAGTATGCGCAGGCCCTACTCCTTGCGCGGCTCGCGGGTGAGGTCGTCCTTGCTCTCCTTCGCGTGCTCCACAAAGCGCTCCGCAATGCCCGCCACCTCGCCGAGGCCCACGAGATTGGCCTCCACCTCGAAGCCGGCGGCCCNNAGGCGCGAGGCCCANGAATCNTCTTNCTCCCCGGCAAGGTCGTTGCGGGCATGGTCGCCCGCCACCAGCATCAGCGGCTGGAGCCACACGCGACGCACCTTGTGCGCGCGCAGCTCGGCCAGAAGCTCGTCAAAGCTGCGGCTGCCCTCNACNGTGGCGATNAANACCAGCGGGTCGCTGGTCTGGAAGGCCNGGCGCGTGCCCTCGAGCACGAGGTCCGCGCGGCCCTCGCCCTGGCCGTGGCCCATGAGCACNAGNGCGTCCCCNGGCTGGCGCCGCCCGGCCATCGCGCCGAGCACNTCCTTNGCCACNGCCTGCGCGTCCGCGCGCGATTCCAGCAGCGGCCGCCCGAGATAGACGGCCTTGAAGCGGCCCGGATGCTTCGCCACGTCNAGNAGCACGGCCCGCGCCANNGCCGCGAATNCCTCCCCNGCCATGATNTGCAGGGACTGGACGCGGACGACNTCCACGCCGTCNTTGGCNAGNTNNGCNAGCCCGGCNNNGATGCCGCCCACNGGGCGCCCCTCTTTGGCGAGCTTCTTGCGGATGATCTGCGAGGTATAGGCCCAGACCACGGGCGCATCCGGCCANGCGGCCCNGAAGGCCCNNTCCGNGGCCNTGAAGGNNCCNTCGGCNTCGGGCACGCTNGTGCCGAAGGCCACGAGNAGGATGCCNTCGCGCGGNGCNTTGGCNGCNTCNGCNTCCGCCGCNTGCGCGGANAGNGGCGCNANGGNCAGNAGCAGGAGCGCNNNCAGGGCGAGCAGCCGGGAAANATCGGAAAAACGGGAGTGGGGGAAAAGTCGGGCACAAGACATGGACGGCCTCCAATCGTGCGTTGAAAGGGCGTGNNGGGNCNGCCGGAANNNCCGGCNGCCGTGGCGGGTTTCGGACTTGAGGGATATGGGGCCCNGGATGCGCCCCGCCATTGCTTCGCCTTCACCGGCCGTCCCCGTGGGACCGGGCCNTCGCCCGNNTGCCGACTGGCTGTCGCGCCGTCCGGGACCATCCCCAGGACCCTCCCGCNGNACNNGNCCGCAGGANNTGGCCGGACGGCGAGGAAGCGCCGTGCCCTCTTACCGCAGCGCGACTGTTTCCGATTTGCACGGAATTCCCCGCAATCCTGCGCNNTTACTTCTTCCGTCAAAAAATGTCAACGCCTTTCCGGGCCGTCNCGGGCGAAATTTCTTGCGCTTTCGGGCGCTTTCGCCTATGCTGCCANTCCCTCGGATACGAGGAAATTCACGGTTGTTTGGAGGCAAGGCAATTATGGCAGACATGGAAACCGGGCACGACGAAATCGATTTCGGCGCGGCCCTTGAGAACTACCTCAACCCCGATTTTGGCGATCTTGAAGAAGGCTCCATCACCAAGGGCGAGATCGTCCGCGTCAACGACGACAATGTGCTCGTGGACGTGGGCTTCAAGTCCGAGGGCCAGATCCCCACGGCCGAGTTCCGCGACGCGGCGGGCAATGTGGGCGTCAAGGTGGGCGACAAGGTGGATGTCTATGTGGTCCGCAAGAACGAGCAGGACGGCACCATCACGCTCTCCTTTGAAAAGGCCAAGCGGATGCAGGTCTTTGACCAGCTCGAGGACGTGCAGGAGAACAACAAGGTCATCAAGGGCCATATCGTGCGCCGCATCAAGGGCGGCTACACGGTGAACATCGGGGGCGTGGAGGCCTTCCTGCCCGGTTCCCACGTCGATTTGCGCCCCGTGCCGGACATGGACGCCCTGGTCAACCAGGAGTTCGAGTTCCGCGTGCTCAAGATCAACCGCCGCCGCAGCAATGTCATCGTGTCGCGGCGCGTGCTGCTCGAGGAGGAGCGCGACGCCAAGCGCGCCGAGCTGCTCAAGACCCTCGAGGAAGGCCAGATCGTCAACGGCAAGGCCAAGAACATCACCGAGTACGGCGTCTTTGTGGACCTCGGCGGCCTCGACGGCCTGCTCCACATCACGGACATGAGCTGGAAGCGCATCCGCCATCCCAAGGAAATGATCACCATGGGCCAGGACCTGACCCTCAAGGTGCTCTCCTTCGACCGCGAGACCAACAAGGTCTCCCTGGGCCTCAAGCAGCTCGTGCCCGACCCCTGGCAGGACATCTCCGCCCGCTTCCCGCAGGGCGCGCGCATCAACGGCAAGGTCACCAACCTCGTGGATTACGGCGCCTTCGTGGAGCTGGAACCCGGCGTCGAGGGCCTNGTGCATATCTCCGAAATGTCGTGGACGCGCAAGCTGCGCCATCCCTCCCAGATGGTGCACACCGGCGACGAGGTGGAAGTGGTCATCCTCGGCGTGGACGGCGAGAAGAAGCGCATCAGCCTCGGCATGAAGCAGGTCAGGCCCAACCCGTGGGAGCTGGTGGCCGAGCGCTATCCCGAGGGCACGGTGCTTGAGGGCGTCATCAAGAACATCACCGAGTTCGGCATGTTCATCGGCATCGAGGACGGCATCGACGGCCTCATCCACGTGTCGGACATCTCGTGGACCAAGAAGGTGCGCCATCCCAACGAGCTCTACAAGGTGGGCGACGTGGTGCAGGCCAAGGTGCTCGTGGTGGACCAGGGCAACGAGAAGTTCACCCTGGGCATCAAGCAGCTGGCCGACGACCCGTGGGCCCATGTGCCGGACACCTATCCCGTGGGCTGCACCATCAAGGGCACGGTGACCAATATCACCGACTTCGGCCTCTTCGTGGAGGTGGAGGAAGGCATCGAGGGCCTCGTGCATGTGTCCGAGCTCTCGGGCAAGAAGCTCAAGACCCCGGCCGAGGCCTTCAAGGAAGGCCAGGAGATCCAGGCCAAGGTCATCCACGTCAGCGCGGAGGAGCGCCGCCTCGGCCTCTCCATCAAGCAGATCAAGGACGAGGAAGAGCGCCGCAAGCCCAAGGAATTCCACGCCGGCCCGCAGGAAAGCGGCCAGAGCCTCGGCGACCTGCTCAAGGCCGCCGCGCAGGAGAACAGCGAGGAATAAATCCGGCTGCCCGGTGCAGCAAGGAAGATGAAAAAGGGCAACCCNCANGGGTTGCCCTTTTTGCTGTTTAAGGGGTGCTGTCAGCACCGGGCGTATCCCGCAGCTGGGGATAGGNAAAAACCCTAAAACCCCTCTTCCAGCGGCGGCCAGACGAACCAGTCACCGTCCGGGCGCAGGGTTTTTGCACTTCCCGGCGCNAGATATACCTGCCGGCCCTCGCGGCGGATGCGTCCCTGGGCCAGCCATTGCAGGGCCTGNGGATAGATGCGGTGCTCCA
>JAAUYU010000014.1:73950-139668 GCA_014804965.1 Desulfovibrio sp.
TGGATGCGCGNCATNAGNGNNTCNAGCGGNTCCCCGGCANTGACGGGCACGGCCGCCTGGATGATGAGNGGNCCCGCGTCCATNTCCTCNTCCACAAANTGCACGCTGCANNCCGTGAGCTTGACGCCGTAGGCGAGCGCGTCCGCGCCGCCGTGCGCGCCCGGAAAGCTCGGCAAGAGCGCCGGGTGCAGGTTGAGCACCCGGCCCCCGAAGGGCTCCAGAAACACGGGCGTCAAAAGGCGCATATAGCCCGCGAGCACGATATAGTCCGCGCCGCTCGCCTTGAGGGCCTCCACCACGGCCGCCTCGTGGGCCTCGCGCGAGGGATATTCCGTGTGGTCCAGCACCACGCAAGGCACCCCGGCCTTCCGCGCGCGCTCGAGGACGCCCGCGCCCGGACGGTTGCTCACGATGAGGCGGATGTCCACATCGAGCACCCCGGCTGCGGCCTTGTGGAGCATGGCCTGGGCGTTGGTGCCGCTCCCCGAGGCGAGGATGGCGATTTTCAGGGGCATGGCGGCTCCGCTCAGGGGGTGTCGAAGTGCGCGGCAATGGCATCGGCCAGCGCCGGGATGGTGTAGTCCTGGGGCACCACTGCGGCCTTGAGGCCGTGCCGCTCAAGCGTCTTGGCCGTGACCGGGCCGATGGCCGCGAGCACGGTTTCCGGGTGCGTCTTGAGCAGCTCCGCGGGCACGAGCGCCAGGAAATTCTCCACCGTGGAGGAGGAGCCGAAGCTCACGCAATCGAGCTCCCCGGCCTTGATCAGGCCGAGCACCTCCTCCTTGCGGCCGGCCGCCGGCACGGTCACATAGGCGGCCATCACGTCCACCACGGCCCCGGCCTTGCGCAGTTCGTCGGGAAGCACCTCGCGTGCCTCGCGCGCCCGCGGCAGGAGGAAGCGCATCCCGGCCATCTCCTTGCCCGCCACGGCTTTCAGGCCAGCGGCCACATCCTCGGCCTGGTACCGGGGGGGCACGAAGTCCGCCCTGATGCCGCGGCTCGCCAGCGCCTCGGCCGTGGCCGGGCCGATGGCCGCCACGCGCAGGCCGCCGAGCGCGCGGCTGTCCAGCCCGGCGGCCTCAAGCCGCTTCCAGAAATGGCGCACCCCGTTGACCGAGGTGAAGATGAGCCAGTCATAACCCGCAAGGCCCTCTATGGCCGCGTCCAGCGGGGCATACGTCTCCGGCTCGCGAATTTCGATGGTGGGGAACTGGATGACCTCGGCCCCCAGATCCGTGAGCCGGGCCGCGAGGCCGCTCGCCTGCTCCCGCGCGCGTGTCACCACCACGCGGCGGCCGAGGAGGGGCTTCTTGCCGAACCAGTCCAGGCTCGCGTGCAACTGCGCCACCTTGCCCACCACGATGACCGAGGGATTACTGAAGCCCTGGGCCACGGCCTCCCGCGGCAAGTCCCCAAGCGGCGCCACCAGCGAGCGCTGGCGCGGCGTGGTGCCGCGATAGACGAGGGCCGCCGGGGTATCCGGCGCCATGCCCGCCCGGATGAGGTTGGCCGCGATGTCGGGCAGGTTCTTCATGCCCATGACAAAGACAAGCGTGGAGGCGCTTTTGGCGAGCGCCTCCCAGTTGTGGACGGAGCCCGGCTTGTCCGGGCTTTCGTGGCCGGTGATGATGGTCACCGAGGAGGCGAAATCGCGGTGCGTGAGCGGGATGCCCGCATAGGCCGGCCCCGCAATGGCGCTCGTCACGCCGGGCACTTCCTCAAAGGGCACGCCCGCGGCCACCAGCGCCTCGGCCTCCTCGCCGCCGCGCCCGAAAATATAGGGGTCGCCGCCCTTGAGGCGCGCCACCACGCGGCCGCCGCCCTCCCTGGCCTTGCGCACAAGGAGCGCGTTGATCTCGGGCTGGGGCAGGGCGTGCTTGTCCGCTATTTTCCCCACATAGATGCGCTCGGCGTCCTGCCGCGCATGGTTCAGCAGCGAGGGGTTGGCGAGCGCGTCATAGACCACCACGTCCGCCCGCGCCAGCGCGTCGCGCGCCTTGAGCGTCAAAAGGCCCGGGTCACCAGGGCCAGCGCCGAGTAGGTAGACGAGCATCACTGGATGCCCCCGCGCGCGAGCTCGAGCAGGGTGCGTGCGCCGAAGCCCGAGGCCCCCTCGGGGCAGAGCGGCGTGGTCTTGGCGTTCCAGTCCACTCCGGCGATGTCGAGATGCGCCCAAAGCTCGCCTTCGCGCACGAAATGGCGCAGGAAAAGCGCCGCGGTGATGGCCCCGCCCTCGCGCCCGGCCGTGTGCTTGATGTCGGCCACTTCGCTTTTCAGCTGCTCCGCATAGGGCTGCCAGAGCGGCAGCTGCCAGTAATTCTCCCCGGCCACGGCCCCGGCCGCCACAAGGCGCTCGGCGAGATCGTCGTCGTCGCAAAAGAGGCCCGCCAGCCCGGTGCCGAGGGCCACGGCGCAGGCCCCGGTGAGCGTGGCGATGTCCACGATGGCCGCGGGCGTCCAGCGCTTTTGCGCCCAAGAGAGCGCGTCGCAGAGGGCGAGTCTACCCTCGGCGTCGGTATTGATGACCTCCACGCTGTCGCCGTTGGCCGCGGTCACCACGTCGCCGGGGCGAAAGGCGCCGCCGTCCGGCATGTTCTCGGCGCAGGCGAGCACGCCCACCACGCGGCGCGACGCGCCCTCGCGGGCCAGGGCGGCCATGGACGCGAGCACGGCCGCGGCGCCGCTCATGTCGCACTTCATCTGGTACATGTTGGCCGCGGGCTTGATGCAGAGGCCGCCGGAATCAAAGGTGATGCCCTTGCCCACGAGGATGAGCGGCTTTTCCTGCTCGTGCCCGGCGGGCGCGTATTCAAGGACCACGAGGCGCGGCGGGCGCGTGGAGCCCTGGCCCACGGCGCGCAGGCAGTCGAGGCCCTCGCGGGCCAGCGCGTCCTCGTCGAGAATCTCGCAGGTGAGGCCGCTTTCCTCTGCCACCGTGGCGGCGCGCTCGGCGAGCAGGGCCGGGGAGAGGAGATTGCCCGGCATGTTGGCGAGGTCGCGGGCAAGCGAGACGGCCCAGGCCGCGCTCTCGCCCCGTCGGGCCGCGGCATGGCCGCCGTCGGGCACGCTCTCGCCGTCAAAGCCCAGGGCCAGCCACTCGGGGGCCGGATTTTCGTCCTTGTCGGGCTTTTTCAGGGCGTCGAAGCGGTAGAGGGCGAGAAGCGCCGCACAGACACATTCCTCCACCAGGCGCTCCCGTCCGCCGGGCAGGCGCGCAAGCTGCGGCTCGGGCAAGAGGATGGAGGCGACCCCCAGGGCGCGGCAGCGTTGCACCGCGGCGGCAATGGCCTTGCGCACGCGCTCGGGCGTCACGTCCTCGCGCTTGCCGAGGCCGATGGCGAGCACGCGCGGAATGGCGAGCTCCGGGTGGCCGTGCAGCATGGCGAGCGCCCCTTCTTTGGGCTTGAAGTCGCGCAGGGCCGGGGCCACGGCGAGCCAGGGCGCGGCCTTGTCCAGCTCCGGGTTCTGGGTGAGCAGATCCTCGCCTTCGCAGGCCAGCGCCAGCAGCACGTCGCCCTTCCAGTGTTCCGGGCCGAGATTCTGAAACCGCACTTCCATGTCATGCCCTCCTTGGACGCGAAGCGCCGCGCCGACGCACGACTCTACACAAAAGGGCCGCCAGTGCCAAGCAAGCGGCCTTGCGCTTTTGGCCCGCACTAGCTAGGATTTGGCGGCCAGAAGCTGCCCGCGCGGGCGGGCCGACACCATCCGCCACACACGCAGGAGGGACGCCATGCGCTGGGAGAATCAGCAGGAAAGCTCGCACGTGGAGGACCGCCGCGGCAGGTCGCCCATGGCCTTCCGGGGGATGCCCATCGGCGGCAAGGCCGGGGCCATCCTCCTGCTCGTGGTGCTGGTGGCCGGTTATTACGGCTATGACCTGACGCCGCTTCTGGGCGGCATGGGCGGCGATGTTGCCCAGGTGAGCGCCCCGCGACCGGCCGGGACCGGCTCCGGGGATGACGAGCTCGCCCGCTTCGCCTCGGTGACGCTCAAGAGCACCGAGGATACCTGGGACAAGATTTTCCGCGCCTCGGGCAAGCGCTACAATCCGCCCACCCTCGTGCTCTTCAGCGACAGCACGGACACGGCCTGCGGCTACGGCCAGAGCGCCATGGGGCCCTTTTATTGCCCGGCCGACCAGAACGTCTACATCGACCTTGCCTTTTACGGCGACATGGAGCGCAAGCTCGGCGGCGGCGGGGATTTCGCCCTCGGCTATGTGCTGGCGCACGAGGTGGGGCACCATGTGCAGAACGAGCTCGGCATCGCCGAGGAGGTGCGCCGCCAGCAGTCAGGGGCTTCCAAGGCGCAGGCCAACCGGCTCTCGGTGATGATGGAGCTTCAGGCCGACTGCTTTGCGGGCGTCTGGGGCAGATATATGGAGGAGCAGGGCATCCTCGAGTCCGGCGACCTCGAGGAGGCGCTCAACACGGCGACCGCCATCGGCGACGACCGCCTCCAGCGGGAGAGCATGGGCCGCGTGGTGCCGGACAGCTTCACGCATGGTACCTCGGCGCAGCGGCTCCGCTGGTTCCGGCGGGGCTTTGACAGCGGCGACCCTGGCCAGTGCAATACCTTCAAGGGGATAGATTAGGGAAGTGGCGCGCATCGACGCCTTCGGGCTGAGGGGAAGTGCGGCTTACGCAATGCCGAAATTATCCGTCAAAAACAGCCTTTTCGCTGCTGGCTGCGTCAGAGAAAAATTTCCTCGGTCGAGTACTTAAGTACACTCCCTTCGGAAATTTTTATCTTCCTTGCCAGCAGCGAAAAATCTTATTTTTTAGGATTCTTCCGGCACTAGCCCCCGTCTGTCGCTGCGCTCCAGACGGAATTAAGGAATTAACTTTGCCACGGCGTAGGGCCGACTGCCTTTTCTCGAAATCCAAGCAAAAACCCCCGCCGTTCCGTCAGGAGCAGCGGGGGTTTTCGACTCAGGAAATGCAGGTCCTAGAACTGGATGTCCAGGCGCACGAACCAGCCCTTGGGATGCAGACAGGCCGGGCACACGTCCGGGGCGTCCTTGCCATCCACGAGGCAGCCGCAGTTGAGGCAGCGCCACACCGTGGGCTCGGGATTGGAGAACATGGTGTTGGTCTTGATCTTGTTGGCGAGGTCGAGGAAGCGCTTCTCGTGGTAGTTTTCCGCGATGAGGATGTTGCGCATGGCTATGGCGACCGGGATGAAGCCCTCGTTCTCGGCGATGGTCGCAAAGTCGGGATACATCTTCGTGTATTCCTCATGCTCGCCCGCCGCGGACTCGATCAGGTTGGCATAGGTGTCGGCGATGACGCCGGCCGGGAAGGTGCCGGAAATTTCCAGCTGGCCGCCCTCAAGCAGCTTGAACAGGCGCTCGGCGTGCTCCTTTTCCTGATAGGCCGTCTCCTCAAAAATCTTGCTCACGAAGACGAAGCCTTCCTTCTTGGCCTGCGAGGCATAGAAGGTGTAGCGGTTGCGGGCCTGGGACTCGCCGGAAAAGGCGATAAGGATATTTTTCTCGGTCTGGGAGCCCTTCAGTGACTTCATGCGAACCTCCGGTCAGCCTGGCTGGCCATGTTGGGGTGCTTCGTACAGGACGGCTTTTCCGCCCCTAGGGAGTTACACTAGCCCAACACCGTCTCAGTGTCAAACAGAGGTTCGCGTCGTGAGGAATGAACCGCCGACCGGCCTACCCGGCCTGCTCCATTTCGTTGAGCTGCGCCTCCAGGGCCGCTATCTGGGACTGGAGGGCGTCGATCTTGCCGGTCACGCCCGCGTCCGTCGCACCGCCCGTGAGGTGGGAGGTCAAGCTCATGAGCTGGCTTTTCAGGGACTGGATCTGCTTGCGGATGCTCTCGGCCGCGTCCCCGGAGGAGGACGTGCCGGAAGCGCCGCCACCGCCCCCGGCAGGCGCGCCTTCGCCGTCTCCGGCTCCTTCGCCGCCCGACTGCCCGGCGTCGCCGCCGCTGTTCTGCGAGGCGCTGGAGCTTGCGGGCTGGTCATATTTGTGGATCATTTCGGAGTAGAGGCGCTTGGCCTCGTCGGAAATTTCCGCCGTGTCGCCCGAGCCCGAGCGTGTGCTGCGACTGGTGGATTTTCTTTCCTCATCCACCGCGTTGATGGCATCCAGGCTCCAAAGGCCGCTCGCGCTGTAAGCTCCGCTGATTTCCATGCTTTTCTCCTGATGTCCGGCCCGGCAGGAATTGCCGCCCGGCGTATCGTAGGCAGGGAAGAAGCAGGAATCGTGCCGTTTGCAGGGAGCGCGTGGCCGCGCTTTACCGGAACCCGCGCCTGTGGCAGCATGGCGGCATGGTTGCCCCGGCCCGGAAAGCGGAAGAAAACGTGCCCTTTGTGCTCGCGAGCGGCGAAGTGCTCACGGCCACGGTGCGCCGCTCGGCCAGAAGCCGCCGCCCGCGGCTCTCCCTTTCGCCCAGGGGTGGCCTCTCGCTCGTCATCCCGGCCGCGTGGCCGCTTGCCCGGGCGCGGGCGCTGGTGCCCGACTTCCTCCCCTGGCTCGAGCGCGCCTGGCCGCGCTTCGCCGCCTCGCGCCCTGCGGCAGCCCTGCCGGAAAAAATCGTCCTGCCGCTGGTGGGTCGGGTGCTTACGGTCGCCGCTGCCGGGGATTTCGCAGCCGGCCGCGCCGCCAGCGCCGGGGCCGCATCCCTTGTCCGCCTGGGCGCGGGGAGCCGCCGCGTTCTTTTGCTGGAGCTGGGCGAGAGCCTGCGGCTTTACGGCGCCACGGAGGACCTCGCCCTCTGCGCCCTGGCCCTCGGCCGCTGGTGCCGCGCCTGGGCGAGCCGCCTTTTGCCGCCGCATGTGGAGGGGCTGGCCCGTGCGCACGGCTTCGCGTCGCCGCTGGTCAATGTGCGCGACCAGCGCTCCCGTTGGGGAAGCTGCTCGCGCGGGCGCGGCGGGGCCGCGGAGCCCCATGTGCAGATCAACTGGCGGGCCCTGCTCCTGCCGCGGCCGCTGCTCGACCACCTCTGTTTGCACGAGCTCTGCCACCTGCGCCATATGGACCATTCCCCGGCCTACCGCGCCGAGCTCGCGCGCGTCTCGCCGGACTGGGCCGTGCAGGAACGCGGCCTTTCCCGCGCCTGGCGCGAGCTCCCCTTCTGGGCCCTGCCGCAGGATGCAGCGCACGCCTGACCATCCCTCCCTTTACACTCCGCACCGGAACCGCTATAAACGCGCGAGCTAGGGGAGCCGAACAGGCCCGCGCGTGGCGCAGGCAAGGCGGCTGAGAGTGGGGACACGCCCCAGACCCTGTGAACCTGACGCAGTTCGCACTGCCGGAGGGAAGCGCAGACCGGATTCCCGCAGGTTCCGGTCTTTTTTTGCGCCCTGCGTCGCAAAAGCCGGAGGCATCATGGCATCATCACTCTTGTCCAAAAACGCGGCGCTGGCCGCCCTGTGCGCGGAGCACCTCGAGGACCTCGCGCGCGAGGAGGCCCTGGATACGGCCGTCATCCTCGAGGCGCTGGACGCGGGCACAATGGCCTTCCTCGGCAATCCGGCCCATCCGGGCCTGCGTCCCATCCTCGTGGGCCAGCCCGCGCGGGTGAAGGTCAACGCCAATCTGGGCACCTCGCCCCTCAGCTCCTGCATGGAGACCGAGCGCGCCAAGATCGCCGCGGCGGCCAAAGCCGGGGCCGACACCATCATGGACCTTTCCATCGCGGGCGACCTTGACGCCATCCGGCGGGAAATGCTCTCCGCGTGGCAGCTGCCGCTCGGCACCGTGCCCATGTACGCCGTGGGCCAGCAGCTGCTGGACGCCGGGCGCGACATCGCCTCCATGCAGCCGGACGACCTTTTTGCGGAAATCGAGAAGCAGGCACGGCAGGGCGTGGATTTCGTCACCGTGCATTGCGGGCTCTCGCGACGCGGGGCCGAGCTCGCCGTGGCGGGCGCCCGCGAAATGGGCATCGTCTCGCGCGGCGGCTCCATGCTGGCGCGCTGGATGCTGGAAAATGACCGGGAAAACCCGCTCCTGGAGGAATTTGACCGCCTCATCGACATCAGCCTCAGGCACAATCTCGTGCTCTCGCTGGGCGACGGCCTCAGGCCCGGCGCGGGCGCGGACGCAGGCGACGCGGCCCAGTGGGAGGAGGTGATCAATCTCGGCGTGCTGGCGCGGCGCGCGCTGGAGCGCGGCGTGCAGTGCATGATCGAGGGCCCGGGCCATGTGCCGCTCAACCAGGTGCGCACGCAGATAGAGGGCATCAAGCGCCTCACGCACGGTGCGCCGCTCTATGTGCTGGGGCCGCTCTGCTGCGACAGCGCGCCCGGCTATGACCACATCGCCGGGGCCATCGGCGGGGCGCTGGGCGTGGAGGCCGGGGTGGACTTCCTCTGCTACCTCACGCCCGCCGAGCACCTCACCCTGCCCGATGCCGTGGACGTGGCCGCCGGGGTCATGGCCTCGCGCGTGGCCGCGCAGGTGGGCGAGGTGGCGCTGGGGCGTCCCGGCGCCGTGGCCCGCGAAAAGGCCATGAACGCGGCGCGCAAGGCGCTGGACTGGGAGGGCATGGAAAAGGCCGCCATCGACCCGGAACAGCTCGCCAAGCGGCGCGAGCCGCACAAGGGCGAGGAGGTCTGCGCCATGTGCGGCAAGTTCTGCGCGGTGAAGATGCTGCGGGAGACCAGGGCGAAGAAGGCCTGAGTGGCTGGAAATGCACGAAGGTGGCGGCCGCTGCGTCCGGTAGAGGCGCGGCGGCCGTTTCTTTATCGGCTGTCAGCGGCCGAGCAGGCCGCGTGTCTCGTCGTCAAGGCCGCGGAGGCTGGCCGCGACCTCCTTGCCGCCGAGATGTTCCGGGTCCTGCGTGATGATGATGAGCAGGCGCTCCGGCGTGGCGGCGACGCTGGTGGTGCCGCGCCCGCGCAGGGCCTGGGTGCGCGGCTCGCCCTCGAAGGTCCAGAAGCGGCCTTCCTCGCGCGGCTCCGTGGGGTCGCCCTGAAGTTCTGCCATCTGGCGCGCGAAGTCCTCTGCCGTCGTCCCCTTGCGGTTGGGCAGCACGAACACGCTCACCTGCGCGAGAAAGCGCTCGGCCGCCTCGTCCTGCACGCCGAGCACGAGCATGTATTCCTCGGGCGCGCCGCTGCTGAAGCCCGTGCGCTCCTCGCCGTCCCAGCCCGGAGGAAGCTGCGCGGCGAAGCGGCTGAAACTGCGCCCGGCCGGGGCGTCTTGCGCGGGTGTGTCGGGGTCCGATGCGTTCTCCTCTGCGCCAGCCATGCCGGGCAGGCAGAGAAGGACAAGGATGAGGGGGGCGGCAAAAACGGTGCGGGGCATGATGTCTCCGTGTGTCAGCGGATGATGAGCGCGAGCGCCGGGGGGGCGCTCACGGCGAGGATGAGCAGAGCGAGGCCTGCGGGGGCCAGCCTGAGCCGTCGCAGGGGTTCGCGCCGCACGAGCAGCACGGCCCAGGCGGCGCAGGCCAGGGTGAGCAGGGCGAGCGCGACCATCTGGAACAGGACCGCGTGCGGATTGCCGGGCACGGCCGGGGCGCCCCCGCGCAGGAGGAGGCCCAGGGCGACGCCCCAGCGCTCGAGAAGCTGGGGCACACACCCGGCCACGGCCCACACCGCGCACCAGCGCACGCCGCCTGTGGCTTCGACCGCGGTGAGCGGCCCGTGGAAGTTCCTGCGCCGCGCCGCGGCTGCGGCCAGCAGCAGGCCCACGGCCCCGCCGCTGGCGAGGGCCGCAAAGTAGGCGCGAAAGGCATGTTTGAGCACCGCGCCCGCGGCGCGCCACGCATCCATGCCCGGCGGCAGGCCCGCAAAGGGCCAGTTCCTGAGCGCAAAGGCAGCGAGCGCGCAGGCCACGGCGGCAAAGAGCGCCGTAAGCGGCAGGCGGATGGCGCGGGCGCTGTAGCTCTCCGTGCCGGGGGGGAGGGCCGCGGCGGCGCGGGCGCAGGCGAGTCGGCCAGCAAAGGAACAGGCCATGCCCGTGAGCCACACAGCCACGCTCAGGCGGATGCCCGCGCCCGCCGGCGTGAAAAAGGCGGCGAAGCGCGTGGCGGCCGTGGCCGCCCCGGCCCGGGAAAGCTGCATAAGCGCGTCCCCGATGACGAGCGCGGGCCACGCGGCCGCAAGCCACAGGCCGAGCCCGGCAAGGGCCGCGGCGCCCCGCAGACAAAGGGCGGCGTGGCCGCGCCGCCCGAGGATGAGGGCGAGCGCCGCCATGAGGGGCAGGGTGGCTGCGGCATTGGCCGCAATGCCCAGCAGGGCCGCGCACCAGTGCCAGAGGATCAGGGCCGGGTCGGGAGTCATGCCGCTTCCTTGTAGCCCGCGGGACGGCCAACGCGCAAGGGGCCTGCGGTCCGCTTGCTTTCTGCTGGCGCTTACGGGGCGCCCCCGCCGCATGTACAAGCTAGTGAGTTTGGATGGGGAAGAGCGCTGCCAGTCTGGTTGGTGTGGGCCTGTGCTATCTGGGGAATGCCGAAATTATCCGTCAAAAACAGCCTTTTAGGTGCTGACTGCGTCAGAGAAAAATTTCCTCGGTCGAGTACTTGAGTACACTCCCTTCGGAAATTTTTATCTTCCTTGTCAGCACCTAAAAATCTTATTTTTTAGGATTCTTCCGGCACCAGCACCCGTCTTCCGCTTCGCTCCAGACGTGATTAAGGAAGGTCCACAACTGCATTGCAGAAGAATATCCGGGAAAACCCCCCGTTTTCCCCCCTTGACGGGGATTTTGGCCGAAAATGGCCTCTCCTCCGCGGTCATGCCGGATAAATGCCTGATTTTTCACAATTTGAAATCCGACTCTTTTTGTAGGGAAGCTCCGAGAAAAGATATAAAATATCAAGTTGTTGGCGGCATGGCGTTGACAATCCCGGAAAAGCATGGTCTTGTCAACGCAACGGGCCGCGTTCCGGCGAAATGTTTTGCCGGGGGCAACGCGGGAAATTTTTGGTTTTTTGCGAGGGTGTTTCATGTCCAAGTCCATCTATGTGGGGAATCTTCCCTGGTCGGCCACCGAGGAGCAGGTGCAGGATCTGTTTTCCGAGTACGGCAATGTGCTGAGCGTCAAGCTCGTCAGTGACAGGGAAACGGGCCGCGCCCGCGGCTTCGGCTTTGTAGAAATGGAGGACGGCGATGCCGATGCCGCCATCGAAGCCCTGGATAATGTCAGCTTCGGTGGCCGTACCCTGCGCGTCAACGAGGCCAAACCCCGGGCCCCGCGTCCCCCGCGCTACTAGGAAGCCAGTGACACGCCGCCGCAAGGGCGGCGCCTGATGTTCAGCCCCGGACGGTGACGTCACGGGGCTTTTTGCGCTGGTGCGCCTGCCCCGCCCCACTCCCGATGCTGTGCTGTCGGGCGCAAAAAAACGCGGCGGAGCGTCCGCCCCGCCGCGTCATTACATTCGCCAGTCACTACCGCCTAGGCGTCGCCGTGCCCGAGGGCGTAGTATTCGGCCAGCATGGGGCCGAAGAACTCGGCGTCGTCGCCCAGCTCCTCCTCGATGCGCAGCAGCTGGTTGTACTTGCTCATGCGGTCGGAGCGGGAGAGGGAGCCGGTCTTGATCTGGCCCGCATTCACGCCCACGGCGAGGTCGGCGATGAAGCTGTCCTCGGTCTCGCCCGAGCGGTGGGAGACCACGGTGGTGTAGGCCGCTTCCTTGGCCATCTCGATGGTGTCCAGGGTCTCGGTGACCGTGCCGATCTGGTTGAGCTTGATGAGGATGGAGTTGGCGACCCCGGCGGCAATGCCCTCGGCGAGGATGGCCGGATTGGTCACAAAGAGGTCGTCGCCCACGAGCTGCACGTTCTCGCCCAGGGTGGACGTGAGCAGGCTCCAGCCGTCCCAGTCGTTTTCGGCCATGCCGTCCTCGATGGAGATGAGCGGGTACTTGCGCGTGAACTCGGCGAGCCACTCGGCCATTTCGGCGCTGGTGAAGCTCTTGCCCTCGCAGACGTACTTGCCGTCCTTGTAGAATTCGGACGAGGCCGCGTCGATGGCCAGCGCCACCTCACCGCCGGGATTGTAGCCCGCCTCCTCGATGGCGCGGATGATGTAGCTGAAGGCCTCGTCATGGTTCTTGAGGTTGGGGGCGAAGCCGCCCTCGTCGCCCACGCTGGTCACATGGCCGTCGGCCTTGAGGATGGCGGCCAGCGTGTGGAAGATCTCCGCGCCCATGCGCAGGGAGTCGCGGAAGGTCATGGCGCCGAGCGGCATGATCATGAATTCCTGGATGTCCAGGTTGTTGGGCGCGTGCGCGCCGCCGTTGATGATGTTCATCATGGGCGCGGGGAGCACCTTGGCATTGATGCCGCCGATATACTTGTAGAGCGGCAGGCCGAGGAAGGTGGCCGCGGCGCGCGCGCAGGCCATGGACGCGCCCAGCATGGCGTTGGCCCCGAGGCGGGACTTGTTGTCCGTGCCGTCGAGGTCGATGAGGGTGTTGTCGATCTGCACCTGGCGCAGGGCGTCCATGCCCACGAGGGCCTGGGCGATCTCGGTGTTCACATGCTCCACGGCGCGGGTGACGCCCTTGCCGCCATAGCGTTTCTTGTCGCCGTCGCGCATTTCGAGCGCCTCGCGGCTGCCCGTGGACGCGCCGGAGGGCACGGCCGCGCGGGCGGTGATGCCCGATTCGAGGGAGACTTCCACTTCCACGGTGGGATTGCCGCGCGAGTCGAGTATCTCGCGGCCATAGACGGAGGCAATGGTGCTCATGGTTTCTCCTTTTTCCCGGCCGTGCCGGGTTTGCTGGCGTCCTGCGCCTGGTCTGCCATCTCAAAATACAGCCGCCTGAGCCCCTCGAGGAGGAGCTCGGGCACAACTGCGTCAAAAACCGCGCTCGCTCTGGCGATGGCCTGCGCAAAGCCCCCGGTGGCAACGGTCCTGACCGGGGCCGGGAGCTGGCGGCCGAGCCTCGCGCAGAGGCCCTCGCTGATGCTCACATAGCCGAAGAAAAGCCCGTGCCGGATGCTCGTCACCGTGTCGCGGCCGGGCGCGGGCTCCTTGGCCGTCACGTCCATGCTCACCTGCGGCAGCTTGGCGGCGTGGCTCGAGAGCGCGGCCAGAGCCGTGCCCGGGCCGGGAAAAATGAGGCCGCCCAGATAGGCCCCGCCGCTCACGCAGTCGAGCGTGAGGGCCGTGCCGAAATCCGCTACCACGAGCGAAGCCGCCTCCGGGAAGGCGCGCCGCGCCGCATAGGCCGCCACCAGCCGGTCCGCGCCCACCTCGGCCGGGCGCTCGTAGCGGTTGTCGAGCGGCACGGCGAGGTCCTCCACGGCGCGCAGGAGCGGGCAGCCCACAAAGCGGGCCACGGCCCCGGCGAGCACCGGGTCCATGGACGGCACCACCGAGCAGGCCACGCAGGCGCGAAGCCCCTCCGGCGCGACGCGCGCATGGCCGAGCAGGGAGGCGAGGCTGAGCCCCAGGCTGTCGGCCGTGTGGGCCCCGGTGGCGGGAAGGGTGTAGGCGGCGAGCACATGGCTTGCGTCGGCCATGCCCACCTTGATGGACGTATTGCCCACATCGAACAGGAGAAGTTCCGCCTGCATGGATGCCTCCGCCACCTGCCGGGCGCCCTAAGTATGCCGGATTCTTCGGCAGCAGGCAAGCGCGGGGGCGCTTGCAGGCGCCGGCGCCCTAGCGGAAGGCCGCGAGCGCCCTGCCCTGGCGCAGCCCGATGCAGCCGAGCGGCAGGTCCCGCCACCAGAGGGCGGCCTCGCGCCCGGAGAGGCCCGTCCGGAGGGCGCGGCCCTGAAGCAGGGCCTCCACTTCCGCCACCTCCGTGAGCACGAGGGACTGGAGGCCGGGGCCCCCTTGCGGCGCTTCCGGCACGAGGCAGCGCAGGCGCGGGGCAGGGGCAAAGGCCCCGCTGCCGTCCATGCGGCCGAGCAGGGCGGCCTGCCAGCCGAAGCGCGGGGGGAGCTGTCCCGGTGCAATCTCCGGCACGAAGCGCACCTTGTCGCCATACTGGACGGCCGCGCCGGGCGGTAGGCGCGCCGGGTCGGAACAGGGTCCCGCGAGGGCGGCGGGGGGGAGCGGCTCGCCAGCGGTGTCGGCGCGGCGCTGCCCGTCGCCTGGCTGCGCTGCCGCATCGGCCGGGGCTCCGGGCGCGCGCAAAAGGGCGAGGTAGAAGCCCTGCGCCTGCGAGCGCGCGCCATCGACGCGCAAGGTCCCCTCGCCGCCGGGCCTTTCCTCCCACGCAAAGCCCGGAAAAGGCGGGATGGGCACGCGGAGAAGGCCCAGCTCCTCCTCGGCGAAGCACACCTGGGCCTCGTTTTCCGCCTCGTTGGTGGTGCAGGTGGAGTAGAGCAAAAGGCCCCCCGGCGCGAGCAGGCTTGCCGCGTGGCGCAGCAGCCGCTGCTGAAGGCTCACGAGCGGGCCCACCTTGTCCTCGCGCCAGAGCTTAAGGGTGCGCGGGTGCTTCTCCGCCGTGCCCCAGCCGGAGCAAGGCGGGTCGAGGAGGATATGCCCCCAGGAGCCGGGCGCGAGCGGCAGTCGCTCGCCGGGATAGGAGCAGGTGGCGGCCTGGATGAGGTTGCAGGCGTGCAGGTTGGCGCGCAGGGTAGCGAGGCGCGCCGGGTTGGGCTCGTTGGCGAGCACGAAGCCCGTCCGGCCCACGAGCTGGGCGAGGAAGCCGCTCTTGCTGCCGGGGCTCGCGCACATGTCGAGCACCGCGTCGCCGGGCGCGGGCGCCAGCGCCAGCGGCGGCAGCATGGAGGAGCGGTCCTGAATATAAATGTAGCCGAAAAAGGCCGCCAGCGAACGGCCCAGCGGCCGGGGCTCGGCCACAAGGCGGCGGCAGAGGGGCGAGAAGGGCTCGGGCTCGAAGTCGTAGCCCTGCGCGCGCAGCAGCGCCTCCACGCGGGGGATGGCGCCAGGCTCGCAGACAAGCCGGAAGGAACGGGCTGGAGTTTCGGAGTGGGGAGCGACCATGCACGCAGCATAGCCGGGAAGCGACCGAAAGTCAGCGGGGCCCGAGCGGGGCCCCCCTGACATTACCGGGCCCTTTTCCCCGTCACGACTTTACTTGTCCAGCCACGCCATGCGCCGCAGGTAGTTTTCCTGCTCTTCCGTCTCGATGGCGCCGGGGCGCGCTGCGCGCACCTCGCGGATGGCGACCTCAGGCTCAAGGCCGCGGGCCATGAGCAGGCGCGCGGCCAGGGTGCCCGTCCTGCCGAGGCCGCCGCGGCAGTGGATGAAGATTTTCTCGCCGCGCCCGATCGCCTGGAGCAGGAGGCCGCACTCCTCGCGCCACGGGTCGGCCTGCGTGTCGCGCCGGGTGCGCAGGGCGCTGCCATCGATGACCTGCCAGTGGTGCCAGGCCATGCCGGCCTTGCGGACCGCCTCCCCGAGGCCCGTGACCTGCAAATACGCAAGCTCGTCCTCTTCCAGCAGGGTGACGACGTGGCGCGCCCCCCATTGGCGGATGGTTTCCACATCCGCGGCGAGGTCGCGGACGCAGGGGCCCGAGTAGGCCCAGGGGTCGACCTTGCCCGGACAGATGGAGAGGCCGAGCTCCTGACACGAGACGGGCGAGGTAATGCGCAAGGGGCTGTTGGTCTGGGACATGCTTCCTCCTTTTTTCCTGTTGTGGGCGTTCATGCCCCCGGGCAGGCCAGTGCCTGCCTTGACGGAAATCAGATGCATCGTAGCAAAGGAGGCGGAAAAATGTGGCCCGAAAAAGGGAAGAAATTTGCGAAAAGTTGTGAGTTTTTGCAATTACTCATTGAAAATACGGGAGAAAAAATTTTTTGTTAGCCCCGGGCGCGACTTTCTCCATTTTTTTCGCCTGACCCGGCGGGAGCCCGCGCCCGGCAAGGGAATGGCCGGGGCTGAGGTGGCATCGGCGAAGAAAGTTGTAAAAAAATATTCTGCAAAATCAGTATGTTGAACAATCTTGCTCGCCAGCGCGCGGTTTGACACTGCTTCTTTTGGCGGGTTATGGTTTCAGTGACGAGGAAAAGGCATCCTCCCGAAAGGGCGCACCCGGCGCGCAGAGGCGTCGCAGCCGCCCGCGGAACTTCGGGGGGTCAGGGCCGCGGGCGCGGCCCGCGCGGGCTTCCCCCGCGCAGCCTCACAACGCCAACCAAGGAAGTGTCATGAAGTATCTTCGCTGGCTTTCCATCGGGACGGCGCTCGCGCTCTGCCTGTGCATCGCTCTCCCCGCAGCCGCGCAAGCGGCATCCGCCCAGGCCAAGAACCGGAAAACCGTAAGCCAGGCGCAGGCCAAGGCCGTGAAGAAACCGGCCAAGGCGGCCGCCCGGAGCAAACACAGCGCCAAGAGCGCGAAAAAGAGCGGCCGCCACAAAACTGTGGCGAAAAAGGGCGCTGACGACCGCGACCTCTGGCTCCAGCGCGCCCAGCAGGGCGACCTGCTTTCAGGCAAGGCCTCCTGGTACGGCCCCGACTTTCACAACAAGGCCACGGCAAGCGGCCTCTCCTATGATATGTACACGTTCACGGCCGCGCACCGCACCCTGCCCATGGGCACGGTGGTCAAGGTCACGGACCAGGACAACGGCAAGAGCGTCATGGTCTGTGTGACGGACCGCGGCCCCTTTGTGCGCGGCCGCATCATCGACCTCTCCTATGCTGCGGCGCAGCAGATCAATCTGGGCAACCGCGGCGTGGGCCGCGTGAACCTTGAGGTGGTGAGCGACGAGACAGGCACCCCGCTCAAGGCGGACCAGGCCTACTTCATCCGCTACGGCGCCCACGGCGGGGCCAGCAAGGTGGGCCCCTTCCGCGCCTTCGCGGACGCGGCCGCCATGCACGAGGCCCTGCGCCAGGCGCATCCCGAAGCCGAGGTGGTGCTGGACAGCACGCGCTGACGCGTCCGCACGGCGAATCTTCACCAAAAGGCCACCGTTCCGGCGCTGTCCGGGGCGGTGGCCTTTTGCTGCGGCCTCGTGTAGAGTCGCGGCGCGCCTGCGGCAGCCCCGCAGGCTGAAATGGCGGGATGCGGGCGAGGCCCCGCCCGTGCACGGAGGCCAGATGGGTTTTCTCTACGGGCTGCTTTCTTCCGCGGCCTTCGGGCTCATCCCGCTCTTTTCCCTGCCTTTGCTCAGGGCCGGCCTCTCGGTGCAGACGGCCCTCGCCTACCGCTTCAGCATCGCGGCGCTGGTGCTCTGGCCCCTCCTGCGCCTCCGGGGCGAGCGCTTCGCCCTCCGCGGCATCGACCTCTGCAAGCTCGCGGCCCTGAGCCTTGCCTACATGGTGGCCGTGCTCTTTTTCTTCGAGTCCTTCTACTATCTGCCCAGCGGCATCGCGGCCACCATCCAGTTTCTCTATCCGGTCATGGTGATGCTCATCATGATCGCCTTTTTCCACGAGCGCTTTTACTGGAACGTGGGGCTCGCCGTGGCGCTGGCGCTCGGCGGCGTGGCGCTCCTCAGCGTGGCCGGGCCGCAAACAGGGGCCGCCACGGTGAGCTTTTGGGGCGTGTGCCTCGGCTTGTTGTCCGGCCTCGCCAACGGGCTTTACATGATCGGCCTGCAGGTGGCGCGCGTGCCCAACCTGAGCGGCCTTGTCATGACCTTCTACATCATGGCCTTCGGCGCGGTCATCGCCGTGGCGGACGGCCTGGCGCAAGGCTCCCTCCAGTGGATCGACACCTGGCCCGAGCTTCTTTCCGCCACCCTGCTCGCCTTGGTGACGGCGGTCTTTTCCAATCTCACCCTCATTCTCGCAATCCAGCGCATCGGCTCCACGCTGGCCTCGGTGCTCGGCGTCATGGAGCCGCTCACCGCCGTGGCCGTGGGCATCCTCGTCTTCGGGGAGCCCTTCACCATGCCGCTTGCCGGGGGCGTGGCGCTCATCACAGCGGCCGTGCTCCTCGTGATGCTCGGCTCGCGCGGGCGCAAGCGCGCCTGAGCCCCGCTTGCCTGCGCGGGCGCCATGCCGTATGTTTTGAGACGTATCTCCAGATACTAACACAGGGTCCGCACAGGGCCCGCAAAGAGAGGTCAGCCATGTACCGCAACGCCAAGAACGTGGGTTATTATATGATCGGCGACGGGGCCCTCGCCCAGCTTGGGGACATCCTCGCCCCGCGCCGCGAGGCCATGCCCGACGCCCCGGCCGTCTGGTTCCTCGACCACTATTTCGAGAACACCAATTTCCGCGAGCAGCTTCCCATCCTCGAGTGGGACGGGGTTGTCTATGTGGACACCACGGAGGAGCCCACCACGGACAGCGTGGACGGCTACACCGACCGCGTGAAGGCTTTCCTCGCCGGGCGCAAGCCCTGCGCGCTGCTGGCCTTCGGCGGCGGCTCCACCATGGACACCTGCAAGTGCGTGGGCAACCTGCTCACCAATCCGGGCAAGGCCGCGGACTATCAGGGCTGGGAGCTCGTGAAGAACCCGGCGCCCTACAAAGTGGCCGTGCCCACCCTTTCGGGCACGGGCTCCGAGACCTCGCGAACGGGCATCATCTGCAACGAGGAGAAAAACCTCAAGCTGGGCATGAACAGCGACTACACCATGTTCGACCAGGTGCTGCTGGACCCGCGCCTCACCGCCACGGTGCCGCGTAACCAGTATTTCTACACCGGCATTGACACCTTCATGCACTGCTTCGAGAGCCTGGACGGCGCCTACCGCAACACCGTGGTGGACTCGCTTTCCGAAAAGGCCATCGACCTCTGCAAGCGCGTCTTTCTTTCCGAAGACATGATGAGCGACCACAACCGCGAACTGCTCATGATCGCCTCCTATCTCGGCGGCATGGCTGCGGGCTTCGTGGGCGTGGTGCATCCGCTCTCGGCCGGGCTGAGCATGGTGCTCCACATGCACCACGGCATTGCCAACTGCTACGCGCTCTCCGTGCTGGAGGACATCTATCCAGAGCCGTACAAGGTGTTCCGCGAGATGATGGCCCGGCAGAAGATCGACCTGCCCACGGGCATCTGCAAGAACCTCACGGACGAGCAGTACAATGCCCTTTATGAGGCGAGCATCGTTCACGAAAAGCCGCTCATCAACAAGCTCGGGCCCAAGTACCGGGAGATCCTGACGCGCGAGAACGTCATCGAGCGCTTCAAGCGCATGTAGGGGCCGGGGCCTTCCAAGGGCGCGGGGAGGGGACGATGCCGACCCTGATGCTCCTCGGCAACTGCGTGGCCCAGCGGCTCGAAGGGCTGCTCATGGCCTCGTCCGGGCCCCAGGTTTCCGGGGATGCGGCCGGGACCGGGGGCCACGGCTGGCGCGTGCTGCGCGTGACGCCCGTGCACCAGGCGGCCACCGGGCCGGACCCGGAGGGCGCGCTGGCCGCGCTGGCGGCGCAGGCAGAGACGTGCGACCTTGTGTTCAGCCAGCCGCTTTTCAACTACGGCCCCTGCAATACCGCCGAGCTTGCCCCGCGCCTGGGCGACAGGCTGCGGCTCATTGCCGCGCCCAATTTCGAGGCCTATTTCCCCGACGTGCTCGCCATTGGCCCCCCGGCCGAGCCCGAGCGCGTGGCGCGGCCCTTTGACTGGCACAGCCGCATCCTCGTGCTCTGCAAGGCCGCGGGCACGCCCCCGGAGGAGGCCGCGGCCCTCTATCTCGCGCATCCGCTTTTCCGGGAGCGCGCCGTGGCCGCGGCGCTTGCGCGCACGTGGGAGACCTATGCGCGCCGCGAGCAGGGCCTCCATGTGGGCACGCTCGAGGTGGCGCGCCAGTGGTATGCACGCGAGCCGCTTTTCTACACCTGGAACCACCCGGCGGAACGGCTCATGGCCGTCATGCTGGACGGCATCCTCAGGGAGCTGGGCATGGGGGAGGCCGCGCGGGCGGCGGAGCTTTTGCGGGCGGGCTGGACAGGCGGCCCGCCAGAAGCGCCTCCGGCAGATGCGCCGCCCCTTGACCCCGCGGCCGGGAAGCGCGAGGGAAGGGCAGGCCCCGAGGCCCCTGCCCCGGAGAGGTCCGCGCCCGAGTGGAGCTTCGGCTTCAACCGCTGGCCCATCATTACGCGGCACCACCGGCTCTTCGCCTTTCCCGGGCGCGAGAGCTTCCGCGTGGCTGGCACCGAGGTGGACCTCGCCAGCATGGCGCTCGGCTGGTACAACTGGTATGACCTGCACCCGCAGACCTTCAGGGCCGCGCTTGCGGCGGCGGCCAAAAAGGACGGGGGGCGCTGAAGGGCACAGGCACAACTCCACCGCAAAAGCAGGACACCATCCCATCTTCACACGGGCATAAGGCAAGCGGTATCTGCCCGCACAAGGGAGAATTTTCATGGAGCCAAAAATCAATTTCAGCGGCCGCGCCATCCGCTACACCGAGGACGAGATAGCGGCCGTGGTGGAAGCCATGCGCCATGCCGACCCCCTGACCCAGGGGCACTACATGCGCGAGTTCGAGGCCGCCTTCGCCCGCTACCAGGGCGTTCCCGAAGGCACCTGCTTCACCACCATGAACGGATGCGCGGCGCTGGAAATGTCGGCCCAGCTCTGCCGCTTCAAGCCGGGGGACGAGGTGGTCATCCCCTCGCACACCTTCACGGCCTCGGCCTATCCCTACCTGAAAAAGGGCGCCACGCCGGTCTGGGCGGACATTGACCCTCTCACCCGCGTGGTCACGGCCGAGAGCATCGAAAAGGCGCTCACGCCGCGCACCAAGGCCGTGGTGGTGGTGCACCTTTACGGCTATGTGGCCGACATGCCGGACATCATGGCGCTGTGCCGCGAGCGCGGCCTCATCTGCATCGAGGACGCGGCCCAGGCCATCGGCGCGGAAGTGGCCGGGCAAAAGGCGGGGAGCTTCGGCGACATGGCCATCTTCTCCTTCCACTCGCACAAGAACCTCACCACCTTGGGCGAGGGCGGGATGCTCTATGTGGCGGACCCGGAGGCCTGCGCCATCGTGCCCGCGCTACGCCACAACGGCCACTGCGCCTATGCCTTCGAGCGGCCCGACTACTGGAAGCCGGCCATGGGAAACGTGGATGTGCCCATGCTAGGCGACGACATGCTCATGCCCAACAACTACTGCCTCGGCGAGGTGGAATGCGCGCTCGGCATCCAGCTTTTGAAGCGCATCGACTCCATCAACGACGAAAAGCGCGCCCGCGCCCTGCGCTTCATCGACGGCCTCGCGGACTTCCCGCAGCTCCAGTTCCACCGCGTGGAAACGCGCCGCCACAACTATCACCTGCTCGCCGCGCGCATGACCACCGGCCCGGAGGCGCGCGACCGCTTCATCCGCGCCATGCACGGCGAGAAGGGCGTGAAGTGCGTGGTGCAGTATATCCCGCTGGACAGGTACGATTTCTACCGCCGCCTCGGCTTCGGCGAGGCCAACTGCCCGGCGGCGGACGCCTTTTTCGATTCCATGGTCTCCTTCCCCTTCCAGCACTGGATGAGCGACGCGGAGCTCGACTACATGCTCGCCTCGGCGCGGGAGGTGCTGGCGGCCATGAACTGAGGCCGCGGGCGAACCGGCATGAAAGAGCGCTGCATCGTCATCCCGGCCATCAAGAAAAACGCGGTCATCCCGGACCAGCTCGTGAAAAGGCTGGCAGGGGTGACGCTCATGGAGCGGGCCATCAACACGGCGCGGGCCTGCGCGCCCGGGGAGGACATCGTGGTCCTCACCGACAGCCAGGAAATCTCGCTCATCTGCGAGCGCGCGGGCGTGCGCCACGCCTGGAACCGCGATTTGCGCTTCACGAGCCTCGACATCGTGGCCGAGATGCGCGGCCTGCTCGAAAGCCTTGCCCGCGAGTACGAGCATTGCCTCATCCTGCGCGCCTCCTGTCCGCTGCTCACCTGGGTGGATATGGAGGACGCCTGGCGGCGCTACCGGGAGGCCGGGGCGGACAGCCTCGTCACCGTGCGCAGCGTGCGTCAGCGCATCTGGCGCGAGCACGGGGACTCCATGGAGAGCCTCATCGAGGGCGCGGGCGGCGAGGACGGCGAAAAAAGCTATCTTGTGGAGAGCCGCGCGCTCATCATCCTCAGGCTTGCGCTTTTGCGCGGCGGTGCGGGCGAGGCCCCGGCGGCGGGCCAGCCCCGGCGCGTCATCCCCTACTTTCTCGACGAGCGCGCCATCGAGATCCAGAACTACCAGGACTGGTGGATCTGCGAGCGCCTGCTGGAGCGGAGGCATGTGGTCTTTGTGGTGGCGGGCTATCCGGCCATCGGCATGGGCCACATCTTCCGCGCGCTCATGCTGGCGCATGAGATCACGAGCCACAAGATCACCTTTGTCTGCACGCGCGAGAGCGAGCTCGCCGTGGAAAGCGTGGCCCGCAAGGATTACCGCGTGGTGCGCCAGGGCGGGGAAGACCTCGCCGAGACCGTGCTGGCGCTCAGGCCGGACCTTGTGGTCAACGACATCCTTGACACGAAGGCCGCCTATATGGAGCGCCTGCGGGCAGGCGGCGCGCGCTGCGTGAACTTTGAGGACGAGGGGCCCGGCGCGGCCTTGGCCGATCTTGTCATCAACGCCCTCTATGAGAGCAGCGAAAGCACGGAGCGCGTGCGCTGCGGGCCGGACTATTTCTGTCTGCGCGACGAATTCCTCAACGCCCGGCGCAATCCGCTCAGGCCCGAGGTGCGCACCGTACTCCTGACCTTCGGCGGCACGGACCACGACGACGCCACGCGCCGCGTGCTCGACATCATTGAGCCCATCTGCCGCGCCTTTGGCGTCGCCATCCGCGTGGTGGCGGGCCCGGGCTACGCGCACAAGGAAAAGATGGAGGCCCATGTGCGCCAGCTGGAAAACCCGCTCCTGGAATTCACCTGGGCCACCAATGTCATGAGCCGGATGATGGAGGGCGCGGACCTCGCCATCTGCTCGGCCGGGCGCACGGTCTACGAGCTCGCGCACATGCGCGTGCCCGGCATGGTGCTGGCGCATCACGAGCGCGAGGCGCGGCACACCTTCGCGCGCCCGCGCAACGGCTTCGCCTTCGCGGGGGTGCTGGACAAGGTGGGCGACACCCGCATCCGCAATGTGTTTCTCGCCCTGCTCAAGCAGGAGCGGCGCGCCCGCTACTGGGAGCGGCAAAACAGGCTCGACTTCACGGCCAACAAGGCGCGCGTGGTGGGCCTCATGCAGGACCAGCTGGAAAAGGAGGGCGCATGAGCGCAAGGCAAGCCGCAACGGCCTGGCCAAAACAGGCGGGCAAGGACGGCAAGGTCGTGGCCATCGTGCAGGCGAGGCTCGGCTCCACACGGCTGCCGCTGAAGTCCCTGCTCACGTTGCGCGGGCTCCCCATCATCGACTGGGTGACGGGGCGCCTCGCCAAGGCGCGCAGGCTCGACGGCCTCATGGTGGCCGTGCCGGACACGGAACTCGACCGCGTACTTTACGAGCACCTTGAGCGCCGCGGCGTACCGGTCATGGCCGGGCCGGAAGAGGACGTGCTCGCCCGCTTCGCCCTTGCGGCGAAACAGGCGGACGCGGGGCTTGTGGTGCGCGTCTGCGCGGACAATCCCTGCATCTGGGGCGAGGCCGTGGACCGGCTGGTGGATTTTTACCGCAAGGGCGGCTGCGATTATGCGTATAACCACATTCCGCGCAATAACCTCTGGCCCGACGGGCTGGGCGCCGAGATCCTCTCGCGCGACCTTTTGGACGAGCTGGACAGCCGGGCGAAGCTCCCCTCCCAGCGCGAGCATTGCCTGAACTACATCTGGGACAATCCCGAGCGCTACCGCATTGCGACCTTTGACCCCGTGGAGCCGTGGCTGCGCCGCCCGGACCTCAAGCTGGATGTGGACAGCGCCGAGGATTTCCGGCGCCTCGCCCTGCTGCCGCTTGCGCCGGACATGGACGCGCGGGCCATCATCGACGCCTGCGACGGGGACGCGGGCGCCTGATTTTTCCGCAACGCCGCAGCCACGCCACAACAGCAGGCCCGCAAAAAAGCCCCGCCGCCGGAAAACCGGGGCGGGGCAAGCGTTTGAGCGGGCAGGCGCGCTTACTTACGCAGGCCCTGCTCCTTCAGGTATTGCACCACATCGCCGGGGAAGTCGGAGAACAGGCCGTCCAGCTTGATTTCCTTGAAGGCCGTGTCCAGCGACTGGCGCGAATCCTTGAAGCCCTTGAAGGGCGCGTCGCGGCGGTGCGTCCAGGAATGGACCTTCATGCCGTGCTGCCGCGCGAGGTCCGCGAGGTTGCTGACCTTGTAGCCCTTGCCGTCCTCGGTGGGCACGGCGAGGTGCGAGAACCAGGGCGCGTAGATGGTGGCGTAGCGGGAGACTTCCGCAATGCCTTCGGGCGTGAGCAGCCATTCGTGCACGGCCTTGTCGTCCGTGAGGTGCTGGCCGCCGCGAAGGACCAGCATGGCGAGGTCGCCCTTCCAGCCCTTCATGCGCGCGTCGCGCACCGCGTCATAGTCGAAAATCTGGAGGATGGACTTGGCCTCGGGGCTGTTGTAGCCGTACTTGTCCAGCATGGCGATGACCGCGCCCGTGATGTCCTTGCCCTCGCGGGCGTAGAAGGCGGGCTCCTTCACTTCCACATAGACGCCCACATTGCCGCCCGTGGACTTGTTCAGGCCCTGGATGAGCTTCAGTTCTTCCTCAAGCGTGGGAATCTGGAAGCCGATGCCCGAATCGCCGGGGAAGCGGCCCGCAAAGACGGGCTTCCCGGTCTTGGGGCTGAAGCGCTCGGTCACGGTGAGGCTGCGCAGCTCAGGGTAGGTGAAGTCCACGGCGTAGAAGCTGCCGTCCTTGCGGGCGCGGTCAGGGAACTTCTTCGCCACGTCGGTGGTGGTGTCGAGGACCGGGTCATGCATGATCATGAGCACATTGTCCTTGCTCATGATGACATCCTGCTCGATGAAGTCCGGACCGAAGGCATAGGCCATGGTCTTGGCGGGCAGGGTGTGCTCGGGCACATAGCCGCTGGCGCCGCGGTGCGCGGCCACGGCCGGGCGGTAGGTGATGGCGGCCACGGGCGTGTCCTCGGCATTGGCGATGAAGGCCGCCTCCTCCTTGGCGCTGTCCGGCGCGGCCGGGGCCAGTTCGGCGGGAGCCGCGACTGCCGGGGCGGCCTCGCCAGCGGAAGTGCCGGGTGCGGGCGCGGCGGGCGTTTCCGCCGGGGCGGCGGCCGGGGCGTTTTGCGGCGTGGCCGGATAGGTGGTGGCGGCCTCGGCGGCGTCCTTGGCATTGATGGCCATGGCGGCCTGGATCTTGGCGAGGTCGGACGCGGTTTTGTCGGGCATCACGGGCGCGTCGGCGGCGAGCGCGGGCGCGCAGCAGAGGCCGAGGAGCAGCACCGGGAGAAGGATGCGCCGCGAAAGTTTCAGGCTCATGGGCATGGAACACCTCCTGGCAAGTGCCGGGGAAAAGGGGGAGCTGAAGAGACGGGCCGGCCGCGCGGCGCTGACACGCGCCGCCGCGGGGGCCTGCCCCCAGCATAGGCGAAAGCAGCAAGGCGCGGCAATGCTTTTTTTGCGCGGCCGCGGCCCTGCGGTTGACTTCGGGCGGGTGCGCGGCTAGAAAAAACGCGGCCTTGCGGGCGCGCCCTTTACTCCGTTCCCTCTCTTTCTGGCCTTTCTCCGCTGATAACGGCGGTTCTTCCTTAATTCCGTCCGGAGCGAAGCGAAAGACGGGTGCTGCGACCGCACTGCCACGCACAACAGACGCACAGCAAAGCAGCTTCTCCCGGGACACTTCATGGAACGCAACGCCTCCCTCCGCAATGTCGCCATCATCGCCCATGTCGACCACGGCAAGACCACCCTCGTGGACGCGCTCTTCCGCCAGAGCGGCGTTTTCCGCGCCGACCAGCAGGTGGACGACCGCGTCATGGACAACATGGACCTCGAGCGCGAGCGCGGCATCACCATTGCCGCCAAGAACTGCGCCGTCACCTGGAACGGCGTAAAAATCAACATCATCGACACGCCGGGCCACGCGGATTTCGGCGGCGAGGTGGAGCGCTCGCTCTCCATGGCGACCGGGGCCATCCTGCTCGTGGACGCCTCGGAGGGGCCGCTGCCGCAGACGCGCTTCGTGCTGCGCAAGACGCTGGAGGCCGGGCTCCCGGTCATCGTGGTCATCAACAAGATCGACCGCAAGGACGCGCGCCCCGAGGAAGTGCTCAACGAGGTCTATGACCTCTTCATCGACCTCGGCGCCAACGAGGAACAGCTGGAATTTCCCGTGCTCTACGCCATCGGCCGCGACGGCGTTGCCATGCGCGGCCTCGGGGACGAGCGCAAGGACCTGACCCCGCTCTTCGAGACCATCCTCGAGTCCATCCCCGGGCCGGACCACGACCCGGAGGAGCCCTTCCAGATGCTCGTGGCGGACCTCGACTATTCCGACTATCTCGGGCGCCTCGCCGTGGGCCGCATCATGCACGGCGCCGTGCACGCCAAGGAGGCGCTCGCCTGCATCGGCGAGGACGGCAATCCGCGTCCCCTGCGCGTGAGCCGCCTCCAGGTCTATGACGGCGTGACCCTTTCCGACGTGGAGCGCGCCCAGCCTGGGGACATCGTGGTGCTTGCGGGCATCGAGGACGTCACCATCGGCGATACCATCTGCACCCGCGAGGCCCCGGCGGCGCTGCCGCGCATCCGCGTGGACGAGCCCACCGTCGCCATGCGCTTCGGCATCAACACGTCGCCGCTCGCGGGCCGCGAGGGCAAGATCGTCCAGAGCCGCGCCATCCATGACCGCCTCGTGCGCGAGAGCCTGCGCAACGTGGCCATCCGCGTGGAGGAAACGCCGGACAGGGACGCCTATCTCGTCAAGGGGCGCGGCGAGTTTCAGATGGCCATCCTCATCGAGACCATGCGCCGCGAGGGCTTCGAGCTCTCGGTGGGGCGGCCGGAGGTCATCCTCAAGAAGGACGCCGGCGGCAAGACCCTCGAGCCCATGGAACACCTCTATGTGGACTGCGACGAGGTCTTCATGGGCGTGGTCACGGACAAGCTGGCCCAGCGCAAGGGGCGGCTGCTCAACTGCGCCAACAGCGGCACCGGCCGCGTACGCCTGGAATTTTCCGTGCCCTCGCGCGGGCTCATCGGCTACCGCGACGAATTCCTCACCGACACCAAGGGCACGGGCATCATGAACTCGTATCTGGAAGGCTACGAGGAGTGGCGCGGCGACTTCCCCACGCGCTTCACCGGCTCCATCGTGGCCGACAGGCCGGGTTCGGCCGTGGCCTACGCGCTCTTTAATCTCGAGCCGCGCGGCAGCCTTTTCGTGGAGCCGGGAGACCCGGTGTACGAGGGGATGATCGTGGGCGAGCACAACCGCGACAACGACATCGACGTCAACGCCACCAAGGAAAAGAAGCTCACCAATCTGCGCGCTGCCGGCAAGGACGAGAACGTCATCCTCACGCCCGTGCGCCGCATGACCCTCGAGCGCGCGCTGCACTTCGTGCGCGAGGACGAGCAGGTGGAGGTGACGCCCAAATCCATCCGCCTGCGCAAGAACGAGCTTTCCGCGCTCAAGCGCTATCAGGCCGCGGGCCGGGCCGCCAAGGGCAAGGCCTGAGCCATATCCGCCGCAACTTAGGCACAAAACAGGAGGATGCCATGATCCGGCACATCGTCTGGTGGACACTCAAGGAACACGCCGAAGGCCGCAGCGCCGCCGAAAACGCCCAGCACCTCGTCAACGCCTCGGCCATGCTGCACGGGATGCCCATGGTGCGCTCGGTGGAGGTCTCCTGCCTTATCCAGCCCACGAGCACCGTGCCCGCGCAGGTGGTGCTCCAGTCCTCGCATGACGACATGGCCGCGCTCAAGGCCTATGCCGAGGACCCGGTGCACCTGCAATTTGCGGAAAAGGTCAATGCCGTGGCCGCCTCGCGCAACGCCCTCGACTATTCGGTGGAGTAGGAAGGGATCCGTCCCCCTCTCACGGGGGCTTCACGGGCGCGCGGCACCGCGTTTTCGCGGCGACGCGCGCTTGTGTTTTTAAGGGGGCGCAGCCTAGCGGCGCGGGCGCAGTTCCTCGAGCTGCTTGTGCTCCGGGCAGGCGGTGGGGTCGCAGCAGTTGGTCTTGGAACAGCCGGGGCAGGCCTTGCTTTTCACGGCGCGCAAAAAGCGGCGGCAGATGAAGAACGCGGCGATGGCCACGCAGATGATGACGAGGATGAGTTGGATATTCATGTTTTTTCCTTGCAGCTGGGGGCGCGGGGGAAAATGCCGGGCACGCGGGTACAGCGTCCGCTGCTGCAATCCATTCTGCTCAAAATGAAAATGAATGTCAATTTATAGTTTGCCTAAGCGGCCCGTTCCGCTCACGGAGCCTTCCGCCGGCTTTCAGTCGTCCCCGGCCCCAGCCTGCTTTTCGCGGCAGGCGCGGCAATACCCGTACATGTTGTGCACATGCCCGGTAAGGCGGAAGCCCTCGGCCTCGGCGAGCTCGCGCTGGAGCTTTTCGATGCGCGGGTCGCAGATCTCCACGATGTCCCCGCAGCCGAGGCAGACGAGGTGGTCATGGTGGCTCTTGGGCCGGGCTACCTCATAGCGGGTGATATTGTCGCTGAACTGGATCTCCGTGGCGAGGCCCGCGTCGCAGAGCAGCTTCAGGGTGCGGTAGACCGTGGTCTGGCCGATGCCCGCATCCAGCTTGAGCACATGCTGGTAAAACTCCTCCAGCGAGTGATGGCCGGGCAGCTCGAAAAAGGCCTGGGCGATGATGCGGCGCTGGGCCGTGGTGTTGAGGCCCTTCCGGCTCATGAACTCGAGAAACGCGGCAAGGGGCGCTTGGGCTGTGGTCATGGCATATCCTTCCTGTGGCGCAACAGGCTCAGCAGCGCGGGCGCCCGAGTAAGTGCCTGTGGCTTCAGGATGCCAAAGCAGGGGCAAAAGGTCGAGGGAAAATCCGGCGCGCGCCCCGCTTCAGGCCTCGGCGGCAGCCCGTCCCAGGACTTCCTGCCATGCGGCGAGCAGCTCCTGCGGGGCATGGCGGGGGAGCGCCGGCCCCGGAGGGCCGCTTCCGAGGATATGGCCGAGGCGGCTGGCCAGCTTTGCCGCGTCCGGTTCCACAAAGCAGTCCGCATCTTCGGGGCGCGCCAGTTCCGGGCCGCCGCCGCTCGCCGAGGCGAGGAAGGGGATGCCGCTTTCGAGGCACTCGCTGACCACGCAGGGCGAGTTTTCCCGCAGGGAGGGCATGACGGCGAGCCGCCCCTCGCCGCAGAGATAGGCGCGCGCAGCGGGGGCGTCGAGATTGGTGTGAAAGTCGAGCCTGGGCTCGGCTTCGCCGAGCGGCGCAAGCCAATCCCGCACCTGCTCCGGCGTATAGCCGCCCTCGCGGCCGAGAAAGGTCACCCGGCGCCCGGCGAGCAGCTCGGGTGGCAGGAGAAGCAGCGCGTCGCAGAAGACGCGCAGGCCCTTGCGCTCCTCCAGGCGGCCGAAAAAGACGAGTTCCCGCGGCGGCGCAGTGTCCCGGCCGCGCCGGGGGGATGCGGTCTCGGCGGACTCCGCATAGGGCGAGGTGAAATTGGGGATGACCTGGCTTTGCGCCGGGAGCTTCCAGCCGCGGCCGCGCATCCAGTCCAGCAGGTAGCGGCTGGGGCTGACGAGAAAGTCCGCCTGCTCGCAGCACTGGCGCTCCATGGCGTAGACCTGCGCCCGTGGGCCGTCCGCAACCACAACGCCATTGCCCTCATCCACCCACATGGCGCTTCCGTGTGTCACCATGCCGCAGGCAGGCGCACCGGGGCCGCGTTGTTGCAGATAGCACCAGCCGTCGGCCATGAATTCATGGAAGAGGAGGCAGTCGTGCCGCGTTCCGGGCAAGGCCTTCGCCACGGCGCGGCTGCGGCGGCGCTGGTCATGGAGGAGCAGGCCCAGGGGCGCGATGATCGGCCGGAAGGCGATGCCGCGCCTCTGCATTTGGCGCGCAAAGGCCCCCATGCGCAGGGAGGGTCTGCCGGTATAGTAGACCGTCAGCCGGTGGCCCCCCGCCTTAGCCAGCGCCTCGCAGAGAAAGCGCATGGCCGTGCCGATGCCGCCATTGCGGGTGAGGGGCGAAAATTCGCGGGTGATGACGCCGATGTCCATCAGTGCCGCCAGAGGCTGGAGAGACGCGCAGCAAACATGCTTGCGCGGTAGCGCGTGCGCCGCGCCACGGCGAGGCCGCATTCCAGCGGCAGCACAAGCAGGGGATAGAGCACATTGAGCGCCACAAAGGCCCGCGAACAGCCGTGCTTGCGCAGGAGCCGCATCCGCCCGCGCGCGTAGGCGGAGAGCTTGCGCCGCATGGCAGGCCCCGCCGGGAGCACCGCGGGGTGAAGGATGATCACAGCGGGCACCCGCGCGGCCCCGAAGCCCGCGTCCACCACGCGCAGGGCGAAGTCCGTCTCCTCGCCGGACTGCCAGGGCGTGCCGCAACCCACGCCCAGGCTTTCGTCAAAGCCGTCCACCACGGCCGTGACGGCGGTGCGGTAAAACTGCACATAGCTGGGGCACGATGTGAACAGCCGCCAGCGCGAGAGCGGCGTCGGCGCGTCGCCTGTGGGGAGCGGCCCCGGATCCAGCGACACGGGCGTCCCCATGAGCACGCCGAGTTCCGGGTGTTCCCGGAAGGCCGCCAGCACCCGCGCCACCACTTCCGGGGTATAGATGCAGTCGTCATCGGCGAGGGCGAAGCAGTCCCCCCTGATGTGGGGCAGGGCCGCGTTGCGCGAGCGGGAGAGGCAGGTGTCCGGGGTTGGGAAGGCGCGGACAGGGAGGCCCGGAAATTTTTCCATCAGGGCCGCCAACGTGGCCGGGGGCAGCCCCGGCGCGTGCATGAGGATGACCTCGAAGTCCCGGCAGGTCTGCTGCGTGAGACTGAGGAAAAGGCGCTCCACCGCGAGCGGCCTGTCCACCGTGACTACGATGACGGAGAGCATGACGCCTCGGGCCTGGGGCTCTCGGGGGCGGCTGCGGCCCCGGAGGGAACGGCCTCCGGGGAAGTGGCGCCGGGCGCGCCCCCCGCCTCCCCCTGTGCTGCGCCGGGGGCTGCGTCAGCCGACGGGGCGTCCGCGCCTTCGGCGGGCCTGCCTTCCGCTTCCGCCTTTTCTGCGGCGGCGCGCCTGGCCGCGGCCTCCTCGAGGCTTGCCCGGTAGGCGGGGAGGATGTCCGCCGGGGGCCCGGCGGCGCGCAGGCGGCCGTCCTCGATCCAGAAGAGTGTGTCGCAGCGCTCCACCGTGCTCAGGCGGTGGGCGATGATGATGGTGGTGATGCCGGCGGGCAGGGCGAAAATGGTGTTCATGATGCCCGCCTCCACGCCGCTGTCGAGGGCGCTCGTGGCTTCGTCGAGGATGAGCACCGCGGGCTCTGCGTAGAGGGCGCGCGCAATGGCCACGCGCTGCATCTGGCCGCCGGAAAGGCCGCCGCCGCCCTCGCCGAGGGGCGCGTCGATGCCCCGCTCAAGCGCCACGTCCAGTGCGGCCATGCGGCAGGCGCGGAGCACGCGCTCCTCGTCCCAAGGCTTGCCCCATTGGCTGAAGGCCACGTTTTCCGCAATGCTGCCGCCAAGGATATAGGGGTTTTGCGGCACATAGCCGATGCGCTCGCAATAGGCGACGCGTCCGGCGGGGGTGAGGCTTTGGCCGTCCACCAAGAGCTCGCCCGAGCTGGGTTCGACGAGGCCGCTCAAAATGGCCGCCAAGGTGCTCTTGCCCGCCCCGGACTGGCCGATGATGCCCACGCGCGCGCCGCAGGGGATGAAGCAGGTGATCTCGCTCAGGGAATCCTGCTCCGCGCCGGGATAGCGGAACGCCGCCTCCTCCAGTGCGATGCTCGAGCGCAGGGCGAAGTCCGGGTCGGGGTCGGGGCGCTCCCCGTGGCCCTCGTTGAGCGCTTCCTCAAGTTTTTCGAGGCATAGCATGGCCGAGGGCAGGGTGCCGCGCACGGTCACGAGCGCGCCCAGGGAGCGGTTGAGCAGGGGCAGCACACGCCAGGCGATAAGGACGATGATGGTCATAACGCCCGCTATCTCCGGCAACTGCGCGTCCATGAGGCCCCACATGACGCCCATGGCCGCCACGACGGCGAAAAAGCCCGCCGACTCCAGTATCCAGGTGGGCATGGTGGGCGCAATGCTGAGAAAGGCCCGGGGCGGCGCGCCCTCGACGCATGCTGTCTCGAACTTGGCATAAAAGATTTCCTGCTGGCGGTAGATGAGCAGCTCGCGGATGCCGCGCATGGCATTGAGTGTGGCGCGGTTTTCATGGCTCTTGCACTCGTTGGCCTCGCGGCCGGCGCTGTCCATGCGCGAGCGCAGGTGGCGGTACAAAACCACGGCAAGGCTCATAATGGTCCCCATGACAAGAAGCACCGCCCCGGGAGTGAAAAGCAGCAGGGCCAGTGTCATGAACAGGGCCACCAAGGCATAGCTGTAGACGGCCATGAGGTGGGCCATGAGGCGGCCGAGCTCGGTGCGGCGGGTAAGGGCCTGGAACATGGCGTCGCTGTCGCCGGAAAGGTGCTCGATATAGGGGCTGTAGAGGAAATTGTGGAAGATGGCGTCCCCGGCAAAGAGCGCGATGCGCTCGCCCAGCACATTGGTCTGGTGGGTGACCAGGGCCGAGATAGCGTTCTTGGCGGCGATGAGGGCTGCAGAAAGCCCGGCGCACACCAGGGCGAGCCGCCTGAGATCGTCGCCCAGGCTGTGCAGGAGGGAAACATGGGCGAAAATGGTTTGCGTGACGGGGTGCTCGAGGATGCGCTCCGGCGAGGCCACGCTCATGGCGACCAGCGACATGGCGAGAATGGCGCCCACATCGAGGAGCGCCTCGAGAACGGCCCCACAGAACACGAAAACCGTCATCCGTTTCAGCCTGGGCGGCAGGATGCGGTAGACGCGCAAAAAATCGGCGAAGCAACGGGCAAGAAACGCGTTCAGATCAGCCTCTCCGTTTGTTGCCGCGGAGCCTTTCGCGCAGCAGACTCGCGTGGTCGCGGCCTTCCTGCCGCTGCATGGTCCTGCCCATGTTGGTGAGGTGCAGCCGCCTGTCCACGGTGACGGTGTCGATTTTCCGCATACCGAGGCCCGCCCGCTGCGCCTGCAGAAGAAAGTCCATGGTCTGGGCCGTGGGCCGTGCCTCGTCAAAGCCCTTCACGCGGGCGAATACCGGTCTGCGGAACAGCATGGCCCCGGACATGAGCCCGTGGTACGGCTCCGGCCGGGCAGTCACCCTTGCTTTTTCTTCCTCGTCAAGCTCCGGGGAGACGAAATCCTGTGCACGGGCAAGGACCATGTCGACATCTTCCGCTGTTGCCATCACACCCAGCAGGCTTTGCAGGCTGCCGGGGCGCAGGCGGTCGTCGTGATCCAGAAAGAGGATATGGTCCCCGCTTGCGCGGGTGAGCCCCGTATTCCGCGCCGTGGAAAGCCCGGAATGCGGGATGGAGACCACCGTGCAGCCGAGCGAGCGCGCGAGCTCCGCCGTGCTGTCCGTGGAGCCGTCGTCCACCACGATGATCTCAAGGGGGCTATCCAGTGCCTGTTCACGCACGCTTGCCACCGCCTCGGCGAGGTAGTTGGTCCCGTTGCGGCAGGGGATGATGACAGAGAGGGCGGGCTTCATGCGGCTAGACCCACCCGGCTGCCATCCAGCCGAAGCCGCTGCCTGCCGCTACTCTCTCTCTCTCTCTCTCTCTCTCTCTCTCTCTCTCTCTTAGCTGCCGCAGGCTTGCGGCATAGCCTTTAAACTGCATGATTTTTCCCCTTGTGCGTCCGACGTTGGAGAGATGCAAACGCCGGTCCATGACGATGACGGGATCGCGCAGGAGGACAAGGCCAGCCGCCTGTATGCGGGCGAGCATATCCACGGCGTCACTCGCCAGATGCTCTTCGGCGAAGGCGCCGCAGAGCTCAAACACCTGCCTGCGGAAGAGCGTCGCGCCGAGAAAGCCGAAATAGGGCCCGTTGCGCGGCAAAAGCCCCGCTGCTGCCTTTGCATCGAGTTCGGGCGAGACGAAATCTTGCGCCTGCGCCATGACGCCAGCGAGAGAGGTATCATTCCTCAGCCTTGCAAGCAAATGGCCGAGAGCGCCGGGCCGCAGCACATCGTCGTGGTCATGGAAAAGGATGAATTCCCCTTTGGTGAGGCCGAGGCCGATATTTTTTGCCCGCGGCTGCCCGGCTTGGGGAATGCTGTGCACGGTACAGCCCAGGGAGCGCGCAAGATCAGCCGTCCCGTCCGTGGAGCCGTCGTCTACCACAAGGATCTCGGCATCCACTTCTTGGCGGCGAATGCCCCCTACGGCCTCGGGCAGGTAATTCACACCGTTGCGGCAGGGGATGATGACGGAAAGTTCCAGCCCCATAAATCTTTGCTCCCTAGGAAACTGAGCCATCGTTCTTTTTTCTCAAGGCCCGGTAGAGGGGCCGGAGAAGGCTGTAAAGATGAAAATTCTTCGCCAGCTGGACACCGCACTCCCAGGTGGAGAGTTCACGGAAGACCGGCTGAGGCACCTGGACCTCCACCGGGACCTCAATGGGCGCCGGTTCCGGCACCACGCTCTGGAGCAGAAAGAGTTCCCCCAGTTGTTTCATCATGGCTGCTTCGTCGTCCGCCACGGGGAGGGGCACCCGTTCCGCCTCCTTGGACGGCACGCAGAAAAGCACGATGCCGACAGTATCATCGCCATTCTTGAGATAAAAGTCATAGGGCACTCCATACGAGGCAATCTGCTCGGGGATGGAGAAAAAATGTTCGGAAAGATGGTAGAGGCAGATCGCCAGTTTCGGGTGGAAGCGCCGGATGGTTTCCCGTGCGCCCTCGAGGGCTTGCGGTTCCAGCCCTTCGATGTCCATCTTGATGAAGTCCACCTTTTCGATGCCATTTTTTTCAATAAAGTCGTCTATGGTCCACAGGGTGATGGGGATACCCTCACCCTGCGAGAGGCGCGCTCCCACGCCCTGCCCGCGCAGCAGCCCTTTCCCGGTGCGCTCGGCGCATGCAGCGTTCACGCAAATGACCCCGGTGCGCCCGGCCATATTTTTTTGCAGCAGCGCGAAGGAATCCGGATGAGGCTCGAAGCTGTAAATGGTGCCCTCACCCCCTCCCTCCTTTGGCGTGGCCTGGTCGTCAAAATAGAGGCCTGAATTGCCGGTGAAGGCCCCCACATCGAGGACGACATCCCCGGGCTCCACATGGCAGGCGGGATGGTCATAGGTCTTGAGCAGCCAGATTTCGGCGCGGTCCACCGGGGTATCTCCCTCGGCCCCGGGCACGGTCTCCACGGTCTTCAATATCTGTGCCCAGGCTTCCGGCCCGATGAGGGGATACAATTCATAAATCCTGCCCTGCGGCAAAAAACACTCCAACAGCCGGAAGACCACGCAGCGGCGGAAGAGCTCCCGGGAATCCTCGTCGGTCAGCATATCGTGCACGCGCATGAGGCGGGCCCAGTTGGCCAGAAGCGGGTAGCCAAAGGTCCTGTACCTTTGGCGCGGGAGTACTTTTTCCGTATCAATGAGGGGGAAACTGTCAAAAAATTCCTTGGTCAGCGGGTGCATGATCAGCTCCTCTTAAAGTTGTTCGGCCACAAGGACTTCCTTGCCGATGCGCGCACAGCCGCGGCAGACATCGAAGAAGGGCTTCTGATAGAAGGCGAGCAGCTGTGTCCGCACATCCTCCCCGGAGCGCAGGTCCACGAGCTCGCCGGGCTTTTTTTCCGCCATGCCCAGCTCATAGCCCGAAGAGGCCTTGGGGCAGATGGCGATCTGGCCGTCCAGTGCCTGCACACAGCGCTTTATCCAGCACGAATCGAACATGGCGGCCACGGCCGCGTCGTCGAGGCGGCCGGAAAGCGGGCGCTCCTCCTGCCAGACGGGGGCCTCGGCCATCTGGTGCCGGAGGCCGTGTTCCTTGAGGGCCTGGAGCAGCGCCTCATGCTTCAGGCGCGGGGCAAGGGCGCTGTTGGCCGCGTAGTTGCTGATATGAAAATACAGCCTGTCCCGGTGCTTCGCCAGTGCCTCAAGCTCCTCCGGGCGCGGCACGAGCGTGCCGTTGGTGATGATCTCCACCACGGACACGAGCGGGCTTTTAACGGCGATCTCAACGATCTCCATAAGGCGAGGATGCAGCAGAGGCTCACCGCCGATGAGGATAAAGCGCCGGATGCCCGCCACGGCGCCGGCCAGGCGCTCAAGGTCGCGTCTGAAGTCCTCCGGCGAGATGTCATGATGCGCATGGCTGCGCGAGCCGCCGAAATAAGGCATATAGGCATTGCAATTTTTGCAGCGCAGGGAGCAGCGGGTGGTGAGCAGGAATTGCAGTTGCGGTATCCTGAACAGGCCTTTGCCGAAAAAATCTTCCATCTCTTCCTGCAAAAACTCCTGCATCACCCGCGCCCTGTGCGGCGGCAGGATCATCCGGCCGCGTCGCCAGAGCATGAATTCCAGCACCTGCATGAGGTAGCGCTGCTCGGCATTCTTTTCAAAATACCGCGACAGGAACTGCGGGGGGATGTTTTCGCGCGTGAAGGGGAGCGGGTGGCTCATGGGCATCCTTCAAAGATCGAGTTTGGTGAGGCCGGCCGCAGGGTCCGCGCCGTCCTCCTCCAGGCCGGGCACCGCCACAGCGGCAAGCCCCAGAAGTTTGCGGTAGGTACGCAGGTAGCGGGCCGCCTGGAGCGCCGGCGAAAAGGCCCTTTCGGCAAAGGTGCGGCAATTGGCGCGCAGGGTGCGCCTTTCGTCTTCCGAAAGGCTGAGCAGCGAAAGGATCTTGTCGGCAAGGTCGGCGCAGGCTTCGGGCGCGGGCGCGTAGGGCTCCTGCTGGAGCAGCTCCCCTTCCGGGGAAAGGGGCAGCCCCGGGTGCCGGGCTGTGAGCCCGGTGACGCCGTCGATGACGACCTCCTCGGAACTATATCTGTCGAAACAGACCACGGGCGTGCCGCAGGCCAGGGCCTCGTTGGCGGTGTTGGGAAGGTTGTCCTGAAAGGAGGGGCTGACGAAGACATCCGCCGCCGAATAGGCCAGGGCGAGTTGCGCGGGGTCGCCGACCCAGCCGAGGGCCTTCCATGGGATGCCGGCCGCCTCAAGCAGGGAGGTGTCTTCCGGCGCATAGCCGAAGGTGAGCAGGAGCGGCGGCTTTTTCCAGCGGCCTGCCAGGAGCGAGAGCGCCCGCGCGAGCACCTGGAAGCCCTTGTTGCGCCTCAGGCCGGCGCTGCCGATGAGCAGGATGTCCCTGTCTTCAGGGAGGCCCAGGGCGCGCCGGGCCGCGGCTTGGCCCGAGGGCGCGAACAGGGCGAGCTCGACGGAGGTGGGGATCGAGATGCGGGAAAGGCGCTTCCCGAGGAGGCTTTGGCCGATTTCGTCCCTGAGCCAGCGGGAGGGCGTCACCACCACCGGAGTCCAGGAAGGGGCGGCAAAGGCTTCGCGCCTTTTGTCGAATATCTCCCTGCATTCGTCCTTGCCCGACGCGGCAACGCCGAGCTGCGGGCAGTCGGCGCAGCCCGTGGTCTGCCACTTGCGGCAGCCGGCGGTATATAAGCAATAGCTCGTGAAGGGATGGCACACACAGGCCCATAAAATTCCCGCCTTCCCTTCCAACAGGCCAGGAAGTTTGTCTATGGGGCAGAGGCCATGCAGGGAACCAATAAAGAAGATGCCGGCCTTTTTTATCTGATCCATTTCCTTTAGTGGAAGATGCAGGTCAAAATTATATAAAAAAGTATCGTAGCGTTTATCAAGTGCGCTATGTTTTTTTTCAAAGAGCGTCTGGTGGACTTTCAGTTTTTGAAAATTTTTTTGTTCGTCTCCGCAGGTATGGCGATACTCCTTAAGGTCATGATATTCAGACTGGGCCTTTATATGTGTGGTAAGGTTGATGAGAGAAACATCGACCCCGCATGCAACAAGCTGGGCGGCGATCCTGTCCACCGGCGCATAAGGAAAGTCGCAGAGCACAGCAAGGGGGGGCAACCCCTTGCTCAACGGTTTTAATGCAGAGATCTCCATGTCAGGTTTCCCCGCGATGTTTTTGGCTGCCGTTCCCATGGCTGGGTCACGCGCGGCGCGCCGCCAGCCAGGACTGGAACATGAGGGCCGACCAGATGGCCTCTACATAGGCTTTCCCGGCGAGGGTCCGCTGCCACATCCCGGCGACCGCCTCGGGGTTGAGCCAGCCCTCCCGGCGCAGGCGGTCCGGAGCGAGCAGGTCTTCGGCCCAGTCGCGCAGGGGGCTGTGCAGCCATAGCAGGAGCGGGCAGCCGAAGCCCTGCTTGGGCCGGTCGGTGAGCAGCGGGGACACATAGGAATCGAGCAGATGGCGCAGGGGCCACTTGTCTTTGCCCAGAGCGCGCCGCAAGTCCGGCGGCATACGCCAGGCCAGGACGAAGATGCGGTGGTCGAGGAGCGGCGCCCGGACCTCGAGGGAAACGGCCATGGAGGCCGGTCGCCCTTGGGCAGGATGTCGCCGGCGAGGTAGTGCTCGGTATCGATGATCTCGGTGAGTTCTCCGTCGTCGGGAACCATGCCGTCGGCGAGGCCCTGGACAAAATATTCGGACGGGGTACGGGCGCCCGGAACCACGTCAATGCCCATCCGGCGTCCGAAACACACGCGCTGGTAGCGCATGAACCGGCTGAAAGGCAGCCCGGACTTGGGGGGGATAGTGTGGGCAGCCTGGGCATAGCCGCCGAAGAGATCGTCGCCGCCGTCGCCGGAAAGGGCTACGGTCACATCGCGCCTTGCCAGCTGCGAGAGGAAGAAGGTGGGTATCTGCGAGCTGTCGGCAAAGGGGCTGTCATAGATGAGAGGTAATTGCGGGATGAGGCGGATGGCGTCTTCGCCGCGCACATACAATTCCGTATGTTCAGTTCCAAGGGCCTCGGCGACGGCCCTGGCATAGGGGACCTCGTCAAATTCCGCCTGTTCGAAGCCGATGCTGTAGGTGCGCACCGGGGTCGGGGATGCCTCCTGCATGAGGGCGACAACAAGGGACGAATCGATGCCGCCGGAGAGAAAGGCACCGATGGGCACATCGGAGACAAGGCGCCGCGAGACCGCATCGCGCAAGAGCGCATGGAGCTCCTCCAGGGCCTCGCGGTGGTTCTGCACCCGGTTGGCGATGCCGTCCAGCGCCACCTTGCGGGCGCTCCACCATTCTTCTTCCTGAGGAGCTATTTGGGCCGAGACTCGCAAGAGATGCCCGGGGCGCACCTGGCGCACGCCGGAAAACAGCGTCAACGGGGGCGGCAGATAGCCGCTGCGGAAAAACGCGGCGAGCATATTGCGGTCGATGTCGGGATGAAAATCGGGGTGCTGGTAAAGGGCCTTGAGCTCGGAGCCGAAAAGGAACAGGTCACCGCAAAGCGCCCAATAGAGCGGCTTGATACCGAAACGGTCGCGTCCGAGGGTGAGGTCGCGCTCCCGGGTGTCCCAGAGCGCGAAGGCAAACATGCCGATGCTTTGCTCCAGCGCGCGGCGCACGCTGAGCACGGCGCAGGCTTCGAGAAAGACTTCCGTATCGGACCTGCCGCGCCAGGGGATGGGCTCGCCGGCACGAGCTTCCACCTCCCGGCGCAGTTCCTCTGCAGTATAGATCTCGCCATTGTAGGCGAGGACATAGCGGCCGTCGTGGGAGCGCATGGGCTGCGCGCCGGCCAAGCTGCAATCGCGGATTGCGAGCCGCCTGTGCCCGAGGGCGACGCCCGCATCAGGGTCCAGCCACAGGCCCTCGCCGTCGGGCCCGCGGTGCGCCAGAACTCGCGTCATGCGCTGAAGGATGGCCCCGGCCGTTTCGAGAGACGGCAAGGGCCCGGTGAGGTCAAAAAAACCGCTGATACCGCACATGGACATTCCTTATGTCAATGAATCGCAGGAAGAACCGCGCCCGGGAAAAGGCGCCTGCGTTTGCGGGTGCATCCTCTTTAGCGCATATATGGCCGGAAGTCTTCTTTAAAAAGCTGTGCCGGGAAGCGGCGGGGTGAACAGGGAAAAGCACTCGGGGCGAAAAGAGCCCGCTTGCGTGCCGGACATCCCGCGTCCCGGCTTACCTGCCGGGGGCCTGGGCGAGAAGCTCCTCATATCTCGCAAGCACGCGATCGCCCAGCTTTTTCAGCGAAAAGTCCTCCACGATCCTTTGCCGGGCGGAGGCGCCGAAGCGCTGCCGCAGGCCCTCGTTGCCGAGCAACCGGAGCACGCTGGCCGCCATGCCTTCCGTATCGTCAGGGGCGTGCAGGAAGCCGTCCTCACCATGGCGCACAAGGTCGGGGATACCGCCCGCATCGCTCGCCACCACGGGGAGGCCCATGACCATGGCCTCCATGATGGCGTTGGGGAAGCCCTCCATCCGCGAGGGCAGGAGGAAGACATCCGCGGCGGAGAGCAGCCCCGCCACATCGCTGCGCACGCCCAGAAGATGCACACGGTCCTCAAGGCCGGCAGCCCTCGCCATAGCGCCCATTTCGTCCCCGGGGCTCATCCTCGTGCCGGCAACAAGATAATGACAGTCCGGGCGCTGGGGAAGGAGGCGGCCAAAAATATCGAGCATGGCCTCCGGGTTCTTTTCGGGGGCGAAGCGGGCCAGAGTCAGCAGCAGGGGAGCCGAGGCCGGGATGCCCAGGTTTTGCCGGAGTGACCCGGCGCCCGCCTGTGCGTTGGCCAGATAGACGGCGGGGTCGAGCCCGTTGGGGCAATAGGCAATCGCCCGCGGGTCCATGCCGAGCCAGCGCGCATAGTGGAGCGCACCATTGCGTGAATTGGCCTCGAAGTGTGTCGAGGTGCGGGCAATCAGGTACTGGTAGAGCTGAAGCGTCAGCTCTGCATAGTCATGGCCCAGGCTTTGCGGGTCCACATTGCGAAAAGAAGCGAGATGCGCGGGCACATTCGCCAGGACGGCTGCACACCCCGCCGTACAGTTGGGCGGGTCAAGATAGGAGTGGACGATATCAGGGCGGAGACGGGCAAAAGCCCCCGCGAGAAAGAGCATGCCCATTTTCAGGGTTTGCGGTGCGGGGATATGCGCGAAAAAATCGGTATGCTCCCTCGAAAGACGCAGGCCTTCCTTGAGAAAGTCCGGAGCCATCACGTTAACGAGGGCGACGCCGCTGCCCTCAAGGACCTCCACATAATGCGCCTGTCGCATATCCTTGTGCGCATGGAGCAGTGTCACATGGAGGCCGCCCCGCGCCAGTACGCCGGCGAGGCTCACCAGTTGCCGTTCGGCCCCGCCGGGCAGGAAGGTGGAAATGTACAGGCAGACGTTTATGGGCATGGCTGTTCACTCAGTATTGCGGTGTTGCGGTCGGAATTCCGGCAGTGCTCCCGGCAGTCGGAATCGACGCACTGCGGCCGTCCCGGCCGATGCGAAAATCCCCAGGTATGCGTGGCCGGAGGACGGTCCGCGACGAATGAGTGCTGTGGTATTTTTCGCCCATCCTGCAGAAGGAATAGCATCAGCGGCCGGAGTTTTCAAGGATCTCCCCATACCTGGCGACGGTCCGGTCCCCCAGTTTTTGCAAGCTGAACTCGGTGAGGACCTTCTGGCGCGCGTTTGCGCCTAAGCGGGCGCGCATATCGGCGTCCTCCATGAGTGCCAGCACGCTTTCTGCCATGCTGTCCACCTCCTGCGGCTCGTACAGGAAACCGTCCTCGCTGTGGCGCACAAGAATCCGGGATGCCCCCCACTGTGCTGGCCACCACGGGGAGCCTCATGGCCATGGCCTCCATGATGGCGTTGGGGAAGCCCTCCACCCGCGAAGGGAGAAGAAATACATCTGCGCAGGATAAAAGGGCGCCCACATCGTGCTGGACGCCCAGGAGATGCACATGGCTGTCAAGCCCACGCGCTCTGCCTATATCCCCCATTTCTTCCGCATCGCTCATGTCGGCGCCCGCGATGAGGAAATAACAATCCGGCCGTGCAGCGCGGACGCGGGCAAAGACATCCAGCATCGCCTCGGGCGCCTTCTCCCATACAAACCTGCTCAGTGACAGGAGCACGGGAGCTGTGGAAGGAATATCTAATCTGTCGCGCACCGTGTCAGCTTCGGCTTCTCCCCGTTGTGGCATAGGCCGGAGGGGTCCAACCCGTTGGGGGAATACGCAATCGCCTCGGGTTCGATATTGAGCCAGCGCGCGTAGTGTCTTGCACCTGCCCGGGAATTGGCCTCAAAGTGCATGCGGCATGGGCAAGGAGATACTGGTAAAGGGGATAGGCCGGCTCCACTTCGTTGCTCTTGAGCGTGACCGGGTCCAGGCTGCGGAAGGAAGCCAGATACACAGGTATGCCGGCCAAAACTGCGGCGCACCCCGCAGTGCAGTTGGTGAGGTCAAGATAGGAGTGGACGACATCCGGTTTCAGAAAGGAAAATGCGCCCGCAAGATAGAGCGGTGCCAGCCGTAGCGAGGGTGGGGTCGGAATATTGGCCTAAAAGTCCGCATGCTGCTCGTGGATGGTATCAAGATAACAGGCGTCCTGCGGATCTTTCCGGGCATAGAGCAACGTAACCTGGATTCCCCTCCCGGCAAGCTCCCCGGCAAGATTCACAATTTGGCGTTCAGCGCCACCGGGTCTGAATGCGGAAATGTAGAGGCAGACTTGCAGGGACATGACGGCGTACCTTTTGAAAATTGTCAGGAGGGAATGCCATGGACGCGTACATGGCGCGTATATAGGGGAAAAACTTCCAGATCCATGAGCCGGTGCCTTTTCATGCACGGCACCGCGGCCGGATTCCTTGGTAACAATGCGGGGTTGAGGGCCGGGACAGCCCCCGCGCACCGCTACCTTGTCAACCCCGTGCGCGGCCTGTTCCGGCAAGCATTTCCTGATAGCGCTGGAGGATACGGTCCCCCATCTTGCGCAGGCTGAATTCCTTAAGTAACCGTTCCCGTGCGCCAGCTCCGAGCCTGGCCCGCAGCCCGGCATCCGCCAGAAGCGCAGCAACGCTGTGCGCCATGCCCTCCACATCTTGAGGGTCATGGAGAAAACCGTCCTTGCCGTGGCGCACCAGGTCCGGGATCCCCCCCACATTGCTTGCCACCACGGGAAGCCCCGTGGCCATGGCCTCCATAATGGAGATGGGAAAACCCTCCACCCTGGAGGGGAGCAGAAAAATATCGGAGCTGGCAAAAAGGGGCGCCACGTCACGTTGAAGCCCCAAGAGGTGCATCTGGTTTCCCACGCCACGTTCCTTGACAAGTGCCCCCATGCCCTCGTCTTCAGCCATGCCGCTGCCGGCAACAAGGAAGTGACAATCCGGGCGCTGGGCTTGGACACGCGCACAAATATCAACGATCGATTCCGGGGCCTTCTTGTATGGAGCAAACCTGCTCAATGTCAGGAGCACCGGCGCGTCAGGCCCAATGCCATGCGCTTCGCGAAATGCCTTCCCGGCCTGAGGCGTGGGCACTAGGTAGGCAGTGGGGTCGAGTCCGTTGGGCGTATAGGCGATGGCTTCCGGCGCGATATCAAGCCAGTGTGCATAGCGCTGCACGCTAGCCCGCGAACAGGCCTCAAAGTGGGGATGCCCGTGAAGAAGTAAATAGCGGTACAGAGCGTAGGTTTGGGTTTCCCATGGGTAATGGGACGTGGCTGGGTCCAAGCTGTGAAAGGAAGCAAGATGCGCGGGAACATCTGCCAAAATTGCAGCGCAGCCTGCAGTACAGTTGGGCATATCCTGATAGGAATGGACGATATCCGGCTTGAGCCGGGAAAACGCGCCGGCAAGATAGAGCATTTCCATGCGCAAGGGATGTGGCGCGGGAATGTTCTTGAAAAAATCCGTGTGCAGCCGCGAGAGCCGGATGCCCTCCTGGAGATACTCTTGCGAACGGGCGTCGAGAATCTTGACACGGTGCCCTTCCATGTCCTGCAGGTAGGCGGCATCCTGCAGGTCCTTCTGGATATGGAGCACTAATACTTGGAGGCCGCGATCGGCCAGCTCGCAGGCGAGGTTCACCATTTGCCGTTCTGCGCCGCCTGGAGCGAACCTGGAAATATAGAGGCATACTTTCAGGGGCATCGAAGGACTCCGTGGAGGAAGTGCCATTGTATGCACGAGCAGTGGCTAGGATTAGGCCTGTTTCGCCAAACGTACACGCGCGTTGCATCTCAAGCGCTGGAGGCGGCTGAGAGACAAAAATTTTTGCAGACCTTCCCTATCATAATCAGCTATTAATGAAGCGAAATACCTGTCCCATTTCTTAACCTCCAGAAGTAGCCTTTCTGGCTCGTGACATTTTTTATAAAAGTCAAGTATTACGTTTGCTAGTGCCTTGGGCGCATACTCCTTATCTTCTATTGGTACCTTGGTATAAAAAAAATTATAAAGGTATAGAATCATTGTATTATATTCCGAAATATATGTATTGGCATCAAGCGAATGGTTGGCATTCAAAATATCTCTCAGGGCAATTCGTGCAGCAATGATATCATCAATTCTTTTCTTTGTGCGCAATGATGTTGAGCTACTTCCTTTTCTATGAAAATAATAGTACAGGGCATCATTGACAACACTGACTTTGCTGGCTACAGTTATGGCCTGATAAAGAAATACAAGATCCTCATTGTTAGTAAATTGTGGCTGACGTATATTATGCTCTATAATAAATTTTCTGTTGTATATGGCTGTCCACCAAGCATCTTTAAAATTATATTTATTTTCTTCTATTTTTATATTTACGCCTTGATTTATACAGTTTGGAAAGTATGCTTCGACCCACGCGGTGCCTTTTATGATTTCGGCGTCAGACTCGTGGGAGGCGCCATAGAGTTTTTCATAAAAATCTCGCGCCACCGAATCATCGCTGTCCACGAAGCCCAGCCATTCACCATGAGCTGCTGTCAGCCCGATATTTCGCGCAACCCCTGGGCCTTGGTTCCGGCCCAGGGTGATGTTGAGCAGTCGCGGGTCCCTGGCAGCATATTCCGCAAGGATGCTGCCGCTCTCGTCACTCGAACCATCATTCACGCAGATGATCTCAATATTGCGCAGGCTTTGTCCGCAGACGCTGTCCAGACAGCGGCGCAGCCACGGTGCGGTATTGAAAACCGGGATGATTACCGAGACGGCGGGAACCGGCATTGGAGCCTCGCTGGTATCTGACTGTATCCTGTCATGATAGCGCCGTCGGTTAACAGTGTCAAATAACTCGGAGTTTGCCGGCATCGTTTCCAGCGCACGGCGCTTGTCAGCTGGCGCGTCGGTGTTTCGGGAGAATTTTGGGAAACGCTTGTTCCAGCTTCGGACCATTGGGTCTTTTACGCGGGCACCTGCTTTCATGCGCAGACCCGAAGCCGGGATTGTTGGGCAGCATTGAGGTGTGCCTGGTATCGCCCCGCTGTGAACGTGCTGCCAAGGGGAATTTGTGCGGGGCATATACCTGGAAATTCTTATGGGCAATATGCCTGTTCGTAAGGCAGTGAAGCGTTTTTATGCGTATTTCCCTGAAAACTTCCCGTCGGAAAGCCCCACCCGCACAGTGCACCGGTACGCGCGGTATATCTCATGTAAGGGCGGACGCGTATATTTCCTTGGGGCAGCAAGTCGGTATGTATTGGCCGTGAGTGTTTTCGTACTTGCGGCAATCGCGTGGGAAACGCATGTGGTCTCACTGAAAAAAGCTCTTATGCGTCGGCGTTGGCACCTTGAAGAAAAATGCCGCCCTCCACCCACCGCTCTCTTGCCACGCTGGGGGAGCGCTGGACGTGACCGCGTTTCATGCAGCGCTGTGCCATGCTCTTTTTGAGGAAACTGGTGGAAAACGCCGAGAGAACCCCCAGCGCCGATGGGCGCTCCCTGCCCCTGCCGGGGTCCCGGCCGCTTGGGGGGAATTATATGGGCAGCATGGCCTGTACGCCGTGCTGCCCATAAAATTCAGCCCCCAAAAAGGCTGCTAGTGCTCGATCTTGGCTTCCTTGGCCTTCACCACTTCCTCGTCAGTCTCAAGCGCGCCCTTGTCCGGCTGCCAGCCCGTATCTTCCTTCACTTCGTGGATGGGGTCGGCCAGCAGCAATTCCTGGGCATCATTGTATTCTTCCACCAGAAGCGCAAAATCGTCCGCCTGGGCGGCGCCGGCTTCTAGCTCCACGGTCACGTCTGCGCCGTCGGCGCTGCCGTCGAGCACGATCTCATAGCTCTTGAGCTTGTCCACAAAAGCCTTGAGGCGTTCATCCATATCCGCCGGCGCGCCGGGAAGCGACGTGAGCGCGGCGAGCACCGCTTCGGTGCTCGCGCCGTTCATGAGATTGTCGAAGACAACCGTGGCGAGGCCGTTCATGCCATAGTAAATGCCGGTCTCGGAATTGATGACAATGGCAATGCCGTCGGCGATGTCACTGAACATCTTGGCTTCATTCAGAACGTAGGTGGACATGTTTCCTCTCCTGTTGAGAAAGGGCTGGGGGGTGATTGCCTTAGCGGTTTTCCAGAAATTCCCGCAGGCAGCGGGTGTTGTGCGCGATATTGCGGGAGAGATTGAAGCGGTAGAACGGCAGGTCGCGGACAAAGTCATACAGTTTGCCGACCGTCAGTGCATCCCGGCCGTTGCCGAAATTGTTGAGCGTGGAAAAGGCCAGCTCCTCGATGCAGAGTTCCCTGTAGCCTTCCTCGATGGAAGGTTCCGCGCAGTCGCAGATATTGGGGAACATGGCGAGCCGCACCGGGTAGGCGGCCCTGAACCGCTCGTGGTAAGCCGCAATATTGAACATGTACTTGTCCTTCCGGGCATTGTTGGAGATAAACTTGCCGCGGAAGGTGTCGTACATCGCCTGGTAGGCCTGTGGCGAGAGCGCGATGATGGAGTAGATGGGCCACGCGCGCAGGGCATCACCCGCCTTGCGTCCCAGGACGAGGTAGTCATCGGAGACATAGTCAAACCCGTCCAGCAGCGCATGGACGGACAGGGTGGACTTGCCGCGGTAGCCGAAGGCGCAGAGGAGCACACCCACATCGTTCAGCCCCACCACGGCCCCGTGCACCAGGCTGCTGCCCGGCACATTGCAGATGCGGAAGAGGAGCTGGACAAAGACATGGCCGCGCTTGATGAATTCCTCCGGCTCCAGGTTCTCCACGGCGTAATAATAGGTGTTGGTCGCAGGATCGAATGCCGAGAGACTGCCGTCGTCCGGATGCACGTCAAGGAAGGGCCAGTACCGCAAGCGGGATTCATCGAAGATCTGCTGCCGCTCCGGGGGGAGTCCCGCCCCGGTGAGCCGCGCCAGGCGCTCCTTGCGGTAGCGCGCCGCGTCAAGCACCTGCAACAGCGAAAAGGCCGCATCGGCCGTGCTCCGCTCCTGCCAGACGACCAGCGTGGCGTCGAAGGTGTCGGCATGATCGCGCAGGGCGCAGGTCATCTGGCGTTCCACATGGCGCAGGAGGACCGGAGAATGGCAGACGAGCCGGACCATGCGCGTGCCGCAATCCAGGTATTTGGTGACCGCGCGGCCGGCCCTGAGCGCGCGCTGCCTGAGCGCCGAGCTTATCTGCTCCAAGGTGCTGCGGGACACACTGTCAAAACGCATCGGTGACGATCCCCCTCTTATGGGCGAGATACCAGCGCACGAAGGCCGGGAATCCACGCAGCTTTTTCAACACAAGGAACTTGAGGATGCGGCTGCCGTGGCGCCAGGGCTCGTTCTTGAGCTCCACCACCCGGATGGCCTGGCAATGGCGCTGCCTGGGCAGGAAATAGTCCTCGTCGAAGATGACCTGGTTGCAGAAATCCTCCACACCTGCAAGCGAGGGGAAGAGCTCCTCCGGCTCGGGAAAGAGGCCCGGCACCGCGGCGTTCATGAAAGCCGCCGCCAGTGAGGTTTCCACCTCGTGCCCGCTGGCTCTGGCGTCCTCACGCACGATGTCCCAGTTGAGGGGCCGTTCCCGCTGGAGCCACGCGCAGTCCTCGAGGGAAAAATAGATGCTGTGCAGGGTGGTGTGCTCGCGCAGGTTCTTGGTGAGGTTGGCCATGACGAGGAAGCAGAGGTCCTCGCGGCCGGGCAGCAGGAAGTCCACGCCAAAGGCCGTGGTGGGCGTGGCGCGGGCAAAGAGCCCCGAGTGGAAGGCCGTGTAGTCCCTGTCCGGGTCAAAGATGGAGTGGTGCACGTCCACGGCGCTTTCGTTCTTTGTGTGAAAGTCCACCGCATGTTTGGATTCTTCCCGGGTGTGCAGGTAGCCGAGCCCCTCGCCGATGCGCGTGGCCTCTTCGATGCGATCGGCCGGGATGAGGATGTCCGCGTCGCCCATGGGACGTGGAAGTCCCGGACGCAGGGTGCGCATGGCCGCGCCCTTGAAGAGCAGGATGGGGATGCCCGCCTGGTTGAGCGCCTTGCCGATGCGCGAGAAGTGGGCCAGGGTCCTTGTATTGGCGAAGTGGAAATAGCGGATGAGCCCGTCGATGCGCGGGCCCGCGTAGTCGGAAAAGACGAGCTCGGGGTGCTCGCGCCGGGCATAGGCGAGAAGGATGCCCTTGTTGCCCCCGAGGGCCTCGATGTCGCACTGTTCGAGGCACTGGTCGAGCATGGCCTGGGTGGGGGCTTTGGCAAAGCGGAAGTCCAGCAGGCATTGGTCCCGCGCAGTGAGATGCGTGCCGTAGAGCTTGGCCACCAGCCGCCGCAGGGCCGCATTTTCCGGCAGACGATCCATGCAAACTCCAGCCACATCGGGAAATTGGGCGCAAAAACGCCCGCGTGGAAAGCGGCACTATAAAGGGAGAGGCATTTTTTTGTCAACACAGGGACTGTTGATTGCAAGGGGGAAAAGACGGGGCGCCCGTGCCGGTAACCCGTGAGGCCGGAAGGAGGGCGGCCTGGTGATTCAACGTGGCGGCCAGGAGGGCTTTGCCCGCAGGCTCTCGCGGAGGGAGCTTGCGACGAGATGGCCGGTGGAGGCTTTTAATGCCGCTTTCAGCTCCCGGATGTTGGTGGCTTCAAGGGCCTTGCGCAAAAAAGGGAAGCTCGCCTGCGGCGCGTAAAACTCGTCATCGGCAAGGATGTCCTGGATTTCCGTGAGGTAGGGTGCGCAGTCACAGTGCGCGAAGCGGTCATTCAGGCTGATATTCAAGAAGGAAATAATGCGCCGGAACATCTTTTGGCGCTGGCTGAAAGCGGGATAGGCGGGGAGATACTTTTTCAGCAGGCTGGCAATCTTGAGGTTGCTCGCGAGATAATATTCCTCAGGGTGCGCCCTGGTCATGGAGGCGGGATTGCGAAAATAATAGTAAATGGCCTGGCCGCTGAAGGCGAGGCGCGGCTCGTGCCCCATAAGTTGCAGTAAGAAAAGGGTGTCCTGGCCGCTGGCGACCTCCGGGGTCAATCTCAGGCCATGCCGCCCGAGGAGGCTTGTCCGGTAAATGGCGGTCCACCACTCGCCGGTAAAGGCAAGCGCATCCTTTTGGATGGCGGCGTTTAACTTCCCTTCATGCCACCTCCCGTCCTGCTCGCACTCCACGCACCTCCCCTTGGCGATGTCACAGCCACCCTCTGCATATACTTTCCAGAGTTCGGCAAAAAAGTTTTTGCTGATGGCGTCGTCGGAATCCACAATGCCCACGGTCTCGCCCGTGGCGGCGTCAAAGCCCGTGTTCATGGCGCAGGCGTAGCCCCTGTTTTCCCCGTGGTCGATGACGCGGATGCGCGCATCCCTGGCCGCATATTCCGCCAGGATGGCGGGGCTTTCATCCGTGGAGCCGTCATTGACGCAGAGGATCTCCAGGTCCCTGAAGGTCTGGTGGCACACGGAGTCCAGCGCGCGCCGCAAGTACGGCGCGGCATTGTAGACCGGCATGACCACCGAGATGCTGGGTGTGGCAGCTGGCATTTTTCTGCGTTCTCCCTGCGGGCCGGAGGCGGCGTTACAGGTTGGCGGCGTACCAGTCGCCCGCAAGGGTGAGTCCCTCGCGCACATCATAGCGCGGGTCATAGCCGAGCAAGGTGCGCGCGCGGCTGATGTCCGCGAGGGAGTGGCGCACATCGCCGGCGCGGAAATCGCGGTGCACGGGTTCGGCCGTGGCGGCAGCGGGCTTGTGGCGCACGACCTCGTCGCGGATGAGCTGAAAGAGCTCGTTGAGCGTGGTGCGCTGGCCGAAGGCCACATTATAGATATGGTCCTGCGCGTCCTTTCCCGCCAGGCTGGCGAGCAGGTTGGCCTCCACCACGTTGTCGATATAGCAGAAATCGCGGCTGGTCTCGCCGTCGCCGTTGATATAGACGGTCTCGCCCTTGATGAGACTCGCGAACCACTGCGGGATGACCGCGGCGTACGCGCCGTAGGGGTCCTGGCGCCGTCCGAAGACATTGAAGTAGCGGAGGCCGATGCTCGAAAAGCCGTAGCAGCGGGCGAACACGTCGCCATAGAGCTCGTCCACATACTTGGTGACCGCATAGGGCGAGAGCGGCCGACCGATTTTGTCCTCCACCTTGGGGAGCTCGGGCGAGTCGCCATAGGTGGACGAGGAGGCGGCATAGACGAAGCTCTGCACCTTCGCGTCGCGCGCGGCCACCAGCATGTTGAGGAAGCCGTCGATATTGCAGCCGTTGGTGAGCAGCGGGTCGTCGATGGAGCGCGGCACCGAGCCCAGCGCCGCCTCGTGGAGCACATGGGCCACGCCCTCGCAGGCGCGGCGGCAGGTGTCGAGGTCGCGGATGTCGCCCTCGATGAAGGTGAAGCGGGACCAGGCCTCGTCACCCACGGACTCCCGCACCATGTCGAGATTTTTCCGGTAGCCGGTGAGGAAGTTGTCGAGTCCGGTCACGGTCTGGCCGAGGCGGAGGAGCTGTTCGAGCAGGTTGGAGCCGATAAAGCCGGCCACGCCTGTCACCAGCCAGCGCGAGGGCGCGGCGGAAAGGCGTCGGCAAAGCTGTTCATAGGCGTTCATGGCTTTTCCTGGGTTGAAGGGTGCACGGAGCCGGGAGCCGGGCCACGGCGCGTGCCCTGGCCGCCCCGTGCCTCTTAGCCCCATAAAGGCAGCCTGTAAAGCGAAGCGGAACCGGCTCAGGCATGGCCGTGGCGCGGTGAGCCGAAGCCCTCGCCCTCGCCGCCCACGCGAAAGACGCGCACCTCGTAGCCCGAATCCCCGTCGGCGCCATCCGCCGCGGCCCCGTCGGGCGCGCCGCACATGGGGCAGGCATTGGTGACGAGAAGGCACGCGGCGTCCAGCTCCAGGGGGTCGATGCCCGCCTCGTCCAGAAGGCGCGTGGCGCGGCCCGGCTCCCACAGGACGGGCGCGCCGCAGCGGCCGCACTCCACATAGAGGAGTTCCGGGTCGTAGCCGGGCGTGCCCGCGGTGAGGGACACGGCGGTGAGCGACGCCCGTCGCCGGAAGCGCCCCCGGGCCCGGGCCTCCAGCCGCGCAAGGCGGCCGCGCGCGAAGGCCGCGCAGCGCGCGCGTCGTCGGGCGAGCGCCAGCTTGCCATGCCCCGGTGGGCCCGCTATGCTCTGTCCATGCCGGAAATATCGCATATCCGTCTCTTGCCTTCCGCCCTGCGGAACCAGATCGCCGCCGGGGAAGTGGTGGAACGCCCGGCCAGCGTGCTCAAGGAACTGGTGGAAAACAGTCTCGACGCCGGAGCCCGCGCCATTGACGTGCGCCTCGACAACGGCGGCCAGAGCCTTATCCGCGTGCAGGACGACGGCTGCGGCATCCCCGCGGCGGAGCTTGAGCTCGCCATCACCCGCCACGCCACCAGCAAGATCGCCGCCCTGGAGGACTTGGAGCATGTGCGCTCCTACGGCTTCCGCGGCGAGGCGCTCCCGAGCATCGCCTCGGTCTCGCGCCTCACCCTCACTTCGGCGCCTGCGGGGGGCGACGCGGCGCACACGGTGGAAGTGGAACACGGGCGCCTTGTGGCGTCAAGCCCGGCGGCACTCCACCGGGGCACCGTGGTGGAGGTGCGTGACCTCTTTGCCAACGTGCCCGCGCGCCTCAAGTTTCTCAAGACCCCGGCCACGGAGTTCCGCCGCGCGCAGGACTGGCTCTCGCGCCTCGCCCTGGCGCGGCCGGAAACGGCTTTCACGCTCTCGGCGGCCGGGCGCGAGGTGGCCCGCTTTCTCCCCGGACAGGATTTGCGCGGGCGCCTTTCCGTCATCTGGCCCGGCAGCCTTGTTGCCGGGCTCGTGCCCTTCGATGCGCAGCGTCACGGCATCCGCTGCCGCGGCCTCGCAGCGCCCTCGGGGATGCGCCAGCAGCGGGCGGACCGGGTGCTCCTCTATGTGAACGGCCGCGCCGTGACCGACAAGCGCCTCTTCGCGGCCGTGCGCGAGGCCTACAAGGGGCGGCTGCTCGCCCGCGAATATCCGCTGGCCGTGCTCTTTGTGGAAATGGAGCCGGAAGCCGTGGATGTCAATGTGCACCCGGCCAAGTCAGAGGTGCGCTTCCAGGACGAGTCGGCCGTGTTTTCCGCCGTGCTCCAGGCCCTGCGCGGCGCGCTGGACGGCGCGGTCTTTTCTGCGGGGGGAGCGGCCGCGGCGCCGGAAGAAGGAGAAGGCCAGTCCCGGAAGGAAAGTTTTCCCAACGTCGAGGCCGCCCCGCAGCGCCGTCCCGGCTTCTGGGGCAGCCTCGACGAGACGCGCATCCTGCCCGTCCCGGAGGGACGTCAGCGCGGCGCATGGGAAGTGCTGGGGGAAGAAAGCGGCGACCTGCTGCTGCCGCGCCGGAGCGAAGCCCCCGAAGCGGCCCGCCCCGGACGCCAGCCGGACTTCATGCCCCGCAGGGCCGCCCCCCTGCGGGAGGAGGCCGCGCCCTATGGCGGGTCGCCGCAGGCCCCGGCCGGCCCCGCTCCCTCGCCTCGCCCGGTGGACGCCCCCGCGCAGCTTCCCGGGCAGGACCCGGCGCCGGCCCCGCAAAAGGCTGAAGCCGGGCTCCGCGGGCCGCTCTCCGTGGGCGGCTTCAGCTATCTCGGCCAGGTGGCCGACACCTATCTCGTGCTCAGGGACGCGCAGGGCGCCTTGCTCCTTGTGGACCAGCACGCGGCCCATGAGCGCGTGCTGCACGCGCGGCTTGCGGCGGGCGCGTTTTCGGGCGCGGGCCAGTTGCTGGCCCTGCCGCTGGAGCTCAGGCTGGACGCGGCCGAGCGCGAGCGACTGCAGGAGGCGCGCCCGGTGCTGGAAAAGCTGGGTTTTGCGCTGGAATGCTCGGGCGAGATGCTGCTCGCGCGGGCACTGCCGCCAGGTCTCTCGCGCCGCGAGGCAGCCGATTTCCTGCGTGAGGCGCTGGCGGGCGTGCGCGACGACCTTGGCGACATTTACATTTCCATGGCCTGCAAGGCGGCCATCAAGGCCGGGCAGCGGCTCACGGACGATGAGGCTGCCGGGCTGATTTCCCAGTGGCTGACCACGCCGGATGCGGCCAACTGCCCGCATGGGCGCCCCTGCGTGCTGCGCTGGGACGCGGCCGAGCTGGAGCGCCTCTTCAAGCGCCGCTGATGTTTTCCGAGCGGATGTGTTATGCTTCTTGCGTGGTGGTGTGGCTGTGTGCTCTGTGTGACGCCGAAATTATCCGTCAAAAACAGCCTTTTATGTTCCGGCTGCGTCAGAAAAAAATTTCCTCGGTCGAGTACCTGAGTACACTCCCTTCGGAAATTTTTGTCTTCCTTGCCGGAACATAAAAATCTTATTTTTTAGGATTCTTCCGGCACCAGCACCCGTCTTCCGCTTCGCTCCAGACGGAATTAAGGAAATTTTTTCAACAGCGCTTCCTGCTCCAACTCTTCTGCGCCCTGCTTTTGCTCTACGATGTCTGGGACTTGTCGTCCGTACCTTCGGGCGCGGGGGCCGGCGCGTCCGTTGCCGCCTTTCTCTCCGGGGCGGACGTGACAGGGGGATTCGTCCGCGTCCCCTGCGGTCCCGTACCCGCCNCCNNCCGGGACGCGGCGCACNGGCCGCGGNCNTGCGCGNCGNCCCGCCGNTGGNNTCGCGGGCCGNGTGNCGCACATGCGCGGCGGCAGGTCCTTGACGTGCACNTCGAGCTGCGGGAAGGCGATNTCGATATTCGCCTCNCGGAANGTCTTTTCAATNCCCAGCCGGATTTGCGAGGANGTGCTCGCCCCGAGCTCGAAATCCTTCACCCAGAAGCGCAGCGCGAAATCCAGCGAGCTCGCCCCGAAGTTGAGGAAGATGACGCTCGGCGCGGGATACTTGAGCACATTCTCGTTGGCCTTGGCCACGTCGATGAGCAGCTTGGTCACCTGGCCCGTGTCCGAGCCGTAGGCCACGCCCACCTCCACCTGGCGGCGCACGCTGCGGCTGAAGCGCGTCCAGTTGATGAGCCGGTTGGACATGAACTCGCTGTTGGGCACATAGATGAGGGCGTTGTCGTAGGTCTCCACCATGGTGGCGCGCACGCTGATCTTGCGCACCTTGCCGGTGACGCCGCCCACTTCCACCACGTCCCCGGCCTGGAGGGTGCGGCTGAAGATGAGGATGAGCCCGGAGAGGAAGTTGTTGACGATGGTCTGCATACCGAAGCCGATGCCCACGGAAAGGCCGCCGGCCACCATGGCGAGATTGCTGAGCTCAAGCCCCAGCGCCTTGAGCACGAAGAGCCCGAAAATGGCCCAGGCCGCATAGGTGAGCGCAGTCTGGAGCGGCGGGATGAGCGTGGCGTCGAAGCTCAGGCCCTTGCCGGGCAGGCGCGCCAGGAAGCGCGTGCCCATGGAGACCACGGTGCGGGTGAGAAAGAACACGCTGATGATGAGCAGGGCCTGGATGATGTTGAGCTGGGTCTCGCCCACGCTCACGCCCTTGAGCGCGTATTCCCCGAGCAGGTAGGTGCCGCCGGGCAGCGTCGCCACCCAGAGGAGCACGCCGATGACCGCCACCACCAGCACCACGGGCGCGGCGAGGGCAACGGCCAGGCGCGCCAGCGCCGCCCCGGCGCCTTCGCGCGGCAGGCGCTCGTTGAGGCTGCTCACAAGCGCCATGCCCGCCCGGCAGAGCTCCAGCGCGAGCGACAGGGAGACGAAGAGCAGGTAGGCGGCGATGCTGTAGATATGCAGCCCCGTGAGCGCGAGGAAGAGGCAGAGCCAGAGGATGCCGGGCTCGCATTCCAGCGCGCCGTGCTCCAGCCGGAAGGGCCCCAGCTTGGGCAGGGGGGCCCGCCTGCGCTGCCAGAGGGCAAAGACCACGAAGCCCGTCCAGATGACGAGGATGAGCGGCTGGATGAGCGGCAGGTAGAGCAGGGCATAGGCCGCGAGGGTGAGCGGCAGGAGCCTGAGCAGGGGGGAGTCCGTCGGCGCGTCCTGCCCGTCGGGATACTGGAGGCGCCGCAAATCCCAGGCGAGGAACACCTGCCCGAGGATGAGGCAGAGGTTCCCGAGGGCGAGGAAGAGCCGGAAAAAGTCGCCGTTGGCGGAAAGGGCGCTCCCGAGGAGGGCCATGCCGAGGCATATCCACGGCAGGCTCGTGCGGAACAGGTGGCGCAGGGGCGGCGGCGACTGCGGCGTGAGCCAGCGGCGCCGGAGCAACAGGGCGAGCACGCCCGTGAACACGAGGCAGATGACGAAGCGCAAGGCCGCGGTGCCCCACTGCGGCGGCGTGGTGGGCATTTCCACAGGCAGCCGCAGGAGCATGGCCTGCCAGGAATAGTACATCCTCTGGGGAAAATCGGCCCAGGCGTCCGGGCTGAGCCACGGAGTGGGGCTTTGGAGGTAGTAGTCTTTCCAGAGTTTCGGAAGCTGGGCGGTGATGGCCTTGCGCGCCTCTTCCAGGCGGGTGAGGATCTGCAGGGAGGGGAGGAGGGAATCGTACTGCGCGAGCACGGCGGTGAGCCGCAGCCGGGCGCGGGTGATGCCCTCCACATAGGCCCGCATCTCCTCGCTCATCTGCCCCTGCTGCACTTCGTCCGGGAGGCTCGCGGCCATGTAGTTGACGCGCTCGAGCAGGTTCTGCGCCTCGGAGCGGGCCAGGTTCACGGGCGAAAGCACCATGTGGAAGTCGGCGATGGTGGCGCCGATGCGGCGGCTCACGGCCTCCATGGCGTTGGGATAGCCCTTGAAGGTGTTGGCGAACACGAGCAGGCGGCGGCCTTCCTCCTCAAAGGGCTGGAGCAGGCGCGAGAGATTTTCCGTCTGTGTGCCGAAACTGTCGCTCAGCTTGATGGCCGTCTGGCGCATCTCGTCGATCATGGCGCGCTGGCCGCTCCAGACGGCCTCCCACGCGGCATTGCCCGCGGGTTCCTCGGGCTCCGGGGCCTCCTCGCCCTCTTCGGGCGCGCTTCCCTCCTCCCCGGTTTCGGGGGCAGGCTTTGCGGCGGCCTCGCCTTCCTTTTTCCCCTCTTTCACGCCGGAATGTCCCGGCTTCTCCAAGGCAGCCTCCACGGCGGTGGAGGCCTGTGCGGCGTGCGCGTCGGGAACGAGGCCGGGGAGCAAAAGGCCGGACAGCAAAAAGCCGCCCAGCACAAGGGCGGCCAAAAGGAGGGCGCGGCAAAGGCAGGGGCGCGGGTCGCGCCCCCGAAGCGCGCGCAGGTTGAGGGCAAAGGCAGGCATGGGCGGCGCTAGTCCCCGCGCAGGTGTTCGTCTTCCTCCTGCCGTGCCTTGCAGTTGATGCAAAGCCGCGTCACGGGGCGCGCCTTGAGGCGCGGGATGCTGATCTCCTCGCCGCATTCCTCGCAGATGCCGTAGGTGCCGTCCTCGATGCGCTGGAGGGCCGCCTGTATCTTGCGGATGAGGCGGCGCTCCCTGTCGCGCAGGCGCAGGGTGAAGGCGCGGTCCGACTCGGCCGTGGCGCGGTCCGCCGGGTCGGCGAACACCTCGTTGCTGTCGGTGAGTTCCTCGATGGTGCTGTCGCCGTTCTGCTGGGCCTCTTCCAGCATTCCGGAAAGCAGCTTGCGGAAATATTCGATGTCGTTGTGGTCCATGAGTATACCTCCGGTCACAGGGCGCGGGGGTTGAAGGCGGGGAAGGCCCGGGCGGCCGCTGCCCCGCCAAGACACAAGCCTATAGCCGTTCCGGGGGGGCTTGTAAAGGGAGCGCACGGCGCTGGGGCGGGGCGCCCAACCCGTGGGGCGATCTTTTTCCTAGCCGGTGGGGGAACAGCCCAGATAGTCCCTGGCGATGGCGTTGAGCTGTTCCGTGATGCGCGAGAACTCGCTGCCAAGGTCGAGGGTCCTCACGCCTATCCGGTTGCCGCACATTTCGTAGCTCTGTTCCAGGGCGCCGTCCTCCGTGAGCGCATAGAGCAAAAGCCCCGAAACTTCGTGCCCGGACTTGCCCTCGTGCGCGGCCATGTTTTTCACATAGCAAAAAATCTGGTACAGATGCTGTGAAATCAGGGTTTTCGACGCTGTTGTGCTTGGTTCCGAAGTATTATATTTATTTAGTTGCAGACTAGCATTGTAATACTTGGTATCAATAATCAGGATTTTCTTCTTATATGTCAGTTGCACATCAGTTTTCATTTGCGGCAGCATTACGTCACGGCCGTCGTCGGTCGCCCAGCGGAAGGAGCTTGTTTTGGGATGCGTTTCGGGAAAATGCCTCTGGTAGTAGGCGCGCACGAAGCGTTCATAGAGGTCGTGCATTTTGTCCAGCGCCCGTGTGCCCAAATCTTTGTGGACTGTAACGGAACCACCCGCGTGCCGCTGGACCAGCCCCTGGAGCACAAGCGAGCAGATATACATCAGCAAGCGGTAGGAGTGCGTATTCCTGTCATACTGGATGCGCCAGTTGATCCGCTCCGGGTCCAGCTCCTGCACGTCCTTGAAATACGGCAGCAGGGCGGCGAGGCTGCATTTCCTTTCCCGTGAGAGAGGGGCTTTCAGCAACCAGGCCAAGGTTGTCTTGAGTATCCTGTTGAGATGGATGTCAGGAAGAAATTCATCATAGGCGCACACGAGCCTGCGGGTAACTACACCGCCGGATTTGAGGGAGGCGGGCCAGTCCAGCCTGCCCCTGAGCAGGGCCAGGGACGCCGTTTGCGGCACATAGCCTTTCCTGATGCCCTGCCGGACCTGTTTTTTTATTCCCTCGCCGAGAATGGCGGCGCAAAGGTCGGCGTCGTTTTCAAATTTCCTGTCCCCCTGGCTGTGGGGCCGGTCGTGCCCGTCCGGCAGTCCGAAGACATAGCCGAGCATGTGATAGATATTTTCCGGGCGGATCATCACAGCGCGGCCCTGAGCTTGCCTGCCCAGTCCCCCGCCTTTTTCCTGTCGTCAAACCAGTATTCCCCGAGCAGGGGGATGAGCTCATGGTCAACAATGGTGCGGAGTTTCGCACGCGTGAGGTCATCCGGCGTGAATTTGCAGAAATAGCTGTGCCCGAGGCAAAAGCCTTCGCCCAGCGTGGGGTCCGTGGCTATTTTTTCATTCAGCTCCTTGAGGGTCTCAAGCAGGGCGTTGAGTTCTTCACTGTCCAGATTTTTTGAATAGTCAGAAAATTTTCTGGTTTCAAAGGCGGGTTTGAGGTCATAAAACGCGAAGCGCCGCCGCAAGGCATAGTCCAGCATGGCGAGGCTGCGGTCGGCCGTGTTCATGGTGCCGATGATATACAGATTTTCAGGAATGAAAAAGGGTTCGTCGTTATACAGGAGTGGAACCTCGTACTCCTTGCCGCGTTTGTCCTTTTCCAGCAGCATGAACATTTCGCCGAAAATTTTGCTCGTGTTTCCGCGGTTGATCTCGTCGATGATGAGATAATAGTCGTGTTGCGGGTCGGCCTCGGCCTGTTTGCAGAACTGGTAAAACACGCCTTTCCTGAGCGTGAAGCCGTCGCCAGCCGGGCGAAAGCCCATGATAATATCTTCATAGGAGGTGTTCTGGTGGAACTGGATCAGCCTGATCCTTTCCGGGTCATCCTCACCGGCCAAGGCAGAAGCCAGGCGCCTGGCAATATAGGTCTTGCCCACGCCGGGAGGGCCCTGGAGGATGAGGTTCTTTTTATGCGCCAGCGTTTCCGCAAGCTCGTCATACTTGTCGGCTTCCAGAAAAGTGTCGTTCAGGAAATCTTCCTTGGTGTATGAGGCGTCCTTTGCAATTCTTGGGGTGTCGGGGCTCTTCGGAGTCTGGTGCACCGCCTGGGACGTTTCAGTTTTGGGTGGCTCCTGCTCTTTGTCAGAAAGCCACGCCTTGCGGGAGAGCTCGGGAAAGGAGGAATACGCGGAGTGGCCAGACGAAAAAAGTTCCTTGAAAGCGTCGCAGAGGGACAGGTAGGTGCTTCCGTTTGGGACGCTCTTGAATATTGCGGCAGGGACTTTTTCAAGAATGGGAAACTGTGCCCAGTGCTCCTCAAGATAGCGCCGATTGCATCTGTCGAGACTCAGGAACGTAAAGGGCCGGACCCAGAACAGGCCTATGGTGAGATTCCACTTGACCTGTTTCTGCGTCAGTGCCTGGTCAAAGGCCGCGCAAAACCTGTCCCGCCTTTGCGGCGTGTCGTGGGAAGCCAGTTCTAGCGCAGCGTCGAAGACTTCCCACAAGTTCTCAATATCATCTTCCCCCCTTTTTCCGTTGGGCGCATAAAATGTTTTGCTGGTGGGTAAACTGGTAATGACAGGGATACCAAGGAATTCTTCTGGAAATTGTCCGGAAATACCAAATTTGGTCATAAGTGCACGGATGATTTCTTGACGAAGGACATTGGTAAAAGACTTGTTGAACAGGCCAAAGACGGTAAAGGGGTCTATGTCTTCTGGATAAGGGTCTCCGGTCAATACGTCAGCGTTACCAATATAGTAGATATTTCGGAGTTTTTTTATCAACTCCTTTCGCTTGCGCCTGTACGGCACCAGGGCATCGGCAAACTTCGTGTAAAAGGGAATCCACGGGAAATTTTCTGTCGTGTTCATGGGCTACGCCTCCAGAAACAGGAGCGAAAAAATATCAGTCAGGGCAGGGGTGCCGTCTGGATGCAACCGCCTCAGCGTGCCCGCGCCCTAGCCTCGGCGCGGATTTCCTCGCGCACTTCCTCCCAGGCGGGGAGGTTCCACGCTTCGCGTTCCCCGGCCATCACGGCAGCGGGGGCGAGAACAAGGCGCAGGTCCCCGGCCATCACGGCAGCGGGGGCGAGAACAAGGCGCAGGTCCCCGGCGTTCACGCCCACGCGCGCGCCTTGCGACGCGGTCTCCCGTGCGCGCGGCGCGCAGGAGGCCACGATGGCCGCGGCCTCCTCGAGCAGCGGGCGCTCCCACAAGGTTCCCCCGCGCGCGAGGCCGAGCGGCCCCGGCAGGCCCGAAAGGCGCAGCAGAAGGTCCCCGGGCCCGGCGGCCTCCCGAAGGCGCTCGTTGTCCTTATTGTTGCGGCCCACGCAGAGCCAGTGCCAGCGGCCTCCGGCTTCGCGCCAGTATTGCCGCCCCGTGGCGGCGAGGCGGAAGTCCCGCGCCGTGGGGCCTTCCGGCTCCATGCCCGCGGGCCTGCGGGTGAGCGCGAGCCAGTAGCGGCGGGCGTTTTCCCGCTCGGTGAGGCGGCAGCCGCCGCCGGGCGTGGGTATCTCGGTAAAGCCGAATTCCCGTGCCAGCGCCAGCTGGTCGCCGCGGCCGCGGCCGGAAATGCCGAGCAGGCGTTCCCGGTCCACAAGGCCGCTTTCCTCGGCTTCGGTGGGCGGCAGGTGGCGGGCGCAGAGCGGGCGCAGCAAAAGCCCCCGCACCCCGGCCTCGCGCGGGATGAGGTGCAGGGTGTCGAGCCTTTGCGACATAGGCCGCTGTCCCAAAACCTCGCCGCTCGCGAGGAACCTGGCCCCCACCTCCTCCATGTGGCGGCGCGCCGCGCGCAGGAGAAGGATCTTGCAGTCCACGCAGGGGTTGAGGCATTTGCCGAAGCCGTGGGGGGGCCGGCCGCGCATCATGGCGGCGAAGTCCTCGCTCACGTCGGCCACGTCCACCTCCACGCCGTAGAGCCTGCGCCAGCGCGTGACCGCGCCCGGCTCGCCGAAAAAGGGCGAAACGCAGTGCAGGCAGCGCACCCTGAGGCCCTGGGCCATGAGCACGCGCGCGGCGAGGATGCTGTCGAGGCCGCCGGAAAAAAGCACCACCGCATCAGGAGTTTCTGTCATGGCGCAAGGTGTACGCAAGGAAGGCCGCCAAGGCAAGTGCGGCCGGCGTGGACTGCCCGTGGCCGCACCTGTCCTTTCTCCCCGGATGGCCTTGTCAGCCGGGGGATTATTGCATATAAACGCCGCTGACGCGCCGGGAGGCGCGCTTTGTCTGTATTTTGGGCCGCGCGGGGCGCGGCGATACCGTTAACGCGCGGCGCGGGGCCCCGGCTTTCGCGCCGCTGCCGCCGCAAGGCGCATAGGGAGCAAAGCGATGAAGAAGGGCGAACACGGGGAGCAGGGCACCATCCGTCTCAAGACTGGCCTCGCCGAAATGCTCAAGGGCGGCGTCATCATGGACGTCACCACGCCCGAGCAGGCGAACATCGCCGAGGAGGCGGGCGCCTGCGCCGTCATGGCGCTGGAGCGCGTCCCGGCGGACATCCGCGCCGCGGGCGGCGTGGCCCGCATGGCGGACCCGGCCATCGTCAGGCGCATCATGGAGTCGGTGAGCATCCCGGTCATGGCCAAGGCGCGCATCGGCCACTTTGTGGAGGCGCACATCCTTGAGGACCTGGGCGTGGACTACATCGACGAGAGTGAGGTGCTCACCCCGGCCGACGACCGCTACCACATCGACAAGTTCAAGTTCACGGTGCCCTTTGTCTGCGGCTGCCGCAACCTGGGCGAGGCCCTGCGCCGCCTCGGCGAGGGCGCGGCCATGATCCGCACCAAGGGCGAGCCCGGCACGGGCAACGTGGTGGAGGCCGTGCGCCACTGCCGCATGGTCATGGACCAGATCCACATGCTCTGCGCCATCCGCGAGGACGAAGTGCCCAACTTCGCCAAGGAGATCGACGCCCCGCTGGAGCTCTGCTACATCGTGCGCAAGGAGGGGCGCCTCCCCGTGGTCAACTTCGCGGCCGGCGGCATCGCCACCCCGGCGGACGCGGCCCTGATGATGCAGCTCGGCTGCGACGGCGTGTTCGTGGGCTCGGGCATCTTCAAGTCCGGCGACCCGGCCAAGCGCGCCAAGGCCATCGTGCAGGCCGTGACCAATTACAACGACTACAAGCTCCTGGCCGAAATTTCCTGCGACCTCGGCGAGCCCATGGTGGGCATCGAGATCTCCCAGATCCCGCAGGACCAGCGGATGCAGGAACGGGGCTGGTAAGATGGCGAAGGAGAAGCACCCCCTGGTGGGCGTCCTCGCCCTGCAGGGGGCCTTCCGCGAGCATGTGGCCGCGCTCACCAAGCTGGGGGCGGCCACGCGCGAGGTGCGCCAGCTCAGGGACCTGGACGGCATCGACGCCATGGTCATCCCGGGCGGCGAAAGCACCACCATCGGCAAGCTGCTCGTGGACCTCGGCATCATGGAGCCGCTCAGGGCGCGCCTCGAGGGCGGCATGCCGGTCTACGGCAGCTGCGCCGGGCTGATTTTGCTCTGCCGCCATATCGAGGGCTCGGAGCAGCCGCGCCTCGGCGTGCTCGACGCCACGGTGCGGCGCAACGCCTTCGGCCGCCAGGTGGACAGTTTCGAGGCTGACCTCGCCATCCCCGCGCTCGGGCCCGAGCCTTTGCCCGCGGTCTTTATCCGCGCGCCTGTCATCCTCGCCACGGGTCCCTCGGTGGAGGTGCTCGCCCGCGTGGAAATGGACGGCGCGGAGCGCGCCGTCGCCGTGCGCGAGGGCCGCATCCTCGCCACCTCCTTCCACCCCGAACTCACGCCGGACACGCGCTTCCACGAGTATTTTCTCGACATCTGCAAGGGCGCCGTCTAGCCGCGCTTGTGTTTCTTGTGAAAGATGGCTGCCGGGCGCGGAACCCGGCAGCCATCTTTCTTCTCCACACAAATCCCTGCTGCGGAAAATACCCTACTGCGCCGCCTCCCCGAGCCAGAGCTCCGGCTCCTTGCGGCGGGATGCGGCCGTTTCGAGGTGGTGGGCCAGCTTATCCCGGCTCTCCGCGGTGCCCATTTGGCGCGCGCCTGTGGGGCAATATTTGGCGCAGGCCGCGCAGACGATGCACCTTTCCGTCTTGGTGGCCGCGAGGTCGTCCACGGATATGGCCGCGGAGGGGCACACGGCGGCGCACTGGCCGCAGGCCACGCACTTTTCCCTGTCCGTGACCGGGAAGAGACTCGCGCCTTTGGGGGGCGTCCATTCCGGGTATGCTCCGGGCGCGTGCTCGAGCCGCGCGTCCGTCCGCATGGCCGCCATAATGCGCCGCCCAAAGGCGGCAAGCTGTTCCCTGTCCTCGGCATCCGGCCGCCCGGCCGCCACCTGAGGCGCGAGAGAATGCTGCGCCACCGCGGCCACGGCCGCCACGGGCCGGAAGCCCTTTTTCACCGCAATGGCAAAAAGGTCGAGGAGCGCGCCCTCAAATTCGCGGTTGCCATAGACGGCCACAAGGGCGCAACGCGCGCCGTTGCCCGAAATATCCCGGAACACCTCGTCGATATTCCGGGGCATCCGGCCGCCATAGACGGGGAAGGCCATGAACACCAGGTCCTCCGGGCCGAAATGGAGGGGCGCCTGCCGCGCCGCATGCGTGGTGCAGTCGTGAAGGAAGAGCTCGGCCTCCACATCACGGGCCAGGGCCCGGTTGACCTCGGCGGTACCCCCGCAGGGACTGAAGGAAAGGAGATGCAGTCGCTCACGGCTCATGGGGGAAGCTCCTCAGGCGGTGGTGAAAATTTTTACGGCGCTGCACCGGGGGAGCTCAGTCAGGGAGGGCAGAATCCCGTCGGCGCAGCTTTTCCCAGGCGGGCGACGACGCCACGCAGCATTGGGAAAAGGTGTCGGCCATGTGGACAAAGCGCGACATGGGGATGGAAAAGCTCAGGATGTCCGGGGGGAACCAGGGGCGCGCCGAAATGTCCAGCAGCCCGATGAAGCAATGCCTGCCGCCGCGGGCGTTTTCCCGCACAAGGGCGCTCACCGTCTGCGAACAGCCCGAACCCCAGGGGCATTGCACCGCATGGATATTGGGCTCGTCATAGTTGGCCCATGCGAACAGGCCCGAGAGCAGGTCCGGCGTGACGAGGAAGATGAGCCCGATGCAGGCGTCGAAACTTTCAAGCCTGTCGAGACGGCGGAAATTCAGGAAGCGCCCAGGGCAAGGGGGAACCTCCATGTTTTCCACGGCATCCGCCACACATTCCGGGCTGAGCTTGTACTTTTCCTTCCGGGAGACAAACTCGAACATTTGCGGCCGCGGCGGAGTGAACCCGCAATAGAACTTGCCGCCCATGCAGTTGACGCTGTCGCCGTCTACCGAAATATCCACCCCATCCTGCACGCTGCCGAACACCTTGAAAAGGCAGCCATGCGTCTGCCGCAGCTCGCCCGCAGGTTCCTCCGACGCGGACAGCACAAGGGGGAGCGGGGCATCGGGCCCCATATACTGTTCATACAGGGAGCGAAATTCCGTCGGGTCCAACATCTCTTTTCCTCTCCGCAGGCTTGGCGGGGAGCGCTTCCACAAGCCCGAATCCCCCATGTGGTGCGGCTACGGGGCCGCCGGGGGCGTGGCTTCCTCGTCCGTCACCTCAAGCTTGAAGATGACGGGGCGGATGCCGTCGTTGCAGCTGCAAATGGCCGTGCCCGGCGTCTTCATCCAGTCCCCGTAGTACCACAGCTTTTCGGGCGCCCCGTGGGCCAGAGCGAAAGCATACTGGTAGATGGCCTTCCACGCTTCGTCACAGAGGCCCGCTGGCTTGGCGTAGTCGCCGAAATAGACCTCACCGGGCCGGTGCATGGGGCAGGGCCCGAGGCCGTCCACGCCGTACTCCTTGGCGAGGTCATCCTGAAAGGTGGTCTTGAGGACCGTGATTTTTACCTTTTTCATGGGTTGGCCGCCTCAGCTCTCCATCTCGCGGCCGCGCTTCTGCGCCGCCACCACAGCCTCCACGATCAGGCCCGAAAGGCCCGCGCGGTCGAGCACATTGACGCCCGCAATGGTGAGCCCACCGGGCGAGCAGACATCGTCGCGCAACTGCATGAGCGGCGCGGGCTCAGCGTCGGCGAGCACGGCGCAGCCGGAAAAGAGCGCGCTCACCATGCGCCGCGACGCATCCTGCGGAAAGCCCAGGGTGATGCCCGCCTGCACGAGGCCCTGCATCATGGCGAACACATAGGCCGGGCCAGCCCCGATGAGCGCGGAAAAGTCGGTGAACTTCCCTTCCGCGAGCTCAAGGCAGATGCCCATGCGCCCGAAGATGGCGAGCACCGGGGCGCGCCATTCCTCGGCGTCGGCCCTGAAGCAGAAGGCGAAGATGCCCCGGCCCACGAGCGCGGTGGTGGTGGGCATACAGCGGGCCACGGCCACGCCCGCATCCACCTCGGCGGCGAGATGCGCGAGGCTCACGCCCGCGGCGATGGAAAGCACGAGCGTCCCCGGCCGGATATGCCCGCGCGCGGCGGCGAGCACCTCGGCCACCTGGTAGGGCTTGACCGCGATGAGGAGCAGGTCGGCCTGCTCCGCCGTGGCCGCGATACCGGACATGGCCGTCACGCCCAGCGCCTTCATGGGCTCGAGTTTTTCCGGGCTGCGGTTGTACGCGCTGAGGGAGAGTCCGGGGATGTCCAGCGCAGCGAGGCCGGAGAGCAGCGCGCCGCCCATGCGGCCGCAGCCGATGCAGCCGATGTGGAGCCTGCCGCCAAGGCGGACGGGAAGCAGGTCGGCCAGGGTGGTCATGGTGTCCCCCATTCCATATGGCTTTCTTATGCTTTTGAGCGGATGGTGAGCCTGTGCTGCATCTGTAATGCCGAAATTATCCGTCAAAAACAGCCTTGCTTCAGCCGTTGCGACGCAGGAAGCTACGGATGAAGACAGCAGAAAGTTACCACAAAAGTCAATCAACGGTGCCGCTGTCGCTATCCGTAAGCAGGCAGAGCCTGCTAACGGCTACCGCTTTGCTGCTTGCTGCGTCAGAGAAAAATTTCCTTGGTCGAGTACTTAAGTACA
>JAAUYU010000015.1 GCA_014804965.1 Desulfovibrio sp.
ACAGCCTTTTTGCTGCTGGCTGCGTCAGAAAAAAATTTCCTCGGTCGAGTACTTAAGTACACTCCCTTCGGAAATTTTTGTCTTCCTTGCCAGCAGCAAAAAATCTTATTTTTTAGGATTCTTCCGGCACTAGCACCCGTCTTCCGCTTCGCTTCAGACGGGAAGTGGAATGGCTGTGCGCCGAGGCAGTTGCTCGACCTATTTACTGAGTTTTTGGAGAAAAAAGGAGGCCATATGGCGATCATCGACCGCAACTGCATCTTTTTCGAGGGGCCGCTTACGGCCCCGGCCACGGGCCCGGTGGTGGCCCTCACCGCCCTCACGCTGCCGGGCAGGATGGAGCCCATGCCCCTGCGCGTCTCCGTCACCGAGGCCTTTGATCCCGCCGAGGTGGAGAGCCTCGGCCTCAGCCTGGAGGAGGCCGCCACGGCAGACGCCGCCGACGCCGACTGGCAGGCAGTCGCCGGCGGGGCCTGGACCGTTCCCGGCGAGGCGCTCACCCTCGGCGCGCGCCTCGGGCCCCGCTTTTTGCCGCAGGGCGTGCGCGCGTCCTTCCTCAGGCTCAGGTTCACGCCCGTGGCGAAGGAGGGAAAGTCCATCGGCAAGGGCCGCATCTTCGCGGCCCTGATGCGCGAGGACGAGCAGCCCTGGGAGGCCGCGCTCCAGAAGAAGTAGACGGGGCCTTTCCCCGGCCCGGGGGCGGTCACACGACCGCGCCCGGGCCCCTGAACCTGCAAGCCGCCACCAGCGGAAAGGAGCACTATGACCATCACCCAGATCTCCATCTGGAATCACGCGCTCGGCTTTCTGGGCGCGCGCACCGTCGCCTCGGAGCGGGAAAACACGCCCGAGGCCATCCAGTGCCGCCTCTACTGGGATTCGGCGCGCCGCCAGGTGCTGCGCGACTTCCCGTGGAGCTTTGCCCAGCGCCGGGCCTGGCTTGGGCGCCTGCCGCTCCCGGCGGGCTATGAGGCCGAGTTCCGCTTTGCCTATGCGCTGCCGCGCGACTCCCTGAAAGTCCATGAAGTCCGGCACGAGGGCATCACCGTCAGGCCCTTCGCCGTGGCCCAGGGGGCGGATGGCGCGCCCTGCCTTTTGACCGACGCCTCGCGGGCGCTGTTGCTCTATACGGCGGATGTGCGCCAGTGCGCGCTCTTCGACGACCTCTTCGCGCACACGCTGGCCCGGCGGCTGGCCTCGCTCGTGGCCGTGCCCCTGCTCAAGAACAACAGCCAGAAGGTGGCCGAGCTCGAAAAACTCTATGCCGAGAGCCTGCCCCGCGCCCGTGAGGCCGCGGCCGCGGAACTCGGGAAAACGCGCGCCGACGACGCCTGGATCGCCGCGCGCCGGGAGGTCGCATGACCATGCCGCGCGGCGTGAGCCGCGCCCTCTATTCCGGCAACGGCCAGGCGGTGGACTTTCCCTTCCTGTTCAAGGTGTTTGAGGAGGACCAGCTCTCGGTGCTCGTCACCTCGCCCGAAGGCGTCACCACCGAGGCCGCGGGCTGGAGCGCGCAACTGGACGACGGCGGCGGCACGCTGACCTATCTGCACAACGGGGCGCCGCTCCCCGAGGGCTGGAAGCTCGCCATCGTGCGCGACATGCCCTTTGTGCAGGAAGTGGACCTCATCACGGGCACGCGCTTTGACCCGGAGGTCATCGAGACCGCGCTGGATGTGGCCACGGCGGAGCGCCAGCAACTGCTGGAGCGCCTCGCCCGCGCCGTGGTGGTGGAACCCACGGACGAGGCCGGGCCTGAGGCCCTTTTGGCCGACATCCGGGACGCGCGCACTTCGGCCGCGGCATCCGCGGGAAGCGCGCAGGCCAATGCCAATGCCGCGGCGGAATCGGCCCGCAGCGCAGCCGGGAGCGCCGCCATCGCCACGGAAGAGCGCGAGGCGGCCTGCATCTGCGCCGGGGAGGCGAAAGATGCACGGGATGCGGCCGTCTTGCAGGCCGAAGCCGCCAACATGCTCATGGAAGCGGAGCTCGCCAAGGTCAACGCCATCGTGGGCGCCAACAGGACGGACCAGCAGGCGGCCGTGACGGCCGCGCGCCAGTGGGCCGAGAAAGCCCCGGACACGCCCGTGGACTATGATGAGGAGGGCAGGCCGCGCTATTCCGCCCGCCACTGGGCGGAAAACGCGCAAAAGATCGCCATCGAGCCGCCCACGGCCGAGCGGCGGGGAAGCATCCGCGTGGGCGCGGGGCTGCACCTTACGACCGGGGAAAACGGCGAAAAGGACGTGCTCACCCTGAGCCCCGATGGCGTGACCACCCTGGTGGATGAGGCCGGTCTGCTCTCCGCGCTGGGCGGCAACCTGCTCCTGAACACCGAGGAGTGGATCACGGAGTCCTGCACCTGGGTCGCGCCCGTGACCGGGTGGTACGAAGTGCTGGTCATTGACGGCGGCAGCGCGGGCATCGCGCGCACCGATACATGGGATACCTATGCGCGCGGCGGCGATTCCGGGGCGCGCAAGAGGCACCTTGTGTACCTCTACGCCGGGGAGGAGACGCCCGTCATTATCGGTGCAGGCGGGAGCGCCAACGGCAACTATCCCAATCTCGTTGCCGGTGGTTCCGCGTCGGCCTTTGGGAGTCTGACTTCACAGGGGGAGGGGGTGTATCTCGGCTCAGACTGCCCGAGATACACCCAGGACCTCGTGAATATCAGCAAGAGTCCCTCCATTTTTACTCTTGGGGGCACAGGGGGCGGTCCGGGGGGAGGCAGCGGGCGCTACACGGGTTTTGACCCGGGTGCCGTGGGCGGTTTCCACTATGTCGCCGCCAGTGACGGGCACTGGTACGGCGCCGGGGGCGGTGCGTATTGGCATCACACCAAGGGATTTTGCAGCGCGGGCAACGGCGCGCAAGGGGCGGTGCACCTGCGCTGGCACGACCCGGCCAGGGCGGGAGGTCCCGGTCCCGCGCTCCTGGCCCTCCGGCGCAGGGCTGTCCGTGCCGTTTCCATCCCTGAGGTGGTCAACCTCTATGACCCGGAAACCGGGCAGGGCTCGGTGTGGCGCGCGGAGGATGCGGAAGCCAGGCTGGCCGAAGGGATGATCACCGATGCGGCGTGGCAGGAGATGTGTGCAGTAAAGGCGGCGGGGGAGCGCGCGGCCTGGCTCGCCGACCCGGGGAGCGAAGCCGAGCGCCTTGAGATGCTGCGCCTCGCGCGGGACGCGCGGCTCGCGGCCACGGACTACCTGGTGGCCCCGGACTATCCCTTCAGCGGGGAAGAGCGCGCGGCCGTGATTGCCTACCGCCAGGCCCTGCGCGACCTGCCCGCGCAGGAAGGCGCGCCCTGGGACGGCGGAGGGGAGGGGACGCCGTGGCCCGCGGCGCCCGCCTGCTGCGGGCTGGCGGTGCACGGCGGCGATGCAGGCGAGGCTCTTCCATGCGCGTAGCCCTGCAAAACTTCACGGGCGGCGAAATAGCGCCCACGCTCTGCGCCCGCTATGACCTCGCCCGCTACCGCAATTCGCTCGCCGCGCTCGAAAACATGCTGCCCGGCCTCCACGGCGACGTGGCGCGCCGGCCGGGCCTGCGCTTCCTCGCCGAACTGGCGGGCCCTTCGGTGCTCTTGCCCTTCAGCTTCAGCGCCGATGCGGGCCAGAACTTCCTTCTGGTGTTCGGCGAGCAGAGCCTGCAAATAGCGGATGCGGACGGTCTTGTGCCGGGGCTTCAGCCCATCGCCACGCCCTACGCGGCGGAGGACCTGCACGGCCTGAGCCATGCGCAGGTGGGCGACGTGGTCTATCTCGCCCATCCCAAGCATCCGCTGCACAAGGTGGTGCGCCGCGACGCAGCGCAGGCCTCGGGCCACCCCTTCGCCTGGAGCCTGGAAAAAGTGGTGCTCAACGCCACCCTGGCCGCGCCCGCCGGTCTCACGGGGAGCTTTTCCGGAAGCGATGGCTCCTTCACCCTGCGCTACAAGGTGGCGGCCGTGGACCAGCAGGGGCGCCAGTCCCTGCCGTCGGCGGCGGTGGCGCTTGCCGGGGCGCGCCATCCCTCGGACTGGGTGCAGGGGAACAGCGTGAGCCTTTCCTGGAAGGCCGTGGCGGGTGCTACGGAATACAACGTCTACCGGGAGGAGGCGGGCTATTACGGCTTTATCGGCGTGGCGCGGGGCACGAGCTTCTCGGACCAGAACTACGAGGCCGACACCGCCGACACCCCGCGCGAGGACTGGGACCCCTTTGCGGGCGGCAACCATCCGGCCGTGGTGGCCTTCCACCAGCAGCGCATGGTGCTTGCGGCCACGCCGCGCGCGCCCCAGGCCTTCTACATGTCGCGCAGCGGCGATTTCGAGAATTTCCGCAAGTCGCGGCCGCTTCAGGACGACGACCCCGTGGAATACCAGATCGCTTCCGGCGCCATGGACGCCATCACCTGGGTCGCCAGCTTCGGCGACCTTCTGCTCGGCACCTCGGGGAGCGAATACAAGGCCACGGGCGGCGACGGCGGCGCCATCACGGCGGGGAGCGTGAGCATCACCGCGCAATCCTACTGGGGCAGCGCCGGGCTCGCGCCCATCATCATCGGCAATTCCATCCTGCATGTGCAGCGGCACGGAAGCCGCGTGCGCGACCTCTTCTATTCGCTGGAAAAGGACGGCTATGCGGGCAACGATCTCTCCATCCTCGCCCCGCACCTCTTCGAGGGCCATTTTTTGCGCCAGTGGGCCTATCAGCAGAGCCCCGGCTCCAGCATCTGGGCCGTGCGCGACGACGGCCTTCTGCTGGCGCTCACCTATATGAAGGAGCACGACATCTGGGGCTGGTCGCGCCAGGTCACGGACGGCCGCGTGTGGTCCGTGGCCTCGGTGCCCGGCACGGGCGGGGATGCGCTCTTTGTGGTGACGGAGCGGGAGGCCGGGGGCATGAGGCGCTGGTTCCTCGAGCGTCTGGCCGAGGCTTGGCCCGACGGGGCGGACGTGGCCGAGGCCTTTTTTGTGGATTGCGGGCTCACCCTGCGGCAGGAGACGCCCTCGGAAGAGGTCTCGGGCCTTGACCACCTTGAGGGCCGCAAGCTCGCCGTGCTTGCCGACGGCAGCCCCGTGGAGGGCTGCGTGGTGCGCGGGGGCGTCATTGAGCTGCCCTATCCGGCGCGGGTGGTGCAGGCCGGGCTCGCCTATGTCTCCGCGTTGTCGCCGCTGCCGCTGGAGGCCGAGATGCAGAACGGCACGACGCTCGGCCGCAGGCGCGCCTACGGCCGCTGCACCATGCGGCTCTACCGCAGCGTGGGCGGAAAGTACGGGCCCACGCGCGAGGAGCTGCACGACCTGCCCTTCGTGCCCGAAGCCTGGGGCGAGGCCTGCGTGCCCTTTTCCGGGGATGTGGAATTTTTCCCCGGCGGCACGCCGGACGCCGCGGCGACCTTGTGGATCGTGCAGGACAGGCCGCTGCCCTTCAGGATATTGGCGCTCATGCTGGACGCGGATTTTGCGGAACAGTGAACGGAGGTGGAGGAAATGGCGGAAGAAAGGGCCGAAAAACTGGTGTTCCGGGAGGAAACGGCGGCTGCGGTGCTGCCCGAGGTGGGGGAGCTCGCGGCCGCGCACTGGAGCGAAGTGGAGGCGGAGCTTCACGGCGGCGGGAACTATATGCCTGACGGCGGGCGCTACGCCGTGCTGGAAAAGCTGGGGATGCTCTCCATCACCACGGCGCGTGACGGCGAGGGGCACCTCGCGGGCTACGCTGTCTTTACGCTCGCCCCGTGCCCGCACCTTGCCGGGGAGACCGTGGCCGCGCTGGACGGCCTCTATCTGGTCCCGCAGGCTCGGCGCGGCCTCAATGCCCTGGCGCTCCTGCGCAGCGCCGAGGCCGCGCTGGCTGTGCGCGGCGCGGGCCTCATCCAGTTGAGCTCCCCGGCCTCGCGGCCCTGCGACGCGCTCTATCGCAGACTGGGCGCCACGCACACCGAGACCATCTGGCACAAGCGGCTGCATGTCCGGGAGCAGGGAAAAACAGGAGGCACCATATGGCAATAGCCACGGGAACGGCCGCGGCCATCAGCGCGGCCATGGCGCTGGCGGGCACAGCCGCGGGCGTCGTGGGCGCGGCAAGGCAGGCCCAGGCCCAGCGGGAGCAGGCGCAGTACCAGGCAAAACTCGCCCAGCGCTCGGCCGCCATTGCGGAGCAGAACGCCCAGGCAGCCGACGCCGAGGCCGCCGCCGAGCGGCGCGAAGGCGCGGAAAACGCGGCCAAAAAGCGGCAGGAGGCCGCGCGGCTCATCGGGATGCAGCGGGCGCAGGCGGGCGCTTCCGGAGCGCGCGTGGACGAGGGGGCGACGCTGGACCGGGTGCTGGACACGGCCGAGCGCGGCGAGCTGGACGCGCTCGCCGCCCGTCAGAAGGGCGAGGACGCGGCCCACAACCAGGACCTGCGCGCCTGGGGCTACCGCAACCAGGCCCAGGCCTCGGAGCTGGAGGCCCGCGCCCTGAAGGAAAAGGCCGATACCGACTATATGGGAAGCGTGCGCTCGACCCTGCTCAACGGCGCGGCGCGCACGGGGCGCAACTTCTACAGCCTCGGTGTGCAGGGTCCGCGAATCTGAACGGAAGCGGCCGGGGGCGCGGAGCCCCCGGCCGCAGAGAATCGTGCTAGGATTCTTTATAGGCCACGCAGTCCACCTCCACGCGGATGTCGCTCATCATCCGCGCCTGCACGCAGACGCGCGCCGGGGCGTGTTCGGCCTCGAAATAGCGGGCATAGACCTTGTTGAAGCCCGCGAAGTCGCGCGGGTCGTCCAGCCACACGGACACGCGCACCACATCGGCAAGGGAATAGCCCGCCGCTTCCACGGCGGCCTTGAGATTGTCCAGCGCCACCGTGGCCTGCACGGTGATGTTGCCTTCGACGATCTCGCCCTCCGCGTCGCGCGGCACCTGGCCGCTCACAAAGAGCCAGCCCCCGGCCGCCACTGCCCTGGCAAAGGGCAACGCGCCGGGCCTGGTCGGGGTTCCGTATCTCTTGATGGGCATGATGGTTTCCTCAATTCACTCGCGGCGTTCAGTCCAGCTTCCCGGCCTCAAGCCCGTCGATGAACAGGGCGAGATTGTCCGGCTCGCCGGGCTTGTGCTCATCGGGATAGAGCAGGGCCCACATATAGAACACGGAGCCCAGCCTGAGGCCCGTAGCCGCGCTTTGCGAAAAGCGCATGAGGCCATTGAGGATACGCTCGCGCTCGGTTTCCGGCAGGGGCGCGAGCACCGGGGCCGCGTCTTTGGCGAGCGCGGCCACGCTCTCCGCCTTGGCGCGCATCATGGCGTTGTAGCCTTCCTTGTCGCCTTTCTTGAGGAGGGCGAGCCCCTCCTGCTCAAGGGCCATGATGGCCGCATGGCGGGCGCGGAGCCAGTCGATGACGGCCTGGGTGTCGTTGCTCATGCTCTCTCCCCCGGCATTCCCGAAGTTCGTGTTTTTCCCGATTGTACGCCCAACCCGCAACCGCGTTCAGGCCCGCGGCAATTTTGTTCTCCGCCAAGGAAAAACGCCGTTTTGTGGAGGGAGTGTACTCTTCTCGCACATGACCGCAGCAAAACGGCGTTTTGACACAGGCGGAGGGCAAAAGGGGCCGGGCCTGGGCGCGGTTTAGTCCCAGTGGCGCTTGTCCTCAATTGGCCTGATCTGCGGCGGCAGGCTCCCCGGCGCGAGAATCTTGAGCTCGGGGCGGAGCTTGATCTTCTCGCGGAACTGGTGCAGCAGCTCCTCGCCGCGCTTGAAGCCGCTCGTCTCGATGAAGAGCGTCATCTCGTCGATGCCGCCCGGATTGGTGACTTCGATCTGCCAGCGCTTGATTTCCTCGAAGCGGCTCATGACCTGCTCGACCTGGTGCGGATAGACGAACATGCCCATGATGCGCGCCGTGGTGTCCACGCGGCCGACGATGCTGCCGAGGCGCGGGCTCGTGCGGCCGCAGGCGCAGGGGCCGCGGTCGATATAGGAGAGGTCGCCGGTGGCCAGCCGGATGAGCGGATAGGTCTTGTTGAAGGCCGTGACCACGATTTCGCCCACCTCGCCGTCCTTGAGCGGGATGCCCGTATCCGGGTGNCANATNTCCACATAGCAGCGGTTGGCGATGTGCAGGCCNGTCTTGTGGAAGCACTCGTAGCCGATGCAGCCCACNTCCGCCGTGCCGTAGCCCTGGCGCATGATNAGGTCGTACTTNTTTTCCATCTGCGAGCGCATTTTCTCGGAGAGCCGCTCGCCCGTGACGAAGGCCACCTCGAGGAAGAGGTCCTTGCGCAGGTTGAGGCCCTTTTCCTCGGCCTTNTGCGCGAGGTGCATGAGAAAGCTCGGCGTGCCCACATAGCCGCAGACGCGCAGCTTCTGCATGATGTCGAGCTGGGTGGCNGCGTCCGTGGGGCCGGCCGGGATGACCGCGCANCCGAGGTTGCGCAGGGGCTCCTCGAACATCAGGCCCGCNGGNGTGAGCTGGTAGTTGAAGGTGTTCTGCACCGCGTCGCCGGGGCGGAAGCCCACGGAATAGAAGGCCTCGGTNTAGCCCCAGTAGTCCTCGCCGCGGTCCTCGGGGTCGAAGATGGGNCCGGGCGAGAGAAAGACGCGCTTGAGCTCGCCGATGTCCTTGGTGAGCAGGCCGCCGAGCCTGGGGCCCATGGACTGGAGNAAGATGAGNTCCTTCTTNTTNAGNATGGGGATGTGCTTGATNTCCGAAAGGGTCTTGAACTTCTCCACGTTGAACTGGGCGCGGTCNAAGCGCTTCTTNACGTCNTCCGANTAGCGGTAGGCGTAGGAGAGAAGGTCCTTNANCTGGATGAGGCAATACTGGCGGCGCTCGCTTTCNTCGAGCACCTCGCGGCGGCTGTAGATGCCTTCGGTGCGGTCTTTGCGGGTCATGACATCTCCTGGCACTGGNCGGNAAGGACGGCCCGGCGGGCCGCCTGCGAAAAAAACGCGAAGCTGTNCGGAANGGTCATATGTACGCACTGCGCNGNANAATTGCAAGCATTTTTTTATTTATNCNNATATTTCATGNGAGTTATGACGANATNTCTNCGGGGCCANGCGNGANGCNNNGGCCNCGNNNCCGGCCATTTGACNGCCACGGGCGNCTGNGGTANTTTTCCCCGTTACTGGCCGCGTTTTGCGGCCCACATCTNTATCGGAGCGCGGCATGGAATCGCAGCAGAGCACAAGCCANGAGCAGCAGGCCNCGGACNNCCCGTCCGCCCGGCCNGGAACGGACTTCATCCGCGCCCGCATCGAGGCGGACACGGCNNNNGGCCGCTTCGGNGGCGAGGTGCANACNCGCTTNCCGCCGGAGCCCAACGGCTACCTGCACCTCGGGCACGCCAAGTCCATCTGCCTGAATTTCGGCGTGGCCGGGGANTTCGGCGGCCAGTGCAANNTGCGCTTTGACGACACCAACCCGGTGAAGGAAGACACGGAATATGTNGCCGCCATCCGCGAGGATGTGGAATGGCTCGGCGGCCGCTGGGGCGACCGGGAATTTTACGCCTCGGACTATTTCGANCGCCTCTACGACTTCGCCGAGGAGCTCATCCGCCGCGGCAAGGCCTATGTGGACGACCTNTCCGCCGACGAGATNCGCGAATANCGCGGCACGCTCACCGAGCCGGGAAAGGAGAGCCCCTGGCGCAACCGCAGCGTGGAGGAAAACCTCGACCTGTTCCGGCGGATGCGCGCGGGCGAGTTCCCGGACGGGGCGCGGGTGCTGCGCGCGAAAATCGACATGGCCGCGCCCAACCTCGTCATGCGCGACCCCACGCTCTACCGCATCCGCCACGAGGCGCACCACCGCACGGGNAANAAGTGGTGCATCTATCCCATGTACGACTACGCGCACTGCCTGTCGGACTCNCTGGANGGCATCACCCATTCGCTCTGCACGCTGGAATTCGTCAACAACCGCGAGCTNTANGACTGGGTGCTGGACGCGCTGGGCGTGTACCATTCGCAGCAGATAGAATTCGCGCGCCTCAACCTGACCTATACCGTCCTTTCCAAGCGCAAGCTCATCCAGCTCGTNCGCGAGGGCCATGTGGCGGGCTGGGACGACCCCAGGATGCCCACCCTGAGCGGCCTNNGGCGCCGCGGCGTGCCGCCCGAGGCCCTGCGNGACTTCTGCAGCCGNATCGGCGTGGCNCGGGCNGACTCCACGGTGGAATATTCCCTGCTGGAGCATTGCGTGCGCGANCGGCTCAACGCCGTGGCCCCGCGCGCCATGGCCGTGCTCGACCCGGTGCGCGTCGTCATCGAGAACTGGCCCGAAGGCAAAGTGGAGGAGCTCGACATGCCCTGGCACCCCGAGGACGCGAGCTACGGCAGCCGCAAGGTGCCCTTCACGCGCGAGCTCCTCATCGAGCGGGACGACTTCCGCCTCGACCCGCCGAAAAAGTTCCACCGCCTCTCGCCGGGGGCCGAGGTGCGCCTGCGCCACGCCTATCTCATCACCTGCCGCGAGGCCGTGCTGGACGAAAACGGCGAAGTCACGGAGCTGCGCTGCACCTATGACCCGGAAAGCCGCGGCGGCCAGAGCCCGGACGGCCGCAAGGTCAAGGGTACCCTGCACTGGGTTTCGGCCGACCACGCCCACAAGGCCGAGGTGCGCCTCTATGACCAGCTCTTCGCCGTGCCGGACGCGGGTAAGGCCCCGGAGGGCGGGACTTTTCTCGACAACCTCAACCCCGATTCCCTCACCGTGACGACGGGCTGGCTGGAGCCCGCGCTCAGCCGCCTTGAGCCGGGCAAGACCGTGCAGTTCGAGCGCCTGGGCTATTTCTGCAAGGACAGGGACAGCACGCCGGAGCTCCCGGTGTTCAACCGCACGGCCACCCTGCGCGACACCTGGGCCAAGCTGGAGAAAAAGGGGGAGTAGGGGGCGTACAGCCCGAAGCGGCGGAGCGCTGCTGCGGCAGCCGCTGCTCAGTTGCCGGGAGCAGCGCCGCTTTCGTCTCCGGCGGCCGCGGCCTTTGCGCGATGCTTTTTTGGGGCATCGTGGGAATGATCAAACACAGGGATGCCCTCGCCCACAGCGGCCCTTACCGTATCCGTGAGCTTGCGGTGGAAAGGGCAGGGAAATTCATGAGGCGTCCCCAGCGTGATGCAGGACGCGATGACGATGGCCTCCGCGCCCTGCCGCACCATGTGCCGTGCTCTTTGGGCGGCGTTTTTTCCGGGACAGCCGCCGCAGGTATTGACGCCGATGCAGACAATTTCTTCCCCGCAGTCGGCGAAGGCCCCTTTTTTCTCACGCATGGCCTGAAAACATTTGGCGGCGGGACAGACATTTTCCGTTTGCAGACAGCGAATCAGGCCGACCTTCATGTTTCCTCCGGGCTTTTTCCGTGCGCCGCCGACCGACGGCGCACGGGGCACTATCAGTCGATGGTCACGGTCTCGCCGTCTGCGGGGATGACGATGCTGCCCTCAAAGCCTTTTGCTTCCGCGAAAGCGCGCATGTCGGCCCGGCTCACGGTGGCGTGGGCCACGCTTTCCATATGGCTGATGACAAGTTTTGCCTGCGGCGCGGCCTCGTGCACCTTCAGCACGTCATGTTGGTCCATTATGAGGCGGCCAAAGAATTTCAGGCTTGCGCCGCAGGCGTAGAGGATGAGGACATCCGGCCGAAAGCGCTCAATGGTCTTCCATATGGGCTCATACCAGACGGTGTCGCCGACGAGGTAGAGCGTTTTTTCCGCCGGATGTCGGAAGACCACGCCACAGGCCGGTCCACAAGGCACCTTTGTTCCGTGGCGGCACTCCGTCCTGATAAGCTCCACATCCTTGTAGGCGGTATTCTGGAAGAGGGAGGTCAAATCGGTAAAACCCTCGTCCCACAATGTGTGCGCGTCTTCCGGGGACTGAACGAAGGTGGGCGTATCTCTGGGGAGGGAGTCGCCGAGCACGCCTGCTGAATTGATGTCGATATGGTCCGGGTGGAAGTGGGTAAGGATGCAGGCGTCCACCCCCTGCAAGACGGCTTCCTTGGGGAATGGCAAGTCCACAAGCGGCATGGGGATGTCTTCCCGGTCTTCCGTGAGCGTCCGGAACGGGGTGTTGCGGAAGGTTCCGAATGCCCCCTTGGGCAAAAGCCACGGGTCAATGAGGAAGGTATGGCCACCATAGGTAATTTTCAGGGTGGCGTTTCGGATTTGCTGGATTTTCATCAGGCTCTCTCCTTGAAATAGGGTGCGCGTGACATCTCCATATCCTGTAACTTTAATAATTACAAGTTAGACCGTAACCCGGCTTCATGTATATTGAGGACTTCCGGCTCAAAAATTTTTGGGGTTTTCATGAAATATCCCACCAAGTTGGCCGATGCCATCCATCTTCTGGCCGCAATCCAGATATTGCGGGAAATCTGGGGGCCTGCTGCCCCGGAGTTGAGGCAGGTCCTGAAGAGCTGCGAGCTTGCCCAAAGCATGGACACAAATCCGGCCCATATCCGGAAGCTGATGCGGCTTGCCGCCACGGGCGGCTTGCTGATCTCGGAAAAAGGCCGGGTAAACCCCCGTCTTGCGCGCCCCGCCCAGGAAATTTCCCTGCTGGATATTTGCCGGGCTGTGGAGGGGGACAAGTCCGTCCTCAACCTGCATCAAAGGCCGGAGCCAACGTGTGCAGTGGGAAGCGCCATAGAACACGCGCTGAGCGATGCTTATGCGGAAATCGAAATCGCCGCCGAAGCGGCGTTGGCAAAAATCAGCCTGCAAAGAATCATCGACGACTATTATATCCGTACGCGGCCGCCGGACTGCGGCTAGGCCGGCGAACAAAAAAGCCCCCGTTGCCGGGGGCTTTTTTGTATGCGTGTCAGGCTCTGCGCATCAGTTCCTGGCCTTCTGGATTTCCTCGGCCAGGGCCTGCGGCACGCGCTCGTAATGGTCGAACTGCATGGTGAAGGTGGCGCGGCCCTGGGTGCGCGAGCGCAAATCCGTGGCGTAGCCGAACATGGAAGCGAGCGGCACCTGGGCGCGCACGCTCTGGGCGCCGCCGGCGCGGGCCTCCATGCTCTGCACGCGGCCGCGACGGCCGTTGAGGTCGCCCATCACATCGCCGAGGTATTCCTCGGGCGTCACCACCTCCACGTCCATGATGGGCTCGAGCAAGACGGGCGCGGCCTTGTTCATGGCGTCCTTGATGGCCATGGAGCCCGCCACATAGAAGGCCTGCTCGGAGGAGTCCACCTCGTGGTAGGAACCGAAGACAAGGTTGACCTTGAGGTCCACGGCCGGGAAGCCCGCGAGCACGCCGGACTTCATGGCGTCCTGGATGCCCTTGTCGATGGCTGGGATGTATTCCTTGGGGATGACGCCGCCGGTGATGGAGTTCACGAACTCGTAGCCCTTGCCGGGGTTCGGCTCCACCTCGATGACGCAGTGGCCGTACTGGCCGCGGCCGCCGGACTGCTTGGCGTGCTTCATGTCCGACTTGGAGGGCTTGGAGATGGTCTCGCGGTAGGCCACCTGCGGCTTGCCCACATTGGCGTTGACATTGAACTCGCGCGTCAGGCGGTCCACGATGATCTCGAGGTGCAGCTCGCCCATGCCGGCGATGAGGGTCTGGTTGGTCTCCTCGTCGCCCTTGACGCGGAAGGAGGGGTCCTCCTTGGCGAGCTTGGCGAGCGCCGCCGAGAGGGCGTCGCGGTCGGCCTTGGTCTTGGGCTCGATGGCCACCTCGATGACCGGCTCGGGGATGTTGAGCGATTCGAGGATGACCGGGCGCTTCTCGTCGCAGAGCGTGTCGCCGGTGGAGGCGTTCTTGAGGCCCACCAGGGCCACGATGTCGCCGGCTCCCGCCCACTTGATGTCCTCGCGCTTGTTGGCATGCATCTTGAGGATGCGGCCGATGCGTTCCTTCTTGCCGGTATTGGCGTTGAGCGCGCTCATGCCCGTCTCGATGACGCCGGAATAGATGCGGAAGAAGGAGAGGTGCCCGATGAAGGGGTCGGAAAAGAGCTTGAAGACAAGGCCGGCCAGCGGCTCCTTGTCGCTGCAGTAGCACTCGATGATCTCGTCGTCATGGCCGGGCACATGGCCGGTCATGGGCGGGATGTCCACGGGCGAGGGCAGGTAGTCCACCACGGCGTCGAGCAGCGGCTGCACGCCCATGTTGCGGAAGGCCGAGCCGCAGAGTACGGGCACGATGTTGCGCGCGATGGTGGCCTTGCGGATGCAGGAGATGATCTCGTCCTCGCTGAGGGTCTCGCCGCCGAGGTATTTCTCCAGCAGCGCCTCGTCCTCCTCGGCCACGGCCTCGATGAGCTCGTGGTGCTTTTCCTCAAAGAGCGCCTGCATGTCGGCGGGCACGTCCGTGACCTTGAATTCCGCGCCCTTGGTGCTCTTGTCGTAATAGATGGCCTTGCCGCGCACGAGGTCGACCACGCCCTCGAACTTGTCCTCGGCGCCGATGGGCAGCTGCAGCGGCACGGCCTTGGCGCCCAGGCGGTCGTGGATCATCTGCACGCAGCGGAAGAAGTTGGCGCCGATGCGGTCCATCTTGTTGACGAAGCAGATGCGCGGCACATGGTAGCGGTCGGCCTGGCGCCACACCGTCTCGGACTGGGGCTCCACGCCGGCCACGGCGTCGAACACGCAGACCGCACCGTCGAGCACGCGCAGGGAGCGTTCCACCTCGATGGTGAAGTCCACGTGGCCGGGGGTGTCGATGATGTTGATGCGGCAGTCCTTCCAGAAGCAGGTGGTGGCGGCAGAGGTGATGGTGATGCCGCGCTCCTGCTCCTGCTCCATCCAGTCCATGACGGATTCGCCGTCATGGGTCTCGCCGATCTTGTGCGAGACGCCGGTGTAATAGAGGATGCGCTCGGTGGTGGTGGTCTTGCCGGCGTCAATATGGGCCATGATGCCGATATTGCGCTGTTTGTCTATGGGAACGGTGCGTGCCACGGTGGTTCCTCCCTGCGGCGAAAAAGGGCGTTGAATGGCTATCCTGAAGGGCTTTGTTATACTTGCGAGTTGTGGCGTTGCGGGTGTGTGTTGTGCGGGGAATGCCGAAATTATCCGTCAAAAACAGCCTTTTCGCTGCTGGCTGCGTCAGAGAAAAATTTCCTTGGTCGAGTACTTGAGTACACTCCCTGCGGAAATTTTTATCTTCCTTGCCAGCAGCGAAAAATCTTATTTTTTAGGATTCTTCCGGCACCAGCACCCGTCTTTCGCTGCGCTCCAGACGGAATTAAGGAATTTTTCCCAACTCCCGTGTATAACATCCCCGCCTGAAAAGTACTGCCCGGCGGACGGTGATAGTCGACGCCGGGGCGGTATCCTTTGCGGATGCGGCCCCGGCGCACGGATGGCGGTGCTCCGCTCCTACCAGCGGTAGTGGGCAAAAGCCTTGTTGGCGTCGGCCATGCGGTGCGTGTCTTCACGCTTTTTCACCGCGCCGCCGCGGCCGTTCCAGGCGTCCAGAAGCTCGTTAGAGAGCTTGGCGGTCATGCCCTTTTCCCCGCGCGAGCGGGCATAGTTGATGAGCCAGCGGATGGCCAGCGAGACCTGGCGCTCGGGGCGCACTTCCATGGGGACCTGGTAGGTCGCGCCGCCCACCCGGCGCGCCTTGACCTCCATGTGGGGCTTCACGTTGTCGAGCGCCTTCTCGAAGGCGCGCATGGGGTCCTCGCCGGTCTTTTCGGCGAGCGTGTCCAGCGCGCTGTAGAAAATCTTTTCCGCCGCGCCCTTCTTGCCGTCATACATGAGCCGGTTCACGAACTTGGTGACGAGACGGCTGTTGTAGAGCGGATCGGGCAGGATTTCCCTCTTGGGGACCGGGCCTTTGCGTGGCATGGGGTTTCTCCTTTTTTTCCTTCCTGGGCGTCACCAACCCCGCGACGCGCCGGGCCAGCCCCGGATGGGCCGCCCGTGGCGCGGCGCATGGCGCACGCCCACAGGGTTCTCGTTCAGCCGAAGGCGCTTCGCCCCCGGCGCAAGTGAAAATTTCCGCCGGACTACTTGGGCCGCTTCGTGCCGTACTTTGAACGGCTCTTGCGGCGGTCGGCCACGCCGGAGGCGTCGAGCGTGCCGCGGATGATGTGGTAGCGCACACCGGGAAGGTCCTTGACGCGGCCGCCGCGGATGAGCACCACGGAGTGCTCCTGCAGGTTGTGGCCCTCGCCGGGGATGTAGGCCGTGACCTCGATGCCGTTGGTCAGGCGCACGCGGGCGACCTTGCGCAGGGCGGAGTTGGGCTTTTTCGGCGTGGTGGTGTACACGCGGGTGCAGACGCCGCGCTTCTGCGGGCAGCCCTGCAGGGCAGGCGTCTTCTTGCGCTTCACCACCGGCTCGCGCTCGGTGTGGATGAGCTGATTGATGGTGGGCATGGATTCCTCCAATAAAATTGGCTATGGACAAAAAGGCAAGGTCATGCTCTTAACCAAAGCGCGCCACGGTGTCAAGCCGTCGGGGCGCGTCCGGTCACGAAAAAGAGGAGATTCCATGCCCATCTGCGAGACCTGCGGCGGCTCCGGCCGCCTTTCCTGCGGCGCCTGCTGGAACGGCCAGTCCACCGCCCTCTGCCCGGACTGTCGCGGCAGCGGCGTGAGCGAGAGCGACGGCACGTCCTGTGGCCGCTGCGCGGGCGTGGGCCGCTTCACTCCCCACAGCTGCACGGTGTGCGGCAACAGCCTGCCCTGCCCGGAATGCGGCGACGCCTCGGGAGATTGGCAGCCCGGCTACAGGTAGAAGGCGGCTACTGCGCCATGCCCTCCTGGCGGATGCGCTCCACAAGCTCGCCAAGATTCGCAACCGATGTGAGGCGGCAGCCTGTCTCCGTGGGGCTGAAACGGCCGGTCACGGCATAGTCCTCTCCATTGCCCGCGTCATGGACCACAAAGGGCACGAGCCAGCCCTCGCCGTCGGGCACGGCCGCGCCCACCTCGCGTATTTCCTTCCGCCCGAGCGAGGCGTCGGCAAAGAGCGGCGCCAGAAGGCCGCCCGCCCCGACCCCCGAGGGCTTGCGCCCGGCAAAGGCCCCTGAGGCCACGCCATCCAGAATGAAGGCGCGCGCCTCCCCCTTGAGCAGGTTGCGCACGGTCCCGCCGCCGTTCCCGGCGGCCTGCGAAAAGACGAGCGCCAGCAGCGGCGGCATCCGGTCCGCGGTTTCCGGCTGTGCCATGATTTGCGTGACCAGGTCCAGCGCCTGCTCGAGAATGGCGTCCACATCCACCTGGCGCTCAAAGGCCGCCACATCGACCTCATCGATAGCGCGCTGCGCCTCGGCGAGGCAGCGGGCCGGGGCACCGGCGTCCGTGACTCCAGCTTTGGGGGTCGCGGCGCAAGGGCCAGCCAGCAGCGCGAGGGAGAGGAAAAAGGTCAGGATGAGCGGGGAGAGCAGAGACTTCATGGGCGCAACTCCAGTTCTTCGGGGAGGGGGCCGCGCAGGGCCAGCGCAAGCCCGCAGACGGCGAGGACGACCGGCTCGGCGAGCCCGGCAAGGCGCTGGTTGGCGAGGCCGAGCACATCGAGGAAGCGTCGCCCGAGCGGCGAGGGCGGGACGAGCCCGAGGCCCGTCTCGGCCGTGACCACGGCCACGGGGATCGTGCGCCGCTCAAGGCTCGCGGCCAGCGCCTCCACGCGGGCGAGCGCCGCGGCGTCGGAAAGGCCCGCGCCGAGAAGGTTGGCGATCCACATGCTCACGCAGTCCAGAAGCACCACCCCGGCCGCGGATTCCGGGCCGTGCCCGGCCCAGAGGGCGTCCAGCGCTTCCGGCACGTCGAGCGGCACTTCAAGGCAGGCCCACTCCGGCCCGCGCGCCGCCCGGTGCAGCCGCACGCGTTCCGCCATTTCCGCATCGGCGGCGGCGCAGGTCGCCACATAGAGTCGCCGCGGGGCCCTGGCCTCGGCCCAGCGCTGGGCAAGGCCGCTCTTGCCGCTGCGCACCCCGCCCACAAAGAGGGCGCAGGCGGGACGCGCGGCAGGCGAAGTGGTTTTCACGGCCGCGCGGCTCATGGCTGCGCCGGGGGCGCCTCCTGCGCGGGCGCGGGGCTGCGCGGGGCCCCGGCCCCGATCTCGGCGCAGCGGCGGCCAAGGTCGCGGAGCACGGAGGCCGCGGCGCGCACCGAGGCGAGCGCGTCCCTGTCGCCCGCGAGGCGGCGCTCCACCCAGTGCGCAACAAAGAGCAGGGAATCGTCGTCCATGCCCTGGCCGCCGCCCTTGCGGATGGCCGCCACAAGGGCGCGCTGGGCCGCGGCCTGTTCGTCCAGGGCGCGGCGGTAGCGGGCGGCGAGGCCGTCCACGCGCAGCTGCCCGGTGGCGAGCTCCTGCCGGGGGGCATTGGCCGCGCGTTTCTCATCCAGCTCAAAGACCGCCTGGGCCATCTGGGCGTTGATGTCCACGGCGTTCTGGGCCAGCTGCTCCACATGGGTGAGCTGCCCGCTCATGTCCGGCAGGGAGGCCACCCCCTCCAGCGCCCCGGCGAGGATGACGGCGCGCCCGGCCAGCGCGAGGTGGAACTGGCGGTTCTGGGCCTCGTCGAGCCCGCGACCGCGCGCGGCGTCGTCCAGGTCCTGGAGGAAGCGGCCTACATAGAGGTTGTAGAGGCCCTGGATCATGCTGGGGTGGAAGGCGTAGCGCAAAAGCCCGGCGCGGCCGCCCGGCACCGCGCCGGCCTGGGCCACGCCCAGGCGCTGGTTGAGGGCCTGCACCGTGACGGCGAGCGTGCCCCCGCGCGGTCCGGGCCTGTAGCGGGCGGCGAGCCAGCGGGCGAGCTCGGCCACAAAACTCGCGCTCACGCGGCTGTCCTCGGTGACGGGGGGCGCATAGCCGGGCAGCGCCCCCTCGGCCCCGGCCTGTCCCGGCGCTCCCGTTTCGGCCCCGGCCGCGCCGTTGGCCCCGGCGGCCGCTCCGCCTGCGGCACCCGCGCCATCCGGCCCGGCCGCGCCATAAGGCAGGCCCGTATCCACGGGCGCGGGCACGGTGCCCTGCACGTTGCGCCCGGCAAGGGTGCCCGGCTCCGTGGCCGGGTTGGTCACCGAAGCGGGCGGCGGGGGCGGGGCCGTGCGGAAGACATTGCCGATGCCCGCGAGCGGCGTGCCGGCGGTGATCCCGTCCACATAGCTCGCGGCCTTTTCCCGCAAGTCCTCGCGGGCGGCATCGTCACGGCTGAGCCACCAGGCCGCGCCCGCCAGCAAAAGGACGGCCAGCACCACCACGAGCCAGAGCTTGCGGCCGCCTGCGCCGGGTTCCGGCTCGGGGAGGGCCTCCGCCGGGCCGGGCAGCGGGGCGAGGGGCGGAGCGGGCTGGGCCCCCGGAGCTGCCGGGGGCGTGGTGTCGGTTTTCAGTTCCATAAACTCCCCCATGCGGCCTTGCGGCCGCCGCCGAGGCCACGACGCGCCGGGAGCGGGGGCGCGGCCTCAGCGCTCGAAATAGGTATAGCCGCGCAGGCCGTCCTCAAAGGCCTGCATCACCGCGAAGCGCTCGCTCGGCGAGATGCGGCCCTCGCGCACGGCGTGCTCCGCGGCGCTGCGCAGGTTCTCGAGGATGCGGCGCGGCTCGTATTCCGCATAGCTCAGGACGTCGGCCACGGAATCGCCCCGGATCTCGCGCACATATTCATAGCTGCCGTCGTCGGCGGCGCGGATGGAGACCACGTTGGTGTCGCCCATGAGGTTGTGCAGGTCGCCCAGGGTCTCCTGATAGGCGCCCACGAGAAAGACGCCGAGATAGTATTCCTCGCCCTCGCGGAAGGGGTGCAGGTCCAGCATGGGCTTCATGCCCTGCGGGTCGATGAAGTGGTCGATGCGGCCGTCCGAATCGCAGGTGATGTCGGAAATGATGCCCTGGCGCGAGGGAAATTCGCCGAGCCGGTGCACCGGCATGATGGGAAAGAGCTGGTCGATGGCCCAGGAATCCGGCAGGGACTGGAACACGCTGAAATTGCCGTAGTAAATATCGGCGAGGTTGACGTCGATGTCCTCCAGGTCGCGCGGCACGTTCTTGAGCTTGCGCTTCTCCTTGGCGATGCGCATGAGGATGGCCCAGAAAAAGCGCTCCCCGAGGGTGCGCTGGCGGAGGCTCACGGCGCCCGTGGAGAACATGCGCCGCACTTCGTCGCGGTAATACACGGCGTCGTTGTAGCTTTCCTGGAGGTTGCGCACGCTGATGTTCGCGAGCGTCTCCTGAAGGTTGCGCACGGCCTCAGGCGCGTCCTCGGGAAGGGTCTCGGGCAGGCGCGCCTCCTCCACCATGTTCACGTCGAGGATGTTGAAGAGGAGCACCGAGCAATAGGCCACGGTGGCGCGCCCGGATTCGGTGATGATGTGCGGGTGCGGGATGCCTTTTTCGTCGAGGATGCTCATGATGGTCTCGACCACGTCCGCGCAGTATTCGTCGAGATTGTAGTTGCGCGAAAAGACGTAGTTGGTGTGCGAGCCGTCATAGTCCACGGCGAGGCCGCCGCCGAGGTCGAGATAGCCCATGGGCGCGCCTTCCTCCACAAGGCCCGCGTAGAGGCGCGTGGCCTCCATGACGCCGGTGCGGATGTCGCGGATATTGGAGATCTGCGAGCCCAGGTGGTAGTGGAGGAGGCGGAAGCAGTCGAGCATGTCGCGGCTTTTGAGCGTGTCCACCACGTCCACGATCTGCGAGGGCGAGAGCCCGAAGGTGGAGCGCTCCCCGCCCGAGTCCGTCCAGTGGCCGCCCGCCTTCACCGAGAGCTTGGAGCGCACGCCCACGTTGGGCCGGATGCCTAGCGCGGCCGCGCGCTCGAGCACCACCTCGAGTTCGCCCGGCATCTCGAGCACGATGAAGATATTGAAGCCCAGGCGCTGCGCCTGGAGGGCGAGGTCGATGAACTCCTCGTCCTTATAGCCGTTGCAGATGATGCAGGCCTCGGGGTCGCGCATGAGGGCCACGGCCGCGATGAGCTCCGCCTTGGAGCCGGCCTCGAGCCCGTGGTGGTAGCGGCTGCCGAACTGGGCGATCTGCTCCACCACCTGCTGCTGCTGGTTGACCTTGATGGGAAAGACGCCGCGGTAATCGCCCTTGTAGCCGAGCGTGCGGATGGCCTTGCGGAAGGATTCGTGGATATGGGCGATGCGCGAGCTTAAGATATTCTCCACGCGCAGCAGCACGGGCATATCATAGCCGCGCTCGTGCAGGCCCGCGATGATCTCGAGGAGTGGTATCTGCGGCCCCTTGGCCCCGTGCGGGCAGACCACCACCTCGCCGTTTTCCGAAACATCAAAAAAGCCCGCGCCCCAGGTGCGGATGCCGTAGAGCTCCACGGAATCCTCCACCCCCCAGCGCTGCAAGGCGTGATTCTTGGCCAACAGTACCTCCCTTTGGGCCCGCGCCCGCATGGGCGGCGCAGGCTGTCCGCGGCGCAGGGCGCGCCGTGCCCACCGAATTTGCCAGTATGCCCAAAAGCCTTGCGAAGTCAATGCGTTCTTGACGCTCGCCGCCCCTTGGTTCATGCTGGGGAGCATCTTTAAGGAGGCGCACATGATGATCCCCACCCGCGCCCGGCGTGCCCCGGCCCTCCTGCTTGCGGCCATTTGCGCGGCCGCGCTCGCCGCCTGCTCCGGCGACGGCGACTCAGCCAAGGGACCGCCCCCGGCCCCGGTGCATGTGGCGGCCGTGACCACGGCCGACATGCCGCGCGTGCTCTCCGCCGTGGGCAATGTGCGCGCCTCGGCCACGGTGGGCGTCACCCCCAGGGTCACGGGCGAGCTTCTGGACGTGCGCTTTACCGAGGGGCAGGAGGTGGAGGCCGGGGCGCCGCTCGTGGTCATCGACCCGCGCCCCTTCGAGGCGGCCCTGCGCGAAAAAAAGGCCGTGCTCGCCAAGAGCGAGGCCCAGCTCGCCAAGGCCAATGACGACCGCCGCCGCTATGGCAAGCTCGTGGGCGGCGGCTATGTGAGCCGCGAGGCCTACGAGCAGACGGCCACGGACGCCGCGGCCCTGCGCGCCACCGTGCAGGCGGACCGCGCCGCCGTGGAGAGCGCGGCGCTGGACCTTGCCTACTGCACGGTCACGGCGCCCATCGCAGGCCGCGTGGGCGCGCTCAACGTGGACAAGGGCAACATGGTCAAGAGCACGGATGCCACACCCATCGTCACCATCGACACGCTCTCGCCCATCTATGTGGCCTTTTCCGTGCCCGAGGCGCAGCTCCCCCTCATCCTCGAGCGCATGGCTGAGGGCGACGTGGCCGTCACCGCCACGCCCACCGGGGGCGAGCCCGAGACAGGGCGCCTCACCCTCGTGGACAATACCGTGGACACGCGCACGGGCACCATCCGCCTGCGCGCCTCCTTCGACAACCCGGAGCGCCGCCTCTGGCCCGGCCAGTTCGTGCAGGTGAAGCTGCCGCTGGGCGTGGCCGAAAAGGCGCAGGTGGTGCCGAGCCGCGCCGTGCAGGCGGGCCGGGACGAGCGCTATGTCTATGTGGTGGATGGGGAGGACCGAGCGGTCTATCGCCCGGTGAAGCCGCTCTTTGAGCATGAGGGCACGACCGTGGTGGAGGGCGTCGCGCCCGGCGACCGCGTGGTGGTGGACGGCCAGGTGCGCCTCGCGCCCGGCGTGCCCGTGAAGGTGCTGGAATAGGGGGGCGCCAGCCCTTGCGGGATAATAATTGACCGTGCAGCGCAGAGCTGCGCCTTTCTTGGAGGACGCCTCATGAAAAAACTTCTTTGTGCCAGTTTTCTCGCGCTCGGCATCCTCCTTGCGGCGGGGCACGCCCCGGCGGAGGAAGCCATCCTCAAGCCGCTGGTGACGCATCTTGCCAAGGCGCCCAAGTCGGTGCTGCTCGTGGGCAATTCCTTCATGTACTACAACAACGGCGTGGGCTCCTACGCCCGGCAGATCAGCGTTGACCAGCAGGAGCCCATGAGCTTCACCATGGCGACCATCGGCGGCGCCGGGCTGGACTGGCACCTCGTGAAAAGCTATCTCAGGCCCAATGGCCTCCGGAGCTATTCCACCAAGAACGACGGCAGCAACCGCCTCGTCTTCCACGAATACCCGGACGGCAGGATCTTCGATGCCGTCATCCTCCAGGACAACAGCCAGGGCCCCATCCACCCCGAGTTGTCCAAACTGTTCCGCAAATATGCGGCCATCCACTGCAAGGACATCCGCGAGGTGGGCTCCGAGCCGCTCATCATGATGACCTGGGCCTATGCGGACAAGCCGGAAATGACAGCCCAGCTCGCTAACGCCACCATCGAGGTCGCCAACGAGAACCGGGCCATGGTCGTGCCCGTGGGCCTCGCCTTTGCCAACGCCAAAAAGGGGCGCCCGGATCTCCGGCTCATCGTGGCCGACAACCGCCACCCCACCCCGGCCGGGACCTATCTTGAGGGCTGCGTCATCTTCGCCACGCTTTCGGGAAAGTCGCCCGTGGGCGCCAAATGCACCGGGGTCGGCGACGCGAGGATTTCCGAGGCCGACGCCCGCTATCTCCAGGAAGTGGCCTGGCGGACGGTGAAGGACTTTTTCGGCTGGGATTAAGCCCGCTCCTTACAGCCTCGCCATCTCCCGCGCGAAAAAGAAGCCCCCCTCTCCGCCAATATCTGGCGGGAAGGGGGCTTTTCACGTTCAGGGCGCCAGCGGCGCCGCTAGATCTTCTTCACTTCCACATACCAGGCCGCGGCCTCGGTGAGCAGGCGGTTCTCGCGCGCGGCGAGGGCCTGCGGGTCCTTGAGGTAGCCGTCGAGGAGGAGGCAGCCGTCAAAGAGGTTCTGGGTCATGTCACTGAGCACCCGGTCCTCGTGGTCGGCCTTGAAGATGGTGAGCATACTGCGCAGGAGCGGATGGTCGCGGTTGACCTCCAGCACCTTGACGGGCAGGGAGTCATCCTTGTTCATCACCTTGAGCAGCTTCTCCATGGAGGCCGTCATGCCGCCGTCGGGCGAGACGAGCACGGCCGGGCTGTCGGCGAGGCGGCGCGAGACGCGCACTTCCGTCACCTTGTCGCCCAGAATTTCCTTCATGCGGGCCATGAGGCCGTCGAAGGAATTGGAATCGTCCTCGGAGAGCGGGGCCACTTCCTCGGGCTTCTCCTTGTCCTCAAAGGCAGAGAGCGCGTCCTCCCCGGCGGTCTCCACGGCCTTGAACTCCCAGTCCTTGTAGGAGCCGAGGCCGTCCATGACGAACTCGTCCACGGGCTCGAAGAGGAAGAGCGCTTCGATGCCCTTCTTCTTGAAGATTTCCATATGCGGGTTGAGGCGCGCGGCCTCGCGGTTGGGGGCCGTCACATACCAGATGGTCTTCTGGCCCTCGGGCGCGCGGGCCATGTAGTCGTCGAGGCTCGTCAGGGCCTCGGCGTCGGGGAGCGCCGAGGAATTGAAGCGCAGAAGCGCGGCCACGCGCTCGCGGTTGACGAAATCATGGTAGCCGAGCTTGAAGACCTTGCCGTGCAGGCGCCAGAAGCGGTTGTACTTCTCCACGTCGTCGCGGGCCATGCCTTCGAGGTGGGAGAGGGTCTGCTTGACGATGACCTGGTTGATCTTGCGCAGGACGATGTTTTCCTGAAGCGTCTCGCGCGAGATGTTGAGCGGCAGGTCCTCGGTGTCCACCACGCCCTTGAGGAAGGCCATGTATTCGGGGATGAGCTCCTTGTTGCGGTGCTGGATGAGCACCCGGCGCGCGTAGAGGTCCAGGCCCCAGTAGTCGCGGTCGGCCCCGAAAAAGTCCATGCTGGAATCGGGGATGAAGAGCAGCGCCGTGAACTGCACGGGCACGTCGACGGCGATGTGCTCCACGTCCAGCGGGTCCTTGCCGTCATAGGTGATGGCCTTGTAGAAGGCGGCGTAATCCTCCTTCTTCACGCTGCTTTTCGGCTCGCGCCAGAGCGCGGGCTGGGTGTTCACGCGCTCGCCGTCCACGAAGATGGGGAAGGGCACAAAGGCCGAATGCTTGCGGATGGCCGATTCCACGCGGAATTTCTCGGCGTATTCGAGGCAGTCGTCCTTGAGGTGCGCCGTGATGATGGTGCCGCGCACGGGCTCGGGCGCGCTGCTTTCCTCCACGGTGTAGGTGCCCAGGCCGTCGCTCGTCCACACATGGGCCGGGACATCCTCATTGGCAAAGGCCGGGCGCGACGTGACCTCCACCTTGTCGGCCACCATGAACACGGAATAGAAGCCCACGCCGAAACGGCCGATGATGCTCGCCGCGTCGGCAGTGGCCGCGGCCTCCTCGCCCTCGGGGTTCTTGGCGTTCTCGGCGGCGAGGTCGGCGAGGAATGCCTCGGAGCCGGACTTGGCGATGGTGCCGAGGTTTTCCGCCAGTTCCTCGGCGGTCATGCCGAGGCCCGTGTCCGCGATGGTCAGGGTCTTGGCGTCCTTGTCAAGGGTGATGCGGATTTCCAGCGGCAAATCGGGGTGGCGCGGCGTCTCGCCGCGGTTGACGCGGAAACGCAGCTTGTCCAGCGCGTCCGAGGCGTTGGAGATGAGCTCGCGCAGGAAAATCTCGCGGTTGGTGTAGAGGGAATGGGTGAGGATATTGAGGACCTTGCGCACTTCGGCGCGGAACTGGCGCTTTTTCTTGCCGCTTTCGGCCATAAGAACCTCCTGGGGGTGATGCCGCCAGGTCCCGAAGGCCCGGCGGCGGAAGGGCGAAAAACCCTTCAACAGAATTAAGCCCGGCGCAGGCGGCGTCAAGGGCCGGGAGGGGCTGCGTCCGTGGCCGGGAGTGCTGGGCGGCGTGGACTTTGACCGCTCCTTGCGCTAGGATTCTCCGCCAATCGCCCAAGCGCAGGAAGGTTCCATGATTCCCCAGAGCCGCATCCGCAATTTCTGCATCATCGCCCACATCGACCACGGCAAGTCCACCCTGGCCGACCGCATCCTCGAGCTCACCCGCGTGGTGAGCGCGCGCGAGGCGCGGGAGCAGTATCTCGACCGCATGGACCTCGAGCGCGAGCGCGGCATCACCATCAAGGCGCAGACCGTGCGCATCCCCTACACCGCGGCGGACGGGCAGGAATACGAGCTCAACCTCATCGACACGCCCGGCCATGTGGACTTTCACTACGAGGTCTCGCGCTCGCTGGCCGCCTGCGAGGGGGCCCTGCTCGTGGTGGACGCCACCCAGGGCGTCGAGGCCCAGACCCTCGGGAATGTCTATCTCGCCCTCGACCATGACCATGAGATCGTGCCCGTGCTCAACAAGATCGACCTCCCGAGCGCCGACCCCGCCCGGGTGCGCGCGGAAATCGAGGAGGGCATCGGCCTCGACTGCGCGGGCGCGCTGGAGGTCTCTGCCAAGACCGGCCTTGGCGTGGACGCGGTGCTCGAGGCCATCATCGAGCGCCTGCCGCCCCCGGACGGCGACCGCGAGGCGCCGCTCAAGGCGCTCATCTTCGACTCGTGGTACGACAGCTATCAGGGCGTGGTGACGCTTTTCCGCGTCATGGACGGCCGCATCCGCAAGGGTGACCGCATCCGGCTCATGAGCACGGGCAAGGAATACGAGGCCCTGCGCCTCGGCGTGTTCTCGCCCGAGGCCGTGGACGTGGACGAGCTCGCGGCCGGCGAGGTGGGCTTTCTCTCCGGCTCCATCAAGGAGCTGGGCGACGCGCGCGTGGGCGACACCATCACCCTGGCCGCGCGGCCCGCTGCCGAGCCAGTGCCCGGCTTCAAGGAGGTCAAGCCCGTGGTCTTTTGCGGGCTCTACCCCACGGAGTCGGACGAGTACGAAAACCTCAAGGCCGCGCTGGAAAAGCTCCAGCTCAACGACGCGGCCTTCAGCTTCGAGCCCGAGACTTCGCAGGCGCTCGGCTTCGGCTTCCGCTGCGGCTTTCTCGGGCTCCTCCACATGGAAATCATCCAGGAGCGCCTCGAGCGCGAGTTCGAGGTGGGGCTCATCGCCACCGCGCCCTCGGTCATCTACAAGGTGGAGACCACGGACGGCCAGACGCTGGAGATCGACAACCCGAGCCGCCTGCCCGACCCCTCGAAGATACGCGCGCTCTACGAGCCCTTTGTCCGCATGGATATCCATGTGCCCAACGAATATGTGGGCAATGTGATGAAACTCTGCGAGGAGAAGCGCGGCGAGCAGAAAAATCTCCACTATCTCGCCGCCAACCGCGTAGTGGTGACGTACGAGCTGCCCTTCGCGGAAATCGTCTACGACTTTTTCGACCGGCTCAAGTCTGTGACGCGGGGCTACGCCTCCATGGATTACGAGCCCGTGGACTACCGCCCGTCCGACCTCGTGCGCCTCGACATCCTGCTCAACGGCGAGCCCGTGGACGCGCTCGCCGTCATCGTGCACCGCGAGCGCGCCTATCCCTATGGCCGCGGCCTCGCGCTCAAGCTCAAGCGCACCATCCCGCGCCAGCTCTTCCAGGTGGCCATTCAGGCGGCCATCGGGCAAAAGATCATCGCCCGCGAGACGGTCTCGGCCTTTCGCAAGGATGTCACCGCCAAGTGCTATGGCGGCGACATCACCCGCAAGCGTAAGTTGCTGGAAAAACAGAAGGAAGGCAAGAAGCGCATGAAGCGCATGGGCAATGTGGAGCTGCCGCAGGAGGCCTTCCTCGCCGCCCTGAAAGTGGGGGACGAGTAGGCGCCCCTGCCCCCAATTTCAAGAGCCGGCATTCCCTGCCCCGTCTGAAGCGACGCCGACCCCTTACGCGCAGGCCGCTACCTGTCGGCGCATCACCCCCGCAGCGCTTCCCGCCGGGCCGCGGCATCGGCCCTGAGCACCCGCGCGCGGTCGATGATCATGAACAGGCCGCAGCAGGCCACGCTGATGGCCCCCGCCGTGAACACCCCCTGATAGCCGCAGCCCGCCTGCATGACGAGGCCGCCGATGACGGGCGCGAGCATCCCGCTGGCGTCGAAGGTGGCCATCATCACGTTGGAATTCACCGAGCGCATCTCCGGCGTGGAGCGGTCATAGACCGCGGCCGCCAAAAGCGGATAGAGCAGGCCGAGGCTCAGGCCGTAGACGCAGGCCAGCGGCAAAAAGCTCCACAGCGGCCCCCAGGCGAGCCCCAGCACGCAGAGCGAAAGCACGGCCGCGCACAGCGTGGTCACGCGGTAGCGGGGGAGCGTGTCCATGTGGTGGCTGCCGAAGAGCCGCACGAGGATGATGGTGACGGTGTAGGTGCTGAAAAACCACGCCGGATGCGCCCCAGTGACGCCGCACAGGCCCTTCATGAAAAAGATGGCGATGACCGTGGTGATGCTGAAGGTGAGACAGGCGAGGTTGACATAGAGCAGGCCCGAATGGGTGATGGCGTGCCAGAGCTCCTGGCGCGACATGCCGCTTTGCGGAGCCACCTCGGGCGTGCGCAGGCGCTTGGCCAGCAGCCCCACCATGACGAAGGAGGGGATGCCGAGCACCGTGGTGGCCGCGAACAGGCGCGCCTCGCCGCCAAGCAGCGGGATGAGGCTTTCCGACAGCGCCGGGATGATGGAGTAGGGCAAGAGCATGGTCAGGGAAAAGAGGGCGAAGCCCCGCGCGCTCTGCCCCGGCGGGATGCAGTCCACGAGCACGGCAACCGTGCAGCAGGAATACACGGCGAGCGCGATGCCCTGGACGAGGCGCAGGGCGAGGATGGTGCCCACCGCGTCGCGCGGCGTCACATGGGGATAGACGAGCATGACGAGGCTCATGACGATGAGCGAGACGACCATGGCCCCGAGCTTGCTGCGCTTGAGCATGAACACGCTCGTGAGCGGCCGGAAGATGAGGATCATGGCGAAGAGCGAGGAGAGGAGCACGCCGCGCCACTGCGGCTCGATGCCGAGGCCCTGCATCCATTGCTCGAAGCAGTAGTAGACGGCGATATAGCTGTTGCTGCACATGGCCATGAGAAAGAGCAGGATGAAGTCGCGCGAGAGCAGTTTTTGCGGCACATGCTCCGGCTGGTCCCAGCGTTTGGGGGCTTTTTGCGGGCCGATGAAGCGGGACGGGCCGAAGATGGCAAGCAGGGAGCGGTGCATGGCAAAACCCCGGTGGGGCGCGCCCCGATGGGGCGCCCTTAGTGGTACTCGCCGTTGAGGAAATTGGCGGCAAAGGCCTGGACGGCCGCCTCGCTGACCATGAGCATGTCCATCTGGCGCGTCATGATAAGCAGGCGCCCGAGCTGGTCGAGACGGGAACAGATTTCGAGCTTCGGGTATTTCTGGAAGCGCGCGCGCACCCTATCATGCAGCACGTCGATGGTAAAGCCGAGCTCGCTCAGGATGATGCCGATGCAGCGCGCCCGCCGTTCCCGCTGCACGTCCCCGGCGGCGCCGCCCGCGAACTCGAAGCGGATGTAGTTCTTGTTCACCGTGTCGCCGCACCAGCTGTCCAAAATGGCGTAGTGGTAGCCCACCCTGGAGGAGAAATTGAGGTAGCGGTCGGAGACGATGGCGTAGCTCCTGTCGCCGAAGCGCTGGCCGCCCTGGAGATTGCCGCCGATCATGCTCTGTCCCATGACCGAGAGGAAGCCGCGCATATTGACGGGCCGGGGGCCCCGCGCCTGCACGGCCGGGTTGAGCATCCCGGCGAGCAAATGCTTGAAGGGCACGCTCGTCACGTCCTCGGGCGTCACCTCGGGCCGGTGCGGCGGCCTGAGGCCGCCGCCGAGGTCGATGACATAGAGGTCCAGCGGGATGGGGCACACCAGCCGGCTCGCCGCGCCCGCGCCGCCGCTTTCCGAAAGGCTGTCGGACAGGAGAAACATTTCCGCATAGCTCTTTTCGTGCGTGTAGCGCATGATGTCGTGCAGCGAGGTGCAGTTGGCCGGGGCGAACAGCTCCGACTGCGGGTCGATGAGGTGCAGCGGCAGGATATAGGGGGCCACGCGGCGGAGAAGCACCTGGGCGGGCTTGTCGGCCTTGGGGGCGTGGCGGCGGCGCAGGCTGAGCGCCATGAGCTCGGGCACCTCGCCCGCGAAGATGCGGCCGAGGAGCGCGTCGACCGTCACCACCTCGCCGTCGGCAAGCAGGCTCGTCGCCCCCGGCACGTTCATGAGCGTGGGCACGCCGAATTCCCGGCAGAGGGACGCGAGGTGCCCGGTGAGGCTGCCGCTCTCGGCAACCACGGCGGCCGCCCGCCTGAGCGCTGTCATCACATTGGGCGAGGAATGCTCGATGACCATGACCGCGCCCTCGGGGAAATGCGTCAAATCCTCGTTGGGATGCGCGTGCATCACCGGCCCGCAGCCCACGCCCCTGGCCGCGATGTCCGCCCCGAAGAGCAGGGGCTTGAGGTGCCCGAGGCCGGGCACCGCGCATTCCTCGGAGTGACTGTCCGGGCTCGCGCAGTCAAGGCCCATGGGCCGCGTCTGGAGCAGCACGATGCGGTCCTCCTGGTCCACGGCCCACTCCATGTCCTGCGGATACTGGTAATGCCGCTCCAGCGTGAGGGCCATGCCCGCCACCTCGCTCGCTTGGGCGTCGCTCAGCGAGGGCATGTCGCGCATGTCCTCGGGCACTTCCTCCATGACGCATTCCGCATGGTCCCCGCGGCGCCGGAGCACCATTTCCATCTCCTTGTGGGCGATGACCGACTGCGTGACGCGGCCCGTGGCGCGGGAAACGAGCCACTGGTCCGGCGTGCCCGTGCCGTCGGCGACCATTTCCCCGAGGCCCCAGAGGCCGTTGACGAGCACGCAGTTGGAACGCAGGTCCACGGGATGCCGCGAAAAGGCCACCCCGGCTGCGCGCGCGTCCACCATTTCGAGGCAGCAGAGGCCCATGCCCGTGGCGTCCAGCGCATAGCCGTGCGCCGCCCGGTAGGTGAGGGCGCGTTGCGAGAAGAGGCTCGCGATGACCATCTTCATGGCGTTGAGCAGCTCGGGCCGGGTCACGCCGAGCACACTGTGGTACTGCCCGGCGAAGGACTGCACCCCGTCCTCGGCCACGGCGCTTGAGCGCAGGGCCGCGAGCGCCTTGTCCCTGTCGTCGCCGAAGGCGTCGTCCCAGGCGGCGTACATGTCGCGGGCGAGGTTCTCGGGCACGGGCGCCGCCATGATGAGCCGCCCGGCCTCGCGCGCGGCCGTGCGGATGGTGGCGGGCCTGTCCGCGTCGGCCCGGCGCAGGGCCTCGTAGATGCGCCCGAAAAGGTCCCCGTTGCGAAGCAGGAAGATGGTGGCCGCCTTGATGGTCACGGCAAAGCCGCGCGGCACGGGGAGCCCGAGCATGTTCTTGAGCTCGCCGAGATTGGCGTTCTTGCCGCCCACGATATAGGCCATGCTGGCGTCCACTTCGGAGAGGGGCACGGTGACGGTGCGCAGGTCGCCGCGGGTGTGGCTCCTGAGCTCGCGCTCGATGCGGGCGCCGAGCGCCCCGGCGGCCTCGACCAGTTCCCCGTAGCGGTTGCCGGACATGGCGTTGAGGCACTCGGCCATGCGCTCGCAGAGAAAGATGGCGCGCCGCGCCTGCTTGCGCACCTCGCGCGTTTCCATGCCGCGCTCGCCCTGCTGGGCCTGGGTGAGCGAGGCGAGGATGCCCGCAAGGTCGGCATTGGCCTGGAGCAATTCTTTAAAGGACGCATAGCGGCGGTTGAAGGCGGCCATGGCCTCGGCCCTGCTGAGGGACTGGCGCGGCCGGAAAAAGCCGAGGAGCCGCCGCATGAAGGAGGGCCTGGCTTCGGGCGCCGGGGCGGACGTTTCCGGGGCTTCCGGGTTTTCCGGCGCGCGCGTCTCCGGCGTGGCGGGCGTGGTGTCGGGCTTGGCGGGCATGGGGCATCCTTGCATGAAAAAACTTCCGGGAACCGGGGGGCGCGGGCGCGCCCCTCAAGCCTAGGCGAGTTCGCGCCGCCCCGCAAGCACGGNNGCGGCCCNNNCCGGACCGNGGAAAGTNNCCGNAGGGGCTTGCTATTATTTTCACATCCGCGTATAAGCGANGCACTAGGCTTAGGATTTTGTGGCAGAATGGAAGTTGCGCCGCAGTNCGCGCCGGGCCCATACCCGGCGCGGGGCCTCATGCCGGTCCACCCCGATTCNGGGGCCGGCCCTGCGGAAATCAGTTCCATTCNCTGGATTTCCCCCTTTCCGCTGGAGGATGTCATGAGGAAACTGCGCCGACTGTGGACCTGGNTCTTGGGCTGTGCGCTCGTNNTGCCTGCCCTGATGCCGTCAATCGCCCTTGCCGCCAAGAAAAAGGCCGACGTGGTCATCGTGGCCGACACCCGGAAGCTNGACGGCATCCTCTACTGGTGGGCNGAAATGTATAACGAGAGCCANCTGCTCTTCGCCATCATGACCATGGTCATCATCCCCNTCATCGGCTGCATCCTCGGCTGGCTCGCCGANATCGTCATGTCGCACATCGGCATCGACCTCAAACACCGCGAACTGGCGGAAAAGTANCCCGGAAAGGAGGCACTCATGGACTGGCTGTATATCTTGATGCCCATTTCCGGNGTGATGATNTTCTGGCCCGGCCTGATCATNCTNGGTCTCGGCGTGGGCATCATCGGCGGCTTCTTCGGCCTGGGCGGCGCCTGGATGGTGACGCCGGGCCTCAATATCCTCGGCTTCCCCATGGCTTTCGCCATCGGCACGGACGTGGCCCAGATGGCGGGCAAATCGCTCATCTCCACCATGCGCCACGGCAAGTTCGGCAACGTGGACTANCTGCTNGGCATCACCATGCTCATCGGNACGGTGGTGGGCGTGGAAATCGGCGCNCAGATGGTCATGTGGCTCGAGCGCATCGGCTCGGTGGACAAGGTGGTNCGCTGGCTCTATGTGGTCCTGCTCGTGCTGCTTGCNTGGCTCGTGTTCCATGACGTNTGGCTGCGCCGCAAGAAGGAGCGCGANGCCGCNGCCCAGCACAAGGAACTGGACAAGGCCGCCGTGGGCGTGGACTGGGCGAGCAAGCTCCAGGCCATCCGCATCCCGCCGGTGGTGCATTTCAAGAACGCGGGCATCACCTGCTCCGCGTGGCTGCCCATCACGGTGAGCCTCTTCACCGGCTGGCTCGCCGGCATCCTCGGCATCGGCGGCGGCCTCATCCGTATGCCCGCCCTCGTNTACCTCGTGGGCTGCCCNACNCACCTCGCCGTGGGCACGGACCTCTTTGAAGTGGCCATCTCCGGCCTCTACGGNACGGCCTCCTANGCCTACAAGGGCCGCGTGGAGCTCATGGCCGCCCTGATCATGCTCTGCGGCGCGGCCATCGGCGCGCAGATCGGCGTNGTCGCCACCAAGTACGTCAAGGGCTACGGCATCCGCTTCGTGTTCGGNNTNGCCGTGCTCGGCTGCCTCATGTCCGTTGTGCTCAAGCTCCTCCAGGCCGAATTCCCGTCCTGGGGCTGGCTGCTCGGCCCNCTGGCCACNGTGGAAGTGCTCGGCTTCGTGAGCGCCATCTCCATTTACATCGCCGTGCGCATGGTGCAGGGCGCCAAGGCGGAATTGGCCGCCAAGAAGCAACAGGCCGCCGGCAACTAGGAGGAGAAAGCCATGAAAATTCGGAGTTTGCTGCTTTCGCTGGTGCTCGTCCTCTCCTTCGCGCTGGCCGCCTGCGANTTTGACGGCGGCGTGGANCAGGGCCGCACCGTGGGCTATGACGANGCCAACAAGACCATCACCNTNGTGGTGGACACCACCCTCGACCAGCACAACCCGCANTACAGCGGNGGCGTNCANACCTTCAAGCTGCCNACNGACCCGCGCGACATGGGCCCGGCCCCNGTCGNNGGCGGNCGCCTCATGCTCGAGATGGACAAGGGCATGATGCTCTACTATGACCGCGACGACCAGAAGGTCAAGGAAATGCCCGTCGAGTTCGTCAATGTGGAAAAGGGCGTGAGCGCCAAGGCCGCNGCCGGGAAGAAGTTCCCCATCATNGACAAGGNNGCCTNCACNGTNACNGTNTACTCCCCNNGGCTCGAGTCCATCGTGACCTTCAAGGTGCCCGANGNCGNCATCGACCTGCCNNNNTANGTCTGGACNGCGGGCGACGAGGCGNGCATCGCCTTCCGCAAGGAGAACAAGAACCAGGCCATCCGNTTCATGAACGTCTCCAAGACGAGCATCTTCACCCGCTAGGCTGATACCCACCCGCGCGGGGCCGTGGATTTGCGGCCCCGCGCGGCATAGTCACAGTAGTGGCTGCGCCGTTCCTATGTAGTGAAAAAATTCCATATCCCGTCTGGAGCGAAGCGGAAGACGGGTGCTCGTGCCGGAAGAATCCTAAAAAATAAGATTTTTAGGTTCCGGCGCGCTAGCCGTTGGCGAGTCTGCGAGCCTTCCGGATAGCGACAGCGGTTGCGTTGACAGGCTTTTGCGGTAACTAATTGCTGTCTCCATCCGTAGCTTCCTTCGTCGCAACGGCTGGAGCAAGGAAGAAACAATTTTTCGCAGGGAGTGTACTTAAGTACTCGACCAAGAAAAATTTTTTCTGACGCAGCCGGAACCTAAGCGGTAGCCGTTAGCAGGCTCTGCCTGCTTACGGATAGCGACAGCGGTATCGTTGAATGGCTTTTGCGGTAGTTAACTGCTGTCTTCATCCGT
>JAAUYU010000016.1 GCA_014804965.1 Desulfovibrio sp.
TAGGTTCCGGCAAGGAAGATAAAAATTTCCGAAGGGAGTGTACTCAAGTACTCGACCGAGGAAATTTTTCTCTGACGCAGCCGGAACCTAAAAGGCTGTTTTTGACGGATAATTTCGGCGTTACAGAGGCAGCACAGGCGCACGACAACGCAAGAGGATAACAAAGCCTTGGAGAAAGCACATGGCCGAGCAACATGACGACGCGCAGCAGGTTACGCCAAGCGCCCCGGCGAAAAAAGCCACGGGCTGGCTCTCCTGGGCGGTGGCCGTGGCGGCCTGGCTCCTCTGCGCCGGGCTCTGCCTCTGGCTGACCATCGCCCTCGAGGCCTGGCCCTATGCCTATGAGGTCTTTTTCCCGGCCATTTTGCTCATCCTCTTCTGCAATATCCTGGTCTTCCTCTTTGTGGCCACGCGCTGGGCAAGCCAGACCCGGCGGCTTTTCGGGGCCGTGGCCCGGGTGTGCGTGGGCGAGGGGCTGTTGCTGCTCCTCATGTACGCGGCCGGGCGTTACGGCATCGGCGCATAACAGGCCTTAATCCTTCCACCGTCATATCCCTGCGAGGGCAGCGTGGCAGACAGCGAACAGTATCCGGCGGAAACGCATCCGCGCATCAATATCGAAAAGGAATTGCGCCAGTCCTATCTGGAGTATTCGCTTTCGGTCATCATCGGCCGCGCCATCCCGGACGCGCGCGACGGGCTCAAGCCCGTGCACCGGCGCATCATGTACGCCCAGCACGAGCTCGGCAACAGCTACAACCGCCCGCACAAGAAGTCCGCGCGCATCGTGGGCGACGTTATCGGCAAATACCACCCGCATGGCGATTCCGCCGTCTATGACGCGCTCGTGCGCATGGCGCAGGATTTTTCCATGCGCGACCCCTTGGTGGACGGGCAGGGCAATTTCGGCTCCATCGACGGCGACTCGGCCGCGGCCATGCGTTACACCGAGGTGCGCCTCTCGCGCCTCGCGCAGGAATTTCTCGGCGACCTCGACAAGAACACCGTGGATTTCCGGCCCAACTACGACAATACCCTCGAGGAGCCCTCGGTGCTGCCCACCAAGGTGCCGAACCTGCTCCTCAACGGTTCCTCGGGCATTGCCGTGGGCATGGCCACCAATATCCCGCCGCACAACCTGGGCGAGCTCTGCGAGGCCCTGCTGCTTTTGCTGAAAAACCCGCAGGCCTCCGTGGAAGAGCTCATGGGCATCGTGCGGGGGCCGGACTTCCCCACCGCTGGCTCGGTCTATGCCGGCAAAGGCCTTGCGGACGCCTACCGCACGGGCCGCGGCACGGTGAAGGTGCGCGGCAAAACCGTCATCGAGGAGCGCAAGAAGGGACTGCAATCGGTCATCATTACGGAGATCCCCTTCGGGCTCAACAAATCCTCGCTCGTGGAAAAGATCGCGGCGCTCGTCAATGACCGCAAGCTGGACGGCATTGCGGACTTGCGCGACGAATCCGACCGCAAGGGCATCCGCATCGTCATTGATTTGAAGCGCGGCACCATCCCGGACATCGTCATCAACGCGCTCTACAAGTTCACGCCGCTGGAATCGAGCTTCGGCATCAACATGCTGGCCGTGGCCGACAACAGGCCCGTGCTCCTCAACCTCAAGAGCGCCCTCACCTGCTTCGTGGACCACCGGCGCGAGGTGGTCATCCGGCGCACGCGCTTCGACCTTGAGAAGGCCGAGGCCAGGGCGCACATCCTCGAGGGCCTGCGCATCGCCATCGACAACATCGACGAGGTGGTGGCGCTCATCCGCGCCTCGGCCACGCCCGAGGAGGCGCGGCTCGGCCTCATGCGCACCTTTGACCTCTCGGAGATCCAGGCGCGCGCCATCCTCGACATGCGCCTGCAACGCCTCACCGGGCTCCAGCGCGAGGAGCTGCTCGCCGAATACCAGGAATTGCTCAAGAAAATCGAGTTTTTCCGCTCGGTGCTGGAAAATCCCGAGGTGCTGCGCGGCGAGATGGAGCGCGAGATCCGCGAAGTGAGCGAGGCCTTTGCCACGCCGAGAAAGACGGAAATCTTGCGCGAGCCCCTCTCCGGCATCGAGATGGAGGACCTCATCCCGGACGAGGAAGTGGTCATCACGCTCTCGCGGCGCGGCTACATGAAGCGCACCAATCTCGAGAACTACCAGCAGCAGAAGCGCGGCGGCAAGGGCATCGCGGCGGTGCACACGTCGGAAGACGATTATGTGCAGGAGTTCCTCGTCACCTCCAATCACCAGTATCTCTGCCTCTTCACCAACAAGGGGCGCATGCACCAGCTCAAGGTGCATCAGGTGCCCGAGGGCAGCCGCACGGCCAAGGGCGTGCACATCAACAACCTCCTGCCGCTGGAGGAAGGCGAGTGGGTGACCACGGTCCTGAGCTTGCGCGAGTTCGCGGAGGACAAGTACTTCCTCTTTGTGACGAGGCGCGGCATGGTCAAGCGCTCCTCGGCGTCGCTCTATGCGCGCTGCCGGCGCAGCGGCCTTCTGGCCGTGGGCCTGCGCGAGGATGACGAGCTCGTGGTGGTGCGCCCCATCCGCGACGACGAGCATGTGGTGCTGGCCACGGCCGACGGCCTGGCCATACGCTTCTCCTGCGCGGACATCCGGCCCATGGGCCGCGTGGCCACGGGCGTCAAGGGCATTGCCCTGCGCAGGCACGACAGCGTGGTGGCCTGCGTGGTGCTCAAGGAGACGGACCAGACCACGGAAATCATGTCCATTTCCGCCAACGGCTACGGCAAGCGCACGCGCGTTGACCTCTACCGCGTGCAGTCGCGCGGCGGCAAGGGCGTCATCAATTTCAAGGTGACGGGCAAGACCGGCCCGGTGGTGGGCGCCATGCCCGTGCGCGAGCGCGACGGTCTCATCCTCCTCACCTCGGCCAACAAGGTGGTGCGTATCGGCGTGGACGAGGTGGGCAGCAAGGGCCGCGCCACCATGGGCGTCATGCTGGTGCGCCTCGACGAGGGCGCCCGCGTGGTGGGCTTTGACCGGGTGGACGATGGCGGCCAGCAGGGACCGGGCCTCGCCGAGGACGAGGAAGTGGCCGAGGCCGTGGCCGGCGAGGACGCGGCGCTGGCGAAGGGCTCCGGCGACGGGGACGCGGATGCCTGAACGGGCGGCGGCGCTGGCCCTGGCCCTGATGCTCACGCTGGGGAGCCTGCTTCAGGCTTGCGACCGCGGGCAGATCCTCGCCGATGACCTGGCCGATGCGCGCGCGGCCGCGGCCGTGCGCAACTGGCCCCTTGCCGAGCGCCTGCTGGAGCGCTATCTCCGGGGGGAGGCGCGGGAGGTTGAGCGCCGCGGGCCCGAGGCCGAGCGCCGTTGGGAGGCCTGGCAGCTTTTGCTTCAGGTGCTCAATTCCGCGGGGCCCGAGTCGCGCGCGAGCCTGGAAGTGCTGGAGGCCATGCGCGCGGAATATGAGGATGACGACGGCCGCATGGCCGACATCCTCGAGCACATGGGTCGCGTGTGCGAGCGCCTGCGCCGCTACGGCGACGCGGCCGAGGCCTGGGCGGCCTATACGGGCCTCGCGGGCATCGGCGGGGCGCGGCGGGTGGAGGGCTATCGGCACCTTGCGGCCATGCAGTTCAGCCAGCGGCGTTTCGAGGCCGGGGAGGAAAGCCTGGCCCAGTGCCTGGCGCTGCCCCTGCCGGACCATGACAAGATCCGCTGTATGCTCGACCTTGCGGACCAGAACATGGCCCGCGAGCGCTGGCAGGAAGTGGCGGATTTGTGCCAGCAGATCCTCGACAGCGGCCCGGACGAGGAAGTGCGCGGGCAGGCGGGCTATCTCCTCGCCGACGCGCTGGAGCAGCTGGGGCGCCCCAAGGAGGCCCTCGCCCAGTTCGAGGCGGCGCGCGACGCCTACCCGAACCCGGCGGTCATGGACAACCGCATCGCGCACTTGCGCAAGACACTGAAGAACGGCCACTGAGGGAAGTTTTGCCAAGGTTATGTCATAGTGCAGTTGACGGATCTTCCTTAGATCCGTCTGGAGCGAAGCGGAAGACGGGTGCTGGTGCCGGAAGAATCCTAAAAAATAAGATTTTTCGGCGCTGGCGCGCTAGCCGTTGCCCGGCTGGCCGGGCTTACGGATAGCGACAGTGGTTGCGTTGGCTGGCTTTTAAGGTAACTAATTGCTGTCTCCATCCGTAGCTTCCTTCGTCGCAACGGCTGGAGCAAGGAAGATAAAAATTTCCGAAGGGAGTGTACTTAAGTACTCGACCGAGGAAATTTTTCTCTGACGCAGCCAGCGCCGAAAAGGCTGTTTTTGACGGATAATTTCGGCATTACAGATGCAGCTCGGGCGCACCACCAACTCAAAAGTATAACAAAGCCTATGCCAAAGAGTACGGTTGCGGGATAGTCCACTTCCACAAATTTCACCAACGCCCAACGAAACAACGGGAACACAGAGCACAATGATACGGCATGAATGCGGTCTTTTCGGCATCTGCGACCACGACGACGCGGCGAGGCTCGCCTATTTCGGGCTCTACGCCCAGCAGCACCGCGGCCAGGAAAGCGCGGGCATCGTCACCGTGGACAAGGACGGGATGCACGACCACAAGAGCATGGGCCTCGTGCCCGATGTCTTTTCCGAGGAGGTGCTTCGGCGCCTCACCGGGCGCACGGCCATCGGCCATGTGCGCTATTCCACCACGGGCAGCGCGTCGCAGCGCAATGCGCAGCCCTTTATCGCCCATTTCAAGGGGCAGGACATTGCGCTCGCGCACAACGGCAACATTGTCAATGCGGCCGAGCTCAGGGCCGAGCTCGAAAACGAGGGCGCCATCTTCGCCACGGGCAATGACAGCGAGGTGTTCATGCACCTCCTCGTGCGCTCGCTGCGCCACAAGGATTTGCCCGAGGCCGTGGCCGAGGCCTGTTCGCGCCTTAAAGGCGCCTATTGCTTTCTCGTGCTTTCCGGCTCGACGCTCGTTGCGGTGCGCGACCCCTACGGCTTCCACCCGCTGGCGCTGGGGCGGCTCGACGGCTCGCCCGTCTTCGCCTCCGAGACCTGCGCCTTCGACCTTCTCGAGGCCGACTACGAGCGCGCGGTGGAGCCCGGCGAGATGATCGTGGTGGACGCAATGGGCGAGCACTCGAGCAAACTTCCCGGCCCGCATCCGGCCAAGCCCCGCCAGTGCATCTTCGAGCTTGTCTATTTCGCGCGGCCGGATTCCTATGTGTTCAACGAGCAGGTCTATGTCTGCCGCAAGCAGATGGGCTGGCAGCTGGCGCACGAGTCCACCCCGGACGTCGACTTCATCATGCCCTTCCCGGATTCTGGCGTCTATTCGGCGGTGGGCTTCGCCCAATGCGCGGAGCTTCCTTACGAACACGCCATGATCCGCAACCACTATGTGGGCCGCACCTTCATCCAGCCCACGCAGTCCATGCGCAATTTCGGCGTGCGCGTGAAAATCAACCCGGTGCGCGCCATGATCGAGGGCAAGCGCATCTGCATCGTGGATGACTCCATCGTGCGCGGCACCACCATGATGACCCGCGTGAAAAAGCTGCGCGAGCTGGGCGCGAAAGAGGTGCACATCCGCATCTCGAGCCCGCCGGTGAAGTTCCCCTGCCATTACGGCGTTGACTTTTCCTCTCGCGGGGAGCTCATTGCCGCCCAGTGCAAGATGGACGAGATTGTCAAGAGACTGGATGTGGACTCCCTGCATTATCTCAGCATCGACGGGCTCTTGCGCTCGGTCATGCATTCGGACAGCTTCTGCCTCGCCTGCTTCAATGGCGATTATGCTGTGCCCTGCGAGGGCTGCGCCAAGTTTTCCCTGGAGTGCAAGCGGTCATGAGCGAGGACACGCGCGGTACAAGCCGCATCAAGGGCTTTGCGGATCTCTTCCCGCCGGAGAGCGACGCTTTCACCCGCATGGAGGCCTGCGGGCGCGACATCTTCACCCGCTACGGCTTTGCGGAATTGCGCACGCCGCTTCTGGAGTTCACGGGCCTGTTCCAGCGCTCCATCGGCGCGGAGACGGACGTGGTGCAAAAGGAGATGTACACTTTTCAGGACCGCAAGGGCCGCTCCGTGACGCTCCGGCCCGAGGCCACGGCGGGCGTCATGCGCGCCTGCATCGAGGCCGGCCTTGCGGACGGGCGCGGCGGGCCGCACCGCTTCTTCACCATGGGGCCCATGTTCCGCTATGAGCGGCCGCAAAAGGGCCGTATGCGCCAGTTCCACCAGATCAACTGCGAGTGCCTGGGCACGGAAAGCCCCTTTGCGGATGCCGAGCTCATCACCATGCTCTGGAGCTTCCTCTCGGCGCTCGGCATTGCGGACCTGACGCTCAAGCTCAATTCGCTGGGCTGTGCGCAATGCCGCCCGGCCTACATGGAGGCCCTGCGGGAGTATCTTGCGGGTGTGGACGAAACGGCGCTCTGCGAGGATTGCCGCCGCCGCAGGGAGAGCAACCCCTTGCGCGTGCTCGATTGCAAGCAGGAAGGCTGCCGCTGCGTCACCGAAGCCGCGCCGCGCCTGCTGGACCACAACTGCCCGGAGTGCCGCGCCCATTTCGACACCGTGCTGGAGCTGCTGGCAAAAGAGGGCATCACCCCGGAAATCGACCATCGGCTCGTGCGCGGGCTGGACTACTATTGCCGCACAACCTTCGAGGTGGTGAGCGGCAACATCGGCGCGCAGACGGCCGTGGCCGGCGGCGGCCGCTATGACGGCCTCACCGCGCAGCTGGGGGGCCCGGACGCGCCGGGCGTGGGCTTTGCCTGCGGCATGGAGCGGCTCGCCCTGCTGCTGCCACCTCTGGGCACTCCCGCGCCGGACTTCTTCATCGTGGCCCCGGACGAGGCCGGGCGCGTGCAGGGCTTCGCGCTGGCCGAGTCCCTGCGCAGACTTGGGCTTTCCGGCGAGCTCGACTATGCGGGCGGCTCCTTCAAGAGCCTCATGCGCAGGGCCGCCAAAAGCGGCGCCCGCTATTGCTGCATCATCGGCCCAGAGGAGGCCGCCGCGAGCCTCGTGACCCTGCGGGGCATGGCAGGCGGCGAGCAGGAAAGCGTGCCCCAGGCCGAGGCCCCTGCCAGGCTTGCGGGCCTGTGCGCCGATGCGCCCACCACTAAGAACCACAACGGATAGGCTCATGGACAAGACCCAGGAATCGCAGGACTTGCAGCAGGAACACGGCAAATTCATCACCGCTCTCGGCGACTGGAAGCGCAGCCACGATTGCGGCAGCCTCACGGCGGCGGACATCGGGGCCGAAGTCTGCCTCATGGGCTGGGTGCAGTACCGCCGTGACCACGGGGGCCTCATCTTTGTGGACCTGCGCGACCGCGCGGGCCTCACCCAGGTGGTGTTCAGTCCGGACATCGCGCCCAAGGCCCATGAAAACGCCCATATCCTGCGCAGCGAATACGTCATTGCGGTCAAGGGCAAGGTGCGCCACCGTCCCGAGGGCATGGTGAACCCCAACATGCCTACGGGCGAGATCGAGGTGGTGGTCAACGACTGGAAACTGCTCAACACCTCCAAGACGCCGCCCTTCCCCATCGAGGACCGCGCCGACGCGGGCGAGAACCTGCGCCTTGCCAACCGCGCGCTGGACCTGAGGCGCCCGCGGATGCAATCCGCATTGCGGCTCCGGCACACGATCGCCCAGGCCATGCGCCGCTTCCTCGACAGCGAGGGCTTTCTTGAGGTGGAAACGCCGGTGCTCACCAAGTCCACGCCCGAGGGGGCGCGTGACTTCCTCGTGCCGAGCCGCCTCAATCCCGGCGAATTTTATGCGCTGCCGCAATCGCCGCAGCTCTTCAAGCAACTGCTCATGGTGGCGGGCTTTGACCGCTATTTCCAGATCGTGCGCTGCTTCCGCGACGAGGACCTGCGCGCTGACCGCCAGCCCGAGTTCACCCAGGTGGACCTGGAAATGAGCTTCGTGAACGAGGAAGACGTCATGAGCGTAGCCGAGGGGCTGATGAAGGCCGTGTTCAAGGCCGCCCTCGGGCGCGAGCTTGAGCCGCCCTTCCCGCGCATGACCTGGGAGGAGGCCATGGCCCGCTACGGCGTGGACAAGCCGGACACCCGCTTCGGGCTCGAGCTCCACGACATCACAGAGCATGTGCGCGGTTCGGGCTTCAAGCTCTTCAGCCAGGCGAAGCTCGTCAAGGCCATGCGCGTGCCCGGCGGCGAAAGCCTCACCCGCAAGGAGATCGACGAGCTCACGGACTTTGTGCGCATCTATGGCGCACAGGGCCTCGCGTGGATCAAGATCCGCGATAACGAGTGGCAGTCGCCCATTGCCAAGTTCCTGTCAGAGAAGGAGCGGGAGGCCATCACCCGCGAGCTTGGCCTCGAAGTGGGCGACATCGTGTTCTTCCAGGCCGGCGAACCGGCCATGGTCAACGCGGCCCTGGGCAACCTGCGGGTGCATCTCGGCCAGAAGCTGGGGCTCATCCCGGAGGGCAGCTTCAACTTCCTGTGGGTGACGGAATTTCCGCTCTTTGAATATGACGAGGAAGAAAAGCGCTATGTGGCCTGCCATCACCCCTTCACGTCGCCCGCCGAGGGCCATGAGGCGCTCATGACCACGGACCCCGGCGCCACGCGCGCGCGGGCTTATGACCTTGTGCTCAACGGCAACGAGGTGGGCGGCGGCTCCATCCGTATCCACCGGGCAGACGCGCAGCGTGCCATGTTCAAGGCGCTCGGCTTCACGCCCGAGTCGGCCGAGACGCAGTTCGGCTTCCTCATTCAGGCGCTGGAGCAGGGCGCGCCGCCGCATGGCGGTCTTGCGTTCGGGCTGGACAGGCTGGTCATGCTGCTTTCCGGTGCGTCCAGCATCCGCGACGTCATTGCCTTCCCAAAGACGCAAAAGGCCACCTGCCTGCTCACGCAGGCACCCTCGCCCGTTTCCGCCGCGCAGCTGCGCGAGCTGGGCCTGCGCCTGCGCGAGGCAGCCAAGCAGGAGGCAAAGACGGAAGCCGCGGAGGACAAGGGCGCGGAAGCAGGAGCCTAGGCCGCCATGCTGCTCGACATCGTCACCTACCCCGACCCGCGCCTCAAGGAGCGTTGCGTCCCGGTTGCGGAAATCACTGACGAGATTCGCCAGCTTGCCGCGGATATGACCGAGACCATGTATGCCGCGCCCGGCGTTGGTCTTGCCGCGCCGCAGGTGGGGCGCTCCCTGCGGATGCTTGTCATGGACCCCGGCGTGCAGGAGGGCGAGCGCGCGCCGCGGGTGCTCATCAACCCCGAACTGGAGCCTCTGGGCGAGGTCATCACCAGCGAGCAGGAGGGCTGCCTTTCCGTGCCGCTCAACTATCGCGCGGATGTGCCCCGCTACAGCAAGGTGCGCCTCAGGGCCACCGCCCTCGACGGAACGCTCATCGACGAAGAGCTCGAAGGTTTTCCCGCCGTGGTGCTTCAGCACGAGGTGGACCACCTCGACGGCACCCTGTTTATCGACCGCGTGAGCCACCTCCGGCGCACGCTTTATGACAGCAAGGTCAAGAAATGGCTGAAGCGCAAGACTGCCGGATAGTCTTCATGGGCACCCCGGCCTTTGCGGCCACGGTGCTGGAGGGGCTGGCCCGCTGGCCCGGCGGGCGCGTGGTTGCGGTCTATACCCAGCCGGACAGGCCGCGTGGCCGCCGCGGCATGAAGCTCATGCCCTCCCCGGTGAAAGAGCTTGCGGAAAGCCTGGGCCTTGAGGTACGCCAGCCCGTGAATTTCAAGGACGAGGCGGAGCGCCGGGCGCTTGCGGATCTGCGCCCGGACATCATCGTGGCCGCGGCCTATGGCCTGCTTCTCCCGAAGGCGGTGCTGGACACGGCCCGCATTGCGCCGCTCAACGTCCATGCCTCGCTTTTGCCACTCTATCGGGGCGCCGCGCCCATCCAGCGCTGCATCATGGATAGCTGTTCACCGGACGCCGTGACCGGGGTGTCGCTCATGCACATGGAGCCGAGTCTTGATACCGGGCCGGTCTACGCCACGCACAGCGTGCCCATCGGCTGCTGTCATGCGGGCGAGCTCAGCGAGGCGCTGGCCAGGGCCGGGGCGGAATTGCTGGTGGAGACGCTCCCCGGCATCGTGGCGGGCACCGTGACCGCAACGCCGCAGGACCACAGTCAGGCGACGCACGCGGCCAAGCTCGCCAAGGAGGACGGCCGCATCGACTGGGCCCGGCCTGTGGCGCAGGTGGACGCGCACATTCGCGGCGTCACGCCTTCGCCGGGCGCCACCACGCGGATCCTTTGTAAGTCCGGCGCGGAGCCGCTCGAGGTGCGCATCCTGAGCGGCCATCCCGGCGTGGAGGGGCTTGCGACCGGCCTGCCCGCCCCCGGTACACTTGTGCGCCTGCCCGCTGGCCTGGCCGTGGCCTGTGCCGACGGCCTCTATTTGCTGGACCGGGTGCGCCCCAGCGGCCGTAAAGATATGGATGGCCTTGCCTTTGCCAACGGCTATGCGCCTCTGCGGGCGCTGGGGCCATCAGAACCTGCGCCGTCGGAGCCCACGGCCTGACCATGTGGCCCGACAAGTCGCCCCATTCCCTGCCCGCTGGGCAATATGGCGGAGGCCGCAAGCGCATCTTCATCGGCCTCATGGTGGTGAGTTGTGTGGCCCTGTGCCTGGTGCTTTTCGCTTTTCTGGTGCTGCCGTGGCTGCTTCCGGGTGTGAGCTCCTCCTGGCTGCCGCTCCTGAGCGTCGGTTGCGGGCTTGCGGGCATCGTCCTTCTGGCCTGGCTTTGCGCCACGCTCATTTTCCATATTTATACGGGCCGACGCCTCCCCGGCATTTCCTGGGTCCGCCATGTGCTCCTCAGGCTCTTCCTGCCCTTCATGGAGAGCCTCGGGCGCGTCTGCGGCATCGGGCGCACGGCCGTGCGCCGTTCCTTTGTCAAGGTCAACAATGAACTGGTGCTTGCGGAAGGCGTCCGCGTGCCCGCGCAAGATTTGCTCGTCCTGTTGCCGCATTGCGTCCAGAACAGCAATTGCCGTCACCGCATCTCCCCACGGCCGGACAACTGCCGGCGTTGCGGCGCCTGCCAGATAGGGCCGCTGCTGGACTTGCGCGACAGGCTGGGCTTCCGGCTGGCCCTCGCCACCGGCGGCACCATTGCGCGGCGTATCGTGGTGGAATGCCGGCCGCGGTGCATCATTGCCGTTGCCTGCGAACGCGACCTCGTTTCCGGCATCCAGGACAGCTATCCCCTGCCCGTTTTTGGCGTGCTCAACGAGCGGCCCCACGGTCCCTGCCGTGATACCCTGGTGCCGCTTGTGGCTGTGGAGGACGCGTTGTCGCGCTTCCTGCTGCCGCCGAAGCCTCTTGCCACGGAAGCCACCGGGCCATGAGCAGGGAGAAGCCCACGCGCGGTCGCGTTGCCGGCTCCTCCAAGGCAGATGCCCGTGATCTTGCAGTTCGGGCCCTGACCCACATGGATGAGGGGATTCCCGTGCAGGCCGCAGTGGACAGCGTGCTCGCCCAAAGCTCCTTTGAGCCGCGGGAGCGCAGGCTGGTTGCGGAGCTCGTTTATGGCTGCGCGCGCGAGCGCATCCGCTGCGAGGCCATCCTCGGCCGTCTTTTGCGCAAGCCTGAGGGCCTGCCGCGGCCCATGCGCCATTGCCTTGCCATTGCGGTGCACAGCCTGCTCTTTCAGTCGCGCATCCCAGCACATGCCGCCATTTCCGAGGCCGTGCGGCAGGTAGTGCGCCTCTATGGACAGCGCCTCGGCCGCGTTGCCAATGGCGTTCTGCGCTCGCTCCAGCGTCTCGGGGACGCACCCCTTGAAATTGACTGGTATGAGGATTCCCATGATGCTCCGGGCCTGCGGGCCTGGCGTGCAGCCTGCCGCTTCTGGAGCCTCCCCGACAACATTGCGGACCTCTGGCGCGACGCCTATGGGGAGAAGGCAGCGCTTGCGCTCATGCGCCGCAGCTTTGCTCGCCCGTGGACGGGCATCCGCACCAATGCGCACCACCCGGACGCACGAGCCTTGCGCGAAGCTCTGGAGGCCTCTGTTCCTGAGGCTGAACGGGCGGCCATCGGCCCCTGGGGCATGGCCTTCGCGCCGGGCTCGCTTCCTGAGGAGGCGCTCGGTGAGCCCCTTGCGCGCTTACGGGAGCAGGGCCTGCTGGACTTTCAGTCCGCAGGTTCGCAAGCTGTCCTGCTCGAGCTCGGCCTCAATCAGTGGCAAAAACCCATGTGGGATGCCTGTGCGGGCGTGGGCGGGAAGACCCTTGCGCTGCTCGAAGCCGGGGTTCCGGTGCGCCTCGCCACGGATATGTCCGCAAAACGCCTTGGGCTGCTTGCTTCCACGCTTGCGCGTCGAGACTTCGGGCGAACAGCAGTGGCCCTTGCCGATGCGACGCGGCCGCCCATGCGGCGCTGGCAGGGCCATATCCTTGTGGATGCGCCATGCAGCGGCCTAGGCGTGCTCGCCCGCAGGCCTGACATCCGTTTTCCAGGACGGCGTGACGCTGAAGCATTGCGCGCCTATGCGCAAGTGCAACAACGCATCCTTGCGGCGCTGGCGGAACGCCTTGAGCAGGGTTGCGAGCTTGCCTACCTCACCTGCACGCTCAACCCGCTGGAAAATGAGGCCGTGGTAGAGCATATGCTGGCACAGGACAGGGGGCTTGAACTAGTGCGCACATGGACGACGCCCCTGACGCATCCCTGGCTGGAAGGCATGTTCGGTGCAGTTCTGCGGCGGCGCTGAATCAGACCGCAGTACAGGCGCTTCCCGCACCGCAAGCGCGTTACTCCGTTTCCTCCTGCGCAAGGCCCAGGCGTTCCAGAAGCGCCGTTAATGCCTCCGGGCTCGCATAGGCGAGGGTGATACGGCCCTTGCGGTCTGTTCCGCTGATGCGCACCTTGCAGTCAAGCGCCGTGCTGAGGCGCTGGCGCAGGTCCTCCAGCGCGGCAGGGGTCGCTGTCCGCGTCTTGGGCGGTGCAGAGTGCGCCGCTCCTTCTGCAGCCTCCTCCCAGGGAAAGACGCCCGTTTCGCGCCTGTGGGCGGCGGCCTCCTCCGCTTCGCGCACGGTGAGTCCGCATGCGAGGATGCGCTCGCGCAGGGCCTCTGCCGCTTCCTCCTCACCAATGCCCACAAGACAGCGGCCATGCCCGGCCGTGATCCGCCCCTCTGCCAGGTCCTGCAGGGCCGCCTCCCCGAGCTGGAGCAGGCGGAGCGCATTGGCGACAGCTGGACGGCTGCGTCCCAGCCGTGCCGCGAGCTCCTCCTGGGTGATATTGAGCGTTTCGCGCAATGCGTTCAGAGCCTGTGCCTCCTCGACGGGGTTGAGGTCCTCGCGTTGGAGGTTTTCGATGAGCGCAGCCGCCATGGCCTCCTGCTCGTCCATGTCGCGCACATAGACAGGCACTTCAGTGAGGCCTGCCTTGGCTGCCGCGCGCCAGCGGCGCTCCCCGGCAACGATCTGGAAGCGGTCCGTGCCTGGCAGCGGGCGCACCAGAAGCGGCTGGATGATGCCCTGCTGCAGGATGGAATCGGCCAGTTCGGCAAGGGCCTCCTCCGCAAAGGCGCGTCGCGGTTGTGCGGGATTGGCGACCAGCGCCGCCAGCGGCAAGCTTGTCGGGGGTTCCTTGGCGGCGCGTTGTTGCGCAGAACCCTCAAAGAGCGCATCCAGCCCACGGCCCAAACCCCGAGCGCTCGTGCTCATATCCTCCCCCTCGTGTTGCCGGATGGGCCTTTATGGCCCAATACGGCGCTTTCGGCCGCCGCCCGGTCTGGCTGCAATGCGCATGGCGGCGCAATGGCGCCCCTGCGTCAAGATTCATTTTGCCTTTTTGTGACTGGCAGGGTAGTACACGCGCTCAGGCTGCTTTTGCGCCGTTGCCTGTCCCCTGCCCACGCGGGACGCCCCGCGACTCTTTTATCCTGTTTCCCTGCGCTGGGCGCAGAGGTCCCCATGAATGAAGAAATCCACTACGTCACCGATACCCACGGCAACATTGTTGCTGTTCAGGTCCCCTATAGCCTGTGGGAGCGCCTCAAGGGCGCGCTTACCCCCGAAGCCGAGGCCGCTTCCGCAACGGAGGCGGAGGTCCCGGAACCCCTGGACGGCTTTGCGGACTTTTTGCGCTACTGGGATTTTCGCTATCCCTATGACCCGGCCGTAAGCTGCCCGCATTGCGGCGTTCACGTTGCGGACTGGCGCACTGCGCCCGGTCATCCTTTCCGGCTTGCCAATGCCAACCTGGGCGGCTTGCTCGTCTTTCATTGCGCATCGTGCGGGGCCACCATCCGCCAGAAGCATTTTCGCGATCACGTTGCGCTGGAGTCCACGCCGCGTTCCTGAGCCTGACCGCCCTTCCGGCTGGGACGGCGCAGGACCACCTCCTTGGCAAGGCCCAGGTAGGCCTCGGCCCCCTTGGACTTGATGTCATAATGGATGATGGACTTGCCGTGGCTCGGCGCTTCGGAAAGGCGCACATTGCGCGGGATGACCGTTTCAAAAAGATGGTCCGGGAAGCAGCGGCGCACCTCGTTCTTGACTTCACGCGTCAGGCGGTTACGGATGTCATACATGGTGAGCACCACGCCGAGCAACGCCAGGTCCGGGTTGAGGCGCTTTTTTACCTGTTCATAGGTTTGCAGCAGCTTGACGATGCCTTCCAGGGCAAAAAATTCGCATTGCAAGGGGATGAGCAGCTCGCGCGAGGCGCAGAGGGCGTTGAGCGTGAGCAGGCCCAGCGAGGGCGGGCAGTCCAGGATGATGTATTCATACTCGTCGTGGACACGCTTGAGGCATTCGTCCAGAAAGAACTCGCGCGCCATCTTGTCCACCAGCTCCAGCTCCACGGCCACAAGGTTGGTGCTGGCGGGCAACAGGTCCAGAAAGGGCGTGCGGCAATGGACGATGCTTTCGCGTACCTGTTCCGGCGTATAAAAGGTGGAGTAGAGATCACCCGGCAATTCATCCTGGCTGAAACCCAGGCCGCTCGTGCTGTTGGCCTGCGGGTCGCAATCCACAAGGAGCACCTTTTTTTCCATGACGGCCAGGGCCGCGCTCAGATTGATGGCTGTCGTGGTTTTGCCCACGCCACCCTTCTGGTTGGCAATGGAAATGATGCGCGCCATGAATTTTTCCTCTTTTACGGTTCGTGATGCTGGAAGGGGCAAGGGCTGCGTCCGTGTCCGGCGTGATGCCAGACACCTTGGCTGCGTCTGCCGCCCTCTCGCGGTGATGTTTCACATGAAACATTTTGCTTCAGCAGGTTTGACACCTGTTTTTTGCCCCTGAGTTTTTTTGGGGGCGGACAATGTTTCACATGAAACATGGCGCATGAAATTTTTGCGTCACCGTGCTGCGTTTGTAAAAAAGCAGCAGACGCGAGTCAAGTGGTGGCTGCGTGCCGGTGGCATAGTCATCCAGTCATGGCTGCCCACAAAATGCGCGCTCAGGGGCTTGCGCCCACGGCCTGTTCGGGCTATGCAAAATTGTGGGCAGGGCGTTGACCGATATGCCCGTTTTTGCCTATATGCAGGGAATTTTACAGGAATTGCGGAGCAGCATCGTATGAAAAAAATGAAAAAGCCCCTTGTATTCCTCACCGCGTTCGCCTTGTGTGCCGCGCTGTCATTGCCCCAGGACGAGAGTGCGCGGGCTGCGGGCGCAGGTTCGGACCCGGCCCTTGCCGCGGCGCTGGAAACGCTGCTGCGCGAGCGTCCGGAAATCATCCTCGATGTCCTGCGCCAGAACAGCGAGGCGGTGCTCGACATTGCCCAGCAGGGTTCGAACCTGCGGCGCAAGCACAATCTTGAGGTCCAGTGGCGCAAGGACATGGAAAACCCCAAGAGCGTCCAGCTGGAAAACCGGCCTGTGCTCGGACGCCCGGATGCCAGGGTGCGCATCGTGGCTTTTTCTGATTTCACCTGCCATTTTTGCGAGCAGGCTTCCAAGAATGTGGAGGCCTTACGCAAAACCTATGGGGACGATATTTGCCTTATTTTCAAGCACTTGCCGCTGGATGAAAAGGGGCCGGGCGGCATTGCCTCAAGCTATTTTGTGGCCATTGCCCAGCAGGATGAGGACAAGGCCTGGAAATTTTATGACCTCATGTTTTCCAACCGCGACCGCCTGCTTGCCGAAGGCGAACCCTTTATCAAGGAAAGCGCGCAAAATCTCGGTGTGGACATGAAGCGGCTTGCGAAAGATGTGCGCAGCAAAAAGGTCAGTGATATTCTCGCCGAGGACCAGAAGGATGCCCAGAAGCTCGGCGTTGAGGGCACGCCCTACTTCCTTGTCAATGATCTCGTGGTGCGCGGGGCTCTTCCGCTGGACCTCTTCCGGGATGCGGTGGAAATGGCAAGAGACGGCAAGGCGGGCGCCACGCCTTAGTCATACGATTTCCAATGCTGGAGATCCAGAAAGCCCGGCCAGAGACTACGCCGGGCTTTCTGGATTAAAGAGGGGATGGCAGGGGCGCGAATTTCTCGCGCAATGCGGGACTGCGCCAACCTGGCTTTGAATATGTGGCATGGCGCAGAAAAGCCCTTACTGGAAGGTTATACGCCATGAGGAAACCCAGTTCCTTGCGGTCAAGGAACCGTGTTTTTCTGAAAGGTTTCGGGAGTGCAATGCAGTAATTCAATGACAGGCGGGAAAAACAAAGCCTGTTGCGGCAGGCATCCAAAACCAGGCGCGTTGCGGGACTGCGCCGGGCTTTCTGCATTAAGATGTATCAGCAGCGGGTGCAGATGTATCGCGCAATGCGGGCCTGCGATGGCCTTGCTTTGAGTAGGCGGGGCAGGCACAGAAATGCCACCCGCTAAGAGGATCTCCGCCATGAGAAAGCCCGGTCCGCGAGCTTCAAGGGACCGGGCTTTTCGGTGAAGTGTTGAATCAGCGTGGCGTTTTCAAAAAAACTGAGAAACTGGGTATCCCTGACGCAGGCAGGTTCCGGAAAACGCAGTGCGTTGCGGGATGGCGAAAGGGCGAAAGGTCCCCGGGAAATCAGGCTCCGGTGGCCGCGCTGTCTCGCGCTTCAGCTCCACGCTGGCGCACCAGCCTCTGCATCCAGGTGCGCAACTGCTCAAGGTCTTCCTGTTGCGTCTTTTCAGCATTTTGCAAAAGCAGGCGCAAGGTGTCGAGGTCCCCGCGCAGGCGCTCCTGCTCCTGGCCCAGGGCCGACGCCCCCGCTGCAAACGGACCGCGCTCGAGAAACAGGCGCATAAGTTCCGCAATGAGCTCAAGGGCGTGTGTCTGGCGCTCCAGCAGGTGGAGCGCCCCCACCGGGAGCAGGCTTTGCCCGGATGCCGGCACAGGCGCGCACTCCTGCTGGTCGCTCAGGGCAAGCGCATTGCGGGGAAAGCGCGCATCAAGCGCTGTCTCAACAGCCACGGCCGTGCGGGATTTTTGCATCTCCTCAAGGATGGCGGCCACAACTTCCAGCGTCTCCTTGCGGTAACGGCGCCGGCGCCCCTCGCCCACGCTGGGGATAAAGGCGGCAAAGCGCTTGCAATAATAGCGGGTGGTGGATTCCGGCAGGGAAAAGTGCCGCGAAATATCTGCAATGCTCAACAGGCTGTCATCTGAAAGCTTCGCGCTGGTCATGGAAGCCCTCCTTCGCGTCGCCTAGCCATGGCGGTTGGGACACGCTTCGCATCTCAAGATTTTTTAGACATAGGGCAAGCTTGTAAAAAAGGCAAGCCCGCAATGCCGTGAATTGCGGAAAGGGGGGGAGGGAAATGCAGGGGGGCAGCCGGGATTCCCTGCGCAGGGGCGGACCGCAATGGCTGGAGCGACAAAAAAAGCGGGAATGGGCGGCGGGGCTTGCGAAGACAGGAAGCAGACCGGAAGGGGGCGGCGCATGGTGGCGCTGTGCGCGAATCTCGTGCAGCTAGCTCTGGGGCAGGTGAGGACGCAAAGGACGGGGAGCGGGAAAGGGGAGGTTTGCCCGAAGGGGTAAACCTGAAAAGCGCAACTATCCTAGTGCACCACCCGTCGCACAGCAATGAGCTTGCTTTTCCAGTAGGGGATGTCCAGGCTTTCCATGCGCACCCGCTCGCCATTGCGCGGGCTGTGGATAAAGGAGCCGCCTCCGGCATAGATGCCGGTGTGCAGGCCGCGCGGACTGTTGCCGGTGCGGAAAACCACAATGTCACCGGGCCTGGGGCGCGCCTTGGGCACGGCATGGCCGGTCTTGGCCTGGTCCGTCGTGATCCGCGGGACCGCAACGCCGTGTTGCCGATAGGCCCACCAGATGAGTCCGGAGCAGTCAAAGCCCTTTTGCGGTGATGCGCCGCCCGAGCGGTATTGCTTCCCCATCTGGCTGTAGGCGGTCTTGACCACCTTGTGCGCCTTCACCGGCGTGGGGCCGTAGACGGCGCCCTTCTGGCCGAAAAAACCGCAACCGCCCAGAAGGAGCAGGGGCAGCAGCAAGAGGAACCGCAAGGGATGGACGAGCACCTGAAGGAATGAGCGCATGGCACTTCCGTAAGGCTTGAGGGGAGGGTGGGGCACTCCCCGCTGTGAGGCACTTCACTCCTTGTATCGGCGGGGGCCGAAAAATCTTGAGGGGATGGGCAGAACCGGGGCTCGCCTGGGTGAATGGTCCTCAAGGGCAGCGGGCGTCGTCTTTACCGGGGCAGCCGGAGTGAATAGGAGGCTCGGTTGGCATCGGGGCAGTCCGAACTCTGATTGAAGAAGAGGGGAGACCGGGCGGCGCGCGGCTCAGGCGCCGGCGAGGGCGCCCTCTGTCTTGCGTTGGCGGGGGAAACACGCTATGCAGAAAAAAATCACATGTTGCAGAGGCACAGGCGGCTATGAGTAAGAGTCCCGTAACAGTCAGAGGCTATGTGACGAGCCTGCCGCGCTCCGTGGATGGGCGCGGGGCCAGCGTGGCCATTGTCCAGGACGGCGTTGAGTACCGTATCCTTCCGCGGGGCGCGGGGGTGGACCTCGACGACGAGGTGAATGTGGCCGTGGAGGCCACGGGCCTTGTGGAGGAAGCGCCGGACGGCATCCTCTACCTTGCCGTCCGCGGCTACAAAGCCCTGGAAGACGCCGCCGGCGAGGACTCGGCCTGGGGCGACGACTAGGGGCTCATACCGCGGCGCCCTTGCTCCGCGTCCTGCCGCGCGCCGGGGCATCATGCCTTCGGGCTCGCTCTGACGGGCTCCCCTCCTTGCGCGCGTTCCCGAAGTGAAGGCTTACGGCGTGCGCGCGTCCCGCCTTTCCGCTTGCGGACTGCTGCCGCCCTTTCCCTCCCGCACACGGCGCGCACCGCTCCCTCTCTTTAAAAAGGTGAAGGCCGGAGCGACTTACCGCCGCCCCGGCCCTGCTCTTACACCATCCGCCCATTCCCTTAATAGCGGTACATTTCGCTCTTGTACGGGCCCTCCACCTTGACGCCGATATATTCGGCCTGCTCGGGCGTGAGCGTGGTCAGCTTGGCGCCGAGGCGCGCGAGGTGCAGGCGCGCCACTTCCTCGTCCAGCTCCTTGGGAAGCGTATAGACCCGGTTTTCCAGCTTCTCGGTGGCGAGCTTGATTTGCGCGAGGGTCTGGTTGGTGAAGCTGTTGGACATGACAAAGCTGGCGTGGCCAGTGGCGCAGCCGAGATTGACGAGCCGCCCCTCGGCCAGCACGATGATGCTGCGGCCGGACTTGAGAGTCCACTTGTCCACCTGGGGCTTGATGTTGAGCTTGGTCACGCCGGGCGTGCGCTCGAGGTAGGCCATGTCGATTTCGTTGTCGAAGTGGCCGATATTGCAGACAATAGCCTCGTCTTTCATGCCCTCCATGTGCTCGCCGGTGATGACGTGGTAATTGCCCGTGCAGGTGACGTAAATGTCGCCCTGGGCCAGCGCGTCCTCCACCGTCACCACCTCGAAGCCTTCCATGGCGGCCTGGAGCGCGCAGATGGGGTCGATCTCGGTGACGAGCACGCGCGCGCCGAAGCCGCGCATGGATTGCGCGCAGCCCTTGCCCACGTCGCCATAGCCGCAGACCACAACCACCTTGCCGGCCACCATGATGTCCGTGGCGCGCTTGATGCCGTCGGCCAGGGATTCGCGGCAGCCGTAGAGATTGTCGAACTTGGACTTGGTGACGGAATCGTTCACATTGATGGCCGGGAAGAGCAGCTTGCCCTCCTTCTCCAGCTGGTAGAGGCGATGCACCCCCGTGGTGGTCTCTTCCGACACGCCCTTGACCTCCGCGGCCACTTTCTGCCAGTGGCGCGGCTCCTCCTTGAAGCGCAGGCCGAGGCGGTCGAGCACGCACTGCAATTCCTTGTTGTCGGTCTTTTGCTCGAGCAGCGAGGGATCGTTCTCGACCTCCACGCCCTTGTGGATGAGCAGGGTGGCGTCGCCGCCGTCGTCCACGATGAGGTCCGGGCCGGAGCCGTCGGGCCAGGTGAGGGCCATTTCCGTGCACCACCAGTAATCTTCAAGGGTCTCGCCCTTCCAGGCGAACACGGCGGCGAGGCCCATGTCCACTACGGCAGCCGCGGCATGGTCCTGCGTGGAGAAGATATTGCACGAGGCCCAGCGGATGTCCGCGCCGAGGGCGTGCAGGGTCTTGATAAGCATGGCCGTCTGGATGGTCATGTGCAGGGAGCCGGAGAGCTTCAGGCCCTTGAGCGGCTTGGACGGGCCATACTTGCGAATGCACTCCATGAGGCCGGGCATCTCGCGCTCGGAAAGCTGCATCTCCTTGCGGCCGAAGTCCGCAAGTTTCATGTCGGCGACCTTGTAGGGCAGGGAAAGGTCAAGGGGCTTGGTCATGGTCATCTCCTTTGCAGGTTGGGTGTAAGTGGGAAGGCGCCAGCCTCAGCGGGCCGTGGCCGTCAAAAGCATCAGGGTGAGGCCGCGGCCCACTGGCTCGCGCCGTGGCTCGGCCGGGGTGAATCCGGCATGGTCCAGGGTCGCGAGCAGGTCAGCCTCCTCAAAGCCGAGCCAGTGGTCGCCGTAGCGGCTGCGCATGGCTTCGTCATTGTGGCGGAGAAAGTCCGCCAGAAAGAGCGTGTCGCCGGGCGACATGATGCGCCGCGCCTCGGCAAGGCCCTCCGCCGGGACAGGCAGGTGATGCAGGACGAGGTTGATGCAGGCGAAATCCGCCTCCTGGTCGCGCAGGGGAAGGTGGCTGAGCTCGCCGATGCGCAGCGAAACCTTGCCGCGGGCCAGCTCCTCGGGCTGGAAGCGGCGGCGGCAGAGGTCGAGCATCCGCGCGGAGCCGTCCACGCCGATGAGGGTGCCCGCATCGGGGAGCAGCCGCTGGAGCACGGCCCCGGTGCCGCAGCCGAGGTCCACCGCAGTGCCGCAAGGGGCGGGCAGGGCAGCGCTGACGGCGCCTGCGAGGTCCAGGTCGCCCAGCACCTCGCGGTTGAGCTCGTCCCAGTCCTCGGCGATGGCGTTGAAAAACTGCCGCGTACGCCGCGCGCGCTCCTCCAGCACCTGCGCGGCCAGGGTGAGGTCGCCGCGCATGGTGTCGTCCTCGGGCACGAAGGGCAGCACCGCGCGCAAAAAGGCGAGCTTCCGGCCGCTGGCCGGTGCCGCGTAAAAAACCCAGAGCCCGTCACGCCGCGAGGAGAGCAGCCCGGCCTCGGCGAGGATTTTGAGGTGCCGCGACACGCGCGACTGCCCCATACCGAGGATGCGCACGAGCTCATTGACCGAAAGCTCATAATGGAGAAGGATATGGACCAGGCGCAGGCGCGTCGCGTCGGAAAGGGCTTTTAAGGGGAGCAGGTCCATGCGGCATCCTTGCACATATCGCCACTGGGGGGCGGCCAACTATATCCGGGTGAGCGCATACATATGCGTTTTTCCTGATATGGTCAAGCGCAGCCCAGGGGCAGGACGCGGCGCAGCCTGGGGGAAAGAAGCAGCGCAAGCGCGGGGACTGGGCTGATGTGCGGAGGGGGGAAGATGGGCGGCATGCCCAGAAGTCCGTATGGCCGTCGCGCCTGGCGCGGGCGCAGCAGGGAAGGCGCGGGCGGACAGACATCCTTGCGGGAGGCGCTGCTCGGCCTGCTGCGAAGCATGGGGGGCACCCCGGAGCGCGCGGGGCTGCAAAGCCTGTGGGACAACTGGGAAAAGGTCCTCGGCCCGGAGCTTGCCGCCATAGCGCAGCCCCTGGGGCATCATGGGGACGGGAAGGGCGCGCCTGCGGGCGCCCGCCCGGCCCTGCTGCTGGGCGCGGAAGACGCCATGCTCCTGCAGGAACTGCGTTTTCGCGGGCAAGAAATTCTTGAAAAGGTGAATGGCTTTCTCGGGCAGGCCTATTTTTGCGAAGTGAAGGTCTCGTTGCCGCTGGGGCGCAGCGCGCCTGTGCGCTCGCGAGCGCCGGTGCCCCCGGCCGGGAAGGAGATGGCAGGAGAGAGACCTGCGGCGCGCGGGGTCTTTCTGTCAGGGATGGACAGGAACTCTCCTGTGGCTCGCTGCTATGCGCGCTTTGCGGGGTTGAGAAAGGCTCCAGTGGCAAAGATTGGCGCAGAGCATGAAGATGAAGGGAAAAAATGATAAAATCCATGATATTATATTAAGTTTAGACATCTCCTCTGAAGTAATGCTTTAAAACCGCAATGCGAACTCCTTACGGCCGCAGACTGAGGGAAAATGAAGAAAGCGGAAGAAATAAAATGTTGAAAATCATAGAGTTAGTAAATATTTTTTGAAACGCTGCGGAACGATGGCCGAAAATGTTCAGGGGCTGAAAAGCAGGTTTTTGGACGAAATTTCCGCTCCTGCCTGCGGAACAAGGGAAAGAGCTCAAAAAAATTATATTTTACTTCGTATAGTTGGATAAAAAATTGGGCCTTCGGCTGCGTGTTTGCTGTCTGGTTGCTGCGATTTCTTGACAAGGCAAGCGGCCCGGTGCTAGCGTGCTGCCACGCATGTGTGCGTGGGATTTTCCGCCCGGTGGCGGAATGCGCAGCAGGGAAGCGGCCCGGAACGCGGGGCGGCGCAAGCGGGGGAGGACGTTGTGCAAAAACCCATGGATGATATTTGCCTGAAGCATGACAACGGTGAAGATCTCCGCTTCCGTGGGCGCCTGTTTTCCGAGTGCTCCTGGTTCGATGAGGAGTCCGGCACGCTCACCCGCCAGCAGCTCTATGTGACGGACACCCGCGAGCAGGTTTACTACATCGTCCGTTCCCGCGGCCATGTGCGCACCCGCCACGCCTACCGCCTCTCCGTGCGCGGCGACACCTGCGTCATCCACAACGGCGCGACCGAAATGGTGCTCCAGTTCGACATGCTCATGCTGGCCGTGCGCGGCCTCTGCGGCCTCGACGACGGCTCCACCCCCAGCCTCGAAATGGTGGAGGACCTGCTCAAGGCTGCCAACGCCTGAGCGCGCCTACAAGATTTCTCCCGCTGTCCGCAAGCGCCGCGCACACCGCGGCGCTTTTTCTTTTTTATTACAGCATGTTGCTTTACTGCTGCAAAGGTTTCCGGGTGCACATCTTGCGGGCGTTCCACAGGAATTGTTCTCAGCCTCCGGCGGTGAAATTCCCTGTATAACCTGTTGTCAGGCAGGAAAATATGGGATATAGCTCATGCAGACCACGTTATGGCCTTTGGGCCAGGCCCGGCTCGCCCGGCTTTTCCCCTCGCGGAGCGCGCTTTGCGAAAGGATGAGCGCACAGGCGCGCCCCGCACCCCGGTTGGCCGGGGCGTGAACCAATGGGCGCACCGGCGAGCCGGAAACGCGCCGCAAGCAGAGGCGGCCGCCGTTTGGCGCGGCGGCATGACGCAAACCATAGTGGAGGTATGGCAATGGCGAAATATCCGACTCCCATGTTGGACGAGCTTGAAAGCGGCCCCTGGCCGAGCTTCGTGTCCGACATCAAACAGGAAGCGGCCAATCGTAAGGCCAATCCCAAAAATCTGGACTACCAGATTCCGGTGGACTGCCTTGAGGACCTGCTGGGCCAGGTGGAGCTCTCCTACAAGGAAAAGGAGACCCACTGGAAGCACGGCGGCATCGTGGGCGTGTTCGGCTACGGCGGCGGCGTCATCGGCCGTTACTCCGACCAGCCCGAAATGTTCCCCGGCGTGGCTGCCTTCCACACCATGCGCGTGGCCCAGCCCTCCGGCAAATACTATGACACCAAGTTCCTGCGCACCCTCTGCGACATCTGGGACCTGCGCGGCTCCGGCCTCACCAACATGCACGGCTCCACGGGCGACATCGTGCTCCTCGGCACGCAGACCCCGCAGCTTGAGGAAATCTTCTGGCAGCTCACCCACGAGATGCACAACGACCTCGGCGGCTCGGGTTCCAACCTGCGCACGCCCGCGGCCTGCCTCGGCATGTCGCGCTGCGAGTTCGCCTGCTACAACACGCAGGACATGTGCTACCAGCTCACCATGGACTACCAGGACGAGCTGCACCGCCCGGCCTTCCCCTACAAGTTCAAGTTCAAGTTCGACGGCTGCCCCAACGGCTGCGTGTGCGCCATGGCCCGTTCCGACTTCGCCGTCATCGGCACCTGGAAGGACGACATCAAGATCGACAACGAGAAGGTCAAGGCCTATGTGGCCGGCGAGATCAAGCCCAACGCGGGCGCCCATGCCGGCCGTGACTGGGGCCCGTTCAACATCGAGAAGGAAGTCATCGCCCGCTGCCCCAGCCAGTGCATGAAATGGGACGGCAGCAAGCTCTCCATCAAGACCGCCGACTGCGTGCGCTGCATGCACTGCATCAACACCATGCCCCAGGCCCTGCACATCGGCGACGAGCGCGGCGCCTGCATCCTCGTGGGCGCCAAGGCCCCGGTCGTGGACGGCGCGCAGATGGGCTCCGTGCTCATTCCCTTCATCTCCTGTGAAGAGCCTTACGATGACATCAAGGAAGTCATCGAAAAGATCTGGGACTGGTGGATGGAAGAAGGCAAGAACCGCGAGCGCGTGGGCGAGACCATGAAGCGCCTCTCCTTCCAGAAGCTGCTCGAAGCCACCGAGACCCCGGCCATGCCCTGCCAGGTCAAGAATCCGCGCACCAACCCCTTCATCTTCTTCAAGGAGAGCGAAGTGCCCGGTGGCTGGACGCACGACCTCAAAGCCTACCGTCAACGCCATCAGCGCTAGCCAAAGGGGGACACAGATATGGCATTCATCTCTACGGGGTACGATCCCAAGAAACCCATGGAAGGCCGCATCTCCGACATCGGCCCGCACAAATACAACCAGTACTTCCCGCCGGTCATCGCCAAGAACTTCGGCAAGTGGGTCTACCATGAAGTTCTCGAGCCCGGCGTGCTCCTGCATGTGGCCGAGAGCGGCGACAAGGTCTACACCGTGCGCTGCGGCGGCTCGCGCACCATGTCCATCACCCACATCCGCGAGATCTGCGACATCGCCGACAAGTACTGCGACGGCTATGTGCGCTGGACGACCCGCAACAACATGGAATTCATGGTGAAGGACGAAGCCACCATGAAGGCCCTGCGCGACGACCTCAATTCGCGCAAGTTCGCGGGCGGCTCGCAGAAGTTCCCCGTGGGCGGCACGGGCGCCTGTATCTGCAACATGATCCACACCCAGGGCTGGATCCACTGCCACACCCCGGCCACGGACGCCTCGGGCCCGGTGAAGGCCGTCATGGACGCCCTCTTCGACGGCTTCATCCATATGCGTATGCCCGCCCCGGTGCGCGTGGCTCTCGCCTGCTGCATCAACATGTGCGGCGCCGTGCACTGCTCGGACATCGGCCTTGTGGGTATCCACCGCAAGCCGCCGATGATCGACACCGCCTGGGTCGACCAGCTCTGCGAGATCCCGCTGGCCGTGGCCGCCTGCCCCACCGCCGCCGTGCGCCCCACCAAGGTGGAGTTTGACGGCAACAAGGTGAACTCCGTGGCCATCAAGGAAGACCGCTGCATGTACTGCGGCAACTGCTACACCATGTGCCCGGCCCTTCCCATCGCCGACGGCGAGAGCGACGGCATCGCCATCATGGTGGGCGGCAAGGTCTCCAACCGCATCACCTGGCCCAAGTTCTCCAAGGTCGTTGTGGCCTACATTCCCAACGAGCCGCCGCGCTGGCCCACCCTCACCAAGACGGTGCGCCACATCATCGACGTCTATTCGGCCAATGCCGAAAAGTACGAGCGCCTGGGCGACTGGGCCGAGCGCATCGGCTGGGAGGAGTTCTTCAAGCTGACGGGCCTCGAGTTCACCGAGCACCTCATCGACGACTTCCGCGAATCCGCCTACTACAGCTGGCGCCAGAGCACCCAGTTCAAGTTCTAGGCATTGCCTGCGGCCCGGCCTCCCAAGGCCGGGCCGCGTTTCCTTCAGGAGAGAGAAATGGCCGACGTTACGGATCAGCAAAAAGCAGTCATCGTGGACTTCCTCAAGGGCAAGTCCGCCGCCAAGTCCAAGTTCTACTTCAATGACTTCGTGGCCCTTTTCCCGGACATGAAGCCCCGTGAAGTGAAGAAGATCCTCACCGCCCTGGTCAACGACCAGGTGCTGGAGTTCTGGTCCTCGGGCTCCACCACCATGTACGGCCTCAAGGGCGCGGGCAAGCAGAGCCACGCCGAAGGCGAAGACTAGTTTCCATGCCTGCCGCGCCGGCGAGGCGCTGGCAAGTTCAAGAGGTGCCGCAACCCCTGGTTGTGGCATTTCTTGTTCACGGCATCCGCAAGACGGCCGCTGCGGGTTTGCGGGCGCGCAGGCAATCCTGCGCGGGCGGTGCCACTGGTACGCAGGCGGAGCGCCTTTGCGGAGCTTGCGGGGGAAAGAGGGCATTATCTCCGCCTGCAAGCAGGCGGAGCTTCGTGCGCCCGGAAGGGGGAAGGGGAAAAGTGCCCTTGCACCTTGCAGGAGTTGAGGCGTGGGGGCACAGGAGAGAGCGCGAATAGAGAGCGCATCCGCAATGCCGCACCCGTGCCTGCCCCCGCTTGCACGGGCGACTTACGCATTGCGCCCAGGGGGAATGATGGCAGTATCCTTCAATCTTGACGAAAAAGAGCGGGCCTGGCTTTCCCGTCTTGCGCGGCAGTCCATTGCGCAGGCCGTGGGTGCGGAGCCTGTGATGCCCAACGTGTCGAGCCTTTCCGATGCCCTGAAAAGCCCGGAGGCTCCCGGCCGGGCGGAGCATCCGGTGCTCGGGCGACCACTCGGCGCCTTTGTGACCATCACGCTCGGGGGCAATCTCCGCGGCTGCATCGGCAGCATCGTGGGCCGCGAGCCGCTGGAGGAAAATGTCTGGCGCATGGCGCGGGCCGCGGCGCTGGAAGATCCGCGTTTCCCCCCGCTGACGGCGCGGGAATGGGCGCAGGCCGATCTCGAGATTTCCGTGCTGGACGAACTCACGCCCTGCCCGGAGCCTGCGCGCATTGAGGTCGGCAGGCACGGCCTCGCCTTGCAATATGGCGGACGCACGGGTGTCTTTTTGCCGCAGGTCCCGGTGGAACAGGGCTGGGGCAGGGAAGCCTATCTGGAAAATCTTTGCCGCAAGGCGGGCGTGCCGCAAGGCACATGGAGGCTGCCGCAAGCCCGGCTGTTCTGGTACGAGGCGCAGGTCTTTCCCGCCTAAAGGACAGAACCGCAAGCCAGCGTGCGGTGTTTGTTGCGGAAAGAGGGTGGCTAGATTTCCGCCGCGGCGCGTGAATTGTCGGCCGCATGGGCGTCGTCGATGTCGTCAAGCGGCTTTGCGGCGGACGGCTGCGCTTTGCGGGGCGCTGTTGCGGTCGCGGTTGCGGAAGCCTGCCAAGGGCGGCTACACCGCGCAAGCGGGACTGCACATGCCGCCCCGGCCCTTGCGCGGCGGTGCTGGACGGCCAGCGAGGGCATGGCGAGAGGCGGCCGCGAGGCTGCGGGGCGCCGCGTCATGAGCAGGCCCGGCTCCGGGTCGAGGGCCGCGGCAAGATAGTCGCTCACCGTGACGAAGCGGCGGCAACCCCCGGCCAGCAGGTTGGCGATGATGCGCGGCAGGTCGTCCACGGTGCTCTTGTGCGTGTCGTGGAAGAGGAAGATACCGCGCAGCTCCCCGCTCTCATATTGCGTCCCGCGGGTGGAGCGCAGCTTGGCATAGTCCTGGGGCAGGCTTTTCCAGTCGTGGCTGTCCATGGACCAGAGGATCACGTCCACGCCGAGCTTGTGCGCGACTTCCAGCGTATGCGCGTCAAAGTTGCCATAGGGCGGCCGGAGGTAGGCGGGGCTTGCGCCAAGCGTGCGCAAAAGGGCATCGGTGGCGCTGATTTCCTGCTCCTGCACCTCGGCCGCAAGCGTGCGCAGGTTGGGGTGCGACCAGGAGTGGTTGCCCACTTCGTGGCCGTCCTCGACGATGCGGCGCACCATGGCGGGATTGCGCTCGGCATTGCCGCCCAAAAGGAAGAAGGTGGCCGGGATGCCGTAGTCGCGCAACTTGTCGAGCAGATGCCCAGTATAGCGCGAAGGGCCGTCATCAAAGGTGATGGCGCAGAGGTTCTCGCTCATGCGCTGGTCCATGATGCGGTTGCCGTCAATGACCGCCGCCCGTGCGGCGTCAGGAAGAAGGGGAAGAAAGGCAAGGGCCAGCAAAAGGCCCAAGGCGCGCGTGCTCGTCATTTCCTGTCCTTGCATCCGTGTGGCGCAAGAACTAACACCGCTTGCGGTGGACGGCAAGACGCGCGGGACGGGTTTCGCCGCCGGGAAAAATTTTTCGTCGGAATACCGGAGGCTTGTAAAAAAATTTCCGTAAAAATTTTTTTACGGAACTTTTGCCTTGACGCAAAAGGCCAAGTGGAATAAAGAAATTGCTCCGGGAGGGCAGTTAGCTCAGTTGGTAGAGCACCGCCTTCACACGGCGGGGGCCACAGGTTCAAGTCCTGTACTGCCCACCACCAGATGCCCGGCCCGGCGCCAACCCCGCACTGCGGGGCGGGCCATTACGGAGCGGTAGTTAAGACGGTTATAACGCCGGCCTGTCACGCCGGAGGCCGAGGGTTCGAGTCCCTTCCGCTCCGCCAGCCTCCACCTCCCTTCGGGGAGAACCATATTCGCCCCCGGTTCCCAGCGGAACCGGGGGCGTTTTGCTGCTTGGGGGACCCCGCAACTCAGCCCTGTGTGTCCCCGGCCAGTTCCTGGCCGAGCCAGATGCCCTCTTCGGCCATCTGGAGCAGCTCTTCCGCAATGCCGCCGCCCCGCATGGGATGCCCGAAAAGCGCCGCGCGCTGGTGCGCAAGGCCCTTGCTGTCCACGGCGTCGGGCAGTGTAGGCGCAAGCATCTCGGAAAGGCGGCTCGCCATGAGCCAGGACTCGGCCCCGTCCGCAAAGAGCGGCAAAAGCGCCTCAAGGCGCGGGCCGATGGCCTGCCGGAAGGCATCAAGCCTCGCGCGGGCGGCTTTCAGCGCATCGTTTGCAGCATCCGTGCGCGCCAAGGCCTCCAGTTCCGCAAAGGCAGCGGCAAGGTTGTTGAGCGCCATGCCGGGGAGCCCGGAGCGCCAGCCCCAGAGCCATGACGTGCGCCGGAAGAACAGGCGCTGCTCCCCGCCAAGCGCAAGCAGGGAGAGGAGGCGGCCACGGGCGCGGCGCAGGCTTGCCGTGGGGCACGAAGCAGTGCCTGGGGGAAGAGGGGATGCGGGCGCATCGGCGTCCAGCCGCCAGGCAGGCACCGCGGCCGCAGGCGCAACCGCAATGCCGAAACCGCGGAGGATACGGGCAAGCCAGGCATTGGCCGCCGGGCTTTCCGGCGTTTCGAGGTGGGAATAGCTGAGCAGGTAGCGGCCTTCACCGAAAGTGCCGCTCACCACCAGCGGCTGCCCGGCGAGAAAATCCGGCGAAAGGTCCACGCCGTAGCACACGCGCCAGGTCTCGAGCATCCGGGGCGACACGCCCGAGAGCGGCAGGTCCGCGAGCCAGAGGTCGGCGTCCGGCGCCATGCCGGTGGCGAGGATGCTGACTTCCGCGCCGGTATCCTGCGGGGCGAAGCGGCCGGGCCACCACACCGGGAGCGAAATGGTCGCCGCAACGCCGTCCGGCGCATTGCCCGGCGCATACGGTGCATGGGCGAGCACATGGCCCGAAACGAGGTGCTGGAAGCGATGGGCATAGGGGGCGCGCGTCCACGGGCAAAGGCCGAGGCCCTGGTCCTCCCGCGCATGGGAGAGGGCAAGGCCCGCGCCGCCGCAAAAACCGAGATAGGCGCCGCCCTTGCGCACAAAGTCGCGCACGGCCACGCGGCCGCCCGGCCCGAGCTCTCTGGCCTTGCGCCCAGCGCTCCCCCCCGGCACCAGCAGAAGGCGGGCGCTACCGTCCCGGCCCGGCTTGCCAGAAAGCGCGCCTTCGGCTATTTCTTTAGCCTTGACCAGCCGCGAGGGCACGCCCAGGGCGCGCAGGGCGCGCCAGGCCATGAGGCCCCAGATGTGGGAGGCATCCCACAGGATAAAGACGCTGCTTTCGCGCTGCATGGCGCACTATTGCCGCCTTTTCACGGAGAATGCAAGATGGCGGAGACGCTCCCCAAGGGCTATGAGCCCCAGGATGTGGAACGCCGGTGGCGCGACCACTGGGAAAAATGCGGGACCTTCACCCCGAGCCCGGACGCCCCGGGCGAGCCGTATTCCATCGTCATCCCGCCGCCCAACGTGACGGGCGCGCTGCATATCGGCCACGCCCTCAATCTCACGCTCATCGATGTGCTCTGCCGTCACGCGCGCCAGAAGGGCAAGAATGTCCTCTGGATACCGGGCACGGATCATGCGGGCATCTCCACGCAGAACGTGGTGGAACGCGCGCTGGCAAAAGAGGGCAAGAGCAGGAAGGACCTGGGCCGCGAGGCCTTTGTGGAGCGCGTCTGGCAGTGGCGCGCCGACTACGGGCACCGCATCCTCGAACAGATCGCGGCGCTCGGCTGCTCGGTGGACTGGTCGCGCCTGCGCTTCACCCTTGACGACGGCCTCTCCGCGGCCGTACGCAAGGTCTTTGTGCAGCTCTATAACGAGGGGCTCATCTACCGCGGCGACTATATCATCAACTGGTGCTCGCGTTGCCACACCGCGCTCGCCGACGACGAGGTGGAGCACGAGGACCAGCCCGGGCGCCTCTGGAAGGTGGCCTACAGGCTCGCCGACGGCGACGGCGAGATCGTCATCGCCACGACCAGGCCCGAGACCATCCCCGGCGACACGGCCGTCTGCGTGCATCCCGAGGACGAGCGCTATGCGGGCCTCGTGGGGCGCCGCGTGGTGGTGCCGGTTCTCGGCCGCGAGATTCCCATCATTGCGGACAGCTATGTGGACCGCGAGTTCGGCACGGGCGCGCTCAAGGTGACGCCTTCGCACGACCACAACGACTGGCTGCTCGGCCAGCGGCACGGGCTGGAATTTCTCCAGGTCATCGACGAGGACGGCCGCATGAAGCCGGAGTCCGGCCCCTATGCGGGCCTTTCCAAGGAGGAGGCCCGCAAGCGCATTGTGGAAGACATTGCGGAGGCCGGGCTCGCCCGCGGCGAGGAGGAGCTGAAGCACGCCGTGGGCCGCTGCTACCGCTGCCACACCGTGGTGGAGCCGCATGTGTCGCGCCAGTGGTTCGTGGCGACGACAAAGATGGCCCCGGCCGCGCGCGCCGCCGTGCCCGAGCTCACGCGCCTCTTCCCCGAGACCTGGCTCAAGACCTATTATCACTGGCTCGACACCATCCGCGACTGGTGCATCAGCCGCCAGATCTGGTGGGGCCACCGCATCCCGGCCTGGACCTGCCGGCAGTGCGGCGAGCTCATCGTGGCCGAGACCGCGCCCGAGACCTGCCCGCGCTGCGGAAGCACCGAGCTTATCCAAGACGAGGATGTGCTCGACACCTGGTTTTCGTCGGCGCTGTGGCCCTTCTCCACCCTGGGCTGGCCGGAAATGACNCCNGAGCTCANGCGCTGGTATCCCACNAGCGTGCTCGTNACNGGCTTCGACATCCTCTTTTTCTGGGTGGCCCGCATGATGATGATGGGCCAGCACTTCCTCGGNGAGCCGCCNTTCCGCGACATNTANCTCCATGCGCTCGTGCGCGACGCGCAGGGGCAGAAGATGTCCAAGTCCAAGGGNAACGGCATCGACCCGCTGGCCATGATCGAGAAATACGGNTGCGACGCATTGCGCTTCACGCTCACGGCCTTNGCGGCCATGGGGCGCGACATCCGCCTCTCNGAGGAGCGCATNGAGGGCTACCGCCACTTNGTCAACAAGCTCTGGAACGCGGCGCGCTTCGTGCTCATGAACCTGCCNGAGACGGCGCCCGCGCCCGTGGACCTNTCCGGNCCNNTGAGCCTGCACGAGGCGTGGATNNTGGACCGCCTCGAGGCCGTNAAGCTNGACATGGACCAGGCGCTGGAGGACTACCGCTTCAACGACGCNGCGCAATGCGGATACAAGTTNCTNTGGAACGAGTTCTGCGACTGGTATCTGGAGCTCGCGAAGCCGGACATGGCCTCGGACGACCCGGCCNTGCGCGNNCGGGCGCAATATGTNCTCTGGNTGACCCTGCGCGAGATNTTGCTNNTGCTCCANCCCNTCATGCCCTTTGTGACNGCNGAAATCTGGCAGGCGCTCCCCGTGCCCGCGGNCGAGGCGCCCACGGACATCGCGCTNGAGCNGTACCCGCCCNCGCGNCCCGGCTGCGTGCGNCCGGANNAGGCGCGGGCCATGGAATTCGTGCAGGGCGTCATCGTGGCNGTGCGCACCATCAAGGCCGAGCTCGGCATCAGCCCNACNCGCAAGGTGCGGCTTTTGCTGCACCCGGCGGACGAGGCGCAGGCNCGCNTNCTTGAGCAGAACCGCGTCTGCATCGAGACNNTGGCGCGCCTGGAGGANNTGANNATCGACGCNGNCNNGCCCGCGCCCAANGCGGCNGCCTCNGCCGTGGCCGGGGGCTGCCAGGTCATCGTGCCNCTCCTCGGNGCCGTGGACCTCGCNGACGAGCTNGCNCGCCTCGACAAGGAGCTCGCCAAGCTGGAAAAGGANATGGTGGANGTGAACCGCAAGCTGCGCAACGAGAGCTTTGTGANNCGCGCNCCTGCGGAAGTGGTGGCGCGGGAGCGCGAGCGCGCNGAAAAAATCACGGACGCGCGCGACAAGCTGGCNGCNCGGCGCGAGCTCTTTACGGAAGCGCTTGCGGAAAGCCCCAAGTCCGGNGACGCNCGGCCGGATTCCNCAAACTGACCGCAATGNGNGAATTGCGGGNCGCGCCCCNCGGGACGCACCGCTTTTNCTNCAAAATCCAAGCCNAGGGAGGACTCAATGGCGGAAAAGATNCTGATCATCGGCGGCGTTGCGCTGGGGCCCAANGCGGCCGCCCGCTGCAAGCGCCTTGCGCCGGATGCCGAAGTGACCCTTGTGGANGAGAATACCTTCATNTCCTACGGNGGCTGCGGCATCCCCTACTATGTGTCCGCCGAGGTGCAGAACCTTGACGAGCTGCGCGCCACCAATGCGGGCGTGGTGCGCGACCCGGAATTTTTCCGCGCGCTCAAGGGCGTCAACGTGCTCACGCGCACNCGCGCNGTNTCCATCGACCGCAAGCTCAAGACCGTGCTCGTNCAGAAGCTGGACGAGAACCGCGAGGAAGTGCTNCCCTATGACAAGCTCGTGCTCGCCACGGGNGCGACCCCGCGGATGCCNGACGTGGANGGNGCCAAGCTCGGCCATGTGCTNTCGCTGACNCGCCTGGAGGCGGCCCGCACCATCCGCGAGGCCTGCGAGGCGCGCAAGGTNAACGAGGCCGTCATCGTGGGCGGCGGCTTCATCGGGCTCGAGGCGGCCGTGGCGCTNGCCGACATGTGGGGCGTCAAGGTGAGCGTNGTGGAGATGATGGACCAGATNCTCCCCGGCGCGCTCTCGCATACGCTGGCGCTCATGGCGCAGCACGAGTGCGAGGCCAACAAGGTCTCNGTCTANACNTCNGAGAAGGTCGTGCGCCTCGAGGGCGAGAACGGCCTCGTCACCAAGGTCATCACCGACAAGCGCGAGCTCCCGGCGCAGCTCGTCATCTTCGCNGCCGGCTTCATCCCCAACNGNCAGCTCGCCAAGGNCGCNGGNCTNGAGGTNGCGCCCTTCGGNGGCATCCTCGTGGACGACCATNTGCGCACCAATGACCCGCTCATCTACGCGGGCGGCGACTGCGCGGCCGTGCGCAACATNATNACCGGCAAGCCCGGCTANATCCCCATGGGCAGCGAGGCCAACCGCCAGGGCCGGGTCATCGGCTCCAACCTNGCCGGNGTGGACGCCACCTTCCCCGGNTATGTGGGCACCTGGGCCGTGAAGCTCTTCGGCATGTCCTTCTGCGGNACGGGCTTCACGCCCGCCAAGGCGCGCGCNGCGGGCTTCGACGCCGTGGGCGTNGCCATCGAGCAGCTTGACCGGGCGCATTTNTACCCGGAAAAGAAGATGATGAGCCTNGAAATCGTGGTGGANAAGGGCACGCGCCGCGTGCTCGGCCTGCAGGGCGCCTGCGTGGACGGCGACGCGCTCAAGGCGCGCATCGACGCCGTGGCNGGCGTGCTCCAGTACGCNAAGCCCGTNCTCGAGGACATCTCCAACCTNGAGGTCGCCTACGCGCCGCCCTTCGCCGCGGCCATGGACGCGGTGAACACGGTCGCCAANGTGGCCGACAANGTGCTCTCCGGGNGCTTCNGGCCGGTCACNGGCGACGAGTTCATGGAACTCTGGAAGNACCGCAAGGANAACAANATCTTCTTNATGGANACGCGGCCGCCCAAGGCGGGCAAGGCCATNCAGGACCGNGAGCCCGACTGGCACTCCATCCCGCTGGANGAGCTCAAGGCCCGCATGGGCGAGATNCCGCGCGACCGGCCNGTNGCCCTCATCTGCAANTCGGGCCTGCGCGCNTANGANAGCCTGCTCATCCTCGCCAANAACGGCATCACCGACACGGTGAANTCCATGGGCGGNATGCAGGCCGTGAACAAGATGGGCCTCAAGCCGTAGTCGTCCNAGCNNCCCGNANCAGCNTCACAAGCCCCGTCAGGAGNGCCNNCCGGCCNTCTTGGCGGGGCTCANTTTTTGGGAACCCTTTCCGACNTCTCCTGCGCNCTNCCCGCCGCCTCCACNANNGCGTCCACAAGCTCCCCCGGCCGCACNTTGAGNGCNGANGCCANNACCACNAGCATNTCGAGATTGGGCACGCTCCNNCCNCCCTCCANNGCCGAAATAAAGCCCTTGCTCACGCCCATGCTGTCGGCGAGCTGCTGCTGCGANAANCCNGCCANGGCCCGATANCGCCTGATGATGCCNGGCATNTGCTTTTTGGCGATNCGNTCTTCATTTTCCATGCCCTCTCATAACGCTTGNCAATTTGANCTCGAGTAGCTATGACTACTCGACAGCNNGAATCCAAAAGTCGNNANNTNGGTAGCGCGGCCGNCAAGCTGGGAGGGGGAGATGAAAAAAATATTGAGCCTCATGATCATTTCGTGCCTTTTCATGACAGGCTGTTCGGTGGGCATGGCCATGAGCGGCAAGAAGGAGCCGCAGCTTGGCGCTGTGCGTACCGGGGCCACGCGGGGAGAGGTGGAGTTGCAACTGGGGCATCCCGTGGAAGCACACGAGGAGAACGGGCGCCGGGTGGACATCTATGAATATGAAATCGGCAATGAGCCTTCGGCCGGACGCGCCATCGGGCATGGCGTCATGGATGTGCTCACCCTCGGGCTGTGGGAAGTGGCAGGCACGCCCATTGAAGGAATGCAGGGCGAAAAAAAGCGGCTCGCCGTCACCTATGATGACAAAGACATCGTGACCCATGTAGGTTCTGTTGCGCCTCCGCGGAAGCAACAACAGCCGCAGAATGAGGGGAGCGGCGCTTCTGCGGGAGCTTCCCTGTAAAAGGCGCAAGAGCGCATTGCGGCGCAGGAAGGATTTATGGAAAGAGCGGCGGCACCCATCCGGGAGCCGCCGCTCTTTGGTCTCAGCAGTCTTTTTTATCGCGCGGGCGCGGCCTTACTTTTTGTCCACCACCTTGACCGTGGCCTCGGCGATTTCCAGCTCCTCGTCGGTGGGAATGACGAGGACTTTGATGCGGCTGTCCGGCGCGGAGATGGTGCGGGCGCCAGGCTTGCGGGTGTCGTTTTCCTTGGCGTCCAGCTTGATGCCCACGCTCTCGAGGTTTTCGCACACCTTTTCGCGCACGATGGGGTCATTCTCGCCGATGCCGGCGGTGAACACGATGGCGTCCGGCTTGCCGTCCAAAAGGAAGATATAGGCGCCGAGCATCTTGCGGATGCTGCGCACGAGCATTTCCAGCGCGAGCTTGGCGCGCTCATTGCCCTTTTCGATCTCCGCGTGGACGTCGCGCATGTCCGTGAAGCCGCAGATGCCCAAGAGGCCCGACTTCTTGTTCATGATGGTGTCCACTTCCGGCGCGGTATAGCCCTTTTTCTCCTGCAGGAAGGGCACGATGGCCGGGTCGATGCTGCCGCAGCGCGTGCCCATGATGAGGCCCTCCAGCGGCGTCAGGCCCATGCTCGTGTCGTAGCACTTGCCGTGCTTCACGCAGGTCATGGACGAGCCGTTGCCGAGGTGCATGGTGACGGAATTGAGCTCGTCCAGCGGCTTGCCGAGGTATTCGGCCGTCTTGCGGGCGATGTACTTGTGCGAGGTGCCGTGGAAGCCGTAGCGGCGGAGCTGGAGCTCCTCGTAATATTCGTAGGGCAGGGCGTACATGTAGGCGTCCGGCGGCATCCCCATGCCGAAGGCCGTGTCGAACACCGCCACATTGGGCACGCCCGGGAAGAGCTTTTCCGCCACCTCGATGCCCATGAGGTTGGCCGGGTTGTGCAGGGGCCCGAGCAGGAAGCACTCCTTGATGACATCCTTGACGTGCTTGTCCACGAGCACGGGCTGGGTGATGGCCTCGCCGCCGTGGAGCACGCGGTGGCCGATGGCGTGGATTTCGCCCTTGTCCTTGATGACGCCCACTTCCGGGTCGGTGAGGAGCGCGATGACGAGCTCCATGGCCTCCACATGGGTGGGGAAATCCTCGTCGCGGATGATCTTCTTCTCACGGTCGGTGCCGGGCGCGATCTTGTGCGTCAGGCGCCCGTTCTGCTGGCCGATGCGCTCGGCGATGCCGGAGCAGAGCACGGTCTTGGTGTCCATTTCCAGAAGCTGGTACTTGCACGAGGAAGANCCAGCGTTGATGACCAGAACTTTCATCCCTCACTCCCTTTGACGTGTCCGCGACANNCGGCCCCGGCCGGGCCCCATGCCCGGCCGGAAGATGGTTGTTGCGCGTTTNNGCTTANTTNTTGGCGTTCTTCTTGTCCGCNGCGGCCTGCACNGCCGTGATGGCGACCGTGTTCACGATGTCGGGCACGGTGCAGCCGCGCGAGAGGTCGTTGACCGGCTTGTTGAGGCCCTGGAGCACCGGGCCGATGGCGATGGCCTGGGCGGCCCGCTGCACGGCCTTGTAGGTGTTGTTGCCGGTGTTGAGGTCCGGGAAGATGAACACCGTGGCCCGGCCCGCCACCTGGCTGTCGGGCATCTTGGTCCTGGCGACGATGGGGTCGATGGCCGCGTCATACTGGAGCGGGCCNTCNAGCGCGAGGTCCGGNGCCATTTCCTTGGCGATCTTNGTGGCTTCCACCACCACGTCCACGTCCGCGCCCTTGCCGGACGTGCCCGTGGANTAGGAGAGCATGGCCACGCGCGGGTCGATGCCGAACACCTTGGCGGTATGCGCCGAGGCGATGGCGATCTCGGCGAGCTGCTGCGCCGTGGGNTTGGGGTTCACCGCGCAGTCGCCGAACACGAGCACCCGGTCCTTGAGGCACATGAGGAANACNGACGAGACCACCGAGAAGCCGGGCCTGGTCTTGATGAACTCGAAGGCCGGGCGGATGGTGTGCGCCGTGGTGTTCACCGCGCCGGAGACCATGCCGTCCGCGTCGTCCAGCTTGACCATCATGGTGGCGTAATAGGTGGCGTCGCTCATGATGTCGCGCGCCTGCTCGGGCGTGATGCCCTTGGCCTTGCGCAGNTCGTAGTAGGTTTCGGCGTACTTGTCGAAATCCGCNGCCTTCACCGGGTCGATGAGGCGCGCGCCGGCCACGTCCAGGCCCAGGGCCCGCGCNTTGGCGTGGATGGCGTCGATGTCGCCCANAAGGGTGATGTCGGCCACTTCGCGGCGGAGCAGGATGTCCGTGGCGCGGAGGATGCGCTCGTCCNNGCCCTCGGCGAGCACGATGCGCATCTTGTCGCTCTTGGCGCGCTCGATGAGCTCGAACTCGAACATCATGGGCGTCATGCGGCCGCTGCGCTGGCCGGAGAGCAGGCGGTTGGCGATCTCCTTGCCGTTGACGTGGTGCTCGTAGAGGCCGAGCACGGTGTTGATCTTGCGCGTGTCGTCCGGCTCGATGAGGCCGTAGATTTCCTGCAGGGCCGTGATGGTGCGGTAGGTGTGCGCCTTGGTGAGCAGGATGGGCAGCGGCGCGCCGCTCCAGCCCTCGATGAGCTTGCGCACCGAGGCCGGGGGNTCNAGNCCGCCCGTGAGCAGCACGCCCGCGATGTCCGGCGTGGCCGAGGAGAGGCGCGAGGCGATGGCCGCGAGCAGGATGTCCGTGCGGTCGCCGGGNGTGATGATGAGCTGGTCTTTCTCGATATAGTTGAGGAAATTGTCGATGTGCATGGCCGCNACNAGGTAGTCGCCCACGAGCGAATCCAGGCGGTTGCCCCCGAAGAGCACCTCGGCGTCCAGGCCCTTTTTCACGTCGTTCATGGTGGCGCGCCCGAGCGAGGGGTCATTGGGCACGGCGTAGACGAGCGCCGCCTTGTCGTCCTTGCCGAGGCTCTTGCGNAGCTCGTCNAGCTCGGTCTGGGAGAGGCTGGANCGGTTGATGATGGTGGCGATGATGTCGATGGCGTAGGGCTCCAGCGCCTCAAGNGTGAGGTGCAGGGAATCGCTGATGTCCTTGGCCGTCACATTGTCGCCGCTCGTGACGAGCATCACCGGCGCGCCCAGGTTGGCCGCGATCTCGGCGTTGAGCTCGAACTCGAACACCGGGTCCTTNCCNAGNAAGTCCGTGCCGATGCAGAGCACGAAATCGTGCANTTCCAGAATTTTCTTGAACTTCTGGATNATGTTCTCCAGAAGCAGGTTGCGCGAGCCCTGGTTGATGATGTCNCGGGCCTCGGCGTGGGTGTAGGCGAAGGTGTCGGCATAGTCCATGTCCAGCTTGAAGTGCTGGAGCATGAGGTTGATGTCCGGGTCGCGGTCGTCCAGCTGCGGCTCGTTGATGATGGGGCGGAAGATGGCCACGTTGCGCATGGTGCGCGTGAGCATCTGCATGGCGCCCAGGGCGATGGCGCTCTTGCCCGTGGTGGGCCCGGTGGCGGTGACATAGAGGGCGTTGTGTTTCATGGAACCTCCTTGCGGACGGGACGCGCCGGGGGCTGTGAGCGCCCGGTTGCGCCTTCCGCCCGGCCGTGTGGCCCGCCGGGGCGTGCGCCCTTGCGGGGCAAAAGCGCGAAAACCGGCTGCGCGGGGCTTGTNGCGCCCCGGCCCGGTTTTCGGAAGTTGTGCCGCTCACCCCCGGGCGCGGCATGGCGCCGCGCCCGGGGGCGCATGTGCCCGCTCCGGGCCCCCGGAGGGGCCCGGAAACGGGGCAAAGGCTCGGGTTACGCCTCTTCCTTGCCGGGCCAGGTGCCGGGGAAGGGCAGGTCGGCCAGCTGCTTGTAGAGGGCGTAGCGCTGGGCATAGGCCTCGGCGAGATCCTGCTTGAGCTCCTTGGAGATCTCGGGCCGGGTCTTGTCCAGCGAGGCATAGCGGTTCTCGCCTTCCAGGAAGGCCGTGAAGTCGCCCGTGGGCGCCTTGCTGTCGAGCTGGAAGGGGTTCTTCTTTTCCGCGGCCAGGTCGGGATTGTAGCGGTAGAGCGGCCAGTAGCCGATCTGCACGGCCGTCTTGGCCTCGAGCATGCTCATGCCCATGCCCTTCTTGAGGCCCTGGTTGATGCAGGGGGCGTAGGCGATGATGAGCGAGGGGCCCTTGTAGGCCTCGGCCTCGCGGAAGGCCTTGAGGGTCTGCTGCATGTCGGCGCCCATGGCGATGGAGGCCACATACACATAGCCGTAGGTCATGGCCATGCGGCCGAGGTCCTTCTTGCCGGTGCGCTTGCCCGCGGCCGCGAACTGCGCCACCGCGCCGAGCGGCGTGGCCTTGGAGGACTGGCCGCCGGTGTTGGAATAGACCTCGGTGTCCATGAGCAGCACGTTGATGTCCGCGCCGCTCGCGAGCACATGGTCGAGGCCGCCGTAGCCGATGTCATAGCCCCAGCCGTCGCCGCCGAAGATCCAGACGCTCTTCTTGGTGTAGAGGTCGTCCATGTCCCAGAGGTCCGCGGCCAGCGGGCTGTCAAAGCCGTCNAGGCGGCCCATGATCATCTCGCCGTACTTGCGGGAGCCCTCGGGGTCGTCCTTGTTGTCGAGCCAGCCCTGCAGGGCTTCCTTGAGCTCGGGCGAGGCGGCCTTGTCCTCGAGGGCGGCCTTGACGATGGAGGCGAGGCGGTTGCGGCGCGCGAGGTAGGCTTCCTCGATGCCGTAGCCGTATTCGGCCGCGTCCTCAAAGAGGGAGTTGCCCCAGGCCGGGCCGAAGCCGTCCTTGCGGTTGGCGCAGTACGGCGTGGTCGGCGAGGAGGCGCCCCAGATGGAGGAGCAGCCCGTGGCGTTGGCGACGAGCATCCGCTCGCCGAAGAGCTGGGTGAGCACCTTGACATAGGGNGTCTCGCCGCAGCCGCCGCAGGCGCCGGAGAACTCGTGCAGGGGCTGCTGGAGCTGCGAGCCCTTGACCGTGTCGCGCGGCAGGATGTCGTCCTTGATGGAGATATGCTCTTCCGCAAACTCGAGGTTGGCCTTCTGCACGGCGAGCTGGGTGGCGAGAGGCTCCATGACGAGGGCCTTCTCCTTGGCCGGGCACACATTGGCGCACGAGCCGCAGCCGAGGCAGTCCTCGGGATAGACCTGGATGCGCAGCTTGAGGCCCTTGAGGTCCTTGCCGATGGCGTCCTTGGTCACAAAGCCCTCGGGCGCGCCCTTGAGCTCCTCCTCGGTGGCGAGCACCGGGCGGATGGCCGCATGCGGGCAGACGAAGGAGCACTGGAAGCACTGGATGCAGTTGCCCACCTGCCATTCGGGAATCTTGATGGCCACGCCGCGCTTTTCGCAGGCCGCCGTGCCCACGGGCATGAAGCCGGCCGGGTCCATGGCGGAGACGGGCAGCTTGTCGCCCTGCTGGGCCAGGATGGGCCGCACGATGTCGCGGACATACTCGTCGTCATGCGGATGCGTGACCACGGCGCCCTCGGTGGTGTCGGCCCAGGAGGCGGGATACTTGATCTCCTCGAGGGCCGCGGCGCTCTTCTCCACGGCNGCGATGTTCATGTTGACGACCTTGTCGCCCTTGAGGCCGTAGGTCTTCTNGATGGAGGCCTTGAGCAGGTCCACGGCCTGCTCGAAGGGGATGACGTTGGCGAGCTTGAAGAAGACCGTCTGCATGATCATGTTGATCCTGCCGCCGAGGCCCACTTCCTGCGCCACCTTCACCGCGTCGATGTTGTAGAACTTGAGCTTCTTGCGCGCGATCTTGCGCTTCATGGCCGCGGGCAGGTGCTTTTCCATGTCCTCGAGGGTCCAGTTGGAGTTGAGGACNAAGGTCGCGCCGTCCTTGATGCCCTCGAGCAGGTCNTACTCGGTGACATAGGCCTGCTTGTGGCAGGCGATGTAGTCGGCCTGGGTGATGAGGTAGGCGGCGGTGATGGGCTTCTTGCCGAAGCGCAGGTGCGAGACCGTGAGGCCGCCGGACTTCTTGGAGTCATAGGCGAAATAGGCCTGGGCGTAGAGGTCCGTGTTGTCGCCGATGATCTTCACGGCCTGCTTGTTGGCGCCCACGGTGCCGTCCGAGCCGAAGCCGAAGAACTTGCACTGCACNGTGCCGGCGGGCACGGTGTCGAGCTCCCCGTCCACCTCCAGCGANAGGTTGGTCACGTCGTCGGTGATGCCCACGGTGAAGTGGTTCTTGGGCTGGAGCGACTTCATGTTGTCGAACACGGCCTTGGCCATGCCGGGCGTGAAGTCCTTGGAGCCGAGGCCGTAGCGGCCGCCCACGATGGTCGGGGCCTCGCCCTTTTCGAGGAAGGCGGTGCACACGTCCTGATAGAGCGGCTCGCCCTGGGCGCCGCGCTCCTTGGTGCGGTCGAGCACGGTGAGGCAGGTGACGCTGGCCGGGATGGCGCGGAGGAGATGCTCGGCGGAGAAGGGCCGGAACAGGCGCACCTTCACGAGGCCCACGCGCTCGCCCAGCTTCTCGTTGAGGTAGGTGACGGTCTCCTCGATGACCTCACAGGACGAGCCCATGCTGATGATCACGCGGTCGGCCTCGGGATGGCCCACATAGTCGAAGAGGTGGTAGCGGCGCCCGGTGATGGACTCCACCTTCTTCATGTTCTCGGCCACGATGGCGGGCACGGCGTCATAATAGAGGTTGCAGGCCTCGCAGTTCTGGAAATAGATGTCCGGGTTCTGGGCCGTGCCGCGGATGNNCGGGTGCTCGGGGTTCATGGCNGCGGCGCGGAACTCGGCCACCTTGTCCCAGTTCACGAGGCCGGGGATGTCCTTGTAGTCGATGACCTCGATNTTCTGCACTTCGTGCGAGGTGCGGAAGCCGTCAAAGAAGTGGCAGAAGGGCAGGCTCGCGTCGATGGCCGAAAGATGGGCCACGAGGGCCANGTCCATGCACTCCTGCACCGAGGCGGAGCAGAGGAAGTTGAAGCCGGTCTGGCGGCAGGCCATGACGTCCTGGTGGTCGCCGAAGATGGAGAGCGCGTGGCTCGCGAGNGCGCGCGCCGANACATGGAAGACGCCGGGGAGAAGCTCGCCCGCGATCTTGTACATGTTCGGGATCATGAGCAAAAGGCCCTGCGAGGCCGTGTAGGTGGAGGTCAGGCTGCCGCCGGCGAGCATGCCGTGCACGGCGCCGGCCGCGCCCGCCTCGGACTGCATCTCGCGCACCGTGACCTTCTCGCCGAGGACGTTGACCTGCCCGTGGGCGGCCAGCTCGTCCATGACCTCGCCCATGACCGAGGAAGGCGTGATGGGATAGATGGCCGCCGTTTCCGACAGCGCGTAGGCAATATGCGCGGTGGCGTTATTGCCGTCCATGGTTTTCATTTTCGCCATCTTGAGTCCTCCTTGGCGCTCTNNCGCCGCTGGTTTGCCGAAACCTTCCCCGGGCGCCCCACTGCGGAGCGCGCGGCAATTTCCTTCGCCTGCCGCCGTGGCGGCCGGTTGTGCCTGAAATTTTGCCNAAGCATAGACCATTTGCCCCCTAGCGTCCAGCTAAAGCNNGGCGCGCCCGCGCCACCCGCCGCGGGGGAATGGNGAGGCCACTANCACAAAATTGATTGATTGAACAGTCAAATTTGCGCGNCGGGAAGGCCGGGCGCGAAAATTTTTTGCGCGTCCCGGTCCNGAAGGCTGTCAGTCCCCGGGCCTGNCCNNATAGCGCCGNNANAACCAGACGAGCACCCCGGCGCAGACAAGGGCCATGGGCACGCCGAGNAGNGCCGGGGCGGCGAGCCCGAAGCCGTGGCGGATGACCANGCCGCCGAGATAGGCGGAACAGGCGTTGGACATGTTGAAGGCNATCTGGATGCCCGCGCCGCCCANTATCTCGCCGCCGCGCGAATAGCGGACGATGAGGTACTGCATGGGGCCGCCGAGGCCGAAGAGCGCGGCCGGCCCGAGAAAGACCAGGGCCAGCGACACCGGGGCGGAGGCGCTGAAAAAGTAGATGCAAAGCAGGATGGGCACGATGGANAGGGCCGTGCAGGCCGAGACCAGGGCCGGCTGGTAGCGGTCGGCGAGACGCCCGCAGAGNAGGCCGCCCGTGAACATGCCGAGTCCCGCCAGCACCATGACCCACTTCATGTCATCGGCAGGGATGTGCGTTATCTGGAGCAGGATGGGCTCCATGTAGCTGTACCAGCAATAGACGCTGCCCTGCCCGAGGAAGGTGGCCGCGAAGATGAGCCAGGGCGCGGGCCCTTTCAGGAAGCGCACCTGCCGGATGAAGCCGCGCTTCACGGGCGGCGGCGACGCGGGCACGCAGCCGAGGATGCCCGCAAAGGCGATGCCCCCCCAAAGGGCGGCGAGCAGGAAGGTGAACCGCCAGGTGAAAGCATTGGTGAGCCAGGTGACGGTGGGCACGCCCACCACGTTGGCGAGCGTCATGCCCGTCACCATGACGGCCACNGCCGTGGCCTTGTAGCCCGGCGGCACCAGCTGCACGGCCACGATGGCCGCCACGCCGAAATAGGCCCCGTGCGGCAGCCCGGCGAGAAAGCGCGCGCAGATGAGGCTCACATAGCCCGGGGCCGCGGCAGCCAGCCCGTTGCCGAGCATGATGAGGCAGCACAGGCCGAGGAGGATGCGCTTGAGCGGCTGGTTGCGGAAAAAGAGGGGCAACGGCGCGCCGAGGCTNACGCCGAGGGCGTAGGCGGAAATGAAGTCCCCGGCCTGGGGGATGGTGACGTCGAGGTCACGGGCCAGCGGCGAGAGGATGCCCATCATGGAGAATTCGGCCACGCCCAGGGCNAAGGTGCCGCAGGCGAGGGCCAGGAGNCCGGAGCTCTTCATGCGCGTCCCCCTTGGTGCAGGTGCGGTGAAGCAGCCTAACCCGGCGGCGCGCAAAAAGAAAGGGCGGCAAGGCCGCCCNGTGGTTCAGTTCAGCTTCGCCGGCAGCTCGAGCTGCGCGGCGTAGTGGTGCTTCATGCGCCGCACCTTGGCNACATAGGCGCGGGTCTCGCGCACGGGNAGCCGCCGCGTNAGGTCCTCATAGAGCTCGTCCGCGCTCATGGCGTTGATGCGCGCCACGGCCTCCTCGCTGGTGGCGCCGTAGAGGCGCAGGAAGCGGTTGGGCCCCATGTTGTAGCCGGCCACGGCGCAGTATTCGCGCGAAAGCGGGTCGGTCACGTTCTGGAAATAGCGNGTNAGGAGGATGTGNAGATAGGCCGTGCCNTAGCGGATGTTGATCTCGGGCACGCGCAGGTCGTCGAAGCCGATGTCGCCGCGGCGGCCGTAGAGGAAGCGGTGCACCTCGCCGCTNGCCGTGCTCGGCAGAAGCTGCATGAGGCCCATGGCCGACTTGCCGCTGACGAGCGTGGGCGAGAAATCGCTTTCGCTGTGGATGATGGCGTAGATGAGGGCNGTGTTGAGATTGTAGCGGCGCGCGAAATTNTCCACCAGTTCCTGGTAGCGGTGGGCCTTGGCCGCGGAATCCCCGGAGGCGAAAGCCCGCACGGCCGCGGCGTCCGGCGNGGGAANCGCGGCAGGGGCAGCCTTGACGGCCGTCGTGGCCGGACGCGGCGCAAGGGGCCTGTAGGCCGCCATGAGGCCGCCCGTATCCTGCCAGCGCACGGGGCGCCCGTCCATGTCGAGCGCGTCGCTGGCNCGGAAGGGCTCCACGGCGAGAAGCTGCGGGGCCGANGCGCCGTCCAGNGCCACCAGNGGNGCGAGGCCCGCCGTCGCCGGGGCGTCGGAAGCCGCNTCCNNGNCCGCGCCCTCGAAGCCGAANAGCGGGGTCGCGNCCGCCATGCTCAGGCGGATGCCCTCGGGATGGAAGCTGATGAATTCGCCGTTGCGCCGCTGCGCCAGCTGGTCGCGCACGGCCTCGGCGGCCNCGAGCGTGGTCNNGCCGGGCNCNGAAGCGNCGGANNGCACCGGGCGGCGCACCGCCCAGACATGGCTGCCGTCCCCGGCCTGGAGGATGGGCGCGGGCAGGTCNGCNGCCTGNAGGCTNACCACNCGGGCGCTGGCNCGNCGNCGCACNTCATGGCCNTCACCCCGNGGCGCGAAGCCCGAGAGCAGCCCGAGGAGCAGGGCGCTCCCCGCGCCCGCGAGGCAGAGCGAACAGAGGACAAAGGTCTTGCGGCATGGCATGGCATCTTCCTTATCATGAATCGCGATGAAACGTCACCGCCTGAAATGGGGCCTCCCGGCCCGCGGATACAAGGTTCGCCCGGAATGCAGCAAATTTCTTGCCAGCTCGAAAAAATATCAATGATGCACGCTGGTTGGCATGAGAGCTTTTCTGCCGGGCCCGCGCGGTCAAAAATCGGACGCCCGTGGGATGGACGACCCGGCAAAAAAGCCGTGGCGTCCCGGCGCGGCCGCTGCTATGCTCGGGCCGGCCATGCGTAAACGTTTCTTCCTCCCGGCTGCGCCAGCAGGTGCGGCCGGGCCCCTCCCCTTTGCGGCCGACGCCCCGTGGCTCGCGCCGCTCGCGGGCTACAGCGACCTGCCCTTCCGCCTGCTCTGCCGCCACTACGGCGCGGCCGTCTGCGTGACCGAAATGGTCAGCGCCAAGGGCCTTGTCTACAAAAGTCCGGGCACGGGCGAACTGCTCCGGAGCCTCCCGGAGGACCAGCCTCTCGTGGTGCAGCTTTTCGGGGCCGAGCCGGAGGTGCTCGGCTCGGCCGTGCGCACCCTGCGCGGCGCGGGCTATGCGTGGTTTGACTGCAACATGGGCTGCTCCGTGCCCAAGGTCATGCGCCAGGGCGCTGGCGCGGCGCTTTTGGGCGATGCGGAGCGGGCGCTCGCCTGCGCGCGCGCCATGATCGCCGAAGCAGCGCCGGGCCGCGTGGGCTTCAAGCTCAGGCTCGGCATCGACCGGGAGCGTATGGTCCTGCCCGACCTCGCCCTGCGCCTCGAGGACGCCGGGGCGGGCTGGCTTACCCTGCATCCGCGCACGGCCCGGCAGGGCTTTGGCGGCAGCGCCGACTGGGAGGAGATCGCCCGCCTCGCGGCCCGGCTCTCCATCCCGCTCCTTGCGAGCGGGGACCTCCTGACCGCGCAGGACGGCATCCGCTGCCTCGCCGAGACCGGGGCCACGGCCCTCATGTATGCCCGCGGCGCGCTGCATGACCCGGCCATCTTCGCGGCGCATCTCGCCCTCTCACGCGGGGAATCGCCGCCCGCTCCGGACGCAGCGGCGCTACGTGCCATGATCGGCCTGCATGTGCGGCTTGCGCGCGAACACGGGGGAAGCGCCGGGGCGCTCCTCAAGATGCGCTCCCTCGCGCCGCGCTATGTGCGCTTCCTGCCCGGGGTGCGGGTCTTGCGTCAACGCCTGTGCCGCTGTACTGATTGGCAGGATCTGGAAACGGCGCTCGATGAATTTCTCGACAGCGCCGGACTGCCCTGATTTTTTTGAGGAATGTGACTGAAGGCCCTTCCATTCTCCGTCTGGAGCGAAGCGACAGACGGGTGCTGGTGCCGGAAGAATCCTAAAAAATAAGATTTTTCGGTGCTTGCAAGGAAGATAAAAATTGCGCTAGCCGTTGGCGAGTCCACGAGCCTTACGGATAGCGACAGTGGCACCGTTGAATGCCTTGCGTGGTAACTAACTGCTGTCTCCATCCGTAGCTTCCTTCGTCGCAACGGCTGGAGCTTCGACGGGAGTGTACTTAAGTACTCGACCGAGAAAATTTTTCTCTGACGCAGCAAGCACCGAAAAGGCTGTTTTTGACGGATAATTTCGGCGTCAAGTGGGCAGGCACGGCAAGCAAGAGGCTGCCTCTTCCGCCTCCAACCCCAGGGCGGACCACGCCTTCAGGCAGCAAAGCACGGAGCCCCGCATGGACGTTCTTCGCGCAAAGACCGCAGGCTTCTGCATGGGCGTGAGCCTCGCCCTGCAAAATCTTGAGAACGCCTTGCTCCGGCAGGGGGAGGGCGGGGCGCCGCGGCGCATCTGCACCCTCGGGCCCATCATCCACAATCCGCAGGTGCTGGAGCACTACGCCGGGCGCGGCGTTGCCTGCGTGGCGAGCGCGGACGAGCTCGGCGAAGGCGACCATGTGCTCATCCGGGCCCACGGCCTGCCGCGGGAGGAGGAAGCGCGCGTGCGCGCGAGCGGGGCCACGGTGGAGGACGCCACCTGCCCGCGCGTCAAGGGCGCGCAGCTTGCCATCGCACGGGCCACGCGGGACGGGGCCACCCTTCTGCTCTTCGGCGAGGCCGAGCACCCTGAAGTGCGGGGCCTGCTTTCCTATGCCGCGGGCGGGGCGTGGGTTTTCGGCAGCCTCGACGAACTCATGGAGCTTCCCCTTGAGCCCGCAAGACCCCATGTGCTCGCTTCGCAGACCACGCAGGACCGGGACGCCTTTGCGGCCATCGAAAGCTGGCTTGGCGGGCGACTGCCGGAGCTCACGGTGCTCAACACCATTTGCGGGGCCACGCGCGAGCGCCAGGAGGAGGCCCGCGAAATCGCGGGCAGGGTGGATGTCATGGTGGTGGTGGGCGGCCGGGAGAGCGGCAATACCCGCCGCCTCGCCGCGCTGGCGGCCCAGGCCGGGGTGGAGACCTTCCATGTGGAGCGGGCGGAGGAGCTTTCCGCCAAAAGATTTGCGACAAAATCCCGCGCAGGTCTAACGGCTGGCGCATCCACGCCGAAAAGCCTTATTGACGCGGCCGAGGAATGGCTGGCGTCGCTCTAGCCTTTTAGCGGGCGGCCCGATACCGGGCACGGATACCGGGCACGGAGGCAGCATGGCCGAGATCACCAATATTCTGCTGGAATCCGGCACCAATGAGCTGGAAATGGTGGAATTTTACCTGGACGAGACGCTTCAGCCGGGCGACGCCCTGCTGGAGGGGCTCACGGCGCAGGTCGTGGGCGAGGACCAGGCAGCCAGCTATCGCGGCTATTACGGCGTCAACGTGGCCAAGGTGCTGGAAATCATCCGTATGCCCAAGGTCACGGAGCTCCCCGAGGTGCAGCATGAGAGCGTGCTCGGCGCGTTCAACCTGCGCTCGCGCATCATCCCCCTCGTGGACCTCACCCTCTGGCTCGGCAAGACCCCGGCAAAACGCACGGAAGAGCCCAAGACCATCGTCACCGAGTTCAACAACGTGACCACGGCCTTCATGGTCTCCGGGGTCAACCGCATCCACCGCATCAGCTGGGAGCAGGTGGACCAGCCCAATCCCTACATGGCCGCCGTGTCCAGCAACACCATCGTGGGCGTGGTCAAGCTCGAGGGGCGCATCATCTTTTTGCTCGACCTGGAAAAGGTGGTCGCCAACCTCAATCCGAAACTGAGCCTGCGTCTCGACGACCTCGGCGAGGACTGGGACGGCACCACGGGCTACCGCGCCCTGGTGGCCGACGACTCGGCGCTCGTGCGCGAGATGCAGCGCGATTTGCTGGAGCGCGCGGGCTTCAAGGTCATCGTCACCACCAATGGCCGCGAGGCCTGGGACTGCCTCACCAGTTTCCGCCGCCGCGTGGAGGAGGAGGGCCGCCCCTTGAGCGACTTCGTGCAGGTGGTGGTGTCGGACATCGAGATGCCCATGATGGACGGCCTCAACCTCACGAGCCGCATCAAGAACGACTCCATCCTCAAGCAGCTCCCCGTCTTGCTCTTTTCCTCGCTCATCACCGAAAAACTCCGCCACAAGGGTGTCAGCGTGGGCGCGGACGGCCAGATNTCCAAGCCCGAGGTGGGCACNCTCGCNAGGCGCGCGGCGGCNCTCATCCGCGAGCGCGGCCTTGCGGGCGACACTGCTCCCGCCGGGGGCGGCGGCCAGTAGGNGCGGCCAGCCCCCTAGCNCCCGTANCGCCTGTCCAGCACGCGCTTCGACTTGCTGAAGGTGCGCGGCAGGCTGGCGTANTCCGTCACNTTCACGTCCATGCGCGCGAGGATGCGGCTGCGCAGNCGCGCNGCCACGGCCTCGGCGAGCGCCGCGTCGCCGCCTGAGCCGGCATCGTCCGCCCGCTCCACGGTGAGCGCGAGGTGGTCGANGCCGCGNNCGTCNCGCGTGAGCTCGATCTGGTACTCGCCNCCGAGNTCGGGAAATTCGCCGATGACNTCCATGATCTGGCCCGGATAGATGTTCACCCCGCGGTAGATGATCATGTCGTCNGAGCGGCCGAGGATGCGGTCNTGCCTCGGCATGGNAAGCCCGCAGGCGCACTCGCCGGGGATGAGCCNTGTCAGGTCNTGGGTGCGGTAGCGGATGAGCGGCACGGCCTCCTTGCGNAAGCTCGTCACCACCATTTCNCCCACCTCGCCCTCGGGCACGGGCTCGAGGGTCTGCGGGTCCAAAACCTCGATGATGAAAAGGTCCGCCCAGTAGTGGAGNCCGTCNTGCGCGTCGCAGTCNATGGCCGTGCCCGGNCCGTACATNTCCGTCATGCCCGCGATGTCGTAGCTCCCCTCAAGGCCCAGNTTCTCCTCGATGGCGAGGCGCATCTTCTCGCTGCGTGTTTCCGCGCCGCAGATGACCTTGCGGAGCTTGAGCTTTTCGGTGAGGCCCGCGCGCTCGGCNTCCNCNGCNAGNANNAGCGCCATGGAGGCCGTGGCCCCGAAGCAGGTGGCGCCCATGTCNGCGAGGAGCTGGAGGTGCATCTCGAGGTTNCCCGGCCCCACGGGGATGGTGAGCATCCCGAAAAGCTCNCTCCCGAGCTGGAAGCCCGCGCCCGCGGTCCAGAGGCCGTAGCCCACGGCCACCTGCATCCGGTCCGCCTCGGTGAGGCCCGCGAGCTCGTAGCAGCGCGCCATCTGGAGGGCNAAGGTCTCGGTGTCGGCCTTCGTGTAGGCGAGGATCTTGCGCTTGCCCGTGGTGCCGCTGGAAGCGTGGATGCGNACGATTTCCTTCTCGGGCACGCAGACGAGCGGCAGCGGATAGCCGCGGCGCAGGTCCTCCACNTCGGTGANNGGNAGGCGGCGNAGGTCGTCGAGGCTTNGGATGTCNNNGGAGCTCACGNNNCAGCCNTCGAGGAGNGCGCGGTANTGCGGNGATTTNTNCGCCNGGGCCACGGTNCNGCGCAGGCCGTNGAGCTGGATCTCGNGCAGGCGTTCCGGGGAGAGGTCGGGGATGAAGCGGTAGGCGTGGGGCATGGCGGCGTCCGGGAGTTTGNGGGGCGGGCGGGAGAATCCGCAGGCTATCCCGCTTTGTGGCCGAGCGCAAGGCAGGNGCGAGGGGGCGTTGGGCAACGGGGGCAGCCTGGATGCTGAAAGCATCCGTCAAACACNGNCTTGCTTCANCCCTTGCCGCGCTGGGAACCATGCCTGGAGACAACTTGCGTGACGACATGGGAGCATCGNCGCAATCGCAGGAGCCAGCCATAAGCCCCCCGGGTATCGCCATCCCCGAGGCAGTCCCAAGTGAGCGCGAAACCCAACTCCCGATGGTATTTCAGCGCTCCGCCTGACGGGGCTCGCCCATGCCCGGGTGCAGAGCAGAAGCGCCCGGGTGGGCATGGCGTACGGGCTCTCCCGCGGAANTCTCTATCTTGATTGGCGGAANAGCCATTCCTGTACNGNCTTGAGCCGATAGGCGCAGTCAAAGGAATACATATGTTCGCTTCCTTTTCCATCGGCGGGAAGCACGGATTTCGGCGTAAAATTTATTATATTGACGGGCGCGCTTTTCGCAAAGAGCGCGTTGGCGAGTGTATCCTGCTCGCTGAGGGGGAGCCTGGCGCTCCATTCCGCAAAGGCATACTGCCTGCCGATGGCCTTCACGGCCCTTTCCAGCGCTGAAACATTGGCGAAGGATTTGCCTGATTTTCCCGCAGTTATAAAGGTGAAGGTAGCTTGCGCGAGTTCGGGAAACACACTTTCATCCCAATGGCAGTCCACAAAGACCGACGCTGCGAAAATTTCCGGTCGCGTCGCGGCGAAAAACATGGAGATCATGCCGCCCATGGACTGGCCTGTGGTATAGATCCTTTTCGGGTCGACATTTTCTGTGGCGGCGATATGCTCCACAAGGCGGAGCACCGTATCGACTTCCTGAGTCCGCTCATAGGCGTCATTGACGGCCACGCCGCTGAATTGCGGCACAAGGATGTAGCAGGGGTGTGCGGCCTGCCACTGGTCCGTGGCCCATACGAGCGCGCCATAGCCCTGCATGAGCGGCCGGAGGACATCCTTGCCCGGAGTGCTGGCATCGGCCATGAACAGCACCAGCGGGGCCCCTTTGACCGAGGATGATGCAGCGGGCCGGAAAAGGCTGTACGCAAGCGTGACGCCGTTTTCCTCGTCCACAAAGCGATCCTGGCTAAATTGAGGAACATACCTTGCTATCATTTGCTGCAGCACTTCATCGTCGCTCTTGTCGATGACAGGTCCACCCCCCGGCGCGCCCAGCTTGGGCCCACCGGGCCCGGTCATTGGGGCGGCGTAAAGCGATGTCTGGAGAAGAAGAGCCAGTACAGCCAGACAAACACTTACAACAGGCTTCATTTTGCTTCTTCCTCCGAAATTTTGTTGATTTTGCAAGCTTTCTTGCGTGATGTGGCCTTTTCGGCCAGGGACGCAATCAGCCTGAAAAAGAACGGCACGAACAGGGTGGCGAGCATAGTGGCACCAAGCATGCCGCCAATCACGGCTGTCCCGATAGCATGGCGGCTGTTGGCACCTGCCCCGGTACTGATGGCAAGCGGCAAGGTACCCAAGATAAAGGCGATGGAGGTCATGATGATGGGGCGAAAGCGCACCCGCGCCGCATACAGCGCAGCCTCGGTCGCGTTCTGTCCGGAGCGCCACGCGTCCGACGCGAACTCAACGATAAGGATGGCGTTCTTGGCTGAAAGTCCGATGATGGTGATAAGGGCTATCTGAAAGTAGACGTCATTCTGGAGACCCCTGAGCCACGTGGCGGCAACTGCGCCAAAAATGCCAAAGGGCACCGCCGTCAGAACAGAAACAGGCAGTGACCAGGATTCATATTGCGCTGCAAGCACGAGGAAGACCATCAGGAGGGCCAGGCTGAAAATAACACCGCTGTCCCGGGAGGCGAGTTTTTCCTGAAGCGCCGCACCCGCCCAGCCCAGGGAATAATCGGCGGGGAGCGTGGCCGCCACCTCCTCCATGGCGGCGATGGCCTGCCCGGTGGTGTAGCCGTCCGCCGGCCTGCCCATGACATGGGCGGCAGGAAAGACGTTATACCGCTCTACAACGTCTGGTGCCGTCCTTCGCTCAAAAGATATGAGAGCCGTGAGGGGAATCATTTTCCCCTGATCATTGGGAACGGCCACATCCCCAAGAGAGCGCTCCAGCATGCGCCATTCCGGTGCGGACTGAAGGACGACCTGGAATGTGCGTCCCAGGTAATTGAAGTCATTTACATAGTGCCGCCCGAACGTGCCGTTCATGGCCGTGAACACCGCATCCACATCCACTCCCATGTCCATGCACCTCTCCTCATCAAGATGGGCGAAAAGCTGGGGGGCGCCAGTTGAAAAGAGGTTCCGGATGGTGCCGATGGCGGGGTATTTTTTTTGCCCGTCCGGGAGGAGGGATGTGGCCTCGGCCACGAACTCCTTTGCCCTTTTTTCGAGGTCTGCCAGGGTGCCCGTACCGCGCATCTGGATGTAGCCATCAAAGCCACCCGTGGTGCTCATTCCCGAAATGGGTGGCGGCATGAAGCTCAGCACCAGTGCCTCGGGCTGGAGCAGGCTTGCCGCGGCCAGCTTCTCCACAAGGGCAGCCGACGAGTCGCGGGCCTCCCGGCGCTCCTTCCAGGGGGCGAGGTTCACAAAGAAGGTCCCGTAATTGCTCTTGACCGCTGCTGTGGTGACATCGAGGCCGCTTATATTCGTAACGGATCGTATGGCCGGGTTCGAAAGCGCGTAACTGGTTATAAGATCCCCGGCTTCCATAGTGCGGTTCAGGGAAGCGCCGTCATCAAGGATACCAAGGCAGGTAAGGTTGCCTTGATCCTCGTTGGGAACGAGCGCCCCTGGGAGAATGCGGAACAGACAGAACAGGCCCCCGCATAACAGGAGCACGGCAGCAATGCTGACGGGGGCATGCATGTCAAGCCAGCGGACAATTCTGAGGTAAGCCCGGGTGACAAGGCTAAAGCCCCTATTGAACCAACGAAAAGGAAGCGGTGGTTTTGCGCGTTTTTCATCGCCATCGAGCAAGAGGGCGCAGAGCGCCGGTGTGAGGGTGAGCGCCACGACACCAGACAGGATGACGGAAATGGAAATGGTGATGGCGAACTGCTTGTACATCTGCCCCGCGAGGCCACCCATGAAGGTCACGGGGATGAAGACCGAACACAACGAAAAGACTACGCCGATGACCGCCGGGGTCACTTCGCGCATTCCTTTGGCCGTGGCTTCAAAAGCGCCCAGTCCCTCTTTTTGCATTATCCTTTCCACATTTTCCAGGACAACAATGGCATCGTCCACGACGAGCCCGATGGCGAGCACCATGGCGAACAGTGTCAAGGTATTGATAGTGAATCCGAACGCAAACAGTCCTGCGAAAGTGCCGATGATAGACACCGGCACCGCCAGGCAGGGAATAAGCGTGGCGCGCCAGTTTTGCAGGAACACATACACAACGATGATGACCAGAAAAAGGGCTTCAAAAAAGGTCTCAACGACCTCATGGATGGATTCAAGGACAAAATCATTGTTATTCGACACGATGGCATATTCCATGTCCGTNGGCATGAGTGCCGCTATCTCCTCGAGCCTGGCGACGACCCTTGCGCCCGTGGCGATGCCGTTGGCGCCAGGCTGTAAGTAAAGGGCGCCCATAGTCGCCGGCATGCCGTTATATCTTGCGAGAACACTGTAATCCCGACCCCCAAGTTCAATTTCCGCGACATCTTTGAGGCGGAGAGCGGCGCTGTTCTTCCCTGTCCTGATGATAATATTGCCAAACTGTTTGGGGTCGACCAGGCGTCCTTTGGTATCGATTTGCCAGCTTAATTGCGTCCCCGTGGCTACCGGCATCTCCCCAAGGCGTCCGGGCGCGAACTGCGAATTCTGTTTTTGGATGGCAGCAGCTACTTCGGGAACCGATATGCCGTATTTCGCCAGCTTGTCGGGTTGGAGCCAAATACGCATGGCATAGTCGAGGCCGCCGAATATCCGGCAATCGCCTACTCCTGGTATGCGTTTCAGCTCATCGACCATGTTGATTTTCATCCAGTTGGTCAGGAACACCTGGTCATAGCGCCCGTCAGGCGAAAAACAACTGAAGCCCAACAGCATCGCAGGAGAACGCTTGGCGACGGTGATGCCCTGCCGACGCACCTCTTCGGGAAGCTGGGTTTGTGACAGGTTCACCTTGTTATTCACATTTACGAGCGCAATATCAGGGTCTGTCCCCAAGGAAAAATAGACATTGATAGTCCCTTGTCCGGAACCTGATGCGGCCGAGGACACCATGTAGAGCATATTCTCCACACCGTTTATATTTACCTCAAGCGGGGCGAGCACGGTAGAGGCTATGGTTTCGGCGGAAGCACCCGGATAAGCCACCGTCACATTTACTGTGGGCGGCACAAGCTCCGGATACTGGGCAACAGGGAGCGCAATAATGGCAAGGCTTCCTGATAAAGTAATTACCAGTGAAATGACGATGGAAAGAATAGGACGCCGCAGAAAAATATTGGGGCGAGCGGTATCAGCAGTCATTGGCGCTTATGGTGGAAGCCTGCTCTGGAGAGCGGCGTTCATTTTGAAAAGACAAGTTCAAAAATCCCCCACATGCCACGCGCTTTCCTGATTGCCTCCTGTGGTCCATTATACAATAATTCCGCGTGAATTCCGCGCAAAAGGCCAGTAAAGGCATCGGCGACCTCAATTTTTGGGCGCAGGAGCCCGTTCTCATCCTCGATTCTTCGCAATACGGTATCTATAGTTGTATCAATCATTTTTGAATACTTGTCGTCATAGTCCTTGATTTCCTTCTCGAGGTCATACGGCGGCATATATAAAGCGCGAATCCAGAAGCGCAGATACCCATTTCCCTCATATCGCAAAGGAATATCCACAAAATATTGGTGGAGGAGCTGCCTGGACGGATGAGCGGTAGCAAAGAGCGCCAATGCCGCCTGTTCGCGGGTGAACGCCTCCTGGAGGAGCGAGAGAAAAATAGCTTCCTTGGAGGAAAAATGCGCATAGATGGAGGGCTTTCGGATGCCGACATCTTCGGCGATCTCCGCCAGGGAGGTGTGGTAGTAACCCTGATTTGCAAACCTGGCCAATGCTGAGGCAATGATTTTATCTTTGGACATGCCAAGCCGCCCGGATGTGGCAAAGCCATCAAAATACATGCACTTGCAGGAAAAAAGAGGGAAATCCGCNCCTACCTAACGTTAGGTAGGTACATGAGTTCTTCCCGCGTGTCAATGGCCGCCTGCGGCCTTTCNCGGTGCGGGCCCATAAGGAAGCGTGTTTCTAGCCCGTCAGGGTGAAAGGGGGTTATGCCCGATTGGAGCCGATGGTCTCATTCTTTTGGCAAAGTTCCCCTGCAACTGACAGATGCCNGGTCTCAATGGACGGCTAGGTTTTCCCTCTGCCGGGTGAAATTCCCATCAAATGCTCACTTCCAATCGTGGATACAGGAGAGAAACGGACTGCAAAAACNGTGAGAGACGTGACGATGCCGCAGAATACGGCCGGGGGGAGAAACCGCAGGCTATCCCGCCTTGCGGCCAAGGGCAAGNNGCGNCGNGAGNGGGANNNGNGNNCCGAGGTCGATGCCCNCNGGCGTCACCACTGCGCGGAAGGGATACATCTCCACNCCGGCGGCCANNGCCTCGGCGAAAAGNTCCGCATAGNCGGGGTCGATGAAGTCCGCCGGGGCGAAGCANTGCCCGTCCGGNCGCTGCACGAGGTAGAACATGGCCGCNCGNTCNCNNCGGGNNACNATGTCCATGAGCTCGCGCAGGTGCTTGCGGCCGCGCTCGCTGGCCGCATCGGGGAAGCAGGCCGCGTCGTCCTCCACCATGGTCACGTTCTTGCANTCCACCCAGAGNGGCGNAAGGCCNGGNCCGGTGAANAGNCCGTCGAGGCGGCTCTGGCCGCGNTTCGCCTCGCGCCTGAGCNCCGTATANCCNGCGGCNAAGGGGAGNCGCCCGGCGCGGAAGGCNGCCTCCAGCATCCGGTTGGGCGTGGACGTGTTGACGCCCACCCAGAAGCCGGGGCCCGCGGGNAGTTTTCCTTCCCGCGCGGCGGCCGGGGCNCCGTCCGGGTCCGCAGCGCCGGGCACCGCGCGCTCCGCGAGCCAGACACATTCCTGCGTATAGGGGAGCTTGCGGCCAGGCGTGGCCGCCGGGGAAACGAGCACCGGCGCGCCCGGCCGCGTGAGCCCGAGCATGGAGCCGGAATTGTTGCTGTGCGCCCAGAGGGGGCCGTCCGCGGTTTCAAGCTCCACGCTGAAGCGCTTGACGCGGCGCACAAAGGCCGCCACCCGGCACGACCGGGGTAGCGGCAGCAGCGGCGCGCCCCCGTGTCTTGCGTCCTTTTCGGCAGGCTCCCGCATTTACACCCCCTCCCGAAGCTGGTAAAAATATCCGCAGCCGCGCGCCCAATCTCCGGTTTTCCCGCCGCTTCCGGCGCGCCCTCCGCCGCCTATCCACACAGGAGCCCGCCATGCAGATCGCCCACCGCCTGAGCCAGATCCAGCCCTCCATGACCCTTGCCATCAACACGCGGGCGCAGGAACTGCGGGCGCAGGGCGTTGCCGTGGCGAGCCTCGCCGTGGGCGAGCCGGACTTTCCCACGCCCGAGCACATCAAGGAGGCGGCCAAGGCCGCCATTGACGCCAATTTCACCCGCTACACGGCCGTGGCCGGCATCCCGGAGCTCCGCCGCGCTGCCGGGGCCTGGTTCGACCGCCACTACGGCACACCCGTGGCCCCGGAATCCATCATCATCGGCGCGGGCGGCAAGCAGTGCCTCTACACCCTTATCCAGACCACCATCAACCCCGGCGACGAGGTGCTCATTCCCTCGCCCTACTGGGTGAGCTATCCTGACATGGTGCGCCTTGCGGGCGGCGTGCCCGTGTTCGTCCACGCCGGGGCCGAGCGCGGCTTCAAGGTGACGCCGCTCATGCTGGAAAACGCGGTCACGGACAAGACGCGGATGCTCATCCTCAACACGCCGAACAATCCCACCGGCGCGGTCTATGCGGACAGGGAATTCATGCAGATCATGCGCTGGGCGCTGGCGCGCAATATCTTCGTGCTTTCCGATGAAATCTATGACCAGCTCGTCTACCCGCCGGCGCAGATGACGAGCGCCATCACCTGGTTCGCCAACTGCCCGGAGCTCGTGGCCGTGGCCAACGGCCTCGCCAAGAGCTACGCCATGACCGGCTGGCGCGTGGGCTTCCTCGCCGCGCACCCGGAAATCATCAAAAAGATGACCATGCTGCAGGGGCACAGCCTGTCCAATGTCTGCTCCGTGGCGCAAAAGGCCGCGCTCGCCGCGCTCACCGGGCCGGACGAGTGCGTGCGCAACATGCGCGCCGCCTTCCAGCGCCGCCGCGACCTCGCCATGAAGATCGTTGAGGGCTGGCCCCATGCGCTTTGCCCGAGGCCCGACGGCGCTTTCTATCTTTTTGTGGATGTGAGCGCGCTCTATGGCGGCGACATCAAGGATTCCTCCGCCATGTGCTCCTATCTGCTGGACGAGGCGCATGTGGCCCTTGTGCCCGGCGCGGCCTTCGGCGACGACAGCTGCATCCGCCTTTCCTATGCCGTGGACGATGAGACCCTCGCCCAGGCCCTGCGCCGCGTGGGCGAGGCGCTGGCGAAGCTCGCGCGGTAGCGCGGCTCTTCTGCTCTCGCCGTAGCAGGCAGCGTTGGCGGTGCAGCCGCGTCTCTGCTGCATCCCTAATGCCGAAATTATCCGTCAAAAACAGCCTTTTTGCTGCTGGCTGCGTCAGAGAAAAATTTCCTCGGTCGAGTACTTAAGTACACTCCCTTCGGAAATTTTTATCTTCCTTGCCAGCAGCAA
>JAAUYU010000017.1 GCA_014804965.1 Desulfovibrio sp.
GGCCGCCGAAGTCCGTATTGTCCAGGAAGCCGTCCTGATAGCCGCTCGCCGAGATATAGTTGTCGTTGTAGGGCCGCATCCAGAAGCCGGTGACGCTGGCGTTGTCGTTGATCTTGTAGCTGGCAGTGATGCCCGCGCCGTCGGCAGTGAGCACGGTCGGNCCGTCNAGGGCGAAATAGGGNGAGCGGAAGGCCTGGATGCCCATGCGCACNGAAAGGTCGGTNTNGGGCACCATCCAGTCGATNNAGGCGCGCTTGAGCTTGACGATGGNGNCGTCGGCGCCGAGGGCGCCNCCGCCCTGCGGGTCNTTGGCCTTNCCCCAGATGAANTTGCCGATTTCAAANTANACCTGGCCGCTCAGGCTNTCGGANGCCACGGCGTCNANNTGNAGGCGCACGCGCGAGCGGGCCTCGAANTCGTCCTCAAGGTTGTCGTAGCCNGTGTGNCCCTTGTCGCTGAAGTTGCCGTTCTGGCCGTACTGGGCGCTGAANAGCCACCAGCCGTGGGCCTTGAAGTCGATGGCCTCNGCCTTGAGCGGCGCNCCNANNANNGCCGCGCCGGNNAGNGCNGCCGCNAGGANGCTNANCACANGTTTNCGNGATTTGNAGANACAGGAAAGCATGANGANCCCCCTTTCATGCNNTCCGGGCGNTCCAANCNNNCCCGCGCCGNCANGCCCGTACNGCCGGCGCGGGNNTTCCCCCGATCGTGTATCNGCGNGCAGGCTAGACCTGCATCCTGAGCGGGAANGTGAAGGCGATGGCNCCNGTGGGNCAGCTCGTGCGGCAGTTGGCGCANTGCCAGCATTCGTCGCCGTGCTCCACCTGCGGNCGCTCGATGCCGGNAAAGGGCACCATTTCGAGCACATAGCCGGGGCAGTCGTCCACGCAGGTGCCGCAGGCCTTGCAGTGGCCGCAATGCATGCAGCGCGCGGCCTCGGCCTCGGCCTGCTCCCGCGTGAAGCCGAGGTTGAGCTCGNCGAAGGCCTTGGCGCAGTNGTTGACGGCCTCCTTNTCGGGNTGNGCCTCCGCGTACTGGGAGACGCCGTAAATCTCCGCGAAGGGCACCACATAGGGGTCGGCCGTNCCCGCCATGTCGTCGCGCGGCTCNAGCGTGTTTTCCTCATTGATGATCCANACGCGCGCGTCCTCNCCGGTGAGNGCGGCGTGNACGGCAAANGCNGCNCGGCGCCCGTCGCCCACNGCGCGNGCGATGGAGGCNGGCCCGGCNGACACGTCGCCCGCGGCCCANACGCCGGGGCGCGNGGTNGCCTGCTGCTTGTCCACCACAATCCAGCGGCGCGGGTTGAGCTCGATGCCGCCGGCGTTCTCGCCGAGGAAGNCGAGGTCGGTCTTCATGCCCACGGCAAAGATGACCGTNTCGCAGTCAAGNGTGTGGCTGCCGCCGGGNAGCGGCTCGAAGACCGGGCGCCCCTTGTCGTCAAANCGGAATTCCTTCACCNCATAGAAGTCCACGCCGCTCACCTTGTCATTTTCCGTGCGGATGCCGGACATGGTGCANNAGTTGTGGATCTGNACGCCNTCCTTGGCNGCGAGCTCCAGNTCCTCGGCCGGGGCGCGCATCTCGCCNGNCTTTTCGAGGCAGATGACGTGCACNTCNTCNGCGCCNAGNCGTTTGGCCGTGAAGGCGCAGTCAAANCCCACGCCGCCGCCGCCCATGACGACCACCTTCTTGCCGATNTTNCCNGTATTGCGGCCAAGGGCGGANTCGCGCANNAATTCCACNGCGCGCACGGCCTTTTCCGCGCCGGGGATGGGCAGGCTGTTNTCGGCCGGCACGCCCGTGGCGATGATGATGGCGTCATAGCGGTCGCGGATCTCGTCCATGCTGATGTCCACGCCCACGCGGGTGTTCACGTGGGCGCGCACCCCGGTCTCGAGNACNAGGCCCACCTCGCGGTCCACCACATGGCGCGGCAGGCGGAAATTGGGCACGCCGTAGCGCGGCACGCCGCCCAGCATGGGCTCGGCCTCGTAGACGGTCACGGCATTGCCGAGCAGCGCGAGGAAATAGGCGCTGGTCAGGCCCGCGGGGCCGCCGCCGATGACGGCNACNTTTTTGCCCGTGGAGGGCCGGTTGCGGAAGAGCACGGCCCCGCGCTCGGCCATGTCGGCGCAGGCGCGCTCAAGGGCGCGGGTGTTGACGGCGCCNTCNANNTTGTTGCGGTTGCAGGCGCCCATGCAGAAGTGCGGGCAGACCCGGCCCGTGATGCCGGGGAAGGGATTCTTGGCCCTGAGATAGCGCAGGCCCTCGGTGAAGTCGCCCTTTTCGGCGAGGGCCTGCATCTTCTGGATGGAGTTCCCGGCGGGGCAGGCGCCCTCACAGGGCGAAGTGCGGAACTGTTCCTTCAGGCGCGGNCCNTGGGCGACGGGCTCGCGCAATTCTCGGCTGTACTTGGGAGGCATCTATGAACTCCTTGCGGCAGGANTGATTACANGAGCGGCGCCTTGCCCCACTGGAANCGGGNGCCGTCNGCNTCCTTGATGAGGAGGAGCGGCTTTGCCATTTCGGGNTTGAGNCCNGGNAACTCGCGCACGCGNTAGACGCAGCGGCCCGANTCCTTGCGCTCCATGGTGGCCTGGATGGCCAGNTCGCANACGGNGAGGATGTCGCGGCTNTCGTGGCAGCGCATGAGCTCGCGCAGGGNNTNGGCGTGNAGCCTGTCNGCCTGGCCGGAGAGGAAGCGGATCTTTTCGAGCGCGCGNTCCATGCCCGCCATGGAGCGGCGGAAGCCCATGTAATAGTCCATGACGTTGCGCGTGGCCTGCTCCAGCTCCTCATAGCTCACNGGGTCGNNCNNGGGCTCGGCCATGGGCTTGAAGACCTNGTCCTTGACNGCNNTNGCCATGTCCTCGTCCACCTGGCCGGCNTNGNNCATGCCGGANGCNCGCATGGCCGCCTGGCTGCCNGCCTCGTAGCCGCCGCACATGGCGCCNGAGCAATAGAGGAANACGCTGCCGTTGAAGAGGTTGGGCANGCTNGACTCNAACTGGTCGTTNACCGCGATGGCGCCGCCGAAGATGAGNTCGCCGATCTCCACCTCNAGNAGCTTGTGCTGGAANTCCGTGCCCGTGCAGTCGGCCCAGTCGCNGAAGGTGGCCTTGTCGCCGGGCATGAGCACATACTGGAGCTCGTGCACCACGGCCGGNTCCACATGGCGCATGTCCATGTAGAANGGCGGCCCCGCGCCCTCCATCTGCTCCTGGAAGGTGCCCTGNATCTGGTTGTTGCGCACGCCGTTCTCGCACATGGGGTCGTACTTGCACATGAAGCGCTCGCCNAGNGCGTNGAGNTCGTGCGCGCCNGAGCTGTTGATGCCNTTCATGCCCGGGCAGCCGTAGCCCTTGGGNAGNAGCGTGGCGCGCTGGTAGGTGTCGAGCTCGGTCACGGCNGCGCCGGCCTCATANCCNAGCACCACGCCCGCGCTGGTNTTGTAGGGATACATCCACACGTTNTAGGCGTTGTGCGTGGAATTGTCCGTGCCGCGNGTGGCCGAGCGCCCNTGCGTGGANACNACGGTCTTGGCGCGGATGATGACNNANTCGCCGGTGNGCACGTTCCAGCCGAGGCAGCCGCAGGCCTTGCCGTNGTCNGTGAGGATGCGCATGGCCATGATGCGGTCGAGCACGTTGACNCCGCTCTCNCGCACNAGGCGCGCCATGACGCGCTTGATGGTCATGCCGTTGGANATNTGCACCCACCAGCGNCCNGGCTGGCCGAAGCCCTGGGTGCGCACATAGGTGCCGTCNGGGTTGCGGCCGAAGTCCACGCCCGCGGCCCCGAGNATGTCGAGGAAGTGCGGCATGTGGTTGTACCAGCCGTTGACGAGCATGGTGGGCGTCCAGCCGTTGAGCGGCTTNGCGTAGAATTTCACAAGGTCGTCGGCGGTGTCGAAAGGTTCGCCCTCTTCGTTGAGAACGGCCATGTAGTGATCGTTGCCGCCGCCGATACAGCCCGAGCTCTCGAGCTTGCCCTTGTCGATGATGACGACATCCTGGCCCTGGTCGCGCGCGCCCAGCGCGGCGCCGCAGCCGGATGCCCCGGAGCCGATGACGAGCACGTCGGTTTCCACGAGCGTGCCCAGACTGTGCCTGGTCGTTCTCATGCCGGTATCCTGGTGTGAAGGTGTGCGGACACTTCGTCATCCGGGCTTGGGCTGGCCCCCCAGCGGGGCCGCCCGGACTCTGCGAGTTTGTGAAGGAAAAATCATACGCCGGAGCTGTATTGTCAAATCAATAAAAATCACGCATTGTGGAAAAAAATCCAACAGGGGGCGCCCCGTGATCGACGAGCTCAACGGCGATTTTCTCCAGTGGCTGCGCGGTTTTTACTGGGTCGCCAAAACAGGCAGCGTGCGCCGCGCCGCGGAGCATATGCACCGCAATCCCTCCACCATCAGTTATCAGTTGCGCTCGCTGGAAGAGGCGCTCAACACCGTCCTCTTCGACCGCTACAAAAAATCCCTGCGCATCACGGCCGAGGGCACCAAGCTCCTCGAGTGGGCCATCACCACCTTCGAGGCCCTGCAAAGCATGCGCGCCTCGGTGGGCAGCGCCGGGGGCGAGCTCAAGGGCGCCGTCACCGTGGCGGCGACGCTTCCCATCGCCAGCCTTTCCGTGCCCACCACGGTGGAATTTTTGCGGCGCAATCCCGGTGTGGAGCTTACCGTGACGCGGGGCCTTTCCTCTGATGTGCGCAGGGACGTGGCCGAGTCGCGCGTGGATTTCGGCCTGCTCCCGGTCATCGAAAAACCGGCAGACGACAGGCTGGATGTGGTGTTCAAGTCACGGCCGCTGCTCGTCATGCATCGCAGCAACCCGTGGAACATTCCGCTCGTGCCGGACATCGACGACCTCATGCGGCTGCCCTATGTGGCGTTTGCCGATGAGGAGGACCCGGACGACCTCGGCTGCTGGTGCCGGCATTCCGGCATGGGCGACTTCATCCAGAAAAACGCGGTCATCCGCGTCAGCAACTACCACCTAGCCTTGCGCTATGTCTGGCACCGGGTCGGGGCGGCCATCATGGACGAGCTTTGCCTCCAGGGCACCAATTTTGGGGCGGACTGGGAGCAGCTGGTCTCCCGGCCGCTGGACCACCTGTTCCCCAACCGGCTTTGCGGCATCCTCGTGCGCCGCCACAAGCACGTCAGCCCGCAGGCGCAGGCGCTCATGCAGGCACTGCGCGGCTTCTTCCTTTCCCTGCCCTCGCTGGACGCGGAGACCATCTGGCGCAATGCCCGCCAGATTTCGGCCGTTCAGGATGGCGGAAAAGAAAAGGCCGGGCGCAAGGCCCGGCCTGCGGGAAACGGCGCCCGGGTGGGGCGGGCGCTCACTCCCGATGTTTAGAATACCGCGGCGCCGAGGGTGACGACCACGAGCGCCGACGCTATCCACGACACCAGGATGACCACCGGCGCCGTGCGCCAGATGGACTTGGCGTCCGCCCACTCGTTGCCGTGCAAAAGGGCCGCGCTGGCGCTGGCCGCCGGCGTGAGGAAGGCGAAGTGACAGCCCATGACCACCATCATCAGGGCGAGGTCCGGCGCCGCGCCGGAGGCCTGGCAATAGCTGAGGACGATGGGCATGAGGGCGATGCCGGTGGCGCCGTTGTTCATCACCTGCGTGAGGGCCGTGGCCACGAAGCCGATGATGATGGCGAAGGTGAGCGGGGTGCTGCCGCTGAAGATGGGCTCCATGGCGTTCATGAGGAAGGCGGTGATGCCGCTGTCCGTATGGGCCATGGCCGCGGCCAGCGGCTGCACGATGGCGAGCAGCAAGATGATGCCCCAGGTCACGCCCGAGTCCACCATGGCCTTGAAGTTGAGCAGGGGCTTGCCGTCCACCCGCATGGCGGCCATGACCGTCACGAGCAGGATGACGATGCCGGTGTTGCCGATGGAGCGCAGGAATTTCGTCACAAAGAAGCCCTTGGGCAGGAAGTTGGGCGCGAGCAGGAGCAGCACGAGCAGGAAGAGGAAGACGAGGACGATCTTCTGCACCTTGTTGAGCTTGAGCGCGCCTTCGGTGTCCAGCTTTTCGGCCTCCAGCTTGAGCAACTTGCTCATGTCGGGCCGGAAGAGGTACTTGCCGAGCAGGATGAAGGCCCCGGAGCAGAGCGCGCAGATGGCGAGGGCCACCAGCATGTAGCTCGCGTAGTCGATGGAGACGCCGCTCATGTTCTCATAGGCGCCGAGCACCGTGAGCGGCACCTGCTTGAAGGGGATGAGCGACATGCCCACCTGGGCGGCGAACACGATGCCGAAAACCATCATGGTGGGGTAGCCCTCGCCCTTCTTGTAGCCGCAGGCATCACAGACGCCGTAGAGGATGGACCAGCCGATGATGGCCGCTGGCGAGGCCGAGGTGAGCCCGCCCAGGATGAAGATGGAGCCCATGAAGACATAGGTGAAGAGCCACGGGCGCCCGGCCAGGCACTTGCGGGTGATGAACCAGAGCGAGATGAACTTGGAGAGCCCGTAATAATTGATGGCGGCGCAGAAGACGAAGATGAAGAACATCATCTGCACCATGGGGTCGCCGAAGCTCTTGTTGAGCAGCTGCATGGGCTTCATGCCGCCGATGAGCATGAGCGCGAGCAGGCCGAGCAGGCTCGGCCAGACGATCTCGATGAATATCCAGCCGTAGAGCACGCCCAGGAAGATGCCGATGAGGTTCATGCCGAGCGGCGTAAGCGGCCCGAAAGGCGTGAGCTGGCCAAAACCGAAGGTGATGATGAGGCAGATGGCCGTGTGCACCAGATACATGGGCGAGAGCGGCTTTTTGGCAGCCGCCGCGCCCGCTTGGGGAACGGTTTTTTCTGTCATGTCGGGGACCCTCGCTACTTCGCGCCCGGGGGCGCCGCCGCTGTCCGCATGACGGGGCGCCGCGCTCCGGGCCTTGCGCCGGCCGATGCCCACTCGGCCATGATTTTGTGAAATCCGTATCATGTAGCGGGGGCTGTCCTGTCAAATCGAAAAAAAACCAATAGTGTTTGATTTAATCGAATAGTGTGGCAGGGCGCCAGATAGGCCGACCGGGGAGCGCCGGCATGGCTTGCGGGAAGGTGCATCGCCAATTCGCAGGCGTTCTGGGGGGCGTGACGGGCGTTGAGGGCGCTGCCGATTACAAGATTCAGGAGGAGAGCACATGAAAGGGTTTTGCCTGCTCAGGCTGGACCATATCGTCATCGATACCGCAAATCTCTCACAGGCTCTGGAGTTTTATGCCGGGCTTCCGGATGTGGAAACCTCGGTTGAAACTGGGCGGGGCATTGCGGCCTTGGGGCAGCAGAAGATCAATATCCATGAATATCCTCCCACTCTTTCACCCGTGGCCAAAAATCCCGTCATAGGGCGGCAGGCCTTCCGCCTTCTCTGGCCGGGCACGGGGGAGCGCTGTAAGGGAGGGTTTTTGCCGGAGGCCGGCAGCACGGAGAGGTTTTTTGTCCTGGACCCGGACGGCAACCGCATAGAGGCAGGATTTGACCCGGAATCAACGCTGCCGCGGCTGGACGGGCTTGAGCTCCTCACGGCCGACCTTCCGGCGTCAGTACGCTTCTATACGGAAATTCTGGGATTGAAGGCCATCGAGGCGGAAAACGGCGTTCTCTGCCTGCTGGAGTGGGGGTATATCCGCCTCCTGCCGACGGCGCCTGCGCTCGTGCGAGGCTCCGCGGACTTTTGCCTCATCACTGATGCAGATATTGAAGCAGTCCACCGGGAGCTTGCCGGGGCCCCGCTCGTTCCGGGGCTCGGCATCGTCAGACGCACGGGGGCGCTGGGGCCCCTGAGGAGCCTTTATTTGCGTGACCCCGATGGCAATCTTGTGGAAATCGCCGAGTATGGGAAAGAGAGCCTGGCGTTATGACAGGATGCGGTCCCCGGCCGGGAGTTTTTTTGCCGGGCCGCGGATGTTCCCGGCAGAAGGGGCTGACGGGGAACGGCGGCTGCCCACTGCATCCGCCGGGCCCTTCTGCACGGCCCCTAGCCGCGCGGATGCGCCGCCATGTAATCGGCGAGCCACTGGTGGCGCTCCAGCGCGAGGTTGCGGCCCTCGGCCCTCGCGCGGCGCACTTCCTCGGCATAGAGGGTCAGCGTCCCGGGCGAAAGGGTCTCCAGCTCGCAGCGCAGGTAGCGGCGGAACATGTCCGGCCCGTTGCGCCGGATGCGCTCCGGGCGCGCCTTGGCGGCCTCGTCCATGAATTCGTCTTCCGCGTCGGCGATCTCGTCCAGCAGCGGGCTCTCCGAGAGCGGCGGCAGGCGGTCGTCCATGCGCGCGTACTTTTCCAGCATGAAGTTGCGGCCGCTCTGTTCCGCGGCGCGCAGGTCCTCAAGATAGGAGTTGAGCGTCGCGTCCTCATGCGTGATGTGCGCCATGCGCCGCATGACGCGGAAGGTGTCGGGCCGCTGCTGGCACGAGGCCACGCCGCCCTCGTTGGGTGTTGCCAGGAACATGGCAAGCTCGCGCTCGATGATTTCGTTAAGCAGTGCCTCGCGTTCGGGGCTCGTTTCCATGACAGTCTCCTAATGTTGGGGTAGTGGAGCTTGTGGCGTGGCTGTGCTGCCTGTGTAACGCCGAAATTATCCGTCAAAAACAGTCTTTTCGGCGCTGGCTTCGTCAGAGAAAAATTTCCTCGGTCGAGTACTTAAGTACACTCCCTTCGGAAATTTTTATCTTCCTTGCCAGCGCCGAAAAATCTTATTTTTTAGGATTCTTCCGGCACTAGCACCCGTCTTCCGCTTCGCTCCAGACGGATTTAAGGAAAATCTACCAACTACTACATTCTGCTTCGTAATTTCACCTACGGATGCAGCTTTCATCGAGGGCGCGGCGGCAAATGTCGAGATTGGCCGCATAGCCCCTGGCTTCGCGGCTCTCGCCCTTGCCGAGGGCCGCATAGATGGCGAGCGCCTCCTCCAATGCTGCGGCGGCTTCGCACCACTGGCCGTCCTGCGCCAGCGCCACGCCGAGATTGCCCAGCGAAAAGGCGAGGTCGCCCTTGTCCGCCTGCGTGCGCCGAAAGTCCACGGCCGCGCGGTGAAAGGCGATGCCGCCCGCCATGTCGCCCAGTTCCTCGTGGATGCGGCCGAGATTGTTGAGGCAGGTCCCCACCTGCTGCGGCGTTGGCCCCGGCTGCGCCTCCCAGATGGCCTTGGCGCGCAGGATGAGCGCCTCGGCGGCGGCGAAATCCCGCGCCTTGTAGGGCGCGGCGGAGAGCCTGAGCAGCGCGCCCGCAAGCTCCGGGGACTGCGGTCCATAGAGCTGTTCGGCGAGTTTCGCCGCCTCCTCGCCCACGGCCGCGCTTTCATCCGTGGCGCCGCTTTCGGACAGGGCGAAGCAGAGATTCTGGAGCAGACCGCAACGCAGGGGCAGCAGGGCCTCGCCGGCGGCGGCCGCCAGTTCCGCGGCCTCGCGCAGGGCCGCAATCCCCCCCGCCGCCTCCCCGAGGGCCAGCCGCGCCCGGCCGAGGCCGTCCAGCGCCAGTACGCGCAGGCGAGTGTGCTCCGGCGTGTCGTCCCAGCTTGCCGCTGTCGCCGCCTCCAGCACAGCGGCGGCTTCCTGTGCATTCCCCGCGCGCAGGAGGTCAAGGCCCTCGCGCACGGCCGCCTCCGGCGCTTCGGCTCTTTCCTGCGTCTGCTGCCGCACAGGGCCGGTGTCCAGCAGGTTGAGGCGGCGGATTTCGGCTTCCTTCACCTTCGCCATGATGCGCGGCCCGTGGGCCCACAGCCACGCATCCGGCGCGTCGCTCAGGCCCGTGAAGCGGAGCTGCTCCGCCGCTTCGGCGCAGAACGCCTCCACAGGCTCCGCCACATCCATGTCCTCCGGCCCGCGCAGGGGATGCGCGGCCAGGGCGTCCAGCACAGACCCGATGGTCGCGCCAAGCACCGGGAGCCTGCGCCCGATGCGCGGGGCCCATTTATAGAAGGGCATATAGCGGCGGTTGAGCAAAAAGACGAGGCCAAGGGCCGTCTCCGCAAAGCGGGCGGCGGCCAGCATGGCCGAGGGCGCGTCGCCGCGGCCGAGGGCCCGCGGCAGGTTGTACTGCCCGGCCTGCGCCGTGAGCATAGCAGAGGTCGCGAGCTTTTTCAGCCAGACATCGCGGGGATAGTAGGCGAGCAGGGCCTCGCGCCAGGCGGTGAAGCGGCCGTCCGCATCCTCGAACACCTCGCCGTTGGTGGCGGCGGCGAGATTATGTTCGGGGATGGCGAGCCACTGGCGCCAGTTTTCCGGGGCTGAGTCAAGCGCGGTGAAAAAGCCGTAAAAGCCCTCCACGGAAAGCGGTCCCACCCGCCCCTGGCGCGCGCCGGGGTGAAGCCGTGAGGGAAAACCCGCAAATTCCGAGGGCAGCGCGGCAAAGGCGGCTTCGATGCGCTGCGCCTGCGCCCGCAGCACATCCTTGGGCAGCCAGAGACAGAAGGCCGCACCGAAATCGTGGTCCCGCGAGGTGGCGTCGTCGCAGCCGAAACATTCCGAGCCCTCGCCCACGAGGCCCGCGGCGGCCTGCGCCATCACATCGGGGATGGCCGCCATCAGTGCGGGACGGCAGGCGGCGTAGAAGGCGCGCGCAAGTTCAAGGCCGTTCATCTTCAGCACTCCTTGAAAAACTGCGGGATGCCACAACCGGAAAATTTCCCTGAAGCCGCGGCCGGAAAAGGCGTGGACCTGTCGCGCCCCGGCGGCAACTCAGGCGAACAGGCCGCGCATAAGCAGTATCAGCGCCGAAACCCCGATCATGATGAGCAGGAGCCGTCGGAAAAGCTGCGCGTCGATCCTGTGGACAAGGGGCAGGCTCGCGAGGATGCCGCACACGCTGAACACCGCCCCAACCATGGCGGCCTTGAGCACCGGCGCGGTATAGAGGCCCGCCTCCCATTGCGCGGGGAGCACCCCGAGCATGGTGATGATGGCCGTCAGGCTGCCGCCGCCGATGGTGCTTTCCTTGCTCCAGTGTCGCAGGTAGGCATAGAGCACGAAGGGCGGGCCGCCCATGCCCACCGCGCCCATCATGATGCCGCTCGCAAAGCCCAGGGGCAGGCTCCACCAGCGGGAAATGGGCTCTTCCGCCACATGGAGGCGCCCGGAAATATACTGCCAGAGGAGAAAGAGCACGAGGCTCCCCCCGGCGGCGAGCATGAGCAGGCGCGGCCCCGCGTGCTGGAGAAAGGCCACGCCGAGGAGCACTCCGGGAAGTGACGCCACCCCCAGGCAGGCGATCTCCCCCCAGAGCGCCCAGCGGAAATAGAAGTAGGCCAGGGCGAGGATCATCATCGTGCCGCACAGACAGCCCTGCAGGATGGCGTCCTGCATGGGGATGACGAGGCCCAGCAGCGGGATGGCGAAGAGGTTGCCCCCGAAGGAGGTAAGCCCGGTGAGCAGGCCTGCGAGGAACCAGATGATGCTTTCGTAAAGGAAGATGAGGATGTCCATGCGTGCCCCGGGGCGACGCCGCCCCGGCCTACCTGTATAGCGCGGGGCCGCTTCGGTCAATACGGGCCGGGAGCAGGAGGGGGAGGGTCAAAAATTCGGCTTTGGCACGACTTATGCTGCTTACTTCACAACACGGGGGCGATCCTCCCCCGCACCGGGCAAAAATTGTACAGGGAAACGGGCCGCAGGCCCTCGGGCGAGAGAAGAGGCAAGGCCGGGGACGCGAAAAGCGGCGCTGTTGGAGGAAATATTATGAGCAGCTTCGTCTTTTGTATGATTTTTATACAGGTGAGCATTTTTTTTATAGCCGGTTTTCTGGGCCTCACGTCGCTCTATTGCGTGCTGCGTGGCCGCCGTCAGGCTGTGCCCGTTTCCGCGCGGGGGCTTGGCCGTAACCGCTTCCGCCAGCGGCGCGCCATCGCCTTGGCGGCGCGCCCCTAGGCCCGGCGTGCAAGGAGAAACCCATGCGCAAGGAAGCTGCAAATTCTCCGGTCCGGAACCACGGAACAATGAACCAGATGAATGACGAAAATATGACAGCCACCGCCGAAAGGCACGAACCCCGGGAGGGCCATATGTATAGCGGCCATATCTACAGCGACAGACCCACTCACACTTTCCGCAGGTTCGCCCTCGGTGTGGTCCTTGCCGTTCTGGCGCTCACTTTCGTGCCGTCGCTTGTCGACCAGTATTCGGCCACTGTGGCGCAGCCGGCCGTGCGCGAAAGCGCCGCCGCTCCCGCTCTGCCCGATGCCGCGGCGCAGGAAGTTGCCACGCCGGCCCCGGCGGCCTTCTCGGACGCCCTTGCCGCCGCCCCCGCGGGTGCACAGTGCAGCGTCGCTGCCCACTCGTGCAGCGTGCCCGCCACTGACAGCGAAGCAGCACTGACCTCCAACAACGAAACGGCGGTTGCCTATGGCTTCTCGCAGGCCCCGCGTGGCGCAAGTCACAACCGCATGTAAATCTTTCCTTTCCGGCGCAAGCCGGGACAGGAAAAACAGGAAGAGACACAAAGGGGCGCCCTTCGGGGCGGCCCTTTCTCGTGCCGGGGGGGATGGCCTCAGCTTTCCTTGTGGCCGTGGGCCACAAGGCCCAGGCCCTCGAAAAGCTCGTAGATGCCGAAGCCATACCAGACCGTATAGAGCACATAGAAGGCCAAAAGCCCGCAAACCAGCAACACATGGGCGGACATGTCCGCGGCCTCGATGCCGTAGAAGTTGTTTCCCGGCTCCACGGCGCGGGTCAGCACCTGGTCCACGGCCTTGGCGTCGGCCACGCGCTGCTGTTTTTGCAGCTCCTGGATGCAGGGCTTGAGCAGGTACCACCAGGCCTGCGCCACCTCAAGGGCCGGCGCGCCGTCGCTCCTGTCGCTCACGGCCTGCCCGTCGTTGTGGTAGAGGAGGTCCGCGTCGTCCGTTGCCGCCAGCAGGATGCGGCCCAAGTCTCCCCTGAAGGAAAGAGTCGTGTCCGCGGCCTCCACCGTGGCGCCGGCCCCGGCGAGCAGGCTTTGGGCCAGCGGCGCGAGAGCGGGCTTGCGCAATGTCACCCTGAGCGCCACCTCCTTGCCCATGAGCGGGACAATGGTCTCGCGCACGCCGGGAATGAAATAGGACGAGCCCTTGGAAAGCTCGTTGAAGGTCTTGTCCGCGTATTCCAGCCCGGTGAGGCGGCGCCCGTTTTCACCCGGCAGCAGCGGAGTGAGGATGAGCCAGAAGAGCACGATGAAGCTGCCGATAAGGAGGACGCCCCTGAGAAAGATCGCCCTGTTCCTGATGATGCCTGCCATTATGCGTTCCCCCGCAGCTTGCCGAGGTTGAGGAAGAACTTGCTGCACACCCAGAGCCCGAAAAAGGCCACCACCACCCAGAACACCACGTCGCCCACGGACTCGATGCCGTTGACGAGCGCGGCCGGCAGGCTCAGGAACTCGAGCTCCACGAGCTTCTTCGGCAGGGTCGCGGCGCGGTTGATGAAGCCCGCGATGATGGAGACGGCGTAAAAGCCCTTGATCTGGTTGGCCCTGACCACCGAAGTGGTCAGCGCGCCCACCTGGATGCCGAGCAGCGAGCCCAGAAGCATCCCGATGGCGAGGGTATAAAACACATAGCCATAGACCGCGTACTGGCCCACGGCCGCAAAGCCCGCGGTGAAGATGATCTGGAAAATATCCGTGCCCACGGTGGTCATGGAGGAAACGCCGAACACATAGACAAACATGGGGAAGGTCACGAAGCCGCCCCCCACGCCCATGATGGCCGCGAGAAAACCCACGAACACGCCGCCCAGGGCGACGATCCAGGCGGAGATGCGCCTGCCGCCCGGTACGACATGCTTGTCAAAGGGTATCATGGGGGGAAGCGCGATGCCCTGCATCCGCCGCGCCATGCCGGTGAGGCCGCTTTTTTCTGTGCCGCTTTCGGGAACGCCGCCAGCTTCGGGCCGGCGCGAGCGCAAAAAGTCCCCAAGGGCGTAAAAGCCAAGAAAGCCGAGCAAAAGCGCGTAAATCGAGCTGATGAAGAGGTCGGAGAGGAGGGGATTGGCGTCATACAGGCCCTTGTTGAGCGCGCCGCCGATGAAGGTGCCGAGAATGGAGCCCGCGAGGAAACTGAAGGCCAGGCTGACGGAGACATTCCCGAGCTTCCGGTGGATGGTGGTCCCCATGATGGCCTTGGCGAAGATATGGAAAAGGTCCGTGCCCACCGCCAAAATGCCTTTCACGCCCACGGCCATGAGCGCGGGCGTGATGATGAAGCCGCCACCGGCGCCGATGCAGCCGGTGATGAGGCCCGCGGCCACGCCCACGCCGATGGCCGCGAGAAAGATGGGCACGGTGTAGAAGGCCGGGGCATAGGCCGCATGGCCGCCGAGTATCTCGGGCTGGGTGTAGGCCTCGGCAAGGCAGCAGAGAAGGATGGGCGCTGCCAGCGCGAGCACGATGAGCAGTTTCTTGCGATTTTTCAGGATGGAGGTAGAGGCTTCATAATCCCAGCGGGCATAGGCCTCGCTGCCTGCAAGAAGAAAGTGATACAGTTGTCGGCCAAAACCCATAGCCCGCAGCCCTCCCTGAAAAAAGCGTAATATCGTTTACCACATGTCCCATAACTTGGCTGAACAAAAACAGATGGTGTAATGCGCTTTTCTTCCCAAGCATAGCAGGTGGAATATTTTTTGTCAGCAGGGTTTCAGGGCTTTATCGGTGACGGAGGAGAATTGATTGTGTAATCTATTGAAAAACAATAGAAAATAATTTGTGAAAGTTTTACGGATGGTCAGCACGCAAGCTGCCCGGCGGGGAGTGCCGCGGGGAGCCGGGGCTGTGCCCGAGGCTGTCCAGAGCCGGTTGCATGGCCTGTTCCTTTGAAGGGCAACAGCGCGCGCACCCCGCAGGGCGCCCGGCCTGCTCATGGTCTCACGCGCCGCCGGGCGTCTCGCGGCTGCCCGGATGCCGCTGGCGGGCGCTGTAGTGCTGGTTGTACTCCTTCAGATCTTTGAGAAAGGAGTTGCCGAACTCGGGATATTTTTCAACGGCACGCTTGAGGAGGGTGTCGTCGTTTTCCTCGCGGGCTATTTCCAGATAGTCGAGAAAGACGCCGTTGGCCAGCCGCGAAAGGGAGCGGAAATACCTGCCCTGGAAGTGCTCGTCATAGGCGTGGTAGGCCTCAAGCTCCGCCATGCCGAGGTCGCGCCTGAGCTCCTTGCTGGAGGTGAAGGCCTTGGCGTAGAGCGCATTGGCGTGGCGTCGGTAGACGGACATGATTTCCGGGATGAAGCCGATTTTTCCCATCTCCGCGTGGAGCATGTGCCAGTAGTAATCGCCGGGGCAGAGGTCCGGCCGGAACCACTCGGGCAGCCCGTCCCGGAAGCGCCAGCGGTACACCACGGAATTGGTCTGGATGAAGTTTCCCTTCATCAGGTCGGCGAGGTAAAATTCCTTCCGCTTGCGCATGGGCAGGTTGGAGATCGGCGGAAAGATGACGGGCGGGCTTCCGTCCTCAAAAACCGCCGCCACGGGGTGGAAGCAGAGCGCCATTCCGGGATTGGCCTCCAGCAGGTCCACCTGCTTCTGCAGCTTGGTGGGCTCCGTGAAATAGTCGTCGCCGTCGCAGAGCGCCGCATACTTGCTGTGGCAGCGCAGGAAGAGCCCGGTGACGTTTTCCCGTGGCACATGCCGCGAAAGCAGCACCGGGCGGATGGAGGGATGCTTGCGCGCATATTCCGCCACTATGGCCGCCGTGCCATCCGTTGAGCAATGATCAAGCACCACATGGCGTACGGGAAAGTTTGTTTTTTGCGCGAGCACGCTGTCCATGCACTGCGCGATGTAGTTTTCATGGTTATAGGTCATGGTCAGGACAGTCAGTTCCGGCGGGGGAACCGCCTCACTCAGGCGGGAAAACTCCCCGTCCGGCGCAAGCGCGGCCAGCAGGACCCGCTGGTCCGCATTGAGGAGGGCCTCGTCATTGGCGAGCCGCGTGCGCAGGGCCCGGAGCTCCGCAGGCGGGAGCGCCCGGGCGAAAGCCGTGGCCAGTTCCGGGGCAAGCGGGGCGCCGGGGTCCGTTTCCGGCTCGCTCACAAAGGCCGGTGGCGGCGCAAGGCTCCCGGGGTCGGCTCCAGCAAGAGCCTCGAGGTCGCGCGTCGCCTGAGCAGTGGCGCGCGCGAACTCCTGTCGCAGGTCAAGGGGCGTGAGCCAGTCCTGCGGAAGGTCCCGGTCCAGCTCCAGAAGCGCCGCGCGGGCGGTGTCCGCGTCCAGTGCGGGCCAGGCATTGTTCCGCACTTCCAGAGCCCAGGAGAGGCGGCGCGTCTGATGGGACCTGAAGCCGGTACCGAAGGGGTTGGCCAGCGACGTTCCCGGGGTCGCCGAGCCGAGAAAGGCAAACACCTGCGCCTGCATCTCCGGCGCCGAAGCCCAGGCCGGGCTTTCCGTGGCATTGACAAGATATTCGCAGCGGGCGGTACCGGCGTGCTCCCTGATGGCGGCCACTGTATGGGCGAGATTTCCCAGCCACTCCCTGTAGGTTTGCGTAAAGGGCCTGTCCCGCGCCGCGGGGTTTCCCTGAAAATATTGCTCGAATACCAGCGACTGGCGCCCGAAAACGAAGAGCAGTTCAGCCTCGTGGCGTTCCATGTCCACACGCCGCGGGAGCTGCTTCCAGAAATATTCGTGGAAGGCCGGATTAGCCGTGCGCGTGAACAGCAGCACATCCTTTCCGGAATCCAGCTTTTCCGCCACGGCCGACCACATAGCGTGGATAGGGGCGGGCAATTCCTTGTCCTCCGGCTGCGGCAACCAGAAGGAGACATGCGTGGGCACGGCCTCCTTCAGCGCGGGATTAAAAGGCCCCAGCTCGATGCCTTTTTCGCCGAGCAGCGCGGCGTGTTCGGAAAGAACCGCAAACAGGGCCGTGCTGTCCGGGCTGAAATCATGGACAAGAAAGAGTTTGCTCATGGGCTTCTGCCTGCTTCCGAAGGGGTTCAGCTGTCAGGTGCGACGCGGACGGACCTCGGCCGTCAACATAGTTCCTGCGGCGAAAAAAGCAATGCGGCGGCATCGCTGGCCTTCCTCCATGCCGCGTTGGGGCGCCGCAAAAGCGGTGAGGCTCATTGCGTTCCGGGCTGCTCCATGGCAACGCTCCGGTACACGCAGGCGGAAATGTCGGCCAGCATGGACTCGGTCTCCGCGTCACTGGCGCGGGAGTCCTTGATGAACACGGCAATGGTGTAATGCCGTCCATCCGGCAGGAGCACAAAGCCCGCGTCATTGAGCGCGATCAGCCAGCCGTCTGCGTCCCTGTCGCTGGTGCCCGTCTTGTGGCCGAGGACTGCGCCCGTCCCGGCAAGCGGCCTGGCGAGGCGGTTCGCGCCCGTGGTGCAGCCAATCATGGTGGCCTTGATGAAGTCGTGGTGCGCCTCGGGCACGATGTCATCCGTGAGGAAGCGCTCCAAAAGGCGCGCCGCGGCCAGTGGCGTTGTCCAGTTGTCGCGGCATTTGCCGAGGTCGGCGTGCATGTCGGCCTCGGTGGCCTGGATAGCACAATCGCGGACGCCGAGCCCGTGAATAAAAGACTCGGTGTCCTTTACGGAACAGACGCGGTCAAAGAGGATGTCGCACGCATTGTTGTCGGACTGTTGCAGGGCCAGGCGCAGGAGTTCAGCAATGGAGATGCCGAAATTCCCCTCCGGGCGCGCATCCCGGAGGGGGCTCCAGGTGTTGGGCGCAAGGTCCTTCTTGGTGACCCATATTTCCGTCTCCAGCGGGATGCCCCGCTCCGCCAGGCGATGCGCCACCGCGAGCGCCTGGTGGAACTTGACCACGCTCATAAGCGGAAAGTGCTGGTCATTATTGACCGTGACAGTTTCCCGGCCGTCGATGATGACCGCGATGCCCACAGTGGCGTGCATGTTTGCCGTCAGCGTTTCCAGTTCCCGCTTCAGGTCCGTCTGCGCCCGTAAGGCGGGAGCGAAGCAGAGAATGAGCACAAGGGCGAGTAGGCAACGGCACATGAGGGCTCCGTGAAATTCGGGGGCTTCTCAAGCGCGGGCGCAGCCGGAGGCCCCGGCCGCGCCCGCTGGTCGATCCCGCTAGATTTTATTGATCTGCTTGCCGTCCAGCCACGCGAAGAGGTTGGCGAAGGCAATCTTCGCGCGTTCCTCCAGCGATTCCTGCGAATAAAAGGCGAGATGCGGCGTCAGGATGATGTTCTTGCAGTGGAGCAGCGGATAGTCCGCCGGGAGCGGCGGCTCCATGTCGAACACGTCGCAGGCCGCGCCCGCAATGGTGCCCGCGTTGAGCGCCTCCGCCAGGGCCTTGTTGTCCACCACCGGGCCGCGCGCGGTATTGATGAGGAAAGCCGTCTTTTTCATCATCGCCAGTTGCGGCGCGCCGATGAGGCCCTTGGTTTCCGGCGTGAGCGGGCAATGCAGCGAGACGATGTCCGAGCGGCGCAGGAGTTCGTCAAGGCTCACGCTCTCGTCGACGGCCGGGTCTACGACCGGGCGCCGGTTATGCGCCAGCACCGTGCAGCCGAAGGCCTTGCACAGCGCGGCCAGGCGCTTGCCGATGGCGCCCGCGCCGATGATGCCCACGGTCTTGCCCTGGAGCAGGTTGGCCCCGAGCCCGGCCTTGGTGCCCCCCTCGCGCACGCGGCGCTCGGCCTCGCCGAGGTGCCGCAACAGCTGGATCATGAGGCTGATGCACAGCTCGGCCACGGATTCGTCCGCATAGCCTGAGGCGTTGGAAATGGCGATGCCGCGCTTGCGCGCGTCCGCCACCGGGATATGGTCCACCCCGGTGAAGGCCACATCGATGAATTTCACGTCCGGCGCAGCCGCCAGCACTTCGGCGGGAAGCGGCATATTGGCGAGCATGAGCACATCGGCGTCCCCCGCCTCGGCCTTGAGCCGCTCCGCGTCAGTGGTTTTCTCAAAGGTGGTGAACTCATGCCCCAGGGCGCGCAGCCTGGCGGCATTTTCTTCCACAAGCTCGGGGGAACAGCCGAGGTTTTCCAGAAGGACGATGCGCATGACGCTCTCCTTTAGTTGGGGTTGATGGCGTAAAATCTGTCCGCGTAGCCCGCCGCGAAGAGGATGAGGATAAGGCACGGCAGAAGCCACGTCAGGTAGAAGCGCAGGCAGCGCGGGAACTTCAGGCCCTGGCCCTGGTCCGCCTCGCCGATGAAGTTGTTCCAGCCCCAGCCGCGCCGCCAGCAGCAGAAAAAGAGGAAGAGCAGGCCCCCCAGCGGCAGCACATTGTTGCTCACGAGAAAATCCTCAAAATCGAGGATGGTGCTCCCGGCGCCCAGCGGCTGGATGCCGGAGAGCAGGTTGAAGCCCAGCGCGCACGGCAGCGACAGCAGCCACATCACGCAGGCGTGCAGGGCTGTGGCCCGCTTGCGGGGCATCCGCCACACGTCCACGCTGTAGGAGATGATGTTCTCGAACACCGCGATGACCGTGGAGAGCGACGCGAAGGCGAGGAAAATGAAGAACAGGGTGCCCCAGAGGCGGCCGCCCTCCATGTGCTCGAAGATGTTGGGGAGCGTCACGAAAACGAGGCCGGGGCCGGAGCCGGGCGCCACGCCGAAGGAAAAGCAGGCCGGAAAGATGATGAGCCCGGCCATGAGGCCCACCATGGTGTCGAGGCCCATGATCCACAGGGCCTCCCCGGTGAGGGAACGATCCTTCGGCTGGTAGCTCCCGAAGATGGTCATGGAGCCGATGCCCACGGAAAGCGCGAAAAAGGCCTGCCCCATGGCCGCGTTGCAGACATTGAAAAAGCCCACCTCGCGGAATTTTTCGAGGTCCGGCATGAGGTAGAAGCGCACGCCGCTCCCGGCGTCGGGCAAAAGCAGGGCGCGGACGACGAGCACCACGAGGATGAGCAAAAGCCCGAGCATCATGCCCTTGACCACCCGCTCCACGCCGCGGCGCACGCCCATGGCGCACACGGTGAAGCCCAACGCCACGGACACGCTCATGCCCGCGACCTGCGTGGCCGCGTCGCCGAGCGCCCCGGAAAAGAAGGCCCCCACGCCCTCGGGCGTGAGCCCGGAAAGCGCGCCGGACACCTCGAACCAGCAGTAGGAGAGCATCCAGCCCGTGACGGTGGTGTAGAACATCATGAGCAAATAGCTCCCCACCAGCGCCACCCAGCCGAAGCGGTGCCACGAGGTGCCCTCGGGCTCCAGCTTCTTCAGCGCAAGCCCCATGTTGAGGCGCGAGGCGCGGCCCACGGCGAATTCCATGATCATGATGGGCAGGATGGCGAAGAGGAAGAAGATATAGACGAGCACGAAGATGGCGCCGCCGAAGGCCCCGGTGATGAAGGGGAAGCGCCACACATTGCCGAGCCCTATGGCGCAGCCCGCGGAGAGCAAAAGAAAGCCGAGCCGGCTCCCCAACATCTCGCGGCCGGGCCGTCCGCCGCTTCCCGTGGCTTTCGTATCCATAGCTTCCTCCTCCCGGCGTGGCTCACTGGAGCCGCAGGGCGAAATTCACGGCAAAGCACACCGCAATGGCGCACATGACGGGCCGGACCTCCCGGAAGCGCCCGGTGAGGGCCTTGAGACCCACGAAGCTCACGAAGCCGAAGCCGAAACCCGTGGCGATATTGAAGGTGAGCGGCATGGAAATGATGGTCAGGAATGCGGGGAGCGCCACGGTGAAGTCCGCAAAGCGGATGCGGCCCACCTCCTGCATCATGAGCGCGCCCACGATGATGAGCACCGGGGCCGTGGCGAAGGCGGGCACGAGGCTCACCACGGGCATGAGGAAGAGCGAGAGCAGGAAGAGCCCCGCAATGACTACGGCCGTGAGGCCGGTGCGCCCTCCTGCGGCCACGCCCGCGGCGCATTCGAGGTAGCTCGTGGCCGTGGTGGTGCCCAAAAGGGCGCTCGTCATGGTGGCGCACGAGTCCGTCATCAGGGCGCGGTCAAGCCCCTCGATATGGCCGTCCGCCCGCATGAAACCCGCCTTTTGCGCCAGCCCGATGAGCACGCCCATGTTGTCGAACAAATCCACCATGGTCAGGGTGAAGATGATGGAAAAGAGCCCGTGACCGAGCGCTCCGGGAAGGTCCAGCTGGAGGAAGAGCCCGCTCGGGAAGATGGCGTCGCTGCCGCCGAAACCCTGGGAAAATGTCGCCGCTGTGGGCGCGGGCGTGGCCCCCACCGCCATGCCTGCAAGGGTGACGGCCAAAATGCCGATGATCATGGCCCCGGTGACGCGCAGGGCCATGAGCGCCCCGATGAGGAAGATGCCGCCCACAGCCAGCAGGGTCCCCGGCTGGCTCAGGTTCCCCAGGGTGACGAAGGTGGAGGGTGAGGCCACCACCAGTCCGCAGTTCTTCATGCCGATGAAGGCGATAAAGGCCCCGATGCCCACCACGATGGCGTATTTCAGGTCCATGGGCACGGCGTCGATGATCATTTGCCTGAGGCGCGTCACCGTGAGCAGGAGGAAGATGACGCCGGAGATGAACACCGCGCCGAGGCCAGTCTGCCAAGTGTAGCCCGCCGGGCCGCACACATAGTAGGCGAAAAAGGCGGTGATGCCGAGGCCGGGAGCCACGGCCACGGGAAAGCCCGCCCAGAGCCCCATGACGAGCGTGGCGAGCACCGTCACCCACACCACTGCCGGGGCTGTCCCGGCCACGGGCATCCCGGCGTCGGCGAGCATCCCCGGTATCACGAAAAGGATGTAGCACATGGCCATGAAGGTGGTCAGCCCGGCGAGACATTCGGTTTTCACCGTGGTGCCGCGCTCGCTGAGATGGAAAAGGCGTTCAAGAAGCTGCATGGGGGCCTCCTGCACAGTCCTGGCGTCTCGCCTGGCGCTCCGCCGGGTCCCCGGCGGGTTCGCGCAGGCGTCGGGTGCGGGCGGACCTCGCCGCTCCCGCGCTCATGTCCTCAAAAAACGCGCAGCCCCGGCGGCCGCCCTCCTTGACGCGGTAGAGGGCGCTGTCCGCATCGCCGTAAAGGCTGTCGGGAAAGCCCTTGCGGGAGAAGGCCACACCCACGCTGATGGAGAGCGCGGGCACCATGCCCTCGGGCTGGCCCAAAGTCTCGTTGATGGCCGCGATCTTGTCCGCGATGACGCGCTCGATGCCCGCGGCCCTATCCGTGATGATGACCGCGAACTCGTCGCCGCCGAGGCGGATGCAGAAGTCATCGGCGCGGAAGGCCGTGCGCAAAAGCCCGGCCACGCGCTGGAGCGCCGCGTCGCCCGTTTCGTGGCCGTGGAGGTCGTTCACCTCCTTGAAGCGGTCCACGTCGATGAGGATGAGGCCCACGGGATGCTCCTCGCCGTTGAGGAGATTGCGCAGGCCGTCGAAGGCGCTCCTGTTGAGCAGGTCCGTGAGCGGGTCGTGCTCGGCCTTGTGGCGCAGCATCATGTCCTGCTGCTCCTTGAGGGCGAACATTTCATTATAGGTCCCGGCGAGCTCGCGGAATTCGCGCGCCCCGGCCGGGGCCAGGGGCCTGCCCTCGCGGATGCAGCGGTCGAAGAGCCTGAGCGGCCGGATGACAAGGATGATGCCCGCGGCAAAGGTCAAAACGCCGAGCAGCCCCAGCCCCACCAGGGCGAGGCGCTGCCGTGAGAGCACCATGCCGAGCTCGGCCGTGCTCTTCTCCTGCGCCTCGCGCGCCCGGACCAGCACATCGTCGAGGAAGTGCGCGACCGCATTGAAGATTTCCTGCTTGGCCTCGCGGTACTTGCGGTCATAGACCAGTTCCCGCGCGTGGCGCACCTTGTCCTGTGGCGAGAGGTAGCGGTCCTCCGCGTTGAGGCGCGCCTCGCGCACCTGAGCGGGAAATTCGGCAAGGTCGAGGCGCGCGCCCTCGGCCGCCAGCCGGATGGCGTAGATTTCCCGGAAGGTGAGGGCGTTGGAAAGGTCGAGCCCGGTGTGGATGCAGTTGTGGTCGCCCGCGCGCACATGCTCCCCGGCGAGCTTTTCCAGCGCCTTTTCGCGGCTCTTGGTGGAGTTGAGCTCCTCGAAATAGCGGTCCGCGTAGTTCTTGTCGAGGGTCTGCACGAAAAGGCGCACCTGCTCGGTGAGGTAGTCGGAGCCACGCCTCACCCGCTGGCCCGAGTTCTCCCAGGCGATATAGTTTTCCATGGCGTCGGTGCTCGCCTTGTATTCCTCGGCCACATGCATGGTGGTGTGGATGAGAAAGACGAAAAATGCCAGCGTGAGCAGGAGGATGAAGCCGTTGACGAGCACCAGCCTGAGACCGCTGTCATGGGGATCATGCTCCCGGCGTTCCTGGTGGTCCTGGCTCATGGAGGCTCCTTGCGTTTATCCGAGAAAGCCGCGCACTCCGGTAAAGATCACCTGGGCCGCGATGGCGGCCAGAAGCAGGCCCGTGAGCTTGGCGAGCACTGCAATGCCCGTGGCGTGGAGCACGCGCCCCACAAGCGTGGCCATGCGCAGGAGCAGGAACATACCGAAGGCCGCCAGAAGCAGCGAAAATACGCCCAGGGTAAGCTCGTGCGAGCTTCTGGCCGAAGCCCCCATGACCATCACCGCGCCGATGGAGGCGGGCCCCATGCCCAGCGGGATGGCGAGCGGCACCACGCTGATGTCGCCCTCGGTGCGGACGTGGTCGGTCTCCCCGTCGTCGCGCATGAGGGCGATGGCCGTGAGCATGAGCAGCACGCCGGAGCCGATGCGGAAGGCGTCCAGCGTGAAGCCGAAGAGCTCGAACAGGCTGGAGCCGAAAAGATAGAGCACCACGCCGATAACGAAGATGGCCGTGGAGGTCTTGAGGGCCGTCAGGTGCTTCTTGCGCGCGTCATAGTCGCGCGTGTGGCCGAGAAAGGCGCTGAGCACCGCGGGGGGCGTCATGAGCGCATAGAGCTTGATGCTGGTTCCCACCACGTCGCTGATGAGGCCGTCCATGCCGCTGTCTTTCCTTTGGCTTTGTTGTGCTGTTTGTATCTATGCTGCCGGAATACTGTTGAAATTCTCTGTCAGCAACAGGTTTTCAGGCTTCTTCCGGTCCGTGATGCAATATCCTTCAATCCTGTTCCCGTGAAAACCGGTATCTTCCCCCTGCGGCCTCAGTGGCGGAGGAAACCCTGGATGCCCGTAAAGATCACCTGGGCCGCGATGGCCGAGAGCAGGAGCGCCGTCAGTTTCGCCATCACCGCGATGCCCGTGCGGCCGATGAGCCGCTGCACGGGGTCGGCCAGGCAGAGGAGGGCCGCCATCCAGATGGAAGCGAGGAGCAGGCAGAAGCTGTCCACCAGAATGTCGTGCGCGCCAGTGGCCTGTGCGCCCAGCACCATCACCGAGCCGATGGCCGAGGGCCCCATGCCCAGCGGGATGGCCAGCGGCACCACGCTGATGTCCGCGCCGTGGCGCACGGGCGGGGCGGTGTCGTCGTCATTCATGAGCGAGATGGCCGTGAGGAAGAGCAACAGGCCCACGCCGATGCGAAAGGCGTCCAGCGTGAAGCCGAAGAGGCCGAACAGGTTGGAGCCGAATACCAGCAGTATCTCGCCCATGATGAAGATGGCGAGGGCCGCCTTGCCCGCGACGAGGTATTTCTCGCGCTTGGTGTGGCCGCGCATGTGCGAGATGAAGGCGCTCAATACCGCGGGCGGCGTCATGAGCGCATAGAGCTTGATGGCAAGGCCCACGATCTGGCCAATGGTGAGCGCTTCAACCATGCTCAGTTCTCCCTGTCCGGGGCGGCGATGCGTTCCGTCCAGCCCGGCACGCCCGAGGTGTGCAGCCCGTATTTCCGCGCCTTGCGCACCACCGAGGACTGGCTGATGCCGAGGCGGCGCGCGGCCTTGTAGGTGCTCCCCGTTTCGGCCAGCGCCGCGGAGAGCATGTCCCGCTCGAGGCGTTCCACCGCCGAAGTCAGGGATTCCCGCGGCACCGCAGGCTCGGGCATTTCCTCCGCCGCCTCGCGCATATAGGAAGGAAGATCCCCGGGCAGGATGTTCTGCCGCTCGCACAGCGTGAGCAGGGACTGGATGACGCTTTGCAGCTCGCGCACATTGCCCGGCCAGCCATAGGCGAGGAAGATCTGCTCGGTGCGCGGGTCGAGGCGCTTGGTGGCCCCGGTCTCCTGGCCGATCTTGCGCAAAAAGTGCCACGCGAGCAGGAGGATGTCGTCCCGCCGCTCGCGCAGGGGGGGCATTTCCACGCAGAGCACGCGCAGGCGGTAAAAGAGGTCCTCGCGGAAGCGGCCCTCGGCCACCATGCGGTCCAGCGGCTTGTTGGTGGCGGCGATGATGCGCGCGTCGGCCGTGATGGGCTGCGTGCCGCCCACCCGGTAGATGGGCTGGCCGTCCAGCACATGCAGGAGCTTGGCCTGCATGGGCAGCGAGAGCTCGCCCACCTCGTCGAGGAGCAGGGTGCCCCCTTGCGCCAGCTCCAGCATGCCGCGCTTGCCGCCGCGCGCGGCCCCGGTGAAGGCGCCGCCCTCGTAGCCGAAAATCTCCGATTCCATGAGCGCGGGCGGGATGGCCCCGCAGTTGACCGCCACAAAGGGCTTCTCCGCGCGGGCGCTCATGTCGTGGATGAGCTTGGCCGCCAGCGACTTGCCCGTGCCCGTCTCGCCCAGAATCAGCGTCATGGCCTCGGACTGGGCGGCCTTGGCGATGTCCTGGCGCACCCGCTGCACGAGCAGGCTCTGGCCGAGGAGGCCGCTCGCGGTCCCGCCTTCGAGGCCCTGGGCGCGCAGACGGTAGGCCAGCGCCTCCACCTCGAGATTGGAGAGCTTGGTCTGGAGGTTCTCGAGCTCGGTGATGTCGCGGATGGCGGCGATGACGCGCCACACCTTGCCGTCCGCGTCAAAGATGGGGGTGCTGGTGTTGAGGCAGCGCTTGCCGTTGGAATAGTCGTCGAAAAGCGTCACCGTATGCCGCGTTTCCAGCGCGCGCAGGGTGACGCAGGTCTTGAAGCGGCCCTCGCGCAGGGGCTCGCTCACATGGCGCCCCACCACCTCGCAGGCGCGGATGCCCGCGATGCGCTCCATGGCGCGGTTGATGCGCCGGGTCACGCCCTGGCCGTCGATGACCCAGATGCCGTCATGGATGAATTCCAGCACGCTGTCGAGTTCGCGCAGGGAGTGACTGGCTGCTTCCGCAAGCCCCCCCGGGGGCAGCTCCTGCACGGTGAAGCAGCGCAGCTCCGCGCGGCTGTCGGCCCCGGAGTGGCCCGCCCCTTCCGTGTCCACCGCGCCTTCCGGGCCTGCCGGGGCATCCATTTCAGCGGGAAGCGCCTCCCCGGCGGGGAGGTCCCACCAGTGGAGCAGGTAGGTCTGGCCCGCGCCGTGCCGGAAGAGCAGCCGCCCCTCGCCGGGGGTGCTGCCGCCCTCGGCATCGTGGGGGCCGAAGCCCTCCAGCGCGCCCTGGGCGAACCAGCGGGAGAGTGCGCTCCCGGGCGCACTTAGGCCCGGCTTCGCGTCAGCCGCGCGCAACGGCTCCGCCACGCTCATGCCCAGAAGCGCGCGCAGTCCGGCATTGGCATAGAGCAGCCGCCAGTCATCGGCGGCGCACACTCCCCCCGGCAGGCGGGCCAAAACGGCGTCCAGGCGGGCCTCAAAAGCTGTGTTGGTGGTCATGGCGTGTGAACAGCGGCAAAAAACGGGTGCTGGCCATCCTGCCCCGGCTGTGCGCTTCAGCGCCCGCGGGCGGCGGCCTCGTCCACGATCCAGATAAGGTCGCCCACGGCGGGGCGCACCCGCTGGGCCGGAAGCACGGGCTCGGTGAGCAGGTTGAGCGCGTCGGCGAGCGCCGCGTGCTTTTCCGCCCCGGCCACGAGGAACATGCAGCAGCGGGCGTTGTTGATGACCGGGAGCGTCAGGGTGATGCGGTCGGCCTTGCGCTCGGGCACATAGACATCGGCCACGAGGCGCCCCTTTTCCTCCGGCTTTTTGACGCCCAAAAGCGGCGAGCCGGGGAAGATGGAGGCCGTGTGCCCGTCCTCGCCCATGCCGAGGAGGATGAAGTCAAAGCGCGGGAGCGCCCCCGGCGCGAGGCCGAAATCCTCGCGAATCTGCGCCTCGTAGCGGCTGGCCGCCTCCACCGGGTCGGCCTCGCCGCGCATCCGGTAAAAATGGGTGGCGGGCACATGGCCCAGAAGCTCGCGCCGGGCCATGCCGTAGTTGCTTTCGGGATGGTCCGGTCCCACGCACCGCTCGTCCACCCAGAAAAAGACCATCTTGTCCCAGGGGAGGCGGTCTGCCCAGTCGCTCTTGGCGAGCAGCCGGAACAGCGGCACGGGCGTCTGCCCGCCGGAAAGCGCGATGCGAAAGACGCCGCGCTCGGCCACGGCCTCCTCGCAGGCGGCGGCGAAGATGTGGGCGGCGCGTTCCGCCATGGCTTCGGGCGTTTTGTGGATATGGAGCGAAAGATGGATGGAACGGCTGCGGCCCGGCATTGGCGGCTCCTTCTGTTTGGCCGCTCCGAAAGGGCGCGGCACGGGGAGTATGCCACAGACAGGGGCGGGAGAAAAGCCATTTTTGCCGTGGCCCTGATGCGACCATGACTTGACATTTTTGCAAAGGCGTCTACTATGGGGCCATCCGAATCCTTGTTTCGGAAGAGTTCCTGCCGACCCTGGAGCTCGACTGTTTCCGGCCACAGTCCGGCCGGCTCCGCGCCGCATGGTGCCGGGGCCCCGCCGGAGGCGCCCCGCAGATGGCGGTTTTTCGCCGTTGCGGGCAGTCGGGTTTTCAACGGTCACGGGCAGGAACGGAAAATGCTCTCCATCCCTCTCCCCCTCTCTCAACTATCGCGTCCGTGCGGCATGGGCGCGGCGTTTCGCGTGTCCGATTTTGAGGCTCCACCGCCCTGAGCCGGCGCTTCTGCGCCGTTTCGGGGCTTTTTGCTTTTGTCCCGGACTTGAGGAAATGACCCGGACCACCCCGGCCACATCGTAAAAGACCGCATCACGTTTCTCGAAAAGGAAGAAAAGAAGGAGGATCCCCATGGCTGACATCCGCCTCGCCAAGCCCGCCGCCGGCGCCTCGGAGTCCGTCCAGTGCGCGCCCGAAGCCCGTTTTGTCTTCGACTTTCCCACCACGGATGCCACCCTCGCCCGCGACGGCGACAACCTGAACATCAGGTTTGAGGACGGCTCCAACCTTGAGCTGCAGGGCTTTTACCAGCAATATAACGAGGAAAACCTGCCCTCCTTCAATATTGACGGCACCGAAGTGGCCGCGGCCGACTTTTTCGCGGCCATGAACGAGCCGGACCTCATGCCGGCAGCCGGCCCCGGCACGGGCACGGTGGCCAACGGCGCCCGCTTCCATGAGTGGGGCGATTCCTCCCTCACCGGCGGTATCCAGCACCTCGACGGCCTCGACTGGGGCTTCTCCCGCAGCTTCGAGTGGGACGATGTGCCCAATGCCGTGGGCCGCAACGGCGATGACTGGGGCTGGCTTGGCGCGTCCGGCACCCCCGTCGCGCCCACGCCGGAAAATCCCGGTGATGTGCCCCCCGGCTCGGTGCCCCCCGACGGTCCCGTGCCGCCCACGCCCGGCACCCCGGGCCACGACGACCCGAAGCTCAACCTCAACGCGTCCGACCTCTATGTGCGCGAGCAGGACCTCGGCGATGGCACGACTTCGTCCTCGGGCGTTTTGAAAATCACCGCCAAGGACGGCGTGGACACCGTGAAGATCGGCGATGCCATTGTGGTCGAGGGCGGCAAGCTCGTGGACGATGCGGCGGCGAGGACCCTCGACGCCACCCATGACGGCGTTGAGGGCAAGCTGGTCATCACGGGCTTTAATGCCGCCACCGGCGAGCTCCGCTATACCTTCACGCTCAACGATGCCACGCAGCAGCACGAGCACGGCGGCGACACGGACGTGCATCTTGGTTTCACCTATGACGTGACCGTGACCGACAGCAACGGCACGAGCAAAGACACCAC
>JAAUYU010000018.1 GCA_014804965.1 Desulfovibrio sp.
CCCCACAGCGCTCTGGGCTGGCAAAGCCCGGACGCTTACCGGACGACACATCAACCCTCAACCACGACAGGAAACACTAACTTATCCTTGGTATCGTGAATGGGGTAGGATCAGTGGCAACCACATTAACTGAGCGTAGTTTCTCCCTTACGGTCTCCCGCAACCGCCCCTTCAAGAAGTCCAGCGCATTGGGCGTCCGGTCGATAAATTCAAAAAAAGCCGCGTTGCTCAGGGCCGCTTCGGCTACGCCACTGGCGAAAACGCTGTCATAGACCATGTTCCAAGTCCCTGTGTCTTCGTCCCCCGCAAGGTCGGAAAGCCGGTGGTCGCTGGAGGCCACATGGTCGGCTATCTGGCGCAGGGTATGCACCTGGTCGTTCGGGTCGAACTGCGTGCCGTAGCGCTGGTTGATTTTCTCCACTATGTCCGCAAGGGTGGCGAAATCCTTCTCGCCCGCCGCGCCGGAATCGCCCTTGATGCCGGGGAAGCCCGAGTCCGCCGCCACGAGCGCGATGCTGCCCTCGCCGGTCTTGGTCAGCTTGTAATATTCAAGGTCGATCTGCCCGTCCAGGTTGGGGATGCCCTCGGCGTCCGTGGGCAGCGCCGATGCCAGCGACTTGGCGAACAGGGAATAGATGTGCATGTCCTCGTCAAACATGCGGCAGATCTGCGTCACAAAGTTGTAGAGCCGAACGAAGCGTGCGAGGCCGGTGCGGAAGGCGCGCCGTTGCTCTTCCTCCAGCTGGCAGAAGTTTTCCACCACAGGCTTGAGAGTGGCCGTGGCTGCGGCGAGGGCGCTTCCCTCCTTGCCCTGGCCGGCGCGTAAAGCCTCCCCGAACACCGTCACCTGCGCGGGCGTATAGACCTGCCAGGCGTCCAGCCGGTGGCGGATGTCATAGACAAGGTTCGGGTCAGTCTCCTCCTCCAGCAGGGTGGCCTCATAGAACGGCGCGAAGGATTTCTGGATGTCGTCCGCGCTGTTCACGAAATCCAGCACGAAGGTGTCTTCCTTGCCCGGCGCGGTGCGGTTGAGGCGCGAAAGCGTCTGCACCGCCTTGACGCCGGAAAGCGGCTTGTCCACGAACATGGTGTGCAAAAGCGGCTCGTCAAAACCGGTCTGGTATTTTTCGGCCACGATGAGGATGTTGAACTCCTTGGCGAACAGGCCCGGCACCTCGCGCTCGGAAATCTTGCGGCCATGCACGGCCTCGTTGAGGCTTTCCTCCGTGTAGCTCACGCCCGTGTCCTGAACTTCGCCGGAAAAGGCCACCAGCGCGCGCACGTCGCTCATGCCCCCTTCGCGTATCTGGCGGTCAAATTCCAGCATGTAGCGCACGGCGTGCAGGCGCGAGGAGGTCACCAGCATGGCCCGCGCCTTGCCGCCCATCTTGTGCGCCGTGACGTTGCGGAAGTGGTCGAGCATGACGGCGGTTTTCTGGGCGATGTTGTGCGGATGCAGGCTCTCGAAGCGCATGGCCGCGCGNGCNCCNGCCGANGTNGCGTAGAGCGGGTTTTCCGCGCCCTTTTGCACCAGCCGGAAATACGCGCGGTAGGTGGTGTAGCTNCGCAGCACATCGAGGATGAAATGCTCCTCGATGGCCTGCCGCATGGANTANATGTGAAANGCCCGGAAGCTGCCGTCCTCTTGCTGCTGGCCGAAGAGGTTGAGGGTCTTGTCCTTGGGCGTGGCCGTGAANGCNAAAAAGGAGAGGTTGTCATGCCNCCCCTGCGCGGCCAGCGCCTGCCAGATNTCGTCCCGCTTGCGTTCCTCCCCGGCTTCCTCCTCGCCNTCCAGCNTGGCATATTCNNCNAGNGCCGCCTCGGTGTCGGCCAGNGCCGTNTTGAGCTGCANNGCCGCGCGNCCNGTCTGGGAGGAGTGGGCCTCGTCCACGATGACGGCGAAGTTGCGGCTCGAGTGCTGCACCTCCTTGAAGATGATGGGGAATTTCTGCANGGTGGTGACGATGATGGCCGCGCCCTCGTTGATGGCGTCCCNGAGNTGGGCGGAATTTTTGTCGATGGCCTGGACGAGNCCCTCNACCTGCTGGAACTGGCCNACNGTGCGNTGCAACTGCGTGTCCAGCACGCGGCGNTCCGTGACCACGATGACGGACTNGAAAATCTTGCGNTCCTNTTTATCGTGCAGCCCGGTCAGGCGGTGNGCNAGCCAGGCGATGGNATTGGACTTGCCNGAGCCCGCGCTGTGCTGCACGAGGTAGTTNNGCCCCGGCCCNTTTTCGCGCACGTCCGCAAGGATTTTGTGCAGCACGTCCCACTGGTGGTAGCGGGGGAAGATGAGGCTTTCCTTCTTGTACGGCTTGCCCGTCTTCTCNTCTTTTCCCTCCNNNACTTCCAGNTGCAGGAANTTTTGCAGCANNTCNAGCANNGNANCNCGCTTNAGCACCTCCTGCCACAGATAGGNNGTGGCGTATTCGCCNTCNTTGGGCTGCGGGTTGCCCGCGCCGCCCACCTCGCCCGCGCCNNNGCTTCCCTGGTCGAAGGGCAAAAAGCGGGTCGCGTCCTTGGCTAAGCGCGTGGTCATCTTCACATGGTACGGNTCCACGGCGAAGCAGGCNAGCACCCGCCGCTTGAAGCTGAAAAAGAGGTCGTCCGGCGAGCGCGTCTTTTTGTATTGCTTCACNGCGTCGTCCACGTTCTGCCCGGTGAGCGGGTTTTTCAGCTCAAGNGCCACNAGGGGNATNCCGTTGAGCAGGAGGGCCACGTCCACGCTGTTCTCATTGGCCGGGCTGTAGCGGAGCTGGCGCGTGCAGTGGAGGATATTGGCCTCGTACNGCGCGAGGNTTTCGGGGTTGAGNCCGGTCTCCGGCTGCCAGAACNCCACGCGGAATTTTNCGCCGAGGATGNNAAAGCCCTTGCGCAGCACCTCCAAAAGNGAGGTAAGCTCCACTTCCTTGCAAAAGCGNTCGATGAACACCTGTTCCGCCTTGCCCGGATAGTTGTGCTCATGCCGCTTCCATTCNTTGGGCTGGCTCNTTTTCACAAATTCCAGCAGGGTNGCGGTNTCCAGCGCGAGAGTGCGGTCAAAATTCTCCGGCTTTCCGGCAACATAGCCGCCNTGCTCGCAGAGCCAGCCGCAAATATCGTCCTCAAAATTGCGTTCTTTCAAGTTGTCGGCGCTCATTGCTTGCCGCCCCTCAGCTTTTTGGCTTCGGNCTCGATGCCCTTGATGGATTCCATATACGCTTTCTCCACGGGAGTGGGCGTCTTTGCNTGGAACTTGCGGTATTCGCGCTCCGCCTTTTCCATGGCCTGNGCNTGGCTCACCGTGCCGGCCCCNTCAAGCACGCGCTCGCCCGTGGCGGCGAGNATNNTGTCGAGGTGTTCCACATAGTCGCTCATGTGCATGGGNTTNTGCTTCATGGCCTGGACTTCGGCAAAGTCGAAATAGCCNGAAACAAGGTTGTTCAGCACCTTCAGCTCATCNNCGTTGAGGTAGTTCTTGGCGATGCCGATGTCCTTTTTTGCCGGAAAATCCCCGGAAAACGAGGTCAGGCCCATGAAGGGCTGCTCGGCGTCCGCGCGGGCGTAGATGAGTTCCGCCGCCGTTTGGCCGTGGGCGGCGAAGTGCAGCTTGTTTTGCACCATCTTGAAAAAGGCTATGGACTCCCGGCTCCTGGGGTCATAGTCCACGCTGGTGGCGTAGAGGTCGAGCACCTGCCGGTACATGAGCTTTTCGGAGGAGCGGATGTCCCGTATCCTGTCCAGCAGCTCCTTCCAGTAATCGCCCCCGCCAAGCTGCTTCAGCCGCGCGTCGTCGAGGGTGAAGCCCTTGCGCATATATTCGCTCAGCCTTTGCGTGGCCCAGCGGCGGAATTGCGTGGCGATAAGGGACTTTACCCGGTAGCCGAGCGAGATGATCATGTCGAGGTTGTAAAAGGGAACTTCCCGTGCGACCCTTCTGCTGCCCTCTTGGCGAACCTGTCGCAAATTCCGACAGGTTGAAGCCTTGTCCAGCTCGCCTTCTTCGTAAATATGCCGGATATGCTCGACGATATTGGAGCGCGCTGTCTGGAACAGCTCCGCCATCTGCTGCTGGGAAAGCCAGACCGTTTCGTCCTCAAGGCGCACCTCGATGCGGGTGTCGCCCTCGCCTGCCTGATAGATGAGCACTTCCCCCTGCGGCAGGGGCGCGGGATGTTTGCTCTCGCTCATGCCACCACCTTCCGCTTGCCGGTCACACATTCAAAGATAAGGCTTTTCTTGTATTCGGCCAGCTTGTCCAGCAGAGCCTGCTTTTGGGCGATAAGGGTATCGATTTCGGCGCACTTGGCGTCGAGGTAGGCGGAAATACGGTGCTGTTCTGAGCGCGGTGGCACCAAAATATTTTCATCGCGCATGAATTGCGAAGAAATCCTTTTGAGGCCCCCAGTTCCGGACATTGTTGATATTGCACGCAATTTAAATAATTCATTCCTAAGCCAATAAAAGAGGAATTTATTATCTATATTATTTGCACGTATAATAAATATTTCAGAAGTACCAAAGCCAATACACTTTTCAAGATTACTTGCTATTGCGATGTTTCCATTTTCAAAGCATGGAGTAACTTTTGCTAATAGAATATCGCCATTATTAAATATATTATATGATGAGCAATATTCTGAAAAAAATTTTTTTTGTGTGTTAACTACATATCCATTTTTAATACTCTCCATTGGAAAGAAACTTAATTCTGTTTCTGGATTAATGTCATCGACATTGATTCTAGGATTAAGAGTACATACATATTTGAGGCGTATTATTTTCCACGTCTCCGGCATCTCCCCAATCCATGGCACGCCGCTGTCCTTCATGGGCACGTCAGGGTCAAGCCCCTTGGTCACGGCCTCCGTGATGACAGATTTTTTGTATTCCTTCAGCTTGTCGATGCCCTGCCGCACAAGTTCCATGCTGTGGTCGATTTCTGCGCATTTGGTGTCGAGATAATCGGCGATGCGGCGTTGTTCATCAACTGAAGGCACTTGGACAAACAAAGATAAAAATTTATCGGAATAAAGTCTTAAGCGAGAGTCAATAATTCCAGTTGAATATTGTTTAAAAACATTCGCATAAATATCTGTCCTCAAGAGATAATGAAAATATCGTGTGCAAGTATCAGATATTTGCTGATAAACACAATATGAAGGGCTAACAATCCCTGTTGATTGGCTCTCACCAAGCGCAGATTTCCATGCAAGCATTATGTTGCTTACTATATCATGAGGGTGACAAATTTTATACCCTTCCAAAGTTTCAGCCCTGATAAGCGTTTCATCTTCCTTTATTTTGTCTTTCCTATTTGCGACGCCATAATATTCAGATACAGAAAGAAGCGGTAATTCTGTATCAGCCTCACATCTCTCATCTCTTTCAGAAAAAATATATTTTAATCGAAGAACCTCCCACTCCTCGGGTATAGCCCCAATCCACGCGACGCCGCTGTCCTTCATCTTTCGCATGGCCGCTACTCCCCATCCCCGAACAGGGCCGCAAGATGCCCGGCCAGCTTCATTTCCAGTTCTCGAATTTCCACGGCCAGTTCCGCTGCCGGGCGCGGTGCGGTGTATTCATAAAAATAGCGGGTGAAGGGAATCTCGTAGCCCACCTTGCTCTTGTCCTCGTCGATCCACGCGTCCGGGGCGAAGGGCAGCACCTCCCGCTTAAAATATTCCTTGATGTCCTCTTTCAGGGGCACATTTTAGGTGTCCCGGCGGCTGGCGTCGGCCTTGCGCGGCTTGCGGCCGCTACCCGGCTTTCTGCCGCGCTTTTTGGGCGTGGCGTCCCCGCTGGTGGCCGGGGAGAGCGGGGCGACAGGTTCCGGCGCGGCTTCGCTTTCTGCCGGGCGCTCCACGGTTATCTTGGTGTAGCCGAAATCCGCCACATCAAAAATCTTGCTTATCTCGCTCTCGGCAAAGTCGCCGTAAAGGCGGCAGATGTGCGCTATGGCCTCCGGCGGGATGTCGTTGCGCTTGTTGCCCAGGGACTTGCGGCGTTTCTCAAAGAGGCCGTTGGCGTTGATGAGCTGCACCTTGCCGCGCCGGGCCGCGGGCTTGGCTTTGCTCAATACCCAGATATAGGTGGCGATGCCCGTATTGTAAAAAATGTCGTTGGGCAGGGCGATGATGGCGTCCAGAAGGTCGTTTTCCAGGATGTAGCGGCGGATCTCCGAGGGGCCGCTACCGGCATCGCCCGTGAAGAGCGGCGAGCCGTTCTGGATGATGGCCGCGCGGCCCCCGGGCTTGAGGCGCGCCACGGCGGTCTGCAAAAACAGCATCTGGCTGTCGGAGATGCTGGGGAGCCCGGCGGAAAAGCGGCCATGCGCGTCCGCCGCCTCACGTTCCACGGCGGCCTTTTCGTTCTTCCATTCGCGGCCAAAGGGCGGATTGGAAAGGATGTAGTCAAACTGCTGCCCGGCGAACTGGTCGTCGGAAAGGGTGTTGCCGAGCTTGATGAAATCCGCCTCATTGCCCTTGATGAGCATGTCGGCCTTGCAGATGGCGAAGGTCTCGTCGTTGAGCTCCTGCCCGCAGAGTACGAGGCTCGCGCGGTTGTTGAGGCTCGCGATATGCTCCTGCGCCACGGAGAGCATGCCGCCCGTGCCGCAGGCCGGGTCATAGATGGACTTGGTGACGGAAGCGCCCGAAAGCGCCGCGCTGTCATGGGTGAAGAGCAGGTTGACCATGAGCTCGATGACTTCTCGCGGGGTGTAGTGCTGCCCGGCGTCCTCGTTGTGCGCTTCCGAAAAGCGGCGGATGAGCTCCTCGAAGATGTAGCCCATTTCAAGGTTGGAGACCTTGTCCGGGTGGAGGTCGGCCTTGCTGGTGGTGAACTCCTTGAGCACCATGTAGAGCACGTTTTTCTCGCTCATGGTGGCGAGGTGCGGCCAGAACGGCTTGAAACGCTCCAGTATCTGGCGCACGTTGGGCGAAAAGGCGTTGCAATAGGCGCGGAAATTGGCCTCAAGGTCGTCGGGCGCGTCCAGGAGGCGGCCGAAGGTGAAGGGGCTGGTGTTATAGAACGCGTAGCCGGAAGCTTTTTCGAGCAAAGTGGGCAAAAGCGGGCTTTCCGCGAACTTTTTGGCGGTGTCGAGCACGGCCCGCTTGCTCGGCTCGAGCACGCTGTCGAAACGGCGGATGACCGTGAGCGGCAAGATGACCTCGCCGTACTGGTGCGGCTTGAACACGCCGGTGAGCTTGTCGGCGATGGCCCAAATGAGGTTGGCCTTTTCGGATACGGTGGCGGCGAGGGACATGCGGCTTCCTTTTTACCTGCAATCGGACTTGAAAAAAAGTGGTGGGAATAGTGGTAGGAACAAATCCCGCCTATGCAAAAGGGCTTACGATTTTCATCGTAAGCCCTTGATTTTATTGGTTGCGGGGGCAGGATTTGAACCTACGACCTTCGGGTTATGAGCCCTTTTAAAAGATGTTTGACGGGCTTTGATGCAGATGGATTTGTTTTTAATTGCTTGTATTTTCAACGAATTATCAAAATTCATTTTTTGACCCTCATTGACGGAAATGGTTAGAAATTGACGGTGTGGTAAGAAATAGGTTAGAAAAATCTTGCCGCTCAACACGCGTTTTCACACTCCACACTCACAGTCCAAGGCAGCTTATGGCTACGCAAAAAAGGCGCTACCACCCCAAGAAATGGGCTGGCGTTTATGTGTATGAAACTTCCGAGACTTTTAACGGGTCTCCCGACCTTTGCTTCTATATCACCTTTAAATCTGGGCGTCGACTGATTTGGGAAAAGGTAGGCAAGACCTCCGAGGGCTACGGGCCGGACGTTGCGGCGGAAATTCGGGCCGAGCGGATAAAGGCCATCAGGCATGGCGAGGAAGTCAAAACTGCCAGGGAAATCCGGCGCGAGCAGGCGGAAAAGGACAAGCCCTTTGCCGAAATCGCGGATGCGTATTTTGACATCAAGGGGCCGACGCTCAAGGGACTGACCACCGACAGGAACCGCTATCTCAAGCACCTCAAGCCCCTGTTCGGCAAGCGTAGCGTTTCGGAAATCACGCCGCAAATGGTGGAGGAGCTTCGGAAGTCCCTGAGTGAGCGCAAGGCGGCCACACTCTGGAATGCCCTGGAGCTTTTGCGGCGGATCATCAATTTCGGCCTCAAGACCAATCGTTGCCCCGCGCTGCGCTTCCAGATTGAAATGCCGGTCAAGGACAACGAAGTCATCGAGCATCTGACGCCGGAAGAAACGCGCTCATTTCTGGATACCGCGCGCACATGGCCAGCCAGGGATGTGGGCAACATGCTGCTGCTGGCTTTTTTCACCGGGATGCGGCGGGGGGAGATTTTCAAGCTGCGCGACGAGGATGTTGCGTTCGACCTCAAGCTCATTCGCCTCCGTGACCCCAAGGGGAGAAAGACCCTCTCCATCGGCATGAGCGCTCTCGTGGAGGAGCTGCTGCACGGGCAGATGGAGTGGCGCAATGAAAACTTCCCCGGCAGTCCCTTTCTCTTCCCCGGCAAGGACGGCGACATGCGCAAGGACTGTTCGGCCGTTGACCGCTTTCGCAAACAAGCCGGCCTGCCGCCGAAGTTTCGCCCCTTCCACGGCCTGCGACACCATTTTGCCGTCAGCCTTGCCAATAGCGGCCAGTTCAGCATGGACATGATCTCCGAAATGCTGACGCACAAGAATGTGGATTTCACCAGGAAAAAGTATGCCCAGTTCCTGCCGGAGACCCTGGCTGCTGCCAGCAACGCGGCCGCAGCCATCCTTTCCGCCAAGCGGTAAGTTTTGCGACTCTTCCGGGTATCATGTTACACAGGGTACAGGAATAAGGAGCCAAGCATGGCCTTCACGCTTCAGAGACTCAGAGCAGAAGCAGCCGCGGGCGAGGACAGCAGCCGCCAGTTCAAGTCCAAAATTACAAACGTGGATGCCTTGGCGGCGGAAATGGCCGCTTTTGCCAATGCCAGCGGCGGGGTCATCTTCATCGGCGTAGAGGATGATGGCAGCATTTCCGGCATCCCGGCCAAAGAGGTGTCGGCGACAAACCAGCTTATCAGCAACGCCGCGAGCCAGCATGTGCGCAGCCCGTTGAATGTCCAGACGCAGAATATCCTTCTCGAAGACGGCAACGTGGTGATTGCCCTCACCGTGCCCGCCGGGCTGGACAAACCCTATTTTGACAGGAAGGGCGTCATCTGGCTGAAGGCGGGCGCGGACAAACGGCGCATCAATTCAAAGGAGGAGTTGCGGCGGCTTTTCCAGTACACGAGCCAGTTCCATGCCGATGAATTGCCCACCAAGGCGTCGATTGACAAGCTGGACAAGCTGCTGTTCCGGGATTTCCTGAAAAAGCGCTACAGCAGCGAGTTCCCGGATACGCACGCTGAGCAGTTGCGTCTGCTGCAAAATCTCAATCTGGCGGCCAGCGACGGCAATCTCAATCTGGCGGGGGTGCTGCTCTTTGCCGAGCAGCCCGAGCGGGTCTATCCGCAATTCGTGGCAAAAGGGGTACGCTTTCCGGGGCTCGCCATTCACGCTGACCGCTATGACGACAGTGAAGATTTTGAAGGCCCCCTGAGCAGGCTTTTCAAGGACGCCCTGGCCTTTGTCATGCGGAATTTGCACAAGGTGCAGGCCGATAATGGCGTCAATGCGCCCGGCACGCCCGAAATACCGGAGCGGGTTTTTGAGGAGCTGCTGGTCAATGCCCTCGTGCATCGGGATTATCTTGTCAGTGCGCCCATTCGGATTTTCATCTTTGATGACCGCGTGGAGATCGTCAGCCCCGGCACCCTCCCGAACAATCTGACCATTGCCAACATCAAGACCGGCAATTCCAATATCCGCAACCCCATCCTGATTTCCTACGCGGCCAAGGGGCTTTTGCCCTATCACGGCATCGGTTCCGGCATCGTGCGCGCTCTTGGGGCGTGGCCGGACATTGATTTTGAAGACGATCGGGAGGGTTCGCTGTTCAAGGCCATTGTGCGCAGGACGCGGCGGGTGGCAGAAGGAGCCGGAGCCGTTGCACCGGAAATTGCACCAGAAACACCGAATTTGCACCAGAAACAGAGGTTTTTGGGTGCAAATCCTCACGATTTTGCACCAGAAATTGCACCAGAACTTTTTGCGCTCCTTGAGCGCATTATCGCCAATCCGCGAATAACCACGGCAGAGCTGGCCGGTACTCTGAAAGTGAGCCGGCGCACGGTTCTTGCCAGAATAACCACGCTCAAGGAAAAGGGCCTCCTGCGGCGTACCGGCCCCAGCAAGGGCGGAAAATGGGAGCTTATCTCATGAAATTTGTTCCCAAAGGCCCGATTGTCGAATTTCTGCTGATAGCTGCGCTTGGATGTTGCCTCGCCTTTCTCGTGGCATGGCTGACCGCCATGTTTGCCGTCATCAAACTGAGCCAGGGGATTTCCCTTTTTGGCCTGGCGCTGGTCTTGCTCTGGTGCGCTGTCGTGGGCGCGGGCCTGGTGTGGGGTATTTGCGCTTTTTGCGCGCTCTTTGTGGGAAGATGGCGCAAACATTGTGTGCCGCACGCAATACGCTTGAATGAGGCGATGGACAGGCTTCATGCCGCCACGAATCGGGAACAGCTTGAAGCACTTCGGCATTACCATATCCGGGTGTTCAAGAGCCCTGAGGCAATTCCTGCTGGCGGAAAAGACGATGTGCTTTGCCGTGAGGTCTCAAACTTTCTTTCTCCCATGCTCGGTTTCAACAAGTTTTTCGCGCTTGGCTCGCCGGAATATTGCTGCGATGCCACACAGATTTCTGAAATCGTGGAAGAAAATCAGATGCGCTGGTGTGGCGAAAGCAGAGAAGCTCCAAGCTGTGATGCTGCAAAATTCAATAGGGAAATTGAGGAATTGAAGAAAAAATGCAGGGAGACCTCGGCTAACTTTACTGCGGCATCTGGCAGGGAAGGAAAGTTGAAACGCGAAATTGAACAGATGGAAGCGCATATGCACATCCTTGTCACCTTGGCAAACAAGGCCACCAAGGAATTCACGCATCCACTCGCAAAGCATGAAATCACGCGCCAATACAAGGAAGTCGGTAAGGCGCTGGGCGTTGAAAACGCGCCGGCAAATTACGTTGAGATTTTCCGCACGGCAATGCCCAAGGAATACATCAACCACGGCGGAGCGCCATTGCAAAACCCCTGAAACGCCGAAAACCTTACGCGCTTAGGTTAGAGATTCACGCAGATTGATGCCCATAACCATATAAAACAACAATAGAAATTTTAACCTCCCCTTCTTAGAGCTAAGAAGGGGAGGTTTTCTTTTGCCAGAGCTAAGGCCCCTCCTGTTCAGCGTTTCCTCCCGGCCATAAGGTGCGTTCTCACCAGATGGTTCTGGATGGATTCACACCCTTAAGTCTGAACAGGAGAAGATGCAGATGGCGACCAAGAAGCTCTCCCCACAGGAAGCCGCCGACATGTACGGCGTGAAGGCATGTACGCTGGCCCGTTGGCGCTGCAAAAAAGTCGGCCCGCGCTGATCCTACCCCATTCACGATACCAAGGATAAGTTAGTGTTTCCTGTCGTGGTTGAGGGTTGATGTGTCGTCCGGTAAGCGTCCGGGCTTTGCCAGCCCAGAGCGCTGTGGGGACGG